>JAETSI010000086.1 GCA_021769725.1 Oscillospiraceae bacterium | reverse complement strand
TACTAATCTAACGAATTTGTAATACCGATGGGGCGCCGTGTGCGGTGAAAGTCGCATGCACGGTGCTAAGCGGGGGAAAAGGCGGAGATTACTTCAAAACCTTACCTATCGCAATGTTTTCCAAGGCTTTACCGCAAGGAAATTTTTGAAATGGAAATCAACGGAAAAATGCGTGAGGGAATGGCATATCTGATGAATTATAAGGGCGTTGCTCCGCCGACTGCGCAGTATTACAACGGGATAAAAAAGGGCTACGAGGACAACGGAATGGACACGAAATATCTCCACGATGCGTTTGTCAGATCTGTTGAATATCAGCAGGCGGAACTTTGTGAATCCGAAGAATTTATGGAAAATGAACTTCAGATGTCACTTGAATGAGAGGGGAAATATATGAATTACAAGAATTTTGAAATACGTCTGACTGAGGCGAAAATTCCACGTCAGGACAGGCAGGGGAGAACTATAGAGTGTGACGGTTTTATAATTGAAATATTCACTCATGATAGCGAAACTCCTGTAGATGTTTTTAATGCTGCGGTGGGATATGAACTACTTGAAAATAGCATTGACGAAGCTGAACAGCTTGTTAAGGATTACATTGATGTTGAGGAAAAGAAATTTGGCATAACAAGTGATTTTGTTTTGTAAAACTGTTGATTTTTATGGCAGGGTATGATATAATAAAAGTGTAAAAATATTTAAGGAGCGGCGGCATGAAAGTGATATTTCTCGACATAGACGGAGTACTGAAAGACGATTATTATAATGCAGAATTTCAGGATGAATGCTTTAAGCGATTAAAGATGATAGTTGATGCAACAGGTGCGATAATAATTCTTACTTCTTCGTGGAGAATTAATTATTGGAAATTCGTTGAAAATGATTATCAGACAGATAATAAAAAGATACTTGATCTTTACAACCACTTTGAGAAATATGGCTTGAAAGTTTCCGGAAGAACGGATTATACTGAAAGATCAGGTCCTGTAAGCCGTCCTTATGAGATAAGGAAATGGCTTGCCGATAAGGAAGATGTAGAAAATTTCTGCATTATTGATGATGACGATTTCTATATGTGGAAGTGGCTTGCGCCGTTTTTGGTTATCACAAGAGTCAGACATGAATCAGAAGAAGGGTTTGAAGAATGGGAACGTTCTTTGTCTGATGCTGATGTTGATAAGGCAATAGAGATTCTTAATAGAAATAATAAATTATATATTGAAGAACAGTTCTGAGATGTATCAAGTATAACGCTGAGAAAGGAGATTCAACTATGGGAATTTATTTGAACCCGGATAATATTGATTTTCAAAGATCATTAAATTCAGAGATTTATGTTGATAAAACAGAACTTATAAAATACACCAACAAAGTCATAAATACTGAACAGCAGAATGTTTGTGTCAGCCGCCCAAGACGTTTTGGCAAATCAATGGCAGCAAATATGCTCGTAGCATATTACAGCAGAGGCTGTGATTCAAAAGAAATGTTCAGCAGTTATAAGATTGCGGCTGACCCATCTTTTGAAAAGCATCTGAATAAATATAATGTGATTCATATTAATATGGTTAATTTTATAAATGAAGATAAAACTGTTCAAGAAGGATTGGATTATCTTTGCCGACGCTTAATACATGAATTAAAGCAACAGTTTGGCGATGTCGATTGTTTCGATTGGAATAATCTTATGTCAGTTATGGAAGATATATTTGCAGCTAAGCATATTCCGTTTATATTCATAATAGATGAATGGGACTGCGTATTCCGTGAACTTAAAGATGACAAAGAAGCTCAGAAAAAATATCTTGATTTTCTTAGAGATATTCTCAAAAATAAAAGTTATCTTGCACTTGCGTATATGACAGGAATTCTGCCGATTAAAAAATATGGAAAGCATTCTGCTCTTAATATGTTTACAGAGATAGCTATGACAGATGCAGCTCCTTTGGAAGAATTTACAGGATTTACGGAAAACGAAGTAAACGATCTTTGCAATAAGTACGAAAAAGACTACAGTGAAATTAAACGCTGGTACGATGGATACAATGTTGACGGAACTGCGATATATAATCCTAAGTCAGTAGTTGAAGCAATGAACAGAGGAAATATCCGAAATTACTGGACTTCAACCGAAACCTATGAAGCTCTGGAAGAATTTATTTGCAGAAATGATGACGGTCTCAGAGATACTATAGTAAGGCTGCTTGCAGACGAAAAGAAAGTGATAGACTCCTCAACATTTACTAATGACATGGTAACATTCAATTCGCAGGATGACGTGTTGACTCTTTTAGTTCATCTTGGATATCTAACATTCAATTCTGAAACAAATGAAGTATCTATTCCAAATTATGAGGTTTCTGAGCAGTTTGTAAGTACAATAAAAATCACTGATTGGTCAGAGATTTCCAAATCGCTGAAAGTTTCAGATGAGCTACTAAATGCTACGTTTAGAGGCGATTCGGAAACAGTCGCAAAGTTAATTTCAGACAGCCACAAAGAGAATGTTTCAATACTGAAATATAACGATGAAAATTCACTTGCCTGCGTACTTTCTATTGCGTATTATTCTGCACGGAAAGATTATATAATCCATCGTGAACTTGCAACGGGAAACGGATTTGCTGATCTTGTTTTTATTCCGAGAAACGGACGAAATCTGCCTGCGATGATAGTTGAACTTAAAAAAGGTCATTCCGCAGAAGAAGCGATACAGCAAATAAAAGATAACGATTATCTTCATAAGGTTTCGGAATATTCGGGGGAGATGCTCCTTGTAGGAATCAACTATGACAATCAGAAAGGTCATACTTGTAAGATAGAGAAAATTCAGAAATAAAAATTTTTTCAATTAATTATTGAAAAACTCTTGACAAATTATAACGAATATGCTAAAATAATAACAGTTACAGATGTCATCTATTTTGTTGCAACATGGCAATCCGAAAAGCACTATAAAAATTTTATAGTGCTTTTCAAAAAAGTTAAATTCCTCACTGCTTTGCGTCGGCTGAGTCCAAACCAAGTACGTTTCTTGATAACGGATTAAACGACTGCACAGAAATGTCCGTACCGAAAATGATTGTGGTGATTTATTTTCGATATGTAGAGGTATTCAATTTTAGTTTAAGTTTTGGGGAATTCCTTTTATGCTTTGGCATGAAAGGAATTTTTCTATATTATTTTATTATGGTTAGAAAAATTTGTCAAGGGGGAAATATATGTTTTTATTAAGTCGCAAAAAGAGTAAAACCAATCTGCCGCAAACTCCAGTAGTAATAAATCAAAATATTCGTTCAAGAACAATAAGGATCAAGGAAAGTCTTGAACGTTTTTGTCAGAAGAATCCCGACCATGAAAAAGCAAAAAGAATGCTGAGTAATTATACTAAAGCTGAAAAAGGTGAAAGCTTAACGTTAGCAGCTTTGCGGCGAGTTCCATTTCCAATGCTTATAATTCAGGATTATAGTTTTAAATACGGAGATATATCAACTCAGATTGATTTTTTAGTGATAACGGAAACATATTTTTTTGTCATAGATTCAAAATGGAGAAGCGGCAATTACAAGCTTGATAATCATGGTGAATTTATAAATGTCGGCTATCAGAAAAGAGAATCAGATCCTATAGCTCAGAATCAGGAGCATATCGAATATCTGAAAAAAATTTTGGCTGATATAACTTTGAAACTGAATGAAAGATTTCAGAATATAGTTGTCTGGGCGAACGAGGAAAGCGTAGTAGATCGTTCCGAAGCGTCACAAGAAACGGCATCGAAAATTATTTATGTAAGACAGATAGTTTCACATATTTCTTCCATACTTGAGAATAAAGAGAAGCTGAAAAAACTCACTCCGGAAAAAATGCAAAGTATCGCAGACTTTTTAACAGGTTACTCAGAGGGACATCCCATACAGTATATTTGTCCTGTATGCGGAGGACACCTTGAAAAACGTACAAGCCAATTGCATAACTCAACCTTTTGGGGCTGCAAAAATTTTTGCTTGAAGAATTGTTATTACATAGAAACGGTTGAATAATAAATCAGTTGTAAAAACTGCACATACTAACAGCGGAATCCGCAAAGTCAATTTATTGATTTTGCGGATTTTTTTATTTTCGTGACCAAAAACGCCTGAAATTTTGGCTATTTATATAGAGGGCATTTTTTTGAGAAAGTATTTTCAAATTTATTGAAGGATTTTTTCAAACTTCCTTAAAGAAATTCTGACGAATTTCAGAACCGGACACAGTCCGGAAAAATTCGGCGCAGCCGAAATTCATAAAATGCCGGAATCGGCATTTTACAAAGTAGCAAGCATTGCATTCGGATAGCCAAAAAGGATTTTTGCTACCGAATACGATGCTTGTTGAGGAACAGATTTCCTCAAACTCCTTTACGAAATTCTGACGAATTTCAGAACCGGACATAGTCCGTAAAAAATCGGCAGAGCCGAAAAAAGAAAGGAAAATAATTTCATGGAAGAAAATCGCAAACGTAATGTACAAATCAACTTTCGAGTCGATAAGAAGGAGTACGATTTTATTGTTGAGAAGGCAAAAATTTCAGGCAGAAAAAATCTAACTCAGTATCTTCGGTCAATGGCGATTGCCGGACAGGTTATCAACATTGAACTGGACGATATAAAAATTTTGTCAGCCAACGTCGGACGTTTTGCATCAAGCGCAAATCAGATCGCCAAAAGAGCAAATGCGACAGGAAATGTTTATGATGAGGACATTGAAGATATTAAAAGAATGGAGAGAGAAATATGGCGAGAACTGAAATCCATTCGATTGAAACTACGCTCAATCTCGCTATAGACTATATCATCAATCCGGCTAAGACCAACGACTATGAACTGTGTTCCACATACGAGTGCAGTCTGCACTGTGCGTCTCTTGATTTTGAAGATGAATTTCTGAAAGGTACAGGCAGAGCAAAAACTTTGGCAAAGCATATGGTTCAGAGTTTTAAGCCGGGAGAAGTTTCTCCGGAAGAAGCTCATCGGATTGGCAGAGAGCTTTGCGATAAATTTCTGAAAGGCAATTACCAATACGTTATCGCAACTCATGTTGATCGTGAGCATATTCACAATCATATAATTTTTAACAATGTCAGTCTTAACGACCACAGAACTTTTGAAACTCTTGAAAATCGTGGTGCAAATTCTTATGAAAATCTTCGTCGGATAAGCGATGAACTCTGCGAAGAACACGGTCTAAGCGTTATAGAAAATCCTGAACGTGGCACAGGAAAATGCTACTACGAATGGCAACAGGATAAACTGGGAAAGTCATGGAAATCAAGTCTAAGATCTGACATAGATTCAGCGGTCAAGCGATCTGCAAATTACGAAGAATTTCTCAGTAATATGCAGTCTATGGGATATGAATATCGTGACCGAAAATATCTTGCGTTTAAAGTTCCGGAGCGTACAAATTTTACTTGCTGCAAGCAAAAAGTTCTTGGTTGGTATTACGTAAAGGAGCAGATCGTCAAGCGTATTGAGCGATACAATGCTCTTAAAAATGGTTCGCTGAAAACTCGCCGGACTGGAATTATTGATACGGATGAAAACAAGTTCCAAAATTCAAAGGGACTGGAACGCTGGGCGATCATCCGAAATATGCAGGAGGCTTCAAAGATCATAAATCTTCTCACGGAGAAGGGAGTATCGAGCGTTGAAGAACTTGAAGAAAAGCTTCTAAATCTTCACGGTGAACGTCTGGAGCTTGCCGAGCGGCTGAACGATTTGCAGGACGAGATCAACAGCAGATCGGAGCTGATTAAACTGCTTGAAACTTATCGTGAGTATAAGCCGCTTTACGCTCAGTACAAGGAGGTCCGAGCCAAGGAAAAATTCCGCAGTGAGCATTTCAAGGAGATCACAAAATATGAAGGCGCTTTGAGAAAATTGAAGGAACTTTACCCTGACGGAAAGATTCCACAGCTCGAATCGGCGCAGCGGAAATTTTACAGTCTGATCGACGAGCGCAACCAGAAAAATAAGGATTATAATTCGCTCAAAAGTGAGCTGTCTGAATTGGAAAATGCACGGAAATCTATAGGAGAATATCTTGATAAGCAGCGGAAAAATCATGATATTTCACACTAAAAAATTAAGGATACCGCTGCTTGTTGGCGGTATCCTTTGGATGAGTTTTATTCGATTGTATTATCGCTGTTCATAACGTCAAAATGACGGCGGTAACGTTTTGGAATATTGATTCCGACAATATATCCGATAGAGTGGAGAAAGTCAGAAATTACTGAAAATCCGTCTTTATAAAAAGCTTCGATTCGTTTGCTTTTATAAGGAATATTTTTGTAATCGGGCGGACAGATAAACGTCCAGTCAGCTCCGCTCTGATCGAAAACTATACGGAAAAATTTATCAATATCTGTATCTTTAAAACCGTTTTTCATAAGCAGAATATGATGTTCCACAGCTTCGTCAATCTGACTTATAATGGCTGTCTTTCCGTCAAACGATATTACGGCTAAAAGCGGTTCGTCTGTTGAAATCGCACTGTTTACCGCTTCCTCACATGGGTATTTAATTATGTTCATTATTATCACCTGACTTTCTTCATAAACGCATCAAGTTCCTTGAGCCACTGCGGAGTATTTTCGCCCTTTGTAATCAGGATTCCATTTTTGTATTCAGCTTTTTCTGCAAAGCCGTTTTCATTATCATAAAATTTTGCTTCATTGCAGTAAGGCAGGATTTTCAACAAATCTTCAAATCGTTTACTGTATCTTCGTTCGACATTATGGGATGGAATATTATGACCTCCTTTTTCAACACGATTTTTTATTCGTTTTATACTTTCTTCGGAAGAATTTACTCCGACATAATAAAGGCGAATAAAATAATTAAGTTCACGAGCTTTATGAATTGTCTTTATAGTTCTGACCCCGGACAGGGTGGTTTCCTGAGTAAAATTAATACCCTTTTTTAAGCAATCATTAATAAGTTCTATAGCGATTTTTCCGCCTTTTATTCTATCGCCGCTGTATTCTGATGTTATTTTATCGGCGTCAATAATAATTCCAAGATCGCTTATTTCAGTGGAGAGAACTCCGGAAAGACTGCTCTTTCCAACCCCGTTTACTCCTCCGATTATCGTGTATATTTTCATTTTTATTCCTCCGGATAATTATTGCTTGATTCAGTCGATTCCTGAACTTGTTTTTCGAGCTCGTCGATGTAAGAATCTATGGCGTTCAATATAAAATTGTTTAAAGACATATTAAACATTGCAGCGATTTCTTTTAAGCCATCCTTGTTGCCTTTTTTTACACGAACTTTGATTTCATCGTATGCCTTTGCATTGTACTTAGCAGTTGCTTCCTTCTGACCTTGCGAGTATTTTCCTCGTATATATTTTGGCTCTTTTTTTTCATCCATAAACATTTCACCTTTCAACATTGGATATTCATATTATACACTATAATCATTAATGTGTACAGTATGCAAATTGCACAAAAATATCATTAAATTTTTGTTATGAAATTTTTTGAAAAAAGGTATTGACATACTGTGCACAGTATGATATAATAAGTTTGTCAAAAAAAGTGTGTCATGATGACACATCCAGAAAGGAGAACAATTATGAACGCAGTACGCCGAAAAGAAATATCCAGAGTATTAATGAGACTGACTGAGCTTACCGAAGATCTGAGCGACATTCTCGGAGACATTGAGAATATAAGGAACGGGGAGAGCGAAGCTGCTGCCGACAATCTGGAGGAAGCTTTATGACACCTTTAGTGATATGAGGGATAGTCTTGACGATGTTATCAACAGCCTTGAAGCTGCACAAGAATAAGAGTGTGTCACGATGACACACGGAAAGGATCAACTATGAACATATTACATTGCCCGAAATGCGGCGGAGATCTGATCGTGAATACGGTATATACCATGACTTTCATAAAAAAGATGATATTCACAGACGATGGGTGGGATGAGTTTTCTGACAGGGTAGCTGATGAATGCTCTTCCGAACCGGTTCAGACTTTTGGAGCTATTTACTGCGATAGCTGCGGTAAGGAATGGCGCAGACCGTTCTATGAGATCAGCATCAGCGACAAAGAGGATTTAGCCGAACTTATAGAACTGAGCCGTGAGGAAGTTAAAATGAATCACCCGGAAAGGAGAAGATATTTTTCGGAAAAGGGTATAAAAATCATTACATGAATTAACCAAAATCGAATGCATATTCGCAAAAATCTAATAGCAATATAATGCTAAAAATAAGAAAAGAGGTCATAAATATGATGAATTATGTAGTTATAATGGGCAGACTTACTGCCGATCCTGAACTCAGACAGACGGCTGACGGAATACCATACTGCAACGTTACTGTAGCGGTTGAAAGAGATCACCGCAAGGATGCGGAAACAAAGGTTGACTTTGTTCCGGTAACATCATGGAGAAGCACAGCGGAATTTATAAGCCGCAATTTTGTCAAAGGACAGATGATCGCAGTTCATGGCAGTCTGCGTATCAATACATACGAGAAAGACGGCGAAAAACGCTATGTTACAAGCGTCAACGCTGACAAGCTCTTTTTTGCCGGAGGAGCTAAAGGCAGGACAGCTCATTCTGATATTGTATAATAAAACTTGACAACAAACACCCGAAAGAATAGAATAAAAAAAGAAGGAGTGTAGAAAGATGTCAAGTAATAAAAAGTACGAAAAAGAATACAA
>JAETSI010000085.1 GCA_021769725.1 Oscillospiraceae bacterium | reverse complement strand
ATTTTTCCACATATGTGGGCTTGTTAAAGTTACCCTTTTTTCAGGAAGCATTACCGATTAAACATTTTTCAACTTTTTTTCAGATCACCCCTTGACATTTCTTAGCTGGACTTTTTCTTCTTGATAAATAAACGATAAACCTTAACACCGTGTTAAAGTCAAGGCAGAATATCATTTTTTACAAGAGATTTTCTAAAGGGATTTGGAGTTCAGTTAGATAGTTCTTTGGATTTTTCTCATTCCATGGTCCGCGATGAACTATTTGACGGCTTGAACCTTTCATCTTATATTGACTGTTTTCTTGAAGCCATTTAGCAAATGAACGATAAGCATAAGAAATATTAGAAAAATCTCCATATACCATAGTACAAGCCATCATAGAAACTGGTTCAGTAAAACGAAACTTAAAATTACCAGCTCCTTTTCCTATTTCATTTACAATGGCACATAATTCTACATCAATGTCTTTTTCTTTATATTCCTCATTGTGATATATTGAGAATGTTTCATCAGAAATATTTATTTTATTTTCTTTAGCAAAAGCAGAAAGTTCTTTCCAGAGTTCGCCCTCATAATAATAATTTGGTATTTCTTTTCTCAAAGATAAAACGCAATAACTCGGTATCTCTTTTATGGTTATGTTAAAATACAATTCACTTTTACCATGTAACAATTCTTTTTTTGCAATCTCAATTTTCTTCAATTTTTCTTGTTCTTTTTGTATATTATCCATAATTTCAACAGACTTTTTATCAAGCTGTTCTATAATGTTATTATTACTGTAATCGAGAGATAATGCAATTTCAGCGACGTTGAAGCCACTATCACGTAAATATATAATTCTATTTAAAGTTGAGATTTGTTCTGCTGAATACATACGATAACCAGTCAATGAATCGATTTTCGCAGGTTTTAGCAACCCCATTTCATCATAATAACGCAACATACGAGTAGAAACTTGTGTCAATTTTGAAAACTCACCAATTTTGAACATTTTATCCCTCCATTCATGTACCTAATTATAATTATTGATTATTGATACTTCAATATGAAAAGGGCTTGCACACTATAATTATGATACAAGCCCATTTCCATGTTATCCTACAATCTTCCAGTTGCTATCCCTATGTAATGTCAATTCAAACTGCGAAACCTGCATTGCCTTTGTCTGATTATCAATGAATTTTACAGCTAGCCTAACTTTCACATTGTCCCCGTCGGCTGTAAAGATTGGATTGATGAGTTCTGAATAGAGATAGTCCCTGCCGATTGGTTTAAGGACATTTCCAGCCACATAATAGGCAAGCTCCTTATCCGTTGCCGTAGGGTACAGCTTAAAAAATGTTTCCAGAAATGCCGTAGCGTCATTGACAGTATCAGCGTCCACGCTGTTGTCTGCTTCCTGCATTTTAGGTTCATAATCAGATGTTTTCATATCTGGGGCAAGAGTAGGGTTCTGCACAATTACCATATCGCCGTTTTTATCGACATGGACTTTGACGGTATAGGTTGCTTTGACATTGGTTGTCTGTTCTCCCTCTTTTATCTGCTGATCTACTTCGTAGGTAGCGATAAATTCGTCCGTTCCAGACTGTGCCACGTCCCAGATTAACACATCAAGGACGGCAGAGCTGGTCGGTATATCCGTTCTTATAGTATCAACATTTAACGCCTGCAATTTCTTTGTCAAATACCCATTGATAGAAGCGGTACGAGCTTCAATCGCTTCCTTGCTGTTATTCCAAGTGTAATAAGACTTCGCAAAGTTCTTTACAAAGTTCTCTATGCCGTTGGTATCATCAAGGCGTAGCTGTATGGTTTCCTTTTCATGTACCGTGTGCATATCAATAGCGGTAAAATTCTTATATACCCCAAAACTAACACTTGCGATAAGCACAACCCAAAGGGCGATTACTGATTTCTTATGTGTGCCTACTTTCATGGTACGCACCTTTTTTTCTTTCACGGGTGTATTCTGTTTCTCTTTCTTCTTAAACATAAATTTCAAGTCCTCACTTTCTATTGTTTTATTCTGCCTGCACCGATTAAGTGTGCCTGCCAATAACTGCTGGTTAAGTCGGCATATCCGATAGGGTCGCCTGCATGATACATTTGATTGTTTCCTACATAGATACCGACGTGTGTTACATAACTTCCTGCATTGTAAGTGGAATGAAAAAATACCAAATCACCAGCCTTTGCCTGCGATAGTGGGATATGTTGTGTTGCGTCATACTGTGCTTGTGCAGTTCTCGGTAAAGAGATACCAGCTTTTCCAAAGCACCATTGTGTTAGTCCCGAACAATCAAAGGAAGTGTTTGGATTGCTACCACCGTAAACATATTTCCAGCCTTGATATTTTAGGGCTTCGTTCATAATCTTTTGTACCGTTGCATTGTCAAAGTGGGTAACGGTCAGATATTGATTAACAAGCTCCACATAGAACATATTTCCATAGCCATATCGCCAGCCTCCATTTTTCACAACGGTTATCGGGTTGGTGTAAGTTACTTTAGTACCACCAGACTTTTCTCTGGCGAAATTTTCGGCAAGGGTAAAGGTGTGTTTCTTTCCTTTTCCTGCCACATACCCAACATAGCCACCACCATAGTTATAGGACTGTATCGCTACATTCAAGTCCTTTATCCCTTGTGCTTCACAGGAAGAAAGCAGGGACGCAAAATATTTACACCCCTGCTTAATGGAACTTTCTGTATCTAATGAGTTAGGTGGTAGCCCTAAACTTTCTGAACTTTGCATAACGTCCTCGGCTGTACCACCACTTTCTACTTGAATGATTGCAAGAAGCACATTCACATACTCGGAAATACCGTTTTCCTTTGCGTATTTTTCCACCATTGGCTGATGTTTCAAGACTTCTGCGGATAGGTTCATACCACCAATAGAAGATGAATAATTTCCACCGCTGTCGTCACCCTCTGCACTAATCAGCACCCCAAAGAATAAGACGATAGAAAAGAGAATAGGAAACAGACAGCCAATGATAGCCATGTGTTTCAATTTCATTTTTTCTTTTGTCCTTTCTTCGTAATCAGTTTACGATTTTTCTCTGTGGTCTGCTGATTCTTTTGAACCGTCGTCTGTTGTGTCTTTGTGATACGCTCCGTATGTAAATTCTGGCGGTTTACTTTAGTGGTTGACTCAACGGATTTTCCAGAAGCTAACGGACGCTCTTTAACCATTTTCACATCATCAGTTTTAGAGGAAGTGGCAGGGCGTTTGACTTCCTGCGGTTTTCCAGCACTTTGTTTCCTAGCTTCTGAAGCAGAAGAAGTCGCTGGTCTTTCATGTGGACAGGTAGCTCCTGCTGTCGCTGATCCGTCCGTTTTTCTTCCAGACTTCGCTTCTTGTGCTTTCTGTAATTCCATACGCTTATCAGCGATATTCTGTCTATGCTGTTGCTGTTTCTCGTAACGTCCAGCTTGACGGTCTGTCTGTTCCTGCACTACGCCACGCTTAAAATCAGATACACTTGACTTCGCTTTTTCCTTTGCGGAATGAACCGCATAAGCGGTCTGGGTTGGTACGTCCTTGATATTTTCACGGACAGCATTTGCCTTATCCTTAACCTTATTTTTCGTATCTAAGACAGCACCAACGGCATTTCCAGCCTTTTGTCCCATGCTGAAAGTTGTATTACTGCGAGATTGTGTATGTGATTTCTGTTTGCTACCCGATACGGCATTACCAGCCACCGCACCAGCGATACCCCCAGCCGTAACCGCACCAGCGACACGACGCTCAAATCTTCTGGCTCTGTGTCGCATATATAAATACGGTCTACGGAATATCCTGCGTCCCATGCTTTGACTGTCGCCAGCGTTCAAACTAAACATACTCATTAAGTCGCCCAGCTTCATGTAAATGCCTGCAAAACATACTATCTGCAAGAACGCCACCATAAAGAAAGGGTAGTCCGTCGAGATATTGTAAAACATACTTGAAATACTGAACGCCACCGTTACAATCAGCGTAATTCCAGCCCTTGTCATAATGGTATTAAATACTCTTACGATTGCCTGCTTTCCCATACTTTCATAGCTCGGTATCATAGAGAGCAGGAAGCTAATAGGCAGGAACATAGCAAAGATGATAAAGAGTATCTGCGAAAATATCATCATGCCCGTAAGCAAGAATACAAATATGGTTATCCCTAAGTTGAAGAACAGCAGGAAGAATACCATACCTAAACGGTTCACGACCTGCGGTATCGTCAGATTGTTGTTGTCGTTATCCTCAATCTCTGCTTTTACCACATCTTCTCTTGTTTCGCCGTCCTCATCATCTGGGCTTGCCGATACCAGAGCTTCCACACGGTCAGCCCCGATTTCTTCCACATCTGAATTGCCGAATTGAAGTAATAGCCACGGCTGTTTCACTTGAATAGAAAATAGGCTGTCCCTTATCAAGTCCACGCTGTCCTTGCCTTGACTGTCGCTGTCGGGGAGCATGATTTTTGTTCCCAAGTCCAAAGAAGCGGTACTGATGTCTGATGAAAAATCATTCACTTTCTTAATGTAGTCGGGAGCGTAAGCAATAAAGGAAGCCGACAAGATGAACACCACAACAAAGTTGATAACGGCGTGTAATGCCTTGCTGGTTTCTCTTTTTATCAGTCCCACATAAGCCACATACATACCGACAACTAAGATAATAAGAAGCAGAAAGCCTACATAAAATCCAGAAGTGGAAAAACCGTTCTGGGTTACACCAGCTAATGTCTGTATGCTTTTTCCGATACTGTCTGCCATGTCATTGATGAAGTTTAGCTTGTACGCTTCCTGCACTACATAACCCGTTGCATTGGAAAGATAAAGGCTGATAGTCCAGACAAAATTGGTAATGCAGTAAAGCCCGTATTGAACCGATTTTCCGATACCGTCCAGCCAGTTCCACGGAAGCCACGACCAGCTATTATCCACATAGAAGTCTAGCTGATAATTTGACAGCGGATATTTTGAGTAAAGGTTTTCTGCATTTATTGTGTCGTCCACAAGTCCCGTCGCATGAGCTACCGTCCCCAAAAGTGAAAGCAGGATAAGGGTAAGTCCCACGACGAACAGAGCCATTTTGAGAAAGTGCAGTATCTTTTTTCTTGTGAACGCACCTTTTATCCTTTCTTTCATCACTCCACCTCATTTCTGCTGATTGGCGGTCTGGTATCAAAGGCGGTCAGTAATTCTTCAAAGACGGGGTGTACTTGAATGACACCGACACGCCCACGCAAATCTTGAAATAGGCATTGTCCGTTCTCCAAATCCCTTAATCGCTTCTGGTTGTTCTCGTCTTCTTTATCCAGCCCGAAAAATTCCAATGTCTGTTTGATTTCTTCTATTGCGGTACTGCGGAAAGCGAATTTTAAACCGATATTGTTTTTCAGACTTTCCTTTGATACGTCCGTTGCACTCTGGGTAACAAAGTAAACACCTGCGTTCATAGCACGACCAGCACGTACCAGCTTATTTGATAAAGTTTCGCCTTGTGCTACGTTGAGGAACGCCCATGCTTCATCTAAATCCACAATTTTAAAAATGCTTCTGTCGGAATGGATAAATTTTCCAGACTGATAGCATTTTCCACCGTACCGTCTGAAAACAGCAGATGTGCAAAATCGTAATCGGTAAAACTGTCAATATGGTCGGCAATGTTTCTTGATATTGGTGTATCTTCCCTGCGTAGCTCGTCTATCACATGGAGCAATCCCCTTGATGAGCTTTGCACGACGGAGCGAACCGCCTTACGAAGTACGGGGAATTTCTCGCCGTCCCTTGACGAAATACCCGTAAGGAATGTAAGTATGTCGATTGCCAGACTTTCAGCGTCTTTCACATCACGCATAATCACAAATGGGTCAAGAAGTCCTGCATTTTCCTTTTCGCTGTTAAGGTTTACGATATTGATTTCATGTGCAATCTCTGGGAGCGTTTCTTTCCAATTTCCTCTCTCGGATTTAGGGTCTAAGATGACCACTTGACCGCCAAAGAGAACGGAATAGTACACAAGTAAGTTGTTACAGAATGACTTGCCACCGCCAAGACTTCCTACAAAGGCAGAAGCTAACGCATTGGTAACAGTCCCTTTAATTCCTTGACTTGCAATCGACGGCTGTAAGTACACGTTTCTTCCCGTATCAACGGAATAACCGATATAGATACCCGTGTTTTCGCCTAACTGCTGTGTCGCTCCAAATCCAAGACCAGCCAAGAAGTCGGACTTTACATACTGCACATAGTCATTGATGTATCGCTTGCTGGCAGGGAGAAATTCAGAGTGAAGTCCAAGCATATCGCCAGCAGAACGCACCAGTTTTACGTTCAAATCGTCGTAGAAGTCCTTGACTTCATCACAACGGCGTTTCAGCTCGTCCAAGTCGGGAGCAGATACACGGATAACATAAGAGAGCTTGTACATACTTTCTTTACTTTGGTCTAAATCTGTTTCCAGCTCATCCACGCTGTCTAATGCGTCCACCACATTAGAGCTTGTTTCACTTCCAGACTGAAAAGCGTGATTGTCTAAATCTTTCAGCTCCTTTTTCTTGTTACGGACAACGGAAAGTGCCTTGCGGTTTTCTACAATTTCTACATTCATGGACGTATCGACGGGAAAGATAAACTGCTGTTGCTGGGAATAGAATATTTCACTTGACGGAAAATCCAGCTCCCCGACAATCGCATTGACGGTAAAGTACGATACATAACTTTCGCTGTCCTCATGCTCCAGACGCAAGTATCGCTGGCTTTCTTCAATCAGACAACGGGTAGGTCGGATAAGGTCGTAATACTTGATAAGCGTTTCCTTTTTCAGTTTCTTCTCTGGTAAGGAATACTCATAATCTTCATAAGCTACGCCGTCCCTGCCGTAAAGGTGTTCCATGAGATACCCGAAGTCGTTTTTATCCAAACGTCGCACCTTAAAGCGTCGGCTTATCTTGTTTTCTAACAATTTTTCCATTTTCATGTAACGGTTGATTTCATCAGTCGGCATGGAAACAAAGTCATTCATCAGCGTGTGATTGACCTCGTTTAGAAATTCCTTGACCGTCATAAATAGGGATTTCTTCATGTTCTTTAGATTGACTTCCTGCTCCGTAACCATGAGCTTAAAGCCCAAGAAGAAACGATAGTCCACTTGATTGTCGCCAATCATAGATACAAGGGCTTCTGTCTGTTCATCAATCTTTTGTATCGCCACATCACGAAGCCTGCCAGACACCAGCTTTTTCGACTGTTCTTGAATACTCCTAACGGAGCTTTCCGTTGCAATCTGTAACGCATGGATTTTACCCTCACGGGACTGTGCGATTAACTGTCGGAAGCTGTCATGCACGATATATTTCTGTTCTGCCGACAAGAAGCTGTAATTGTAGGGTATCAGCTCATAATAGGCGAACACCTCATTGTCCTTGTTCCAGACAAGGTTATTGTCGATATATTTAATCGGGAACATAATTCACACTCCTAACTGCCGTGATAGTTTCGTTTACTTGCTGTTCATGCAGTTTCACGGCTTTTCCTGCATAAGTGATTTTAGGTCGGACGGCATAAGTCAGCATGGATTTTAGGAAGCTGTAAGGCTTCTTGCCGTCAAAGGTTTTCTGGCTCATAAACCATGTGAGAGCAACGGGAATACCGAAGTATTTTAAAAACGCTCCCTCAATCATGGAAAGCGGTGGCAGGTCGCCAAGAAGAATGATGATAAATTCAGTCATGACAAACCATGTAATCTGGGTAAAGGTAACGGGAAAGGGCAGATTAAAGTCATTGATTGCATACAGGACTTTTTCCACGTTCCAGATACCCGTGTAGCTTTTAATTTTCTTCATACTTTCAGAAAAACTCCTTTCTTTGAATTGGAAAAGGACAGCCGTTTTCAGACTGTCCCTAAATAGAAATGAGCTGTCAGAAGCAACAATCCTTGTCGCTGATCTTCCAGCTCTAATATGGTATTTCACACATACCGCTACTTGTTTCAATAAATGTTCCCTCAATGGATAAATCACGTCCGTAGGCTTCATAGTCGATATAGTTTTGTAACTGCGGTGGAATTTCCCCCAACATCTGCAATTCATCAATATAGTAGTAAGCAACGTCCGTCATAGTTTCACAATCGGGATAATGATAAATCTCGTCGGTGTGTTCAGCTAATTCTTCCAGACTTCCATAATGAGAGATAAACTCGTCCAGACTGTCTACGATATAGTCAGGAAAGTCCTCTAGCATATCATAGATATTGTTTAATTCCTCAATGGAAATGTATTCCGACACTTCCATAGGGAAGTTTTCAGTATCATGGACGGCGTATTCTTCATACTCGGCATTTAAACCGATACGCTCTGCGATTTCTTCCTCATTCAAGGGGAAACGAAACCAATCGCCTACCAGATAACCCTCATTGTATTTTCCAAGATTAGCGATATACACCGCCATATCTTCAATCATAAAACACCACCTCGCTTTTACGGTATTTCATAAATACCGTGTTCCGTTTCCAGAAAGCGTCCGTTATCATCAAGATACTGTCCGTAGGCTTCAAAGTCAAAGTAACGGGCAAGACGTTCTTCAATGGAAGCAAAGGCAGGGTCATTATCCAGCAAATGACGGGCTACGTCAGTCATGTTTTTACACCATGAATAATGAATAATGTCGCGTCTGTGCTGGTGCAGTTCGTCCAGATTGGAAAAGTAGCACATCAGCTCGTCGTAATCTTCCTTTAAATCTGCTGGCAGACTTTCATAAGTGCGGTACATATCATTCAATCGCTCAATAGTCGTATCTTCGCCCACATCATCAGCAAAGGGCAGTTCTTTTTCAAGAATACGATAGTCCTCGCTTTCTGCGTCCACACCTAATCGTTCCTGCAATTCTTCTTCATCAATCGGCAAGAGAAACCAAGCGGAGCGGATTTCATCATGGACGGCTTGTTTTGTTTCTATCAATACTCGTAATTCCTGCATAGGTTATCACGTCCTTTCTTTGTAATGCTTCCGCTATGACGGTGTACGGGACACCGAATACATAGCGCGAAAAATCTTCTAACTGTTTCATAGGATAGTCGGCAAGATTTAAGTGCTTCAATTCAAACCAGACAGCACTTCGCTTAAAGGGCAAATCTGATATATATTGACAGCCAATCTTTGCCTGCATATCCTTAAAAATATCGTTCAATGTATCACTCCAATCTGAATTTAGGTATGAAAAAAGCAGTCGATCTTTTCAGAATGACTGCTTTTTATGTGGGTATGAAATTGTTATAGTACATTTTTTATCCATTTGTGCAGAAAATCAACTTGTTGTTCTGTGTGAAACCAATGTTCTCCATTTTCCATTATGGTAAGATTAGCATTATGATTTTCAACAAAAGAATTTACTGTATTGCGAGAAGTAAGGTTATCATTTCCAGCATAGAGAATTTCAGTCAGAACATTCCATGTAATAGGATTTTTCCTAGTAAATTCTAAATAATTCCATGATAAAGTTTCTCCAAAATCAGTAGAGATTTCTTTCTTTTCAAAAAGTTCTTTTTCTGTTACATTCGCCCATATCATCATATCGAGAATAAGTTTTTCCATATCCAGAATAGGAGATATAAAAAACGCTTTTTTAATATCATAATTTTGTAATGCGTACATTGAAAAATACGCTCCAATACTATTCGCTATAATGGAAATATGCTCATAATCATTTCTAAGGTTTTCATACACAGATTTAATCTGATTTTCTACTATCCACGGCAGGTATTTGTTGTAATCAATTCCTATGACATCATACCCGATACAGATTTCTTTATATTGTTCAGCTTCTAAATAGCTTCCACCTTTACCATGAATATACAGTATAGCTTTTTTCAAAATATCACTCCTATAACTTTTAATTTATACCAACATTGTACCATTGCTAAATTGCTATAACAATGAAATTCGTTACGCTCCAATAATCTTATTGAAAATCTCTAACAATACGTCTTTGACACCGCCAGCATTAAATACCAGACCAACAGCAACAAGGGCAACTACCAAGAAGCCAATGAGCTTTGAAAACTCACGCTTAAACCCTAAGTAGATACCGATAACCACGATTGCCATAAGCACTAATGACTGTGCGTTGCTTAAAAACCAAGTATATAAATTTTGTCCGAAATTCATTTATTTTTCCTCTCTTTCTTTAAATAATTCCATTTCTCTGTCAGCTTCTTTACCGACCTGCATAATACACATTAAGACTATGCCGATACCCATTCCAAGTGATACCAGCAGTAAGTACTTGACTAATACCCACATTTTTCATCACTCCTTTACGTTTTGATAAGTTCCTCTGTATCCGCTGTCTGTTGCGCGATTATCTGTTCGTGCTTTTCTGTCAACTTTGTATGCTTGCGTATCTCTTTCAGATAATCGACACCCGTTTTCTTTGCGATTTCTTCCAGCATTTTTAATGTTGGGTCAACCTGCCTTTCCACCCACCGTAATGTACGCTCCAGCGTGTAAGGCTCTGGTTTTGTTGTCAATCTTAATGGTGGTCGTCCCTCGCCAATGAACCACGCCCAGCGGTCATTGGTTTTCCATTCGCTTTTTCGTTTATCTGGCTCTTTATCTGCAAAACGAATATAACGGTTGATAATAGAAAATGCCGTCCTTTCTGCGTCGTAATAAGTCAGCAAATCTCGGACGGCATAATAAGCACGTTCATCTTTCAAGCGGATTTCAAATCGGTTCTTTATCGGGACTTCCTCAATCGGTATTCCCAGCTTTGCGTACTGTTCATAATTCTTTTCATACACACAGAAGTAAACTTCCGATTTCAAAGAACCGATATACAGCGTATGTCCCATACCTGCCTTGTCAGCTTCCTTGTGCTTTACAAGCTCGCCAGAAGCGTAAGACTTAAAGGAACGGAACACAGAAACACATTCTTCATTTGTACATTTCAAGGTCAGTTCTGGAATATCCAATATTCCCGTTCTGTCATTGATAGCAAGGTCAAGACGCTTCATTACACCGCCCTCAATGAGTGCGTCCATGAAGAAGTCATACCAGCTTCGCTCTTGTGCCAGCAGATAGCTTTCAAATTGACGACAGCCTTTGCCTTTGAGTTCCAGCAGAACGCCTTTTTCTTCATCTTGTGAAGTGAATACGAATACGTCCCCGATATAGTAATGCTCGGTGTATTTGTAGTGTCCGTAATCTTCATGGAGCATATAGTCGATACTCAGTTTCAGAATATCCTTGATAACGTGCTTTATATCCATTGTGGGAAAACGGATACGCACATAATCGAACAGCAGGAACAGCGGTTCGTCGGGATTAAATTTTTCAACAGCTTCCAACAGCTTCGTTTTCATATCCTCAGTAAGTGCCACCGTTCCAGCTTCGATACGGTTTAAATGTTCACGGCTGATACCAGCCATAAGTGCAAGCCTTGTCTGCGATACGCCGTAATCGCTACGTTTTGCTTTCAAGGCTGTTATAAAATCATCATCTTTCAGTTGTGATACCCCCAATCTTTGAAATTGTGATATTTTCAAGCCCATATCACAAACGGCTGAAACTTGTAAAAAGCCTTATTCCATGCGGACTTCCAAGACTTTTTATGCCAGTTTCCAATGTATTTGTGCCCCTCTGTTAGATACTGAGGGGCTTGTATATGCTGGCGTGGCTGACGCCACACCAGCAACGGCTAGTCCGTTCCATCGCCTTTCGCTTCGCACGTCGCCGTCCCGTCCTGCCTTGCGTATGCAAGAGAAGCTATGGTCTGTAAAAAGTCATGTCCTTTTGGTACAAGGGGAGTGTAAAATTCACTTATGACGCTTGTTCCTACATCACAATAACCACGTCCTTTGATACGCTTCTGGAAAAACTGTTTCTTCACATCAGAACCGAACAGCATACCATACCCAAGCTCGCTGATACGTCCCAAACCGACACGGAAGTTGAAATTATCCCTTATCCCGTCGCTGAAATACTTAGCGTCTGGTCGCTGGCAGGCAACGATAAGAAAATATCCTGCTTGTCGTCCCAGCATGACGATTTTCTTTAGCTGGCTTAACAGTCCGATACTTTCCTTTGTCCCCAGCATTTCAAAGAACGCCACATATTCATCAAAGATAAGGAAGTGAGGAGCAAGTCCCAAGTAAGCGTAGTTTTCGCCCGTCTTATAGTTAGTGTGCTGTTTCATATCTTCACTACGCTGTACCATGCCGTTATAAAAGGCATTGACGCAATCAATCATATCTTCTTTGGTATGATACACATTTCCCATGACTGTCCCCAAATCTGCCAAGTCTGCATTTTTAGGGTCTAAGATGTAAAGCTCTGCGTTGGTCTGCAAGAGTGCTTCAATGAGCGTCAGCAGAAAATAGGTTTTACCGCCACCCGTTCCACCAGCAATCAAAGCATGAGGAAGTGCGTCATATTCCCAGATAAGATTTTTCATCAGTCTAAGACAGCCGTTTTCTGCTTTCACTTCATCAATGGAGATACGGTTTGCGACCATATCATAAAGCAGGGTGTACTCAATATATCCGTCATGGAGCGTCTTGTCGGTCAGCTCACAATATAAACCGCTTTCCAGCTTATCCTCTAACCGTAAGAGCTGGTCTTGATACTTTCCTAATGTGATTTCACAGCTGATATGAAGCAGTCCTTTTTCCATTTGATAATAGATTTTAGGAAACCAGACGATTTTTTCCCTTGATCTGCTTTGCAGGTCAGTAAAAAAACCGCTGTCTTGTACGGTATCTGCTTCATACCACTTATTTTCCAGTATCATTCTTGCCAGCTTTTGACGGTGCAGGAGCTTCTTGAAACTGTCATAACAGAAGTGGTAATACAGAAAAGCGACCAATGCACAAACACCAGTCGCTATCAGTATGGTTATGAAGTTGTAAGGGGAAATCGTCAAGTCATTGTCTAATAAGCTGAAATATTCCCAATCGATACACATAAGTTGTTTTATATTCAGTAGCAGGAGAACCGCAACAAATACAAACAGAAGCGTTCCTATGGAAAAGTGATAGACAAGATTCTTGTCGCTGGCTCTGATACGGTGTCCTTTGTTTAATATCTTTCTCATAAATCAATCACTCCTTTCTAGGTATGAAAAAAGCAGTCAATCCTAAGACTAACTGCTTTGTGTGTATGGATATAAAATTGACAAACTGAAATTTTAAAATCACTTTTTCTTGATAAGTTTCAGTTTTATATTTCTTCTGTTGGCAATCTTCTGAAACACCTCTACCACATACAAGCATTGTGCCTGAAATGATAGTAAGGTCAATTCGTCATTGGATTGTATTTGTTTCATTGCTTCTTGCAATTCTGAAAGTTCTAGTAAATTGACTGTCACACAAAAGAAAGTTTTCCTACGCCCGTCATTATAGTTAGAAAGTAAGTAAGAAAGAATTTGTGTTTTTTCCTGCTGTTCAAGATTATATTGCTCAATGCCTATGTTTTTCGCTCTTTCTAAATCTGCTTTTTGTCGTCTGCTCGTAATAAAAATATCATAATCATCAATGTGTTGGTATTTTTCACATGGATATTGCTTACACTCATAGCAATATTCAATCTTTCCATGTTCAAGACTACATCTTGCAATTTTGCATGATTGATTTCCATTTCCGCAACCGCCACAATGATTTCCTAAAAGCATAGGACACAACCCACAATTCAATCCACAAAGAGAGAATAATTGGTTTTTGCGTTCAAATCCTTTCATAGTATTAGTCTCCTAACTTCAAATTTATCTTTGTATTTATTGACTTTTACAAACTGAAATTTTGTTATTTCATTTTTTCTTGACACTCGCTACATTCTTTATCGTGAATAGAAATAATGCCACCGCATTTAGGACAAGTATATTTTATTTTCTGCTGTTCCATGAAATGTTCCAAACCATGTCCTTGAACAAAACGGCTATTTTCTATAAGACTTGCTTGATACCGTTTGTTATAGCTTTTTTCAAGATTTTTAATCAACTTACATGGATATTCAGCACATTCAAAACAATAGGATAATGATTTTCCTTTGATGCAATCCTTTATTTTGCATTTACGACAATGTTCTGGTTTCCCTTTATCACCATTCAAGCACCCAACACAAGGTTTTTTATGGTAACAGTGCTTATAACAAACCTTACAATTCATTCCACATGGGGCAAACATGTTTATATCAATTTTTTCTTTTGGCATTTTCATAGTCGTTTACTCCTTTCAACAAATTGTAATTGAACAAAATCGCTGCGCGATGGCCTGCCAAGGCTGTGGCATAGCGATTTTCTGTTTTTGATAACAAAAAACAGTGGAAAGCAAGTCCTAAAAGTAGTATTGTTAAGTCACC
>JAETSI010000212.1 GCA_021769725.1 Oscillospiraceae bacterium | reverse complement strand
AAGAAAAACAAGCATATCCCGCAGAACGTCCTTTGCTGAAAAGCAAGGAAATCTGCGGGATATGCTTGTTTTGGTGTAGGGGCTTTAAAAATCAGTATTAACCGACAGCCCCTTTTCTAAATCAAAAATAACTGTTCAGTACCTATACAGCTTCATGACTGTCAGCCTTTTTTCGCTCTCTTTTCATCTCGGATCTCAATGGCCTTTTTGATCATTTCCACACAGCCGTCAATGCCCAGAATAGCGCTGTTCAGACATAAGTCATAGCTGGTAGCCTCTCCCCATTTTTTGCTGGTATAGTAATTATAGTAGCTGGCTCTTCTCTTGTCTGTTTTCTGGATCCTGTCTTTGGCCGCGGAGTCTGTCAGCTCATGTTTTCTGGCGATCCTCTTGATCCTCTTATCCAGATCAGCATGTATAAATACACTGATCGCTCCCTCATAATCAGAAAGCGCGTAATCTGCACAGCGTCCAACTATAACGCAGGGAGCCTCAGACGCCAGCTTTTTGATCGTGTCAAACTGTGCAAGGAACACTTTGTGGTTGATGGGCATATCGGTAAATGCCGCAGAGGAATAGCCAAAGGAATATGTATCCATAACCAGGGAATACAAAAAACTGTTGGTTGGCTTTTCATCATTGTTCTCGAATAATTCCTGGCATAAACCACTGTCCTTGGCTGCCCTGTCAAGAAGCTCCTTATCATAACATTTGATTCCCAGTTCTTCAGCCAGACGCAGGCCAATTTCTTTTCCGCCGCTTCCGTACTGTCTTCCAATTGTTATTACCGTATTTGCTGCCATAATCAAACACTCCTCTCTATTCGATAATCCCTCTCTGGAACTGTTGTAGCAATACAACAGACAAATATGGAATTATTATCTTACTATAATTATTATAATCTATTTTATCCAATCTGTATATAAAATTTATATTATTTTATCGGAATTTTATGAGAAGTTTTTCAAAATAATCAGGAAGAGGCGCAGAAAACTCCATATACTCTTTTG
>JAETSI010000084.1 GCA_021769725.1 Oscillospiraceae bacterium | reverse complement strand
AGGAGGAAGAAGCCAGAAGGCGGAAAGGAGGGAGCGGATGAGAGATTCTTACGATTCGGAGGGATATCATTGCCTTATCATTGCAATCTTAATGGGAGTCAATGCAAGGGAGGCCCGGTTTCTGTATGAACATGGCCTGAATAATCCGATTTCCCAAAAAATTTTAAAAAAGAAGCATCCCAAAATTGTGCGGGTGTCAACAAGAAAGGAGAGAAAAGAAGTTATACAGCAACTGAGAAGCGAGGGTTACAGTATAGAGGCTATCGCAGATATTTTAAACTGTGACCATTCCACTGTGAAACGAAATTCTAAATTG
Source organism: Oscillospiraceae bacterium (assembly GCA_021769725.1). Lineage (GTDB taxonomy): Bacteria > Bacillota > Clostridia > Oscillospirales > Ruminococcaceae > Ruminococcus. The sequence continues at coordinate 8,677 of JAETSI010000084.1, read as the reverse complement.
AAAAGGAGATTCACATCATGATGACATTAGAAAAATTTGCCGAAGCTGTCAGCTCTGAAGTAGCCAAAAGATTAGGGGCCGGTTTCCATGTGCATGTTCTGAAACCGGTTATCAACAATGGCATAGTCCAGACACAGTTGTGCATTGAAAAAGAGGGGCAGCAGTTTCGCCCCTCTATTCACTTGAAAGATTTTTTTGAGTGCTACAAAAAAGGAACAGGGCTTCAAGCGATTATTGATGAGATACTGGAATGCTATGCATCGGCGCCAGATATACCGGCTGGTATGCAGGAGATTGTAAATGATATGAGTTTTGAGAAAATCAAAGATAAAATCATGTGTAAACTGGTAAATACCCACGACAACGCTTCTATGCTGGAGAACATCCCAAACATTCCATATCTGGATTTATCCGTTATATTTTTATTATTATGTGAAGAAACAGAAGAAATAGCAGCAACCTTAATGATAACAAATAAGCATTTGAACTATTGGTCTGTGGACAAAGAGGAATTGTATCAGAGGGCATTGGTCAATATGGTAAATAAGTATCCACCAGTGCTTATGAAAATAACGGACATGATGTATGTTTTAACAAACCGGATTCACTTTTGTGGTGCAGAAGTCTTACTCTATCCCGGGCTCATGAGATACTGTGAATTACATGTGGGAAAGGATTTCTTAATCATTCCTTATAGTGTAGATGAGGTGATTCTGTTTCCGACCCTGGGTGCTGAGGATGCTGTAGTTTCTCAGGAACTGGCGGATTTGATACAGTCCATTAATGCAGAGGAAGTTCCGGCAGATGAACGGTTATCCAATCATGCATATAGATATTGTTCCGCTGAGGATAAGGTTATATGCATTTAAGGTGACTTTCATTAGGATAGGAGAGGTTTATGCATATACATAAATTTGCAGATATCGCCTCGTTTGCAGAGATTGGGGTTGGAGGGAATCTTCCGGCAACAGAAGAGTACCGGGAATTCATCAAAAAGCTCCACCCAACACAGTTCCTGACAGGACGGCTGACAGCTCCGTTATATGAAGTAGAGTATTCTTATGTAACTGTGCGGGGAAATTACCGAAAGGCTTATAAATATATCCTGCTGCGTTTGGAGCATGATGATCTGGACCTAGAGATTGAAATGATATTCTCAGACTGGGTAGAGGAATTAAACCGTAAATGTCCATACCGGCGTATTTTAAATGCACAAATTCTTAAAATAACGCCCATAGCGTATGCAACAATCCCATTTGAAATCTAAAAAGGTTCCATTCCCTCATTTCCCGGAGAAAACTCCTGGTTGCCGTTAAATGCCAGGTTACTGCGGACCGAGGCCTTGAAAGAAAAGCGGTTAGCGGCGTAAAAAGACACACCGGAAAGAATGGCTTTTCCGTCAATAGCAGAATAATTGCGAAGGACGGGAGAGAATGGAACAATACAGACTTTTTGATGATTTTTCAGATAAGGTAAAACGGGCAATCCAGTTGTTTCAGATGTTTGAAGATGCTGCGGTCCGGTATCATGAGGATGGTTATTACCTTGCCTTCAGCGGCGGAAAAGACAGTGTTGTGCTTTATGTGCTTGCAAAGATGGCCCATGTGAAGTTTCAGGCACATTATCATTTGACAACAGTAGATCCTCCGGAGCTGGTGCGGTTTATACGGGAGGCATTTCCAGATGTCAAGGTTGAGTATCCGGAGCTGACCATGTGGGATTTGATTGTCAAGAAGCAGATGCCGCCGCTGCGTACAGCACGCTACTGTTGTGAAGTGCTGAAAGAAGGAGGGGGCGAGGGAGCCTTTACGGTGACCGGAGTCCGCTGGGAAGAAAGCAGGAAAAGAGCCAACCGGGATTTCTTAGAGATTCATAAGAAGAAAGGGGCTATTTATCTAAATTGTGATAACGAGGAAGATCGTAGAAAATTAGAAATATGCAGCTTGAAGGGAAAAAGAATATTAAATCCCATCATCGACTGGACAGAGGAGGACATCTGGTGCTTTATCCGTAAGTATCAGGTGCCTTATTGCTGTCTGTATGACCAAGGCTTTTGTAGGATTGGGTGCATCGGTTGCCCTCTGGCAAGCATAAGAAGCCGGGAACGGGAATTTGAGCGATATCCCAAGTACCGCGATGCTTACATACGAGCTTTTGACCGTATGGTAAAGGCGCGTACAGCCAGTGGTAAATCTAAGGGAAACTGGAAGGATGGTGAGAGTGTGTTCCGCTGGTGGATGTATGGAAATGAAAAAACAGATAAACAGGTTGCAGGTCAGATGGAGCTAAAGGATTTTATCGACATGGCGGCTTAGTCACTTCACTGGGTTCGTAAAAGGCATCAATGAGTGGAGTAAAACGTATTGCACGTAAGCACCCAATACGGCCGTAATGTACGTATAACGAAAGAAGGAGGACCAAATGAAAAAACAATCGTGTAGGAACTGCCACAATATTGATCTGAATAAAAAAGAGGAAACAGAAGGAAGGCTGAGTGGACGCTACCGTTATGGCTGCACCGTGCAAAGAAGTGGGTTTATATGCGGCTTTATTATCAGCGATGAGAAACTGGAAGCTTTGGTATGCCCAAACTGGAAAGGAGGGAAGATGGAGGAGGCAGACTACGAAAGGCTGGCGGACGAATTTGGGGAAAGGCTTCAAACTCTGTATGACCGGTGGAATATGTGGAAAATAAGGGGGTGCCCGGAGGCGGATGTGCCTGACGGAGAATATTTAAATCGACTTCGCAGTGGAATAGAAGCGATGATGAGGCAGATTGAGAATACGTTCGCTGAGGCAGATTACCCAGAATGTTATTATGCCCCGCTTCCTCCGGTTATGGATGTGGATTACATGGCGAATTGCCAGCAAATTAAAGAAACCGCAATTCGTGCGCTTGAAGAATACCGAAATAATAAGGATTATTTATGGTTAGCAGACCATATCCAACATTTGGATAATGAGGACAAAGAAAACAGTGAGGCTTACCGTCTCTTGTGTCATGTACAAAGTTTGGAAGAAGCGATTTGCGAAGATGCCTACTTGCAGATGAAGAGAGTGAGCTTCCAGGAAAGCCTGTATGATGACATGGCTAACTGTAAAAGGCGTATTTTGAAAAGAAAGCGCCGGCCATCAAATAGGAAATCGAAAAAAAATAGCCCGCAGATTGTTGGTCAGTTAAGAATCGGTGATTTGAAGGCTTCATAAGGAGGAAAAGAATGGACCATCTTATGTTAGTAAAAAATCTGTTCAATGATATGTTTGTGTTTCTTAATGGTACTCAACCACTGCCTTTAGAATCGCTGGATGATGTCTACCAGGGGGAACCACTATTTCTGGCGCTGATTGGAGGTTTGGACCAGGCACTTTTGGTTGATTATAATAGCGCAATGCAGGAAAGCTATGGATTCTATAAGAAGTATTGCGGCAGAGAACTTACTGAAGAGGAATGGGAACAAGTGGTAGAAGAAATCCAGATGTTCATTGATAAATGGAACAATAGCTGGTGTAAGGGAATGATTTTGGCGTTATTGGCGTTGATGGAACAGGAAGAGGACGAGCGGAAAGGAGAAGGAAAGATGGAGCAGGCAGAAAGTTCCGGAGATGAAGAGTTGGATAGCATAGATAATGCTGCATAAAGTCAGTATAGCCGGGGAATGGTGAATTCTCCGGCTGAATTTAAAGGAGTATGACAATGATAGAAAAATTATATAAAAAGGTTAAGAATATTCAAGATTTTAACGAGACAGCCAGTAAGTTGCGTCAAATGGGACTAAAGGATGAACTTAAAAATCTTGCCGGGAAATATAAGGTTCCTGAAGTGGATTTGAAAGAGTTCCTCTCTGGAAAGCGGTATTTCCTGATAGACGGAGGAGAGACGCAGAAAGATTATATGTCAGCCCGGAGTAAGCTGTTGGATGAAATGTTTAATCTGAATGATCCTCAATTTACGGATGTTATCGGCAACTATCTCATAAGGTGCTGTGATAAAAGCGATTTTGCTGACCTGGTGCTCCAGAAACACAAGACACTGCAGCGGTGTGTTGAGTCAATCATGAGTCGGGCGTATGAAATGGTAAGCGATGAGGTGAAAAAAAGTGGCCGATATGCAAACATGGCTGTTATGGAAGACACAGTTTTTGAATGGGTACGGGATTATTATTTAACGGATGACCGCGAAAAGGAGTCCGAGAGAAGAACGGAAGCAGAAGAGGCTTTCCACAAACGATTGTCGGCGCAGATGAATACTCCGAAGGGAAACAAAAACAAAACCGCTAAGAAACGCAACGCTTCCAAGAAAAATAAAACAGGTGGAGTGAACAGCAATGCATCTGAGAAGGAAGGAAAACATTCTTCAGCCAAGACGGAGGCGACTGACCAGAATAAAGACCAGATTGAGGGCCAGGTTTCTCTGTTTGAGAACGGCCTGGTTGAATAAGGAGGAAATGACCATGTTGATTGCATTTAAGGGCTTTGATAAGGATTTAACTTGTACAAACCACGGTAATACATACCAATATCGATTAGGCGTGTGGAATGAGGAGGATAAAGCAAATTGCGGAATAAATGGAATGCATTGTGCTGAAAACCCATTGGACTGTTTATCCTACTATCCGGACTGGGACAGGGCAGTGTATTACATGGTTGTCGCTGATGGTGATATTGACGAGGATGCATATGACAGCAAAATTAGCTGCACCCGGTTGAGGCTTATAAAGAAACTGGACAAAGGAGAATTTGTGGCTCATAGCTTAAAATATCTTCTTGATCATCCATTTAGAAAAAATAATCACCTTGTGTGTCTGAATCAAGGCGTGGCAAAAAACGGTATTGTGATTGTCAGAGGAGAGAATCCTGTTGCCAAAGGCGCACTAGGAGATGTTCTGGGATTTGCAAAGGAAGTGAGAAGCCAGTCCGAGATTACAGAGATAGGAATACATGCTGTGGATGGAAAAGAGATTCTTCCAGATACTTGGTATAGCATCAATGGAAAAATAAGAAAGGCAGGATAAGAGTCATGAAGAAAATAAGACTGAAAAAGCTGGGACATCTGTATGCAACAGATGAAATGCTTTGTATGGCAGAACAGGATATACCGGAGAATAAAAAGATTGGGTGGCAAAGAGTTGAGCCTGTCTTCCAGCGAGAGGTATATCTGCAGAGTAAAATTTGTGACGGTATTTTGATGGTTGCTATCTATTTGGCGAGGGATTTACGGCTGGGAAGTAAAAAACCATTATATGAAATTTTCATTGATAAGAGTAAAAGAGAATATCTCACTTGGGATACAGTAAAGGGAAAATGGCGGACCGCGTGTGTGGAGGCTCTTGAATTTCCGCATTATTACAGTTATTCATGTGCCTACATAACACCAGAAGAAGACATTAGATTGGCTGAATATCTGGGAGTTACCCAGAAAGGTATGAAAGGTATCTACCAGTACCAGCAGTCCATCCTGGAGGAGCGTCTGGAGAATAGATATAAAAAAGAGACATCTCTATGGGAGGCGGCGATGAAGTTGGTCCCCGATGTTCCAAAAGATTGGCTTCGCTGGGTAAACAGACATGGATTGAATGAGAATTTTATATTTTATGACTATTCAAAAAATGTGAAAGAGGGGTTTTGTACCTGGTGCGAGAAAATAGTACCAGTGAAGAAAGCCAGACATAATACATATGGTACCTGTATATGCTGCGGGCATCGTATCCAGTATAAAGCTAAGGGAAAAGCAGGGAGGCTTTGTACAAAAGCAGAACAGGTTTATTTACCGCAAAAGTACGGTGATGGTCTTATAATCCGGCAGTTTACAGCACAACGATTTTATCAGAAAGGGGAGTATAAAACACCAAAAATAATGTGTAATGAAACCGGAAGAGTTATTTATGATAAGAATCTAACAGACACACAGTATTACTATGGCAGGTATAAACAAAGAGGATACCGCTGGATTAAAGGCTATCCCAGTTACTCGTTTTTTTATGGATACAACGATTATAAACTAAACCATGCTGGTGCTGTGTATAAACGTACAGTACCAGCACTGTCCCGCCATATATTAAACAGGACAGGTCTGCCGCAGTTGATATCTACCGGATACAAAATAAGTCCCAATGATTATCTTAGCGGCCTGGCTGAGGCCCCGTATCTGGAACGCTTTATCAAGGCAGGACTAAAACACCTTACGCTGGATGCACTCAATTGTCGGATTGAGGTGTCAGAATCCCATAGTTTGGCAAAGTCGCTAGGAATAGACGGAAACCGTTTGGGACGGTTGCGGAATAATGATGGGGGCGAATTGTTTCTTATATGGATGCGGTATGAAAAGAAAAAACGCAAAAATATCGTGGATTCAGTAATTTGCTATTTTGAAGAACAGGATATCCGACCGGAGAATATAAAATTCATCCAGGATAGAATGAGTGAATTAAGAATATGCAATTATCTGAAACGTCAGTATGCATTAACTAACCGACCTCCCCTGGAACTTCTATCTACCTGGCAGGATTATCTCAATATGTCAAAACGGCTGAAACGTGATATCACATTGGAAATATTCTATAAGCCCAAAAATCTGGTTGAAAGCCATGATGAAGTTCTACAGTTGTGTGAAGATAAAAACATAACGCTTCAGGCAGTTGATATCGCAAAAGTATATCCGGATGTGGATGCAATCTGTGAGTCCATTAAAGAAAAGTATGAGTATAGTGATCAGAAGTATGTACTTCTTATTCCAAATCGGATTGAGGATATTATACAGGAGGGCAGGGCACTTAGGCATTGTATACGATTCAGCGATGACTATTATGAACGGATACAGAGAAGGGAAAGCTATATTGCATTTTTGAGGAAAGCAGATCAGCCAGAGAAGTCATTCTATACATTGGAATTTGAACCGGACGGGACTGTCCGTCAAAAGCGTACAAGCGGTGACCGACAAAATGAAGATTTCAATCAGGCTGTCAGCTTTATAAAAAAATGGCAGAAGGCAATACAGCCACGATTAACAGAGGAGGATTACCGGCTGGCCAAAGTAAGCGCAAGTCTCCGTGTAGAAGAATTTAAAGAACTGCGGAAGAAAAATGCGAAAGTATGGCATGGTCATCTTGCGGGCATGCCTTTAGCTGATGTTCTGGAAGCTGATTTGATGGAAGTTTCCTTGTGTATGGAGGATGCAGGGGTAACGGAAGCAGACGGTCAGAATAGCGAACTTGTGGCCGCATAAAATCAAGGAGGGATACGACAAATGAAACAGAAGCTTTACTATATTAAGAATGAAACAGCGGAAAAAGCGATTTATAAGAATTTTGAGAATCAGAGGTTTTCAGTGATAGAAAAAGACAGCGAACCTCCAATGGTACTATCGTTTTTCGATGATAAAAATATGACTGATGAATATGAGTATGTTTATATTCCACGCGAGATGTCTAAAAAAGAGGTTGAAGGTCGTTTTGAAGTGGAGAAGCAATGCCCTATGTGTGGAACCGTTACAAGTATTTATCTTACAGATGAGGACATGAATAAATACAGCTGGTACAGCAACTCGCGTTTTAATCGTAGGGGAAGCGGCCTGCCGGCTCCGCATATCCAAAACTTATTTCCGGACCGGACAGAAGAAGAACGGGAATTAATGATGTCAGGGTACTGCTATTGGTGCCAGGAATTGATTTTTGGAGAGGATGAGTTTCTTCTAATGACAGAAGCAGAATTTTCGATGGAGCCAGACCACCTCATTGCATATAACCGTGCAGACCATGATGGATATCGGTGGTGGAATAAGTGGTTTCCACAAAAGGGTACGGATGGAAACCAGTACATGGTGCAGGAAATGAATAAATTCTCTGCGTATATTTTGGAGGAACAGCTTGGCAAGGGCATTTCCGACATTCCGAAACTTGGAGCGTATTATGGAGCAGAGCCATCTGAAGACAAGGAATATCACTTGTACTGCGAGGGAACATATTGTAATTTTCATGTGAAGCTTATAAATAGGAAGAGAAGCTACAATGTGTACATATATGTTTACGAAACAGAAGAGTAAATAAAAAATGGGCAGGAAGCCGCCGGGACATATGATATCTGGAGGCTTCCGTACCATTTCTTATAAGAAGAGGATATGGGATGAGAGACTATATTAACAGAAATATCAGGATAGATGGAAGATTGATTCCCTATCCGGTGTATACATCTTGGGAATATTTTGAGTTGCATGATGGGATTGAAGATGTGGAAGATTTTGTAGATTCAAATCCTGCGATAGAAGAATTAGTGACTCAGATTTTAGCGTTAAAACAGAGTTGTTTTCTTTTGCGTCATACAACACATAGCTGCCAAAGCTTAAGTGACAGTTTGTTTTCCCTAAAACTTAAACTTATTAAAGAGCTCAAAGAGAAATATAATTATAATTTTGATGATGTATGGATGCAAAATCTCATAGGCAGGATTTGATACCATAATGACATTGTTCCGTAGTTATTATACAAATATGAAAAAAGATAGTTGCCCATAGTGGCATGATATGGAGGCTTATATGAAATATGAAGAATTTATTGCGGCGCTTTGCCAGAAAATACGCGAAGTAACAAAAGGATGGAATGGAACGAGTATAGAATTTAGGACAACACCACAGAACAATGGGAGAACCTTGGATTTACTGGTGGTGAGCAAGCAAGGAAAAAAA
>JAETSI010000083.1 GCA_021769725.1 Oscillospiraceae bacterium | reverse complement strand
TCATATTGCGGCTGTTTATTTGTCATTGGTTTTTCCTCCTTGATTTTTCTCTTGACGTGTTTACTTTTATTATATCCCTTTTTATCTTTCTTGTCTACTTTTTGGGGAGGGTACCAGTTCCGCTTCCCGTCCTGCAACGGAAGGTCAGACAATTGAGGACAGCAAGGAAGTCAAGACTGAAACGCTTTCGCTGACATCAACTGCTCTCGCAAGCGGACTGGTAAAATCACGAAGCTGTGAGCAGACCGATAAAGCTACCTATGATAACTGGTACAAATCTGTGTATATGCCAGATCTGTCACAGACTGCATCAGTGCAGAACGCAAAATCCTCAAAAACAACTGCTTAATGGAGGTGCGGTATGGCTATTAAAAAGAATATTCTCGTGGATGGAATCGAAGTGCCATTCAAGGCAAGCGCCGCTGTTCCACGTCTTTACCGTCTGAAATTCGGACGGGATATTTATCGTGATTTTGCGGCTTTGCAGTCTGCTGTTGAAGAATCAGAAGATGAAGGTTCTGATGAAAAGAAAAAGTCTGCACTGAGCATCGAATCACTGGAAGTTTTCGAGAACGTAGCGTATATCATGGCAAAACATGCTGACCCGGAAGGCGTTCCCTCTGAACCTGACGAATGGCTTGAGGCATTCAATACGTTTTCGATTTATGAAGTCTTGCCACAGCTCATTGACTTGTGGGGACTGAATATCGAAACGCAGGCAGAATCTAAAAAAAACATCGCCCGATTGACAGACCGATGACAACACCGCTTTTTCTTCTGCGGTGTGTACAACTTGGTCTGTCTATGGGCGATTTAGATCTGCTGACGATCGGTCTTGTAAATGATATGTTCACAGAAAAGGAAAATGATGATTTTAAGTATCCGTATAAACCTACACAAAACGACTTCGATAAATTTTAATGGCAGGAGGTGACCACATGGCAAACCGTATCGCAGGGATCACAGTCGAGATCGGTGGAGATACCACAAAACTGAATAAAGCACTGGAAACCGTCAACGGCACGATCAAAGGCACACAAAACCAGCTGAAAGACGTGGAAAAGCTGCTGAAGCTTGACCCTACGAATACGGAATTGCTGGCACAGAAACAGAGCCTTTTGACCCAAGCTATCGCAGGTACTTCCGAAAAAATGGAAGTCCTGAAAACAGCCGCACAGCAGGCACAATCCCAGTTAGAACAAGGCAAGATCACGCAGGAACAATTCAATGCTCTTCAGCGTGAAATTGCGGAAACCTCCAATACGATGGAGCAGTACAACAGCAAATTGTCGGACTCTAATTCTGCATCTGCAAAATTAAAAACAACTATTTCACAGCAGGAATCAGAGCTTTCCTCGCTGAAAAAACAGTACACCGATGTTGTTTTGGAGCAAGGTAAAGACTCCGATGCAGCGAAAGATTTGCAGTCAAAGTATGATCAGCTGAATTCAGAATTAACGGACAACAAAAATAAAATGTCCGCCGCAGAATCCGCTGCATCTGCTCTGGGTAAGGCAAATCAGTCTGCAAGAACACCTCTTGAAACGTTGAAAAATACCGTAGCTACGCAGGAAACTGCAATTGCAAAGTTGTCCGATGAATATCAGAATGCTTGTATCCAATACGGTAAAAATTCTACGCAGGCACAGAATCTTGCAGGCAAAATCAAGCTTCTTTCTTCGGAACATCAGAACAGTAAAAATCAGCTTTCCGCAATGGAAAACGAAACAAAAAAGCTGACCTCCGCAGAGCAAGGTCTGACAGAAAAACTTGCATCTCAGAAACAAGATTTATCAAAATTAAAGCAGGAATATGTTGATGCTACTGCAAAGTACGGCAAAAATTCCGCAGAAGCAAAGTCCCTGGAACAGCAGATCAAGACGCTTTCCGGTGAAATTTCATCCGAAGAAAAAACAGTCAACGAAGCGTCACAGGCTGCGGATAAGTTCGACAAAATCATGAAAAATGCCGGTGACAGTGCCAAAACCGCAGGTGAAAAGGCAGCTGCAAGCGAGGGCGGATTCTCCAAACTTGCCGGAACTCTGGGCAAAGGTGTGGCGACGGTCGCAAAGGCGGCAGTCGGTGCATTCGAGGCATATACCGGTGCGGCGGCAGCTCTCGGAGCAACCGTCGCAACAACCAGTCTGACTACATTTTCGCAATTTGAATCACAGATGTCAACTGTTAAGGCATTGATGTCAGGTTCTTGCGAAACAGTTGAGGAACTGAATGCGGCGACTGCACAGCTTTCCGAAAAAGCAAAGGAACTCGGCTCTACTACGTCGTTTACATCTACCGAAGTCGGCGAAGCGATGGAATACATGGCGATGGCAGGCTGGAACACAAATGACATCATGACTTCTGTTTCCGGCGTTATGAATCTTGCGGCGGCTTCCGGCGAGGACTTGGCGACTGTATCCGATATTGTCACGGACTCCATGACCGCTCTTGGAATCGCTGCCGACGGTGAATTTGCTCCGGGAGTTTCCAACGCTTCTCATTACGCTGACGTTTTGGCGGCTACTGCAACTTCCGCAAATACCAACGTTTCGCTATTAGGCGAAAGCTTCAAATACTGCGCTCCGATCGCAGGAACTTTGGGTGCTTCGGCAGAAGATTTATCCATCGCTTTGGGACTTATGGCGAACTCAGGAATTAAAGGCTCACAAGCCGGAAATTCGCTGAAAAATGCCCTTGTCAATATGTCCAAACCGACCGATGCTCAGGCAGCGGCAATGGAGAATCTCGGTCTTGAAATTACAAATGCGGACGGCTCGTACAAATCGCTCCAAACTATTATGGACGGCCTCAGAAGTACAATGGGAGCCGTCAATGTTGACCTTGTGGACTCCGAAGGCAATATGCGTGATTATGATGCTATTATGGCAGATTTGTCTGCTACAACAGATGGTCTAACGCAGGCTGAACAGCTGCAAAACGCTGCTACTATTTTCGGTAAGCAGAACCTTGCCGGAATGCTTGCAATCATCAATGCCACGGATGAGGACTATCAGAGTCTGACTGAATCCATTTATGGATGTAGTGGTGCGGCGGAGGAAATGGCACAGATCAAGCTTGACAATCTAAAAGGCGATTTGACTTTGCTTTCTTCCGCTGCGGAAGGTGCGGCGCTGTCGATTGGCGAGAAACTCGCTCCCTCCGCAAGAACGGCAGTGCAAGGATTGACGGACATTGTCAGTGCATTCAATGAAGGCGGTTTATCTGCTGCATTATCAAAAATCCGTGAGTTGGTAACTCAGCTTGCAGAAACCTTAAAGACACAGATTCCGCAGATTTTACCGGGACTTTTAGATGCCTTTAACAGCATTCTCATGACGATTATTCAGTCGATAGGAACTCTCCTACCAACCTTAATTGATACACTTTTGCCGATTTTGATCACAGGATTTTTGAACCTGATCACACAATTAGCGACATATATTTCTACGGCTCTCCCAGCGATTCTGGAGAGCATTTTTTCTGCACTTTTACAAATCGTCGATGCGATTATGCAGTCAGCTCCGACCATTTTAAATTCTGTGATGACCATTTTGCAGGAGCTTATCTCGTTCATTTCGTCAAATCTTCCGCAGTTTATTTCAGTTGCATTAACACTAATTTCGGGTTTAGCCGTAGGAATTTTAGATGCACTTCCTGACGTCATAGATGCTGCTCTGCAACTCGTTAATGGGCTTATCAATGGCATCATTGACAACTTGCCCTTACTGGTTGATGCAGCAATGCAACTGGTGGAATCGCTCTGTAATGGATTGATTCAGAATTTGCCGAAAATCATTCATGCAGCAGTACAGCTTGTACTGAAACTTGTAGAAGGTCTGCTGAAAAATCTCCCGAAAATCCTGAACGTTGCATTACAGATGATCAATAGCTTGATTAAGGGACTTTTGCAGTGTCTGCCGCAAATTATACAAGCTGCAATTCAGCTTGTAATGGGACTTGTGAATGGTCTGATTCAGAATTTGCCCATGATTTTACAGGCGGCTTTGCAGCTGGTGACAGGTCTGATAAACGGACTTCTGAACTCCATTCCGCAATTGATCACCTGTGCTATGGATTTGATTATCGGGCTTGCAAGCGGACTGGTGCAGGCGATTCCTCAGCTTATCGCAGCTATTCCACAATTGGTCATGGCTCTTGTCAACGGTATCATGGAAACGGACTGGCTGGCTCTTGGTATGAGTATTTTACAGGCGATCTGGGACGGAATCCTTTCATACAAGGATACCATGATTGAGGCGTGGAGCAGTGTATTTTCACAGCTTTTTGACAAGGTTTCCGAGTGGGCGGTGAACATCTGGGATAAGGCAAAAGAGGCAATTTCAAACTTCTGGAATGCCATTGTGGAAACACTGCAAAATCTTCCCGGCGAGGTCTGGAACTGGCTGTGCAATGTGATTCTGAACGTTGCAAACTGGGTTCTTGATATGCATAACAAGGCGACCCAAGCAATCACCGGATTCTTCAGCAACATCATAAACAAGCTGTGCAGTCTGCCCGGTGAAGTGTGGAGTTGGCTTTGCAATGTAATTTCTAATGTTGCGAGCTGGGTAATTAATATGCAGACAAAAGCCCGTGAAGCGATCACAGGCTTTTTTAGCGCTATTATTGATAAACTTTGCAGTTTACCCGGTGAGGTGTGGAACTGGCTCTGTAATGTTGTCAACAAAGTTACGAGTTTTGCGGCGGATATTGCTATTAAAGCACGTGAGGCAGCATCCAATCTGTGGAATAATCTCGTTGACGGAAACAAGGGACTTCCCGATAAAATTTACAGTATCGGCTCGGATATCGTAAGAGGAATCTGGAACGGCATCGGCGATATGTGCGGCTGGCTGTGGGATAAAATTTCGGGATTCTGCGATCAGATCTGGGACAATATTGCAGGATTTTTCGGAATTGCTTCTCCGTCCAAGCTGTTCAAGAAAGAGCTTGGTTTTAACCTTGTTTATGGTCTTGCGGAGGGTGTTGACGGCAAGGTGAAAACTGCTGTTGACGCTGTAAATTCTATGGGACATGACGTTATGAAAGCAGCGGAAAAGTCGCTGCAATTGGACTGGAATTTGAATGGTTTAGGACAAGTTCCGAAAGCAAATTCTGTCGTCAATAATTACTATAATAACGACAACAGCCGTACAGTCAACCAGACGAATAACTCGCCTAAGTCGCTGTCACGGCTGGAAATTTATCGGCAGACGAGGAATGCGTTGAAAGCGTGAAATTAATTTTGAAAGATGCTATACAAAGAGGTTTGATTTGCATGTATCAAATTCGGGATAGACAAATAATAAGCTTTCTTTTATAAAATTAAGATATTGCATTTCTAAAATATAAAGAGCTGATAATGCATACTTTATATTATCTTGAGTAGCGTGAGAAAAATACAGATTTCCCTTGTTATCTTTGAGTGTTCTTTTATGTTTGACATCATTGTATGATCTCCACCATTTCACAGGGCAACTATCATCCCACGGTTTTATCGTTTCGCCAGACATTAATGAAACGGTTTGATTATAATCATCCCAGTCACCAGCATCTATTATTTTCTTTATCTCTTTCTTATGATCATCAATAGATCTACCAGAGTATTTGTCATTTAAGATAAGGCAAATGGTTTTTAACATGACATCGATCTCACTGCCGATAGATAAATAAAGTTCAACTGCTTTATATAAATCTGATGGTGGAGTACTAAAAATTGAAAGATATTCATTTTCGAGATAGCAGTAATATCTCCAGTAAACCGAAACATAATCCTTTACATCCTCTGGATGAAATGCTGAATATTTTTCTTTGGACATTATTTAACTCCTTAATATAAAAAGTAAATTTTTTCATTTATTATACCACATCTAAACCAAAAAAGCAAGTAGGTGTATTATGTTTTATTCCCTAATCCTTGAAAACGAAACCGGCGAACAAATCAATATGACCACCACTGCCAACCAGTATATGACCTCCGAAATTGACGGACTTTATCCTCCTGCCGGAACGATCAGCACCTCTACCTACGCAGGTATGGACGGCAGTTATCTGAACAACGCTTTCATCGAAAAACGTAACCTTGTGATTTCCTTTCAGATGCGTGGTATTGATATAGAAAATCGCCGTCATGCCCTATATCGTGTGGTCAAACCGTCTCGATACATCAAAATATATTACCGCACAGCAAACATAGATGTGTATACGGAGGGCTATGTAGAAACCTGCACCGTCAGTAATTTTTCTAATCTGACAAGTGGACAAATCTCAATTATCTGCCCCGATATTTACTGGTACAGCACCTCTGCCGTTTATGCCTATTATTCGCAGATCACGGGAGCATTTCATTTTCCATTTCCTGATGATGACAATCCTTTTGTGCTTGGAACTTACAGCAGAACCGATAACATTTCCATCGAAAATCACGGCGATGTGACCGGATTTACGATTCAAATAGAAGCCGTAGACTATGCCATGACTCCGACCATTTACAATGCAGATACCGGAGAATATCTGCAAATCAAAGGTGAAATTCTAAAAGGCGATGTTATCACGATCACCACGAAAACGGGCAATAAAACGGTTACGCTGACTCGGAACGGTGTGGATTACAACATCATCAACCGTCTTGTATCAGGCTCGACATGGCTGCAACTTTCGCAGGGTGTGAATACTTTTCATCTGACGGCTGTTCGGAATATGAAAAATCTCCGTGTGACTCTGATTCACACGGACGCTTATTTAGGAGTTTAAAATGCAAATTGAAGTTTATGATATGCAGGCAAATGGAACTGAAATTACTATTACTTTGGAGGCAATCTGCGACAGCTTTTCAAGCTTGCTGTGGGACATAGAATATTACCAGTGCGGACAGTTTGAAATCTACATTGCTGCAAATCCACGGAATTTAGCTATTTTTCAAATTGGCAAAATAGTCGGGCGTGATGACGATAAAACGCACTTCGGAATCATTGAATCCGTTGCACTGGAAACAGACGCAGAAAACGGTGATTATCTGACTGTTACGGGAAGATTTTTGATGTCACTTTTGAGCAGAAGAATCATCTATCCTACATTATCATTCACGAATAAAACGAGTTACGGCGAAATACTGCAAAAAGCTGTACGTCAGAATTGTTTGACAAACGGTTCACGTCTGATTCCTGGATTGCAAATCGGCACGATTTCCAGAACTTGCTGGGAACAGACCGCAAGACTTCAAGTCAGCTATGCCAATCTTATGGAGTGGATCTACAAAATCTGTGAGTTAGTCGGCGGTACGGCAAATATCCGCTTGCAGGAAACCTATACAAACAGCGGTCAGTACAAAATGATTTTTGAACTTTCAGAGGGCATTGATCGCAGCATTTTGCAGGAAGAAAATCCTCATCTTGTTTTCTCTGATTCTTACAACAATCTGCTGAATTTTGCCTATTCTGCGGACAGTTCGGCACATACCAATACGGCGTATATCCTCGGCTGCGGTGAGGGTGATGCGAGAAAAAGAACTGTATTTTTTCAAGGTGACGAGCCGCAGAATCTTGAACGCTATGAGGTCTATGTTGACGCAAAGGATATCCAGCAGGAAACTCAAAATAATGGCGAAACAGTGCAGATCTCAGATGAAGAATATCTGGAATTATTACAGGAAAAAGGTGCGGAAAATCTGATTCCAATAATGGAATCTAGTGAATCCACCATTGCAGTTGACGGGCGGCAGTATCAATACAACAAGGATTATTTTGTCGGCGATTACGTTACCGTTCAGCATGAGCGATTTGGCTTATCACAGCCAAAAATACAGATTGTGGGCATGGTAGAAAGCTTCGACCAGAACGGCAGAGGATTTTACAAGTTATTTGTCAAGCCTGATTTGCAATGGAATTCTGGACACTTACGGTGATTGTTTTTCTGTCACAGCAAACGGTGATCTGTCGGTGACAATCGGCACAGGCAAGGCCTGGATAGGCGGTCACTATTTCATCAACGATTCAGCTTACACTCTTGATTTGTCCCGATATGTGGACGAATCCATGAGCAAATATCTCATCATCGGAATTTACTGCGACACAAGCGATGCAGTGCGAAAATGTGACATTGAAGTAAAGGTAGGAACGGCGGCAACCTCGCCTGCGATTCCATCATTCACCAATTCCCAGACGAGAACTTATCTCACCATTGCGGCGATTCGTCTGAATGCAGGAGTGACCGAAATAAAGCAGTCAAATATCACGGATTATCGGGAAAATACAAGCAAATGCGGCTATGTCAGGTGCATTCTTGGCAAGTGCAAGGTGTCGGAAATGCTTGACGAAATGATTCAGATTCGGCAGGATTTAAGTGGACTGAGGGACGGCTCTCTTTCCGATGCCGTTAAGGAATTACAGCATTATACGTTCAACACTGCGGATAGAGTTTTATTCAAGAAAAACGATGATGGCAGACTTTTTTATCTTGATTCCGATGGAAACAACGTCACCGGAGAGATTAAAATTGATGGCATTCCCTATCAATTCGCCCCTAACGGCGTACTTCAAACGGGTTTTCGGACGGTTTTCGGAAAGCGATATTACTACGATCCGCAGACCGGAAATATCCGCCTCGGCTGGGTGGAATGGGCTGGAAATCCGTATTACATCACGCTGTCTGAGGGCAAGCTTGTCAATCAACACCGCACTATTGACGGCAAGCGTTACTGGTTCGACAGCTATGGCGTTGCAACGGAATCAAGATGTACCAATTATCCGGATGCAGACGGTGACGGTCAGGTTTCGGCATCTGATGCATCAGCGATTCTCAGGTTTTCCTCAGCCTGCGGCGTGGGAGAATACACTGATGATGAAGACGGCTGGGAAAAATTCCTGAATGACACTTATGGTGACAAATCAGACAATAGCGGAGGTACAGAATAATGTGGAAATTTCTCGTAAAACAGCAGAAAATTGAAGTTCTGGAACGTGAAGTTCTTGCCGATCATCAGATCGCATTTGTGAATCTAAAATTTGTTTTTGACGGTGACTGGAAGAA
>JAETSI010000082.1 GCA_021769725.1 Oscillospiraceae bacterium | reverse complement strand
CATGCAGATAAAGTGCGGAATTAGGTGCATGTATTTTGCACCATCTCTTATGTTTTATCCTTAAACAGCTTCATATAAAGCGACGATAGAAGCATCATCTAATTTGCAGAACAACACTCATAGACTACTGCCTGTTGGTTTTTCGTAGCCTCCAAAACCTCAGAAATCGCTTTCTGCTGTGCTTCTGTACTTGATTCCAGTTCCTTTGTGATAGCGTCCTGATTTTCTTTGAATTTCTCCAACTGAGAATCATAGCCCTCGGAGATAACATCATATTCATGGTCTTTGCGTGCCTCATCATATTCATCCTGAAGCTTTTGAAGCTGACTGTTCAGGTTCTTCTTCTGAGCGATCGCTTCTTTAGAATCATTACCTTCCAGAGCAGCGATCTGTGCTTTAATGGCATTCATCTCTTTGGATCTATCTGTCATATTTTTCTGGTAATCATCCGCTTCCTTCATCTTCTGGAGTTCTTCTTTACGCTTATTGATAAGCTTCTCCATTGCCTCAGTCTGTTTCTCAATACCATTCTTTACTAGGTCAAGAATCGCATCTTTGGCAGATTTTGTTGCTTTGGCAGCGTCCATCTGCTCTTTCTGAAACTCTTGTAGCTTTTCATTGTACTGTGCTTGAGTCAAGTTTCCATTCTGTAAGTCTTCCTTTAGTGCCTTAATCGCCCGCTGGTAATCTACTGTCTTCTGTTTCGCACTGGTTAGCTGCGTACTCATCATTGCAAGTTGCGCATATCCTGAACTAGTAAGCTGGATATCATCATCATAGATACCTTCTTTATTCATTAAGTCACGGACAGCAGAAGACATATCACCTGTAAAATCCAGGTTATCTATAGCTTTCTCAAAGTTATTATAACGGACTTCCATAATACTTTCTTTCAGGTCAGCCAGGGCAGAATCACAGTCAACAATAGACTTCTTGACCTTGTTTATCTCTTCCTGCCATTTATTCCAGGTATCCGTATTCTTGGCAATTGTTCCATCTGCGACCAGAGCATTGAGCTGTGTTGTAAGCTGTTTTTGTTCATTCACTAAAGCGGCTCTCATGGCGGCCTGCATATCCATGCTCTTTTTAAGAGCTTGACTGTCACCAACGAGATTCAGCTTTTCTGACAGGTCACTAACAGACTCATTGTAATCCGACATACTCTCAGAAAGACTTACAAGATTTTCGTAGTCATCCTTGATATTATCAAGTTTCTTGATCTTCGTCTCACGTATCTTGCGGTTGATATCTACAATCTCGTCGCCCAGGTCTTTTGCTTTTTCGTACCATGTTTGATACTGGCTGATTTTTTCTTTCAGGTCTTCATCCTGGATGTCTTCAATATCAAGTTCACCCGCCCAGATTTTATGCACATAATTGCCTGGAACACCAAGAGCATTGGCTTTTGTCATATACCTGTTTTGAGCTTGACGGAGAGTATCCATGTAAGATTCTGAATCACTTACATAGTTGTCAATCGCTTTGTTCTGATTGGCGTTCATCTCAAAGTCTTCAATAGCATCATATAAACGACCATTTTCAGCTTTCTGAACGCTGATCAATTGTTCAATCCAGTCCTGTAGTGATTTGTTGGACTTTGTGTTTTCATCGGTGGAATCTGTGTTGCGGTCTACAGCAGCTGTGTTTTGTGGAGTAGAAGAGGAGTCTTCGGAAGAAGAATTACCAGAATAAGAATGTTGATTCTTGTTTTTTCTATTAGCATTTGCAACAGGTATACCTCCTGTTACCATTGCAGTACCAGTAGCGAGTGCGCTTCCTCGTCCGTTTACCCAACCACGTTCAAGTAATGCTTCTGTTTGTTTGTGATTGAAAACGATAGCACCTTTAGGGATATGTGTAAATTCAGCACCATTATCACCAATTGTATGCCAACGCCCAGAACGGGGATCTACAACAATCTCACGGCCTAATTCCCCTACAAGCGTAGTACCACCTTGTTTTGCTGCCCAGGAACCATTAGCCATTGCAGTTCCATAAGCATGTTTCATTTTGAAATTGCCAGTCGCATGAGCTGTACCATTGAGACCTTGTACACCAGATTTTGCACTCGTATTTCCAGTTGCTCCTACCGCCACATAATTAACAACACGTGTCAATGAGGAAAAAGACGTAGGCAGTTCACTGGTATCAGGATGATATTTGACAGTTGCATCTTTATTGTCCGGCGTATAACCAATAATAGCCGCATCGTCTGGGACAATTTTTGCTATAACATCTGTAGAAAGTTCACCGATTGCAGCCTTAATGGATGCTTCATCTATTACAGAATCGGGGGATAACCCCACATGAGCAAGTATTTCAGGATTAGAAGATTTTATCTGTGCCACCAATCCATCTACTGCGGATTGTGCTTGTGTGGTATCAGCCCCAACAGCCGTCTGCACTTCAACTTCATTAGATGCTTCTTGGAATTGTTTGAGTAAAGATAAAACATTTCCTATTTCACCATCCACCATACTTACATCCACAGACATGACCGCTGGCTGTTCTAATAATTGCTTCTCTCGTACACAATATTGAATAATATCATTTGCACTCTGTACTTGCGAGTCATCAACCGCAATAGTTTTAGCTTGCTGCATTTGTGCAATCGTAGAATCTAAAGCGGCAACTTTATCCTCGGTAGATTCTATGCCTGATACATCAATTTGGATGTCCATATCTTTGAATTGGTCAGTTGCCTGTAAAACATCAGCAGCATCACTTGCCTTGACAGCTAAATCGCCTAATGTTTGGACTGCCTCATCTGCCCAGTCAAATTCTCCACCTTTTAGCTGCATTTCGTCGAAGAAAGCCTGAACTAATGGTAGTGACAAGTTCATACCATTTGCAAAGTCCTCCATAGTGGTTTGTCCTGCAACTTCATAGCTTTCACCAGCTTCATCTAATACCATTAAACCTTTATCTACAGCATCTTGACAGAACTGCGAAATGTCCATGCCATTTGCAGTACCATTATCATCAAATGTTAAATATCGATTTAAATCGCTCATATAGGAACTTATTGCATCTGTATCATTTTTATCTACTGTATCTGGTACAAGGAAGTCAACAGCGGCATCAAATTTCTTTGAGCCAAAATCACCATAAATATCGGAATCTTTATTGTATGTATCTTTGATTCGTTGAAATGCATTCAGAGAATCAGAAAACATATCCCCATAGTCAGAACCATTTTGATCGTCAAGCCACTGCTGATATACTCCAATGGATTCTCGTAGTGCAGAATTTAAGACATCAATCTGGGCACATTCATTGACAATAGCGGAATTGCTGTTAAGCAAGCTATCGATTTGTGCTTGGATTGATTCTGTTGTTTCTCCACGAGCTAGATTATTCGCTTCTAATTTCTTACCCAAAACATCTATTTGGGCGGCATTTTTCACATAATCCTGTTGTTTTTGAGCCTTAGCGACATCGTTGGTAGCAAGTTTTTCATCGACTTTTGCCTTTGACAATTCTTTTACCTTATCAGTGTTCAACTGCATGGAGCCGTTGACATATTCAAGGGCGGACTGGTAATCTTTTAACTCTTCAGAGTTAAAATCTTCTGGAGATATGGATTTTCCTGTTTGTTGGAATGATAAAACAGAATTTACAGCACTGATCGAGGTTAAGAGCTTATTTGAACTGTCTGTTATAGTATCAATTGCACCTGCTGTTTCCTGTGCACTTGCTTTTGCATCTTCAAAGACACCAGCCAAATCCACCGCATCAAGCTGTGATAGGTCAATGTCGTTTTCATTTACATATTTATAGAGGATTTCCACATCTTCATCAGATAAGTCTTTTGAGAATCGTTTAAAGGCAGCAGTCCTTCTGTTATACTGGTCTGTATCCACTTTTGTTGCAATATCTCCTATATCTGCGAAACTCTTTGTAAGCTGTTTCTTTACTTCATCAATGTTATACGAATCAGGTTCAGCCAAAGCCATTATATTCTTTTTGAGGTCATCAGCAGAAAGCCCGGCTTGTTTTAAAGCAGAAGTTAATCCTGGAGTAGAAGTAATGAGGTTATCAAGTGCTGTTCCACCAGACTTAGCGGCATCAATCAGGGATTCCTTTAGACCATCAAAGTCTTTCTTGGCAAATAAGGTATTAAGGGAGGATTCCTTTGATTTTGCTAACTTAGCAACATCCATGCCCAGATATTCTTTCTGGATCTTCTCAAACTTCTTTGCATCTTTTTCAAAACCATCCACATAATTGCCTTCATCATCATAAAACACGGAAGCAATTTTCTGCATAGCCTGGTACTGTGAATTAATAACGGATTCTAGATCATTCACTTCAGATTGTTTCTTATCTATCTGTTTCTGAACCTCGTCATAATTGGATTCATTTTGGGAGTCCTGTAATTCCTTCAATTCTTTCTGAGCGGCAGCAGCTTGTTTGATTTTATCAGACAGGATTTCATACTCATCACTGCCCTTTGAAATCTCATCTCCTGTTACCATTGCAAGAAGACCACCATTATATATTCCTTCTAAACCAAGTGCATCAGCGGCTTCAGCTCCAAGATTTCTTAGTCTAGCTACTAATCCGGTTGACCCATCGTCAGCGGCATTCTTTGCAGAACGGGAGTTTAATACTTCTCGTGCATCCTGTGCCGCTTGCAAATGCTGTCTCTCTTCTATCTTCTGCTGCAAATCTAACTGTTTTTCAAGTTCTGCGTTTTGCATTTGAAGTTTGGAAAGTTCAGCTTCTTCGGCAATTGTCAGATGTCCTTTAGCATTCAGCTCATTGATTCTTTGCTGTGTTGTGTCCAGCTCTTTATTCAAAGATTCAACACCGCTTTTTGTGGTTTCCCATGCAGAACGCGAAGACTCTGCCGCCTCAATCATGCGTTTCTGACCGCTCGTCATGTAGTCTACTGCTTTCATTATACCTGCTAATCCAAGCTCGATCCCTGTTCCCACTAGAAATCCCGTTGCGGCGTTTGCAAGGACTGACTTCATGGAGAACTTCTGATACTGAACTCCTGTTGCAGATAATGACTTTTTGTATCCGTCTAATGATGCGGTGCCATCTTTTGTAGTTGATATGTATTTACGGAAATTATCATTTTCTTTTACAAATGAACCACCAAAATCATCTACACTAGTACGCCCTTTTAAGCAGGAATTATTCCACTTTTCCAATACCTGTTCGGCTTCGGAAAAATGCTTCTTCCACTGCCCCATTTTTGTAAAGTCTATTCCAAACAGGTTTCCTTGCACATCAAGTTTGCCAAGAGATCCCGTTCCATCTTTAGATATTCCTATATCGGTTAATCCCTTCCCTGTAAACACATTTCTAAGTGCCATCATACTAGATAAAAATGATGGAATAAACAACTGAGCATCGTTCAGATTATCAAAGAGAGTAACCATATTTTCAAGGCCAGTAATACTACCTTTCATAACGTCTGTGTCTACGAACCCTGACACAAATTCAGTCCACTGATTTTTGAGACTATTCAATCTTCCTTGCCATGAATCCGCTGTCTTCATAGCCTCTTCAAAAGCACTGCCACCACCCTCAGAATAATCCTGAATCATTTTATCGTACATGGAAAAATTGGTTAGCACTGAAGCCAGAATATTTGACCTGTGTTTCCCGGCTATATCATCTGTGATTCGCGCTCTACGTGCATCCATTGTATCAAGATTATTATAAACCTCTGATAGATCACGCAGAATGTCTATAGGATTCCTTAGCTCCACAACGCCATCTTTAACAGTTTTTAAGGATACACCAACTGATTCACAGGCAGCTTCCGCCTTCTTTAGAGCAGTTTCATCAATTATCCCGTCCTCTGTCTCGCCTTTTACCTGACGCAAATTCATTATCACTGTCCGCAAACCCCTGCCCACAGTTTCCCCGGCTTCTTTTGTTGTGGCTACGCCCGTCCCAATTAGGGCAGCAGTCTGGTCTTCTGTCAATCCAGAGTTTGCCATCATTGATCCAGCAACACGAATACCATTAGCAAGATCAGTCATATTTACACTTGACCGATTCGTGATCAAGTTCATTCCATCAAGTACAGATGTTAATTTCTCGACATCTCCCTTCATCTGCCATGCAGCGTCAGAAGCAATCAAGAATTTCGTTGAAGTTTCGGCGGACATATTTCCTGCCACCTGTGCCATTGTACTCAGATCACTCATCTCTGATAAGTTTTTAAATCCAGCCTGTGCAAATGTTTCACTGGATGACATATAATCACGTACCAGCGCTCCCCACTTACTTGCTCCATCAAAAGATTTATTACTCAACTCTGATAATTGTTTATTCGTAAGGTTTCCTGTTTTATCAATTTCTGTCAGAATAGTATCAAGTTCTTTCAACTCACTGATTGCTTCACGAATTTTATTACCACCGAAATCTAATGCATTCATCCCAGCAAACATTCGGAATAACCCGTCTACACTACTCTTGATCTGTGCCATATTAGCATTGAGCACTCTTGTATCAATACCTAATTCTACTGGATTTTTCTTAGTCTTTTTCCCAATTTCCTCAAGAACTGAATTAACCTCTTTCTGCGTTGACTTTCCATCCACTTTCGTTTCAATATTAATTTCACGCTTCTTATTAACTAATGCATCTATCTTTTCTTCAGCTTTAGAAACGTCAGCGTCTACTTGTATCTTAAAATTATCTGCCATATAATTTCTCCTTTAATTTTAGACAACAAAAAAGAGAGACTAATTTCTCAATCTCTCTTTTGCCATGTCTATATATTTTTCTATTTCTAAAATCTATGTTTACAATTGACACATACCCTATCCACCTTATTCGTAAGGAAACCAGTTAGTAGGCTCCATCTTCTCGGCACAATTTGTATGTTATGTGAGCCACATCTTGGACATCGACCTTCTGCAATTAATTCTTGTGGTAGTTTATATTTGTAATCATCGTCTGGGCTTGGTTCTGCAAAAGCGTCTGGTTTGTATTCTCTGCGAAGAACTTCTTTAGCCCTATCTGATTTTCCTTCTTTATCTCTTGGGGGAGCTTTAAAAGAATAAGCCAAACGTGAGGTATCATCATCTTCTGTATATTTATCATCTAGATAATATGTACCTCCTCCCAAGTCATAATAATACCATGTAATCAATTCTTCTTCTGGTTCCGTCTGTGATTTGTCACTTCCAACATGGGTATCGTCACCACTCAGAGAAGCACCACAAACAAGACAAGTATTCTCGCTATTCTTTTGTTTAAGAATATCCTCATTCAGTATACTTCCGCATGCCTCGCACAATATTTTTCGTGACATACCCAACACCCCCAGACCTTTCTTTTAATATAATACTACCACATTTTCTAAGCTTTTACAAGAACACCAGTTCATTTTGTAAATCCTACGCTTGTAAATGCATTCTCTATGATATCAGACATTTCTTCTACTGTTTTTGCCCAGAATCCCGGTGAACCTACCAAATTTGCAGTACCATATTCAGCAGCGTTCAAAACCTGATCAGCACTCCATGTCCCGGTTGTATAAGAATAACTGTCATCAAGATATATCTCCGTAGATATAGAACTTCCTCCACCAGAAACACCACTTGTCGCGGGTGAATTACCTAACTGTCCTGTACGCCGATAAACTTTGGGGCTACCCGTATAAAATCCAACATTATTCTTCTGGGCAGTTTCAAGCCCTTTTTTACTTACTTCCTGCATCGCCTGATTTGCTTTTTGCCGTATTGCCGCTTTTATTGCCGAAGCAGATGTATATGTAGCCATTATTCCACCTCTGTGAGCCATTCCAAACCCAATAAGTCATACAAAATGAAATTGTATATTTTCCCTGTTCCATCTGGCAGACTTTCCTTAAACCATGTGAACCTTTCCAAGAACTCTGTCTTTCGTTTTGACAGGCGTATTGATTCTCCATTGGCTTTAATTATTTTATCTGCCAAATTGATAATCTGGCATTTCTCATCACTTATTTCCTGAAAAATATTCTTTATGTCCTCCACTTCAATCATACCCTTTATAGCAGAAGCGATATCCTCTTGCCCAGTATCGCAAAGGTCTTTCCACCTATCACTAATTTCCTCTATAATCTCTCTATTCGATTGGCGTGGATCAATCCCATATTGAGCAAGTATTGTACCATCCTTATTATTATTATAGTAAATGTCCCCATCCTCGTGCATTGCAGATATGATCTCATTCTCATTATGGACTATAACATCTGCAAAATCTGTACCAACCTCAAGACGAATAGTATAGTAGGCATCTTTCTGGGATAAATTTTTCATATAAGAAACTTGTTTTACCCATCCTCCAATTAGCCCATAATTTACTGTTAAGACGGTAATGTAGTCCCCTACCTGTATTTCTTGAAATATATTTGTATCCATGATTAGTTCTCCTTTAATTCTAATTAATGTGTGATCAAATGGCTGAAGCGCCATGATGGAGTAATTACTCCGTTTGAATGTTTGATAACCAAGATTCTGATTTGAATTTTAACGCCTTATAGATTTCATTGATTTGTTTTAGTTCTGCGATATCTGTCGTACTATAATATTTCTCTTCTAATATCTGAATAAGATATATGTAGCCTTTATCATTTAACTCAACTGTCACTATAATTATTCCTCCTTCATAATCTCGGATACTGGTTTGATATGTTTACCTGCTAAAAATTCATGAACCTTTAGCAATTGTTCCGCATTCAACTTACGCTTCCCCTTTATCCAACGTGTACATGTACTGGGATCGCATCCAATATATTCAGAAAAAAAGTCATTCCTGATACCGTTAGCGCAAAGATATTGTTTTACTACTTGTCCTAATGTCATAAACATTACTCCTTCCGTTATTCTTTCATAAGTTATTATTATGGTTGTAAAAACAGCCAAACTTGTTGACTACTTCCTCCCTATAGAAAATACCGACTTTTAAAAACAGAGCCAAAATCCCTGTATTTATCACGTTTTTCAGCTTTGTCTAAATTTATGCAATCAGCGAACTCCAACAGACGGTTTTGCGGAGCAAAACGGACGCGACGCGGAGCGAGCGGACTTAACCAGTAGCTATTGTAATCTGCAGATATCTTATAATGATTGAGGCCA
>JAETSI010000081.1 GCA_021769725.1 Oscillospiraceae bacterium | reverse complement strand
ATTAGAAAAGAAAATCGACACGGCAAAAAAACAGCTATCGACAAATATCTTATACATATCTAATTCTTATCAGGAAAATTTATTTTCCATAGACACAGAATTTTTTACGCCCTCCCCCGGTGCTTGTCTTTTTTCTTTTGCTGTCCCATTTCATATTGGCGCTGGCTTTCCGCTTCTTTCTGTTCCTGGCTATGTTGTTTGCGTTCTGTCTTAACCTGTTCCTGCTGTAGCTTCAATGCCTGCTGTGATTTCCTTCCAATGCCAATGTTTGATAGTTGCTTTTTTACCTCCCTCTGCACCCGTTTCGGATTCCGTGGCTTTTTACTGACCGCCCCGGAAACGGATGGGCTGAATCGCAGCTCATAGTAGTGGTTCAATACGAAGTCATAAACCTCATAGTCTTTCGGTTCTGCACCAAAAGTTACCTTTGCCACTGACAGGCTGCCATTCTCTATCCGTTCAAAAATCCCAATCCAAAACGGTTCCTCGAAAAATACGGTCAGTTTGTTCGTTACCTTGTCCATAAAATCATCCCTCCAAATGAATTTTATGAACAAAGAACGGACAACCCGGAGGGGCAGGTTACTTACCCTGTCTGGCAACAGGACGGCCGGGCTACCTACCGGCTCTGGTATATCCAGCGGATATACGTTGCGTTTTTATCTTTGTTATTTCTATAAAGCACTTTGTGCTATATATCTTTTTTTCAGGCAGGCATTAGCCTTGAAGCTCTCTTGCTTGTCTGTCCATATCCTCAACTACAATATCATAGATTTCTCCCAGCGTTGAGCAATATTCCAGCACTTTCCACGGCTCGTTAGTATGGAAATGAATTTTAATTAAATCTTCATCTCCAACCGCCAGCAGGCAGTCTCCTTTGAAATTTCTGGTAAAATAGTCATTGATAACATCTTCATCAAGATTCTTTCCCTCAATCAATAGCTGTGTGTCATACTTAAATTCTAACATATAGTACCCCCATATTCTTTGATTCTCTATGCGAAATCTGCTTCTAAAAGCTCACATAATTCAATCCCACGTCCACTTAACTTATACTTCAGCAACTTACTAATACGGTCATCGCAGGTGATGAAAAATAACTGCTCCATAGTTGCTTTTGATGACATTTGATACTTAAGCAAATCCATGAACGCAAGCATATTTAAATCATCCATACATGCCGTCAGGTCATCGATAAAATATACCTTCAGCTTTTCACGGTCATTTCTTGCATTGATACCCGCAAAAAAATGAGCCAGCATAAAGACACTGATCTGACCATTACTTAAAACATTAACGAGATTCTTACCTTTATCATCAATTAACGAGATTCCCTCATTTTCCTGGACAATATTGATTCCATCACTAGAATTAAATCTTATCAGTTTATTATAGAACTTACTAAGAGCCGGACCTACCTTTTCGTACTCGTCTTTCGAAAGTTTCTCCACAACATCCTTGATATCTTTTGCTCTCTGAGATGCACTATCTTTCAGTTTTTGAAGCTCTTCTATTTCCGCATCCAGGTTCTGATTTTTCTTATTATCCTCCTCTAATTTCTGATTCAGGTCACATAATGTCTGATTTGCAAGAATACTATCAATAGCATTAATCTTTGATACAAATAAATCATAAGAAAAATCCGAAATCTCATAGGATCTGGTGATGAGATTTTCTACCTTTGCATATGTCTGTTGCACCGTCTCATTTTCAAATTCATATCCTAAAACCGTTAGAATCTGCTGATAAACATCTCTCACTTTCTGCTCTTTAACTTCCTCTAAAAGCGCCCCCTCTACAGCAGCCAGTAATTCCCCTACCTTTTCTGCGGTCAATTCTTCTACATTAATCTCTTGTCCCGAATTCTGTAATATTTTAACCGCATCAAAATATGGCTGTATCTCATCCTTTAGAACTTTTAGACCATTAATCTTTGTCTCTAACGTTTCCATTTCTTTCTCCACGACAGATTTTGTGTAATTAATAATTTTCTGATAAAGTCTTTCAGTCTCTGTCTGTAACGAGGTTTTATGTAGTTCTTTTACCTTTACAACTTCCCCATTTTGCTTGATATACTCATCGGCTTCCTTAAGAATCAAAGCTTTCTCCATGGTAGAAAATGACTCCGCACCACAAACGGGACATCGGACAACACCATTCTCTTTTAAAACAGCATCTCTATGCTCAATCACCACTTGTTTATTCGCCGAAAGAAAGGATAACAACTTTAGCATTTTATTATTTTTGGAAAGAAGCTCAATCTCGGCAGAAAGATCCTTCATATTTTTCTCTTTCTCTTTAATTGCCTTCTTGTCCACATCAAAATCAGACTTCAAAAAACCATCAATATCTAAAGCAACCATTGCTTCCCCATCCTGAAAGATTGTATCTTTTGAAAGAGATAAACCCTTCAATTTGGTAAGTTTGGTCTCAAGCCTTATAATCGCATCGGTATTTTTCGAAAATCCAGCTTTCACCGCGCGTTGAATAGACTCTTCCTTCATCTCCCAGTAAGAAGCAATCTTTTTGATAACCGATTGCTGGCTCTTTAAATTCTCATTTTCTACAAGTTTATAAAGTTCTTCTTTCGCCACCTGATAACCACAATTTTTCACTTCTGCTTTCTGCGCAGTTAACTCGTCTTTATCAAGACCAACAATCTCTGTCTTCTCATCCGGATAGAAAATGGTCAAAGGATACGAAACCTGCTTTGCATCCTCACGAGCTTTCGCTAACTGATTTTCATGGTTCTCAATCACCGCCTGAGGTACCTTCTGTTTGGTCTTATCCTCAATATAGCGATCCACATCCTCAGCAAAAAGCTCCAGATTCTCCGCAACCTTCTTCCGCTCGTCATAGTTCGTGATAAACTCATTAAAGAAGTCCTTTAGATCCTTTCTCTTTTTGCTTTGAACATTAAATGACTTCTGAACATCACAAAAATGAAAATTATAGAAACTATCTCCTACATATTCCCTGACAAATGATTTCGCCATTTCTTCATTTCCATCAATTGTAACCTTAGATGACCTTGGGTCTAGTTCATCCTTTGTCTGCTCCCTGCAAAGAATTATCTCTTTATTTCCATCAAATAGCCAGAGAACTACCTTGACCTTCGTTTTCGCTCCAGCATCACAATTCTTTAGAATGCCGTCGGTATTCATCTTGCGTTCAGCATCATTGGTACTTCTGGTATCAAAAGCAGTTTTTAACCTCCCAATATTGCCAGTCAAACACCACTCAATCGCATCGACAGTTGTCGTCTTACCAATTCCATTTGCAGCTGAAAGAAGCACAACCGATCTATCATTAAAATTGATGGTTTTATCGCTAAATCCTCTAAAATTTATCATTCTTATCTTGCGAATTATCATCTTTTCAGCCACTCCCTAATCTGTTCATAATCCTGTACTTCAAAAGACTTATCCAGTACTCCTTCTCTTTCTTTTCTATTCACTCTTTTCCGTTTCTTTTCCATTAGCGCTAAAAGTCCCTCATCCTCAGGAAGCAGCTGACTCAATCTCTTCATTTGCTCCACATCCGGTGCAAATGCATCTGTCGGAATCATATGGAATGGTAATTCAATCACTTCATCATCATCGATTACAATTTGATTCTTATCTGTGATATCGCCCTTAATGAGAATCTTTCTTGATATTAACAAATTACCCTCTCGGCTCTTATCTGGAATCTCCCCGGAATAAACAATCAACTGCACAATATTATACTTTAACTTATGAATCTTTTCTGATTTACCATTAATAATCATAAACACGCGAATTCGATCATCCCAGCGATCACATAAAGAATCGATTTCCATCGAGTCTCCATTCAGGAGGAAAAACAAATCATCTCTTTGCTCACTGATAAAAATACATAATAATTCTTCTGGCTTCTGTTCCAAATCAAAGATATCCTCCAGATTAATTTCATATTCAGAAGCTGTATTCCCAACAAGAATATCCTTATATCCACTTTTTTTAAACTCTTCCTGCAAAATCATAACTACATTTCCTCTTTGATACATTTCTCAGAAAAGATGCAACCACCGCAAGCTTCCTGTACGCTCCATTCGTCCTCATCAATTCCAATACACTCCATACACTCAATATAAAAACTATCTTCACCAAGATCCGCAACCGTAGGATTTTCATTTACGTTCGCCGTACTATAATTATAATAATTTTTACCTCTCGTAATTTTACCATTCTCGAAAAACCATTTTTCTGGTTTCGGTGATATATTCACCATACGTTCCACAATCTTTCGTTTTACACCTTTAAACTTTCCTCCGGCCGAGGGAAGAATTATACTATGGTTTACATATTTATCTTCAGGAAAATTCAGACAAACATAGTCAGTTACTGAGAAATCCATATAATGACATGGATCAAACATTTCAAAATGAGCAGAAATCTCCGTCTCATCATTCACCTTCTCCTGACAAATGTCTAGCATAATCTTCCACAGATAATCTAAAAAAGCAAGAAAGGCTGTTTTACATTCCATCATATAGATGCACCTGTCATCTACAGTCGCTCCCCTGTAAGTAGCAACCTTACTAACATCGTCCGTACTAAATGTATTCACTAGCTGATACTGACCATCTACAGTTTGAGCAATTATATTTATCCATTGTAAAGTATTCTGGTATATCCGGTTCAACATGTGAGTTTGTAAATCAGAAAGGTCATTATTATTTATAATCTCACCATATTCCTCACAAACAACCCCTACCAGATAATTTGCAATAGTCTTATCGGACTTCGTCCTGACGGAATCTGCCATATACTGATAAAATTCTTTTTTATCCACACGTAGCTGTTCAAAATCCGAATCAACTAACTCATAACGCCGTTGTATATATGAAATCGCAAGCCCAAGCAGAATTAACTGCCAGTGCTCTTTATCACCGTCCTTATCGGGATTTGGATAAGTCTTGGCTAATTCTTCCATCAATTCCTTTTTGTACTTAGCAATATCTGCTTTATGGTTTATACCATATTTTTCTACAAATTCTTTCAGAGAATTCTCCGAAGCCATAGTCGCAAAAAGATTTTTCTTTTGTTCCTCTTTCTTATTTGCTGTATAAACATTCGTTCTCAGCCAAGTGGCTGATACAATAGTATTTGAATAATCCACTGACTCAGGAAGCGGATTTTCAAGTTCGATATACGTTTTCATTTCATCAAGTGTCGGTTTCTCAACCTTCAAATTTCTATGAATATAAAGTCTCGGTGTAGCATTCAAAGTACACTGAAGCATCTGAAGACGCAAATACTGGTAATAAAGATCTGTCGAAATTTCCTTCATATTCGGATTTGTCTTCGGATAATACTTCACTTGAATAAACTCAAATGTGCCATCCTCAAAAAACACATCCACATCCTCCAGATATTCTGAACAGACGTATTTTACTTGATTTTGAAGTAAACACATAATCGTAACATAATCCTGAAATAAAAATCCTCTAATTTTACTTGTAGCATCCCTATTCTTATCGCCCTCATACATGACTGATAATTTATCAAATTCCGTTTTCGTAAACACACTCACGAATTATCCCCCTCTTTTATCACACTAAAACACCTCGAAACATTGTATCATGTATTCATCAAACGTATAGATAATGTTTCCTCTTTGGAAATGACTCGATTTACAAGTTCGCGATGAACATTTTCTGCTATTTTCTCATTGATAAAGAAATCATACAACATCAAATAAATCCTCTCAACCTATTCCACATATTTTATCAGAAAATATTCGACATATTATAACCTCGTTATAAAAAATTTAACTTTTTCTAGCTGTCAATAATTTTCAATGGTAATACTTATCATACCTCTTCTTGCACTGCCTATTAAACCTCATATACACATATTAACAAATGTTCTTCCTTCTGATTCTTTTTGCAAGTCTGGCTCTCCAGAAATATTGGTAAATCATTGGTAAAACTGAGCTTGAAATACAGAAAAGTCTTAATTTACAGGAGTTTTTTCATACCCGGTAAATCCTGCCGTGGCAGACGAATAATACTCTAATCATAATCTTTTTATCTCCTTATATCCTCTCAAATCCTTATAAATACTGACTTTTTAGACTTTGTGAAGCATTTTCTCGAAAGGTCTTTTTTCTTATATTTTCTCATGTTTTTTCGTGTATTTAGTGGTACAAATGGGTTATTTCCCAAGTCAGAAAAACCCTTATGAAATAAGGCTTACACGAGTTGTTTGTGCATATTTGGGGGCTACAGACTGCTTCTTTTCCAGTTCTTCCCTTACCTTTTTAATCCGGCAAACTTTTTCTTTGCATCATCATAACCGGTATGCATGTAGATATTAAGTGTCACAGATATATCCAAATGTCCCATCAATATTGCAATGTCTTTGGATTCAATCCTGAATTCGCCATATTCGTACAATATATATATGACGACCTACATGAGAAGTAATCAATGTTAATTGTAATAAATTTTCTCGACTATACTTTTCTCTTGCAAGCTGCATGTACTGGAATTTTCTTTATTTTCGAGAAATTCATTTCCGAAACAAGAAGATTTAATCACCGTAAATCTCTTTTCGTTATACAATTTAATCTTTATCCAGTAAATCCTTTACTATTTCTCGAACAAAAGTATTGTTCAACCAATAGCTCTGTCTCGTCATTCGACGTCCACCAGGTAACTCTTCCGTATCACTGAGCTGACCATTGCCCCATGTCTCGCCATTAGCCTCTACATAAAATGCCTTCTTACCATGTGGTCTCAAATGGATGCGTCTTGCATCAGCAACACCAGGAAAATTATTCTCAGTACGTTCACCATCACCCCATTTTACACGTGTCAGCTGTACTCCATCTTTAAGAACTTTCCTGATATCCATCCAGTCCTCAAATGCAAGGTCAATATCTTTATTAGACATTGCCCATAATTTACTTCCTTTGAAGATGATTTCACCATCAGGATCTTCCTGAAATACTACAAATAGATATTTCAGACCGTCCAACTGTGCATAAAGTTCACTATCCGTCCATCCTGTTCGAAACACTTCGTATTCTTCACCAGTTTCTTCATCGACCTCAATCTCTACATAAGGGTCTGGACTGTTGTAGATTTCCAGAAAATCAACATCATCTAGCCGGAACTCCTCTTTGTTGATTCCATGAACATTGAAGAATATTGTCTTTACAACGATACCCGCTTTCGTAAACTCTTCGCACTTCAATTTCTTCAGCCCCAGCATGCGCGCAGTTAGAACTGGAATAGTAGCCTTGCTTATCATACTCACATCGAGTTTCGTAAAATCAGCATTTGTCTGCTTGTAAAACAGATTCAAGGTCTCTGCGATCTGAGTAATGCTATTATACAGATACGGTTTGAAACGTTCCTGTATCTTTTCTGCAAATGTTATTCGCTTCAAATCCAGAAGCTCTGCTTCACTCAGGAACTTTTCTTCTTTTGTAGCTTTTATCCTTGTGTAATACGACGCAAGGATGACATTCACATATTCTTTTCTCAACGTGAAACTACGTTTGACAATCTTTTCGCCGCCATAATACGGCTCTATGAATACTGTCTTAGTAGATTTTGGAGCAGTACTGAGATACGTACCATCGGAACGTGACAATAAATGAGCATTGCCACTACGGATCTTTCGATTTATCTCATGAAAATCGCTTTCAATAATTGCAATATCTTCTAGTGATGGTTTAAAAAGAGTCGCATAAAATACGTTGTAGAACAGCTTGGATGGCAACTCCTTATTACGATGATAGAAAATAACTAGAAGCATTCTCAGCTTATCATACAGATGTGATTTAAAAAAATCATCCTCGACTGGATGGCTAAAATCAATCTGTGTAACACTGATCGTCTCGCCAGACTTATATCGCTGCGTAGATTTATCTATATCTGCAGGCGTGCTTTTCAGCTCGGCTCCGACTTTACCAAAGTCAGCCTCCTGCCTGCTATTCAGCTCGTAACCAAAATAAGATGCTTCGATAATCTTGCCTGGCAATCCTTTATCTGTTTCCTTGGTACGAACCCATTCTATATCTTCTTCAGTCAGATTCGCTTCTTGAAGAATTTCTAACAGAGTCTTGCCTTCGATGCCTAATGCATACTGATAAATAGAGTTTATATCTGTCTCATCATAATTGTTTTGCTTCTCTGCACATTGCAGAACATCTTTCATTTTTCGTGCCATAATAACTACCATCCCCTATGTATGATTTACTTATGGATCTGCCTCCACAATCTCATTGATAATCTGTCCCATACGTGTAACCACCTGCACTACCAGAGCACTACCCATACAGAATCTACGCATGCGAGCAAGCATTTCTGTCACTACGCCATTGATGTCTGACCACTTTGTCCAGTCATCATCAAATCCCTGAATACGTTCTTTCTCGATTGGTGTCAACAATCATAACTGTCCTGTTCCAGGTCCTACAATTACATGTATAGAACGATTCTTCGTCCCTTCACTTATAGGTATTGTTCTTGCAGGTCTATCCAACGGATCAGGAATAGCTATCGCTCTTTCTTTTTCTAATCTTTCTTCCCTATCTTTATTTACTTGATTAAAATATACTAAAGTCGGCACAGTTAAAGAAAATGTAAGTTCAATTAGCTTTTCACTTAAACTTCTGCAAATGAAAATTTCAAGTATGATTTCCCACTAAAATCGAACTTCACTTCCAACCACTCCGGAATCATATTACTCTTTTTATATTTGTCTACAGATAGATAAAGAAAAACTATCATCTTTTTTTTAACATTAAACTTTTAATCCTTGTTGATATTTATAGGTTTTTCATTATTCCATACTTTGTTTCCAAAACTTTTCCAGCTAGCAACTTTACTTCATTTCTTGTCATCACATCTAATAATGAAACACCTCCAATACAATTCACATATTTATTTGCTTCGACAAAATGGTATCTTTTTATTTCTTCACCTTTATCTTTTCGTTCTTGAATTGCATCCAACACACCCAAAGCCAATTGTCTATTTGACATAAAATTGTTAGATGACATAAGAATAAGATTTGAAGCAAATGCATTTTCACATATCAAATCAAGTAAATGGTAATGATTTTTATCCTGGTATATTGTAATTGACTCATCTAATAGTCATTTACAGATATACCTTCTCCTTTCTATCAACCTTTTGATCCGTGGTTGATTACGGTGTTGTACATTTGTAACATATAAAT
>JAETSI010000080.1 GCA_021769725.1 Oscillospiraceae bacterium | reverse complement strand
TTGTCCGTCTGATACCTCTGCTGGTACATGACGCTGCCGCAATCGGCACAAAAGAGTATGCCGGAGAACAAGCCCACTTCATCATAGCGGTTGGGGCGTTTGCGCTGCTTGCGTAGCTCTTGCACACGTTCCCATGTGTCCTTGTCTATGATGATTTCGTGGTGGTTCTCAAATACCGCCTGTTTGTCCTCGCTGTTGTAGATAATCTTGCTGTTTTTGTAGGATTGGGTGGTGGTCTTGAAGTTCACAAGGCAGCCCGTGTATTCCCGGTTTTCAAGGATATGCACAACGGTATTTGCCGCCCATTTGCACTCATAGCCGGGGTGGTAGCGGCGGGTTCTCCCTGTCCGGCGGTATTCCAGCGTTCCCGGCGTGGGGATTTCCTGCTCCGTAAGCATACGGGCTATCTTGGTCGGTCCGTTCCCGGCAAGGCATAAGCTGTAAATCTGCTTAACCACGGGTGCGGCTTCTTCGTCAATGATGAAATTTTCGTCCTCGTCCATGAGGTAGCCGTACACGGGCTTGCTTGTGACAGGCTTCCCGCTCATGCCTTTTGACCTCTTGACCGCTCTGATTTTCTTGCTCGTATCCCTCACCAGCCATTCGTTAAAAATGTTACGCAGAGGGGCAAAGTCATTGTCGCCCTGTGCGCTGTCAACGCCGTCATTGATTGCAATGAAACGGACGTTTTTCTGTGGGAAGATCATTTCCGTGTACATTCCCACTTGTAAGTAGTTTCGCCCTAATCTTGACATATCCTTTACAATGACCGTTCCCACAAGCCCCGCTTCAATGTCGGCAAGCATGGACTGGAAGCCGGGTCTTTGGAAATTTGCCCCGGAAAATCCGTCGTCCGTGTACCATTTGAGGTTGGTAAAGCCGTTCTGTTTGGCATAGGCTTCAAGAATCCGCTTTTGGTTGCTTATGGAATTGCTCTCGCCTTGCAGTTCGTCCTCATGGGATAATCTCGGATATAGGGCGGTAATAAGTGTTGTGGCAGTCTGTCTTGACATAAATTCCTCCGTTTCCGACAGCCAGCCCCACTATTCCGTAGGTCTATCATACCACATGGGGCGGCTGTCTGTACAGTCCTTTTTGCTACTTTATGTCGAAAAATATCACATTTTTTTATTAAGGTTTGTCGCACTATATGGCATGGGAGGCTGTTCCTCCTGCGGCAGCTTCCGCTTCCAGCACTTTCATCATTTTGTCGGCGGCGGTGGCGGTAGCGTCCTGTTTGAAGTAGCCGGAAACGACAAGCACGGTGTTCCCCCGGCGTACCTCGGTCACGCAGTCCGGACGGCGGGCAGTAGCGGCGGTGTTCCTGTTTGGGGTGTCGGTCATAGGCTCTCCTTTCCATTCATCAGCGTTTTCAGCCGTTCCATTTTCTCCTGCGCCGTGGCTTTTCTGAAATTCTCCCCGGTAAAGCAGACGGGGGAACACATTTCAAGCAGGCGGTCATAAATCCGGGCGTGGGGCGTGTCCTCCGGGTTCTGCAATTCTTCCAGCGTGAGGTTTGTCGTCACGATCAGCGGCTTATTGCTGCGGTATCGGCTGTCAACCACGTTGTAAACCTGTTCAAGCCCGTATTCCGTGCCGCGCTCCATGCCGAAATCGTCAAGGATAAGCAGGGGGAAGCGGCAAAGGCGGTCTATGTATTCGTTCCTGTCCTTGTAGCTGGCGGCAAGGTCGTTGAGGATAAGGGCAAAGTTTGTCATGCACACGGAAATCTCACGCTCCATAAGGGCATTGGCGATACACCCGGCAAAATAGCTTTTTCCCGCGCCGACTTTCCCCCATAAAAGGTAGCCGATATTCTCCGCTTCCATATCCTCCCAATGCGCCACATAGAAGTGCGCTTTATCCATTTGGGGGCATTTGCCGTTGTCGTTTTCAAACGTCCATTCCTGCATAGCCGGGTTGGTAAAGCCCATTCTTTTCAGCCGTCCGACTTCCTCCCGGTGCTTCTGTTCCCGGTCGGCGGCTTCCCGCTTTTCCCGGTCTGCCCGTTTGCAGTCACATTCTTTGGGGTGTCGGTCACGTCCGAAAAGCGTCTTTCCCTCCGCAAAATAGGCTTCTTTGGGCTGGCGGCATTTCCCGCAGTATAAAAGCCCGTCCTCCCCGGTGTAGTCCTCCGGCTCGGCTTCCTGTGCCGTGGCAAGCCGGAAAATGGCATTGTCATAGTCATACTCGCTCATAAAATAAAATCCTCCTGTTAATGGTCTTTTGGCACGCCCTGTTTACGGGGCGTTCTATCTCTGTTGTCAAAGGCTCTCGCCCTCCCGGTAGGAATAATCGGGTATCTTCTGCTTTGGTGCTTTCTTTGCTTCATCATCAGCCGCCCAGCGCCGGATAGTGGCGGCATGGTTCTTGTATTTCTTCCCGCTGGAAGCGATATAGCCGGATAAGCGGTCAATGTAATATTCCCATTTGCTGGGAAGCTCCGTTTGCAGTTCTGCAAGCTCCTTTTCTGACAGGAATACGTTTTTATATCTGCCAAAAGGGGCGCGGGTGGTCTGTCCGGGTTTTATTTCTCCCTCTCCCTCTCTCTTTATCTCTAACTCTATATCTATCTCTTTCTCTATCTCTAACTCTCTCTCTGGTGGACAAATGTCCGCGGCATATGGTGGACATTTGTCCGCCACGGCTTCCGGGAGTGCTGCCTGTTCCTGCAAAGCCCGCCTTGCGCGGCGTTTGCGCTCCCCCTCGGTAGAGGACTGACCGATTAAAAGCTCTATGTTGCTCATGTACAAAGCCCCGTTCTGCAAGGGTTCTACAAGCCCCAGTTTCATAAAAATCTGCAAGGCTCTTTCCACTGTGCCGACTTGCTGGCGGGTGATTGTGGCTATCATCTGTGCGGTGTAGGGGATATTCTCGTCAAGCTGGAGCTTTCCCCCGTTTTTCAGTGATTTTAGGTACAGCTTCAAGAGAATGTTTGAGTAGAGTACGCCGTCCTGCATACTTTCCAGCAGCACGATAGCGTCCTCGTCAAAATAGTTCTCTTTCAGCTTTAGGTAGTAATATTTGCGGTTGTCTGCCATTCGTTCCTCCTTTGGTCTGTTTTGGGGCTTCTGTCACGCTTTAGGACGCCTTTTTCATGGGTAAAGGATATAAATACCGTCTACCCGTTGAGGGCGGTCAAAAAAGCCTTGGTTTACGGGCTTCTTTCATAGCCTAAATGCGTAGAAAGGCGGTATCTTTTCCGCTGACGCTCCGATTCTTTCCGGCGGCGCACTTTTACGGTGCAGTCCGGGCAGTATTTCCCACGGTTTGACTTGGGGAGAAAATACCCGCCGCACTCGGTACAGCGTTTTCTGTCTGCCCGGTGCAAAAGGGCGGCTTCCAGCTTCCCGTCCAGCGGCAGCACGGCGGCAATGAACCAGCGGCAGAGAAGCGAATAGCTGATACTCTGCACACATACGCAAGGCTCGCCGTTATCCAGTAAGATACAGTTGCCGTTATCGTAATTACAGCACTCATGCACAAGCCGGCAAGCCGCCCGGTACTGTAAATAGTCCATGTATGGGTGTTTATCGTTCATTATCCCGCCCCTTTCCGCGCTCCGGCTCACGCCTTAAAATCTGCTCAATGTTACCCTTGACTGTCTGCAATTCCTTTGTTTTCTCCCGCTTTTCCCGGTACTCGTTGTAAAGCGTGTTTTTCTCCCTCATAAGCTGCTCAATCTCCGCTTGTAAGGTCTTGGAAGCTGGAAGTTTGGTAATGCCGTTTGCCTTAAAATACCGGGTGGCAGCTTCGGCTATCATAAAATCGCTTTCGTGCTGCTCCCGGTAGTTCTTGCGGGCTTTCTCTGTTTTCTGTGCTTTCAGCCCGTCACGGGCGGGCTTGGTCTTGATGTAGGCTAATAGCTGTTTCTGCAAGTCTTTTTTCTCCCGTAAAGTGCTTTCCACGGCTTTCAGTCCGGCGTGGACGCTGTTCAGTTCCGCACTGGCGGCAGCAAGGGCGGCTTCCAGTTCCTCCGGGGAAGAAAAGCCGGATTCCTCGTAAATGCTCATGGTCGCCGCCATTTGCTTTAGGTTGTGGACAGCCGCCCAGCGGTCATATCCTATGCCTTTGCCCTCGGCTCGTTTGGCTTCCCGGTCTACCATGCGCTGTACAGCTTCCCGTTGGGAAATGTCCTGTTTCGGGGCATTTATGACGGCTTTATTACGTTGTAAACGCTCCCTTATGCTGCGGGGGTGTTCCTCTTTGGGTGCGGGCGTTTCGGCGGCTCTGACGGCGTTCTGTGCG
Organism: Oscillospiraceae bacterium; assembly: GCA_021769725.1. GTDB lineage: Bacteria > Bacillota > Clostridia > Oscillospirales > Ruminococcaceae > Ruminococcus. The sequence continues at coordinate 5,081 of JAETSI010000080.1, read as the reverse complement.
TTTATGGTGAGTGTTTCCAGTACGGCGGTGCGGTCAAAATCATCACCCAACTTCCGGGCGGTGACTGGCTTCGTCCTGTCCGGCGTGAGATACGATAACCTCCCCCGGCTCTCCTTGACGGTCACTCCCTGTTGCAGCAGCTTCCCGGAGAAGTCCTCAAAGGAAATGGCAGAGGAAAGGGCAGTGCGGATCGTGCGCCGTAACTTCTCTTTATCGGTTTCAAATTTTGTAAGTTTGGGCGGTTCTCCTGTGGCGGCATGGGAAGCGTTCTCTTTATCCAGTGCGGCTTGTCCTTTCCGTTTCGCCCAATACTCCCGCTCGGTAATGCGGTTCTTGCTCCCGTTCAATAAGTCAATCTGATAGAGGTTTTCCCGGTGGCACATCTCCATGACTTCCGCTTTGAAATATTCCATAGCTGCGTCCGTGCAGCGGTGCTTGCAGCCCTCCCTTGTGTCCGCTGGTCTTTCCATGTAGGGCAGTAGCGGCACTTCCGCAATCCGCAAAGAATTGATTACGATATGCACATGAATGTTGCCGCTGTGGTTATGCCCGTCCGGGTGGGTGCATACAAGGGCTTGGTGTCCGGGGAAATGTTCTCTACAAAACTGCTCGCCCAATTCCTGCGCCCGGTCTACGGTCAAGCCGTTGTCCTGTGCGTCACGGGGGTCAAAACTGATGATATAGTGGTGGCTCTTTACGTCCTCCCGTTTTTGGTTCTTGCCGTATTTCAGATTGGAGCGCATACACGCGATTGCAAAATCTTCATCACCGCAATTCAGAGAGGAAATGAGATAGCCTGTCCTCGGAACAATCTGCCCGTTTTCATCACGGGTGGGCTTCATGGTAAACTCGTCATGCTCAAAGGTTAGGTACTGTTCAGCCGCCCCGTAGTCGGCATTTTTAGAGCTGATATGTTTGAACGTTGCCAACGGCTTCACCTACTTTCTGCAAGACTTCAAACTTCAAGGCGGCAAGCTCCGCTATGGCGGCGTGTACCTCATTGGAGAGTGTGTTATAGGGTGCGCCGTACTCGTTCAGACAGCGGGCAATCTGATTCAAGTTGCCGCCGATTTTCCCGTACTCGGCTGTGAGCTTCCCAACAGCAGAAAGCAGTTCATCATTGACCGGGGAAACGGTAATGACCGGGCGTATGCGTGACTTAATCAGTGCCTGCCGGATATATTCGGACTGGCTCATTTGGCAGAGAGTGACACGCTCGGAAAACTCGGCGTATTCTTCCTCGGTCAAGCGTGTCTTGATTACCCGGCTTCGGTGGGGTATGTTATATCTTTTCATGGTCGTAGACCTCCTTTCTTTTTGTAATGCTTTGCCCTTTCACTAATAGGAGAAAAACAGGGGCATAAGCGGAAGTGTTTTTTGAAAAATCCGAAAAAATTTTCCGGGGATTTTTCAAAGCGGCGCAAGCCGCAAAAGGCGGGCTTGGGGTGGCAACCCCAACAAGATTCCCGCAGGACAAAATGAACCGATAGGCGAAATTTGGTACTGTGGTAGAATCTTGCTCTAAGAAAACGGCGTAAACTTCCCCTTCTACTCCTTACTACGCAGAGAAATGAAGATATGGCAAAGTTTTGGGAAACTTTTTGAGAAAACTTTTCGACAAAGCTGGAAAATCAGCACGTTTTTTGGCGCAAAAAAACAGGAAACCTTTTCTTGATTTCCTGTCATGGTATGTCGCTGTGGTGGGCGGCGGTTGTTCTGTTGTTATTCCCCGGAAGCAAACTTGTAGCCTATGCCTAAAACGGTCTTTATGTAGGTGGGCTTGCGGCTGTCCGGCTCTATCTTTTTCCGCAGGTTGTAAATCACGTTGGCAACACTTGAATGGCAAGTATCGCTTTCCATGTTCCAAACGGCTTCAAATATCTGTGTCCTTGTGAGGACAATGCCGGGATTGGAAGCAAGGAATACAAGGGCATTATATTCAAGACGTGTTAGATTGACTTCCTCCCCGTCTTGAAATACCCGGCGTTGGCTCTGCCTTATTTCCAATCCCGGAAAAGATAACACGGAAACGGGTGTAAGCTGCATGGGTTCAAGTCGCATATAATTAGATATTGCCGATATGATTTTGTCAATCGCTGTTTCCTCTTGTTCGTTAAGTGTCAGTAGTAGTAATTTTCCCATGTTCATTACCCCTTTTATCCGTTGAATTTAAACTATATTTTTCTGTCGTGTTTTTTGACAGTAAGCAACAAATATATATCATAGAGAGCGTAATGTCAATTTAATGTCATTAAGAGAATAGGTGGTCTGTCTAATTATTATCATTTTGTTCATTTGCGCCTACGCTGCGTTTGGCATTTTGGCAATTCAATATATTGTAAATTTATCTATATCAGCGGGCTAACCTCATTTTCACAAAATAAGCTAAGTTTGTGAAGTGCTCTTGTGCAGGCAACATATAAGAGGTTTTTATCATCTTCATCATGGTAGTTTTGGCTGTCTGCATCACAAATTAAGACAGCATCAAATTCTAATCCCTTTGACATATATACTGGTAAGATAAACACGCCTTGTAAATCTGATACGCTCCCATTTTTGATTAACTGAATATCAAGTTTGTGTTTAATTTTATTAAATAGATAGATTGAATTTTTTTCGGTTTTACAAATTAAGCATATCGACTGAAACCCTTTCTCCTGGCATAGATTTATTTCCTTAACAATTTCATCAATAAAGATTTCGGAATTATCAGCAATATATACTTTTGGGCTATCGCCATTCCGATTAAAACTTTTTATCTGTGAACTTTTTTCAATGAACTTTAAACTAAAATTTAAAATTTCATTCGTACAACGGAAACTTTTATCCAACATAATAAGAGAAGATTTTTTCTTGTTCAATATTTTTTGAATTTGTTCGTAGAAAGAAATATCTTCTTTTTTGGCAAGAGTCTGTTTCATATCTCCTAAAATAGTAAATTTGGCATTAGAAAATAGCAAATTAAATATTTCATATTGGAGAGGGTAGTAGTCCTGTGCTTCATCAATGACTACCTGCTTAATATTTTTATATTTATTTGTTCCGTATATTTTTAAATACAAATAAGCGATTGCTATTGCGTCATCATAATACAATCTGTCTGCTTCCAAATTTTCCCTAGTATATTCCCATATACTTTTTATGCCTTGTGACAGATTGCTATTTTGCAGCAGGCTATAAAAATAGGCTTCATTGCTAAATAATATTTTATATAATTCAACAATGTCAATTTTTATAAATTTCTGTATTTCCTGCTTGATTAGATTTTTTTCTTCTTTATGCCCCCGCCCTTTTCCTGTTCCAAATATTTGTTCTAAAATATAATCTTCTAATTGTTCTAATTTTATGCCTAATGGCGTTTCTGTTCTTCCTAATATTTTATCTTTTAAAATTTGCCTGCTTACAACGCATTTTCCCTCATAATAAACATCTTCAAATTCTATCCACTGGCGGGGTATATCAATGAGAAATTGGTCTAAAATTTCCCTAAAAAAACTTGACGTTTTAAATTCTATACTATTTCTTGAAATTTCCTTGTATTTTGAATTGACAATCAAGTTTTCTAAAAAATCATTTCTTGACTGAATTTTCCTGCCAATTAATAACGCACTAAGTATATCTTCAAACACGGAAGAAATAACATTATCTTCTCCCAATTCGGGCAATACATTTGAAATATATTGCTCGAATATAGAATTTGGGGAAATAATCATAATGTTATTTGCGGACAGCTTTGTTTGTAAACCTTGATACATAAGATAAGCAGCCCGGTGGAGAGCAATAGAGGTTTTTCCACTTCCCGCTACACCCTGTACCATTAGCAGGTCATTTTCCATATCTCTAATAACCACGTCCTGTTCATGCTGAATTGTTTCAACAATCGCTTTCATTTTAGCAGTAGTGTTTTGTGACAGTAATTGCCTTAAAAATTCATCAACAATCTGAACATCTGAATCAAAGAAATATTCCAGTTTTCCGTTTTTTATTTCATATTGGCGTTTCAAATTGAGTTCGCCTGTTACTCGTCCACATGGAGCGTCATAAAACGCTTCGCCGGTCATAAAACGATAGAAAATACTGGCAATCGGCGATCTCCAATCATAAACATACATCTCTTGATAGCTGTTTTTTCGTAGAGAAGAACGTCCAATGTATATTTTTTCAAATTCGTCCTCATCATCAAATTTAAAATCAATTCGGGCAAAATAGGGCGATTTAATCATCTTTTCTAACAGAAGTATTTTATGTTCTTCTTCTTCGTAATCTATAATTTTGTCTGTAACAGGATTGATATATTGGCTTAATTCAACAAGTGCCTCGAAACCGTCCGATGTATACAGTGATGTAATACCGTGTTCTGTATTTTCACGCACATCTTTTTTGGCTTCGATAATTTCTGATTTCTTTTTGTCTGCCGCTTCTTTTGCCTGCTTTAATTGTTCCTCGGCTAAAGAGATTGTTTGTGCTAATCTTTTTTCTTCAAACGCTTTTTCTGTCTGATTATTCCCCATAATGATTATGACCTCCTTGAAAAATGAAAGAAAATTTTACTGAAACATTGCTAGGCTAGTTTAGCATGTGTCAGCTTATATAAACAGTCTTGTATTTATAAAATTTGTATGGTATTATTATAGTGGGAAGAAGTATGTTAGATATTTGATTTCTGCAAGCATATCAATTCTAATACGGACGTGTAATTTAAGCAATAAACAAATTGGGACAAAGCAGTTATACCGCTATGTCCCAATTTGCTATTACTCCATATCTTCAGCAGACAGAAACACAAGCCCGACAAATTCTTCCTCAATCAGTTTCTTCAACTTTTCCACTGTGCTCTATGCAGGCTCCCGTATCTCCATTCCAACCTATAATCTCTTTCTGTAAAAGCAAATCTTGTTCTGTGAAAAAATGAGTTGGATTCCGTAGTAGTCGGCATTGTGCGTAATGTGTATAACTGACTGTATCATGGAATTGTGGGTAACTCTGTTTGCAGGACGTGGGAAAGCTGCACTTTAGCTTTTCCATGTGCTGTGAATAGAGTTATCCATGATTCCATAGCCTGTTATGCACATTTCCACAAT
>JAETSI010000211.1 GCA_021769725.1 Oscillospiraceae bacterium | reverse complement strand
TTATTCTTTATCCCCCTCTGTTCATTCAGATCCCTCTGTCATTCATTCCTTATTGAACCCATTTCTGAAAACCAACCTCTTCCGACTGATTCACTATTGCGTTTCCGAGATCACTCGTCAAGTCTTTTTTCCTTGAAAGTCAAGGATTTTTTCAATATATCATCAATAAATATCTCAGAAGAAAGAGCCATAGGAATGGACATTTCTCTGTATCTGGTACGAAAATAGCTGGTTCTGGGTACACGAAATAAAACGTCTTGGTTTTCCGTTCTACATGGCCTTGTGTATACCCATCCATCTACGGCAGCGTACCTCCCGTGTCTACCAGGATCTCCCGCATTTCTGCAGGGTCCTAACTTCCTTCGTCCCGCCTGTCCATAACCAGGGTGTCAGCTTAGCTCCTTGTCAGGGTCTTGCCCTATGGTGTCAATTCCTGCCGACTACTGGCTCATTCTTTATCTTAAGTCTTACTGACCTGTTTTGTATGCTCCTCAAGCCAGCACCTTGCGGCGGACGTTTTCCCGGCCTGTTTCTCATACCTTTCAGTTTTCCTGTCACAGCTGAATTCAACTCTCAGTTCTGTTTTCTAAAGTCTCAATTCAACTGTGACAGGGGTATTACTTTAGTCTCTGGTTGCTATGCTGCCTGCATCTGCGGCCTCCTGATGTCCCCCATCAGTTTTTCTGCATCATAATCTACACCTTTTGTAAGGATTGCGTAGAATACCCTTATAACCTTGCAGGCTACCGCAACCACTGACTGCATCTTTTTCAGCGGGTTTTCCTTTCGGCTCCGATAATACTCATGTATTTCTCGGAACTCCGCATTCTTTCCGATCAGCGATATCGCTGCCTCATACAGCACATATCTCAGGCGCTTCCTTCCGCGGTAGCTGATCCGGCTTTCTCCGTTATGCTTGCCGGAATCGTTTGCCACGATCGCATATCCCGCCAGTTTCTGCAGCTGCTTGGGATTATCAAAACGTCCAATGTCCCCAACCTCTGCAATAAAGCCGCTGACTGTAACCAGCCCGATCCCTTTAATTGC
>JAETSI010000210.1 GCA_021769725.1 Oscillospiraceae bacterium | reverse complement strand
TTACCAGCTTCCTGATTAGGTGGTGCGTTTATATTCAATTTTTCAGCCACCAAAAGATGGCTTGTTTGCTATGCCCTTTATTTCTTGGCTGTCCTCTACTTATTTGTTTCAAACTTGTACTTCCTTCTTAGCGTTCGCAGCTTCAGGCCGCAATAAATAATCAGATAGAGATAGAGCAGCGTCATCACAGCTAAGAATACAGTGATCACGGTTGAAAGGGAGTCACTGGCATCCATGCTTCTGAAGAGATTCGGCAATACGCAGCATAGAAACAGCACTAAAAGAGGAGCCAAACGGGTTTTTAGCACATGGTCAATCAGGCTTATTCTTGATTCATTATCGGAAAAGATCTCGCCGTCCTGTTCGGAATCCATCTGGGACGACGGTTTGCGAAAATACAGCCACCCAAAACACCGACCGATATATTCCCAGCCATAATCCTTAAAAATCTGAAAATAGCTGCCGGTCTCCCCGTTGTTCTTATAATCCAGCCGGTAGGTCACGTCCTCCGGTATGCATTTTTCAAAAAGGAAGAAGCACGGTGGAATCATTTTTGACAGTTTCCAGCCGTTTTTATGTTGGTTGCGCAGCCAAATTTCTTCTTCTTCATAATCCGCAATGGTAAAAAACCGGATCACCGTTTTTTTGCTATTCATTGATTTTCACTCCTTTGCTGTTTTTATACAAGCGTTCGATACGTTTCATCTCAAGATGTAAGATTTCTTTCCCCAGTTCAGAAATTCGATAGAGCTTTCTCTTTTCCTCTTCCCTCTCAAAAACAATCAGGCCGTCTTTTTCCATTTTGGAGAGTGTTCCGTACATCGTTCCCGGACTGATCACTAACTCTCCCCCTGTCATTTGCTTGACCTGCTGGCTGATTCCGTAGCCATGATTGGGCTGTTGGAGACAGAATAAAATATAAAAGCCGGTTTCCGTCATGTGTTAACTTCCAGAAAATTTGCGACTAAACGTTATTAAGCACCTCATTCCGAGGTGCTTTTCTTACAGGTAGTCTGTGATGTCTGGATTCAAGATGAGTTCAATGCATTCCTCCAG
>JAETSI010000079.1 GCA_021769725.1 Oscillospiraceae bacterium | reverse complement strand
TTACATGACTTTCCTGCTTTTGCAAATGCTCCGATTGCGTCGCCTACTCCCGGCAGCGCTGATACAAAGCTGCAGGCGGCATTGAAATAATCTCCTTCGGCAGCATACCAGATCGCATTGATTCCGTCGAACACAAATCCAACGCCTGGAAGCATTCCAAGTACGTCAAGAACATCGTGTCCCGTGATTCCGCCTAGCCAGTTGAGCAAAGGACTAAGTCCGAACGGGTCGGCAAGGCTTATCGGATTACCGTTGACATATGCGTATCTGTTCAAAGTCTGGCTGTCGGTAATGCTTCCAACCACAACGTCCTGATTGATAAAACGTTTGATCTCGGGGTTGTAGTACCTTGCCCTCATGTAGTACAGACCGTTTGCGTCCGTGATTACGCCGTATTCGCCGCTATACAGAAACATTATACCACAATTATTCTCGGAAAGCCACTCACCATATGGTCCGTAGTCAAAAGATTCTACTATTTCACCAACTTCATTGGTGACCGATTGTGTATTACCGATATTATTAAAGTGGTACGTCAGGTACTCCCCATCGCTCTCTTGTGCAAGAAGTCCCGTTCCGTATACGAAATAGGTTGTATCATCTCCCTTTGTCATCACCAGAATACGTGTAAGAGCGCTGCTGTTGCTGTCGACAACATAACTTGTTTTCACGTCATTTTCAGTCTGTGAGATCCTGTTATTTTCAGCGTCGTATTCATAGCTTATTCCGCCCGCCGAAACAAGTCTGTTGCGGCAGTCATATTTAAACGCTGTCATTTCGCCGTTAAGCGGACCGTAAATCATATTGCCGTCAGCGTCGTACTTTACTTCTTCGCCGTTGTACTCGATAAGCTGATTTGCGGCGTTGTATTTCATTTCAGCGCTTGCAAGACCATCTATCGACGTGTCGTCCGACATAGAAACGCTTGTTACATTATTCGATTCATCATATGAATAAACTGTTTGATTAATAACATTTTCGCCGTTCTTATCGACAATAGTCACAAGCCTGCCGACTGCGTCGTAGGTTCTTTCCTCAACGCTGCCCTCGGGTCTGGTCGTTTTGACAAGTCTGCTGTTGCCGTCGTACTCGAACGATGTAACTCTGCCGTCCCAGTCTGTAACGGTCTTTGTCTGTCCCGTCTTATAATAGGTATAGCGAACTATTCTTCCGCCGGGATAAGTTATAGCAACAAGGTTACCGATCTGATCGTAAGAATAATCGATAGTGTTTCCTCTGAAATCGGTATACTTGGTAACATGATTCATACAGTCATATTCCCTCGTAATTGTGCCGTTTTCATCGGTGACTGTAAGTACGTTTCCGTTGCCGTCATAGGTGTATGAAACCGTACTCAGCTCGTCGGTAAAGCTCTTTATCCAGCCGTTTTTATAGTATTCATACGTTGTGTTCTGACCTCTTGCATTCTGCTGAGAAGCCAATGCACCTATATCGTTGTAGGTATAGCTTTTCCTGCTTCCGACAGCGTTCTCAGACTCTGTGACTCTGCCCATGCTGTCATAGGAATACGAGTTCACGCCGCCGTTAGGATCAGTAACAGCTATAATATTTCCAAGTCTGTCATAGGTATAGCTTGAAACTCCGCTTTCTGCGTCAGTCGATGTGCTTACCCGTCCGAGATTATCGAAAGTATTGGTTGTCTGCTCTTCTCTTGTCGTATTAAGATTTTCAATCGTCTTAACAAGATTTCCAACGCTGTCATAGGTATACTGAGTGTCAACATCTATAGCGCTGGTCGTCAGAACAAGAGCGTTTACCTCATCGTACTGATTGGTTACAACATTACCCTCTGCGTCTGTCAGCTTAACAATATTTCCGTTCTCGTCATATTCGGTATATATTGTATAGCCTTCCTCATTGGTGTATTCGGTCACACGTCCTGCCGCATCGTACTTGTAGAATACTGAAATATCTTCCCCGCCGTCTTCGCCTGCAAGCAGAGTTGTCTGTGTTATCATACCCTCCTTGTTGTAGACGATCTTTATACTCTGTCCGTTAGGCAGAGTTTTCTTAGTGCAGAGTCCGTTTAAATCATACTCGTCATAAGTTGTAACGTTTCCATTAGCGTCGGTCGAGCTTGTCATTCTGCCGTACTTATCGTAAGTATATGATGTACTGTTGCCCTCTGCGTCTGTCGTTTTCAAAAGATTATTATTAGCGTCATACTCGGATGCAAATGAATTTCCGTTATTATCAGTTGTCTTAATAAGTCTCCACTGCTTATCGTAGGTATAGCTTTCACTTGTACCGTCAGCAAATATTACCTTCTTTGTCTTGCCGTTAGGATAATATTCATAGCTTTCGGTATAATTATTTTCTCCGTCAATAATTGTCCTGAAGACCATTCTGTTTGCCGCATCATATGCAAATTTAGTTACTTCGCCGTTTTCATTTGTCGTAGAAATAACATTTCCGGCTGCGTCATAAGTGTTGGTAATTATTGTACCGTCAGTATTTGTCTGACGTATCAGTCTTCCTTCGTTGTCATAAGCATAAGAAACCGTACCCTTAGCATTAGTCGCACTGATAAGCAAATTATTAGCGTTATAATTATAATAAGTCGTATTGCCTCTTGAATCGGTAACAGAGGTCTTATTGCCCATTGCGTCATAGGTATAGCTTTCAGTACCATCCTCGTCAGTTACACTTATTAACCTGTTAAGCAGATCGTACTTATATATTGTCTGATGCCCTTCCCTGTCAGTCTGTGAGCGCAGATTACCGTATTCGTCATAGGTATTATATGAAACATTACCTTCATAATCGCTTACGGCAGTAATTCTGCCGTTTGTATATTCGTATTTTCTTACTCCCAGCCCCTCGATAGCCTCAGAAAGTATCTGAGCGTTTTCATTATAGGTGAAGCTCTTTCTTGCCAAAGTATACTCTGTCTGTGTGAGCGGCAGATTGCTTGTATTATACGTATATACATTCTTTTCACCATCAGGACTTGTTACGGAAAGAATATTTCCTCTGTTATCGTATGTTAATTTCGTTTCATTTCCGCTTGAATCCTTTATTTTAACAAGGTTGTTATCATCGTCGTAAGAGTATACGGCCGTGAAACCGTCAGCAGTTGTTTCATCAAGAAGATTTCCGTTTAGATCATATGAATACTTTACTGTGTTTCCGTTCTGATCTGTTACAGAAAGAAGATGTCCCATACCGTCGGAAACATATTTTACAGTATTTCCGTTTCTGTCCGTACCGTCAACAATAAACTCGTTATTATCGTTTTCCGAATAGCTGAAACGTGAAAGAGGAGTATTCGGATCGCCGTCGTCCTGAGCGACAACCTTTCCTTCGTTGTCATAAGTATTTGTAACGTAAGGATCACAGCCGTCTATAGCCGCCGTAATAAGTCTGTCGTTTTCATCATAGGTGTAAACGACTTTCTCACCAATAGGATTGGTTACAGACGTCAGCAGATCGTTGTCATAGGTCAAAGTCGTGATCCTGCCGTTTCCGTCACCGATTGAGGTAAGCAGACCGTCGCTATTGTAATTAAGCACAAGATTTGTGCCTGAATTATCCTCGGTAACAGTAGTCGTATTTCCTATATGAGTAAGCGTTGTGGACTTTCCGTTCGACTGAATTAGCTTTATAAGCTTACCGTCGCTGTCAAACATATACTTCTGACCGCCGGGCATTTCAAGAGTGTAAATATTATTCTCGTCTCTACTCATGAAGTAGTCGGACATTCCGCTGCTTATGCAGACGTAATTCTTAACTCCCGTATCGTTGGGCTTATGTAAAACAACTCTGCCGTCGATGATCTCTCCGTTGACATTTTTTATTGCCGAACGCTCGTCTATAAAGCTTGCGTAAGAAGAAGGATTCAGATGTACGTTTATGACAGAATCATTAACGTCAAGATAAACTTCGTAATCATGTGACCATCCGTAACCAAGCTGTCCTTTCTGAGAATACCAGAACAGATCGTTTTCAACGTTCTCTCTGTTTTCGGGAACGTTCAAAGAATTGTAGTTGAGATTTAAGTTAAGCGGAAATTCTCCGTTTACAGACATTGCGGCAACCTGATCGGTATATGCTCCGGTAGTCATATCGACAGGATCAGCCCAGGTGTTTTCAACTATTCGATATTCTACATTCATTTTAGTAATGTGGCTTGGAATAGGTTCGACAACGACCTTAACGTTAGTATTTCCCGAAAGCTGCTGTACCACGGATTCTATAAGCTTATAGTATACCTTTTTCGGATCGCCGTCAGCTGAAAATACCTGACTGTAAGTGCCGTAGATAACATCTCCGGGTCTGAAAACTTTTACTCTGACATGCTGCCCTCCGGATATGACCGGAATATACTCGCACGTGTCTGCGCTTTCTATTTCATAGCAAGCTGATTCTTCCGACTGAGTTTCAACAGTTCCGTCAGGATAAGTTACAGTGATTTCGCTTTTTTGTCCGGGGTTAGTATATGGTCCGAAGTCCGTGGTCAGGTTATAGAATGTATCCGAACCCTCGTTTACAACAGCAAGCTGTACATAATACTTCTCGCCGATATATGCGCATGATTCCGGCATTACATGAATAACTATTCCATCGCCTGCGCCTACGGTAAACGGAGTTGCCGTTTTAAAGCTTGCGGAAACAGGCGCTCCGAAAGGCATAAGAGTTCCCTTGAAATCAGCAGAAAGATCATATTCGCCCTTTCTGTCTCCTCTTACAGACCAGCCAATCGTTTTCTGCTGCTGTCCGGCGATAGAACCCATACTTTGAGTAAGAGTCTGATTCGGCGCAGCAAGAGAAAGTCCATACGGCAGGTTTAACCTTGCTGATGAATTTTCTATAACAAACTGTTTATCGGCATTATTTAATACGCCAAGGTTCACAGCGTACATATTTTTCATAAATGAGATACTCTGGTTTACATAAACATATGCAAGTATAGGCTGTTCTTCTTCAGGAGCATCATCATCCTGTCTTACAACAGGCGAGAATGATACATGACCTCCGGAGCTTGTTTTATATGTGCCTCCGCTGCTCCATGTGCCACCGATTCCTCCTGAGCCTCCGCTTCCTGAAATATAGCCGCCGCTGCCTGTAGGAATATATTCAATGACCGTCGGTATAGGCTCCTGAGCAAATGTTAACTTTACCTTAAATTTAACGGTATGATAATTCGACGGATCGTAGAAATCTATTCCCGCCTCTGCCATCTCCTCCAGAGACATTCTGTGAACCTCTAAATTACCCGTAACAAGTTCTCCGTCCTGAAGCGAAAGCTTAACCGTTCCGTTATCGCCTTCATTGTTAATTGCTATTTCCTTTTCTTCAGGAAGATATCCGTCCTTGTACGCAGCGATCTTATTATCTCCTATTTTCGCACACAACTTCAGAGTTCCGTCATAACCTGTACGCATTGTATGAATACCTTCGCTGTCGCCTGAGTAAACATAAATATACGAATAGCTTAACGGATTATTATTTGAGTCGGTTACTTCAATATTTATATATCCGTATTCAGACGGTTTGTAAACTGTAACAAAAATATCTTTTTCAGCCTTATTTCCTGCGGAATCCTCAACTGTAAGAGTAACGGTATATTCTCCCGGATCGTCGTATACGTATGCGTTTTTCATTCCGTATACCGTATTTCCGTCGCCCATATCCCATATAAATCTTTTTATTCTTACATTATCGGTGCAAGCGCTTCCGTCAATAAGAAGTTCTTCACCTGCAATACCATAAAGTTCATCTGGAATATCGATAATTGGATCAACAGTATCATTATCAAAGGCATAGCCGTTCATCTCATTGCTTACGGTGAAATTTCCGACCGTATCATAGACCTCTACCATATAGGTATAGGTCTTGTATGGCTCAACATTCGTATCGGTATAAGCCAGCGCTGAGGTTTGTGTCAGCAATTCAAATTTATTATTTTCCGGATCCTTTCTGTAAACCTTGTAATAGCCTATATCATCAGCCTCAGGTTTACTCCATTCAAGTTCGATAAGGAAATCCTTCTGTAAAAGTTCCAGAACCGGAGCGTCTGGCGCAGTAGCGTCAAGTATGAATTCTGCCGTAAAGGTGTCGCTGATATTTCCCATCAAGTCAGTACAATATGCTCTGAATTCATAAATACCGTCATCAAGTCCGTCTGTGTTCCAGGTGAAATCTGCTGAAGCGTAGTTTGAACTGAGATCAAATGTGCCAATCTCATACCATATCTCATTTGAAGAGTTCTTGGCTTTATATTCTACAGTCACACTTGAGAGTGCGAAATTATCCCATGCGACAACACTCATTTTTGGTGCAGCCGAAACGGAAATACCGGACTTATAATTAAAGCCAAGCAATTTTGGATTTATATTATCTTCAGTTATCTGAGCTATCGCCTCATTAGAGTATTTGCTTTTATTTCCGGCAGTATCGACTGCAATAACCTTATAGGAATAAAGTGTTCCAAGCTTTGCCTTTGTATCATAATAATCCTTTGTTGAACATTCTGCGATCAGCGAGTACGAATTCAGCTCGCCTTCGCTTCTGTAAATAAGGAATTTTTCTGTATCATCGCTTGTTACAGTCCACACCAGATGAATATTTCCGTTTCCTGTTTCAGATACAAGATCGGTTATTTCATCAGGGGATGTTCTGTCAACAATAAATTCACTGACTACCGGATCGCTGATATTTCCGGCATTGTCACAAGCGATAGCCTGAACATATATCTTGCCCTCTTCCATTTCTGAAATATCAAACGAATAACCGAAAGTTCCATTTGTATTTTCGGTTATTTCAATCAAAGGATACCATGTCTTTTCATCTCCGCTGTCATAAGAATACGCAAGCTTCACTGATGATACTTCCGCATTATCCATAGCGGTTATCCTTAAATTTATAACAGAATTATATGCCTTTGATTCAGGATAGAACGCAGTAATAACAGGAGAAACGGCATCTGAATTTGTTCTGATCGTTAACTCATCGGAAGCTTCTCCCCTGTTTCCTATATCGTCGTAACCGACTACAATAAAGGTATATTCGGTATCGGGCTTAAGACCCTGCACATGAAGTCCCGTAACGTTTACCGATGTTCCGACTTCCTTAAAGCTTCCGTCGCTTTGCTTCTGTTCAACAGCAAAATATCCGAAATCCGGTTCGGTCACATCATTCCATCTGAACGATATGTGCGTTGAAGCCGCTGTACAGTTTTCGGAGTCAATTGTTATTTTTGATATGCCTGTATTATCAACGGTAAATTTCTTCTCTGAATTATCTGTACTTGCAGAAATATTTCCGTTTGCGTCAACAGCAGTAGCTCTGAGCGTATAAGAGCCGTCAGCTATATCAGCTGTATCCCAGTTGAATACGGCAATGCCGTTATTACAGTCAGTTTCACCTATGAGAGTATATTCCTCGTCATCGGTTCTCTTGTACTCAAGCTTAACGTTTTTCACGGCAAGATTATCTTCTGACGATACAATGATTTTAGCAGTCTTATTCAGCCTTGACTTATCTGCAGTTATAGCTTTGATTACCGGAATAGCTTTATCCTCGGCAACAGTTACCTGAGCTGTATTACTTGCTTCGCCCTCAATATCGAAGCTGTTGACTCCGGATATCTTATATGTATACTCTCTGCCTGCCGAAACAGTTTTGTCAATATATCTTACAGTGTTCCTGTCGTTGATAACAGCGACCTCTATATATCCCTCACTGTCCGGATCAAGTCTGTAAATAACATATTTTTTACAGTCTGCGCTTACAGACTTTTTCCATGTCAGTTCAACCGTTCCGTTATTGGTTTCAGCTTTAAATTCCTGCGGAGCTTTCGGTCCTGCGGAAGTTACATTATACGACGCTTCCTTTACATCCATATTTCCGTCAGCGTCGTAAAGAGTGGCGCATATATCATAATTTCCGTCAAGACCGGCTGTATTCCATGTATATTTTACGCAAAGCTTGTTTGCGGAATACGGCTCTGCATAAAGAGGTTCTTCGGTAAGAAGAGTATAATTATTTTCTTCGGCCTTTTTACATCCAATCGTCACATTGTTTCCTCTGCCGTCGCCCGTCTTTTCAAAAATCACAGTTATGGTCTGGGATTTTCCGCCAAGCGACGATCCGTCGGAAGGAGATACGGATATTATTTTCGGCATAACAACAGATCCTGTGATGATATCGCTGAAATCAGAAGTATTTCCTGCTTCATCATAGGCTTTTATCATATACGAATATTTAACGTTCTTTTCCAAAGCAGCGTCCTTATATCCGCATTCCTGAACCCTTGCAATTTCTTCATTATCACGATATATGATGTATCCTGATGTAGCTACGTTATCCTTTGAAGGATTCCACGACAATGTGAGTGAAGAACCAGTCACAGATGCAAATTTAAGATTCTGAGGTTGGTCCGGTGCATCTGTATCTTCAAGGGTACTTGTTTTTAATACTACTGATCCCTCGGAATAGTTTCTTTCTTCATCAAATGCATACACCTGATAAGAATACGAAGTATTCGGAGACAGAGATTGATCAATATATTCCGTTCTTCCGGTAGTTACGAGCTTTTCTCCGTTACGGTATATTTCGTAGCCCGTTACTCTGACGTTATCCTCAGAAGCGTTCCACACAAGATGTATGGAAGTAGCAGTCGTTTCGGAAGCTGTAAGTCCGCTAACTTTTGCCGGAGGCTCAATATCGTCGTATTCGAATGAAAATTCGTTGCAGATATCGGCAAACTCAACCTTTTCGCCCGTACTATAGTATTTTACATTAAAAAGCGATTCAGGCCTTGTTACGATCAGTTTATTGAATTTTGAACCGTTTTTATATACAGCGATCGTCTGAATGTAAGATCTTCCGTTAGAAGCGCTTTTTCCGCTTAAAATAGTAAGATGATCTCCTGAACATACAAATTCCGAATTTCTGTTATGTATAAAGTCGCCTTTAAGCTCTAATGTTCCGTTTGTCAGATTATTTGACGATGAGTATCTCGAATTAATGGTAAGATTTCCAGCGACAAGAACTCTTGCCTCTGCCTCGTACATTTTAAAATATGCATACTGGTCGATATACAAATTTTTTCTTGTTTCAAGATAGCCTTTTCCAATATCAAGAAGATTATTTACTGTCAGCGAATTAACGCTTAATTTATACTCGTCAAGATAAAGATAATTACACGTCAAATCGCCCAAGGTCATATCTTTCGTTACGTAGGAATCTGTATTATTACCCGCAGTAAGATATATATTACCACCAAAGCAATCTCCCTCTATCTGAGAAAGCTTAGTAATATATAAATAACTGCCATTAACAGATTTGTATTCATCTTTTACATTTCCATACGCATATACATTTGTATCAAGTGAGATCCCTGCCGCATTTTCAAAGCTGATATTTGAAAAATTTGAGTATGTAGGATTATCAAATTTAACACTTTGCTTTGATTTTCCTTTAATTATCGTAGTATGATCGCCGCTTGCTTTGAAATTGTAAGCGCTGTCCGATCCGTAATTTACCTGTGAAAAGTTTCCGCCGATTTTCAGCGTACCGTTAGTAAGCAGTCCGCTGTGTTTTT
>JAETSI010000013.1 GCA_021769725.1 Oscillospiraceae bacterium | reverse complement strand
TTTAAGCGTCTTCCATTCGCCCAGTTCTTCCTTACTTACTTCGTCTCTCGCTTGTCCTCTCGTCCGACAGCTTTATTATTATATCACCTTTTTTATTTATTGTCAAGTAGAAGATTGTTTAATTTTTCCTTGATATTTTTATGCAAAATGCATCAAGCAGCCTCTGATAATCTGATTGACTAATAAATATCCGTTTTTTCAGAGACTGCCATTGCCTTATCTATCAACATTAGCTTTGTTTACTGCATCTGCAAGAGCTTTTTCAAGGTCATCTGAATAATCTTTATAATTATCGGTCGTTACAACAGTTGGCTTTGAACCTGTATAAGTATCATCCTCTTTGCAAGCCACTGCGATACATACGCCTCTGTCACAAGAAGCTACGAAATCCAACTTATTTACATCATCAAAATATTCTTCAATTCCTCTATATATCTTCGTATCATCAACAACGCTACCAGTTAAAACAGTCACAGTCGCATCGCCTTTATTGTAACTTATTGATTTAATAGCACCTACGTCAGCACCGCTTTCATCAAGTTCAATTAGAACAGAATTAATCGAATCATAAAGACAGGATGCACTTGAATTTGCTTTTGTAAGCGACGTTTTTAAATCATAGTCACTCTGATTAGTTTGAGCCCTGTCTTTCTTGCTGTTTATATCCTTATCACTTTCACTGCCCTCGCATGAAACAAGCGCTGTCGTACACAACATCATTGCGCCGCATAATACGGCAAATACCTTATTTCTTTTCATTTTTTTCTTCTCCCTTATAAAATTAATTATATTATTAGTATACTGCAATATTTTAATTCTGTCAAGTTTTACAAAAGCGGTCAGCCCCACAAGACTGACCGCAATTTTATATTACTTAAAATATTTTACGCCACTTTCAAAAATCTTCTGATCTTTGTTTCCGCCAACGTTCTTGCCAATATAGCTTCCCATACGCTCGCTGTGACCCATCTTTCCAAGAACTCGTCCGTCCGGTGAAGTGATTCCCTCGATCGCTTCTACTGATGTATTTGGATTGTAACGTATATCCATAGTCGGATTGCCGTTAAGATCAACATACTGCGTAGCTATCTGACCGTTTTTAGCCATCTGCTGGATAAGGCTTGCCGGTGCGACAAATCTTCCCTCACCATGTGATATCGGTATCGTATGGATATCTCCGACCTCACAGCCGTAAAGCCACGGACTCTTGTTTGATGCTATCCTCGTTGTGACCATCATGGACTGGTGACGTGCTATCGTATTGAATGTCAGTGTAGGTGACTCCTCCGTCATGTCAACTATCTCTCCGTAAGGAACAAGTCCAAGCTTGATGAGCGCCTGGAATCCATTACAGATACCAAGCATGAGTCCGTCACGGTTTTTCAGCAGATCATGAACGGCATCCTTGATCCTCGGATTGCGGAAAAACGCTGTAATGAACTTTCCGCTTCCCTCCGGCTCGTCACCGCCGCTGAATCCGCCCGGAATCATGATTATCTGCGATTTCCTGATTGCTTTTTCAAAATAATTTACGGATTCCTCGATAGCGGACGCCGACAGATTTCTGATTACAACCGTTTCCGGAACAGCTCCGGCTCTTTCAAAGGCTCTTGCGGTATCGTATTCACAGTTTGTGCCGGGGAATACCGGAATAAGCACTCTCGGCTGAGCTGTCTTGATTGATGCTGTAAGATGCAGTCTGTCAGAGTGAGAATAAACCTCCGGCGTTACATCTGTTGTCTTTATTCTGCACGGGAATACTGGTTCAAGTTTACCCTCCCATACACGCTGGATATTCTCGAGATTTACAGTGTAATCTATGCAGCGTACCGCATATTCCTCAATCGTCTTTCCGATAACATTCTCGTCCTCTTGGGATTCGCCGTTAAGCTCGATAATAAACGAACCATAGCAGGGTCTGAACAGCTGATTGCTTGCGAGACGTACGTCAAAGGCGAAACCAAGCTTGTTTCCGAAGCACATCTTAGCGATACCCTCGGCAGCTCCGCCGTAGCCGATTGTCCATATCGCATTTGCACGACCGTCGGCAATGATCTTCTCAACCTTGTCAAAGCAAGCCCTTATGCTGTTAAATTTCGGCAAACTATTTTCATCGTATTCGGGAGTAATCATAATTACACTGTTTCCTGCACCCTTGAATTCGGTGGAAACAACTTTGTCAGCCATTGCTGTAGATACTGCAAATGATACAAGCGTGGGCGGAACATCAATGTTTTCAAAAGTTCCGGACATTGAATCCTTTCCGCCTATGGAACCGCATCCCATTTCAAGCTGTGCTTTGAAAGCTCCAAGAAGTGCAGCCATAGGCTTGCCCCAGCGTCTGGGATCATTCTGCGTTCTTTCAAAATACTCCTGGAAAGTCAGCCAGCATTTCTTGTATGTACCGCCTGCTGCAACGACCTTTGCAATAGACTCAACAACAGCCAGCATGGCTCCATGATACGGACTTTTTTCAGATATGTCAGGATTGTAACCCCAGCCCATGAGAGAACAGGTCTTTGTCTCTCCTGTCAGTACAGGAATCTTTGCAGCCATAGCCTGTGACGGAGTCATCTGATAAACACCGCCGAAAGGCATAAGAACCGTTCCTGCTCCAATAGTTGAATCGAACTTTTCGATAAGCCCTTTCTGTGAGCAGACATTGAGATTGGACATAAGCTCCGTCCATGTATCGGCACTATCGGTAACTTCCTCTGTCTTTCCTGCCAAAGGAGCTTCTATTTCGATATCAGTGTATTTAGGAGCGCCGTTTGAATTGAGAAATTCACGTGACAGATCAACAATGGTATTGCCGTTCCAGACCATTTTCAGGCGTGGTTCTTCAACAACGTCAGCCACAAGAGTTGCTTCAAGGTTTTCCTTTGCTGCCTCTTCCATGAACTTTTCCATATCCTCCGGAGCAATAACAACAGCCATTCTCTCCTGCGATTCGGAAATGGCGATCTCTGTGCCGTCCAGTCCCTCGTACTTCTTGGGAACAGCATTAAGATTGATAACAAGACCGTCGGTAAGCTCACCTATAGCTACAGATACACCACCTGCACCAAAGTCGTTGCAGCGCTTTATCATTTTTGTGACCTCAGGGTTTCTGAACAGTCTCTGGAGCTTTCTCTCTTCCGGCGGATTTCCTTTCTGTACCTCTGCACCGCAGTGTTCAAGGGATTCAAGGGTGTGAGACTTGGAAGATCCCGTAGCTCCGCCGCAGCCGTCACGTCCCGTTTTTCCTCCGAGAAGAATGACGATATCTCCCGGAACAGGTCTTTCACGTCTGATATTTTCAGCCGGAGCAGCTCCTAAAACAGCTCCTATCTCCATTCTCTTTGCCACATATCCGGGATGATAAACTTCTGCCACATGACCGGTAGCAAGTCCGATCTGATTTCCGTAGGAACTGTAACCGTTAGCAGCGCCTACAGTGATCTTTCTCTGCGGAAGTTTTCCTGTAATGGTATCTTCAACCGGCACAAGCGGATTTGCCGCTCCGGTCACACGCATCGCCTGATAAACGTATGAACGTCCTGAAAGCGGATCACGGATAGCTCCGCCGAGACAGGTCGCAGCGCCGCCGAATGGTTCGATTTCTGTAGGATGATTGTGAGTCTCGTTTTTGAACATGAGAATCCAATCCTCAAGTTCTCCGTCTATATCTACCTTGATCTTAACGGAACAGGCATTGATCTCCTCACTTTCGTCAATGTCAGGAAGAAGTCCGTCATTTTTAAGTTTTTTAGCAGCAAGCGTTCCGATATCCATAAGAGTAACGGGACGATCTGTTCTGCCCAGCTCTTCACGGACATTGAGGTACATATCGTATGTATCTTTTATATAAGGCGTCTTTATGTCAACATTTTCAACATTTGTAAGAAATGTAGTGTGGCGGCAGTGATCCGACCAATATGTGTCGATCATTCTGATTTCGGTGATAGTCGGATTGCGCTTTTCCTCGTTTCGGAAATAATCTTGGCAGAACTTGATATCATCATAATCCATAGCAAGTCCGAATTCATCTATAAAAGCGTGAAGACCAAAGGCGTTGAGATTTATAAAACCTTCAAGCTCTTCAACAGTTTCAGGAATATCATAATTCGTATCCAGACTTTCAGGCTTTTCAAGGGAAGCTTCACGGCTCTCCACGGGATTGATTATATATGCTTTGAGCCTGTTGAATTCCTCATCTGTCAGATGGCCTGAAACAATATAAACACGGGCATTTCTCACACGGCATCTTTCACCCTGACGGAGGATCTGTATGCACTGCTCGCAGCTGTCGGCTCTCTGATCGAACTGACCGGGAAGATATTCAACGGCAAATACTCTGTCATTCTCGCCCACAGGAGGCATCTCGTCGTAAACAACATCAACGGCGGGCTCGGAAAAAACGGTATTGACTGCGGCATCGAAATCATCTCTGCCAAGCTTGTCGGCATCATATCTGTTAAGTATCCTGAGACCTGTCAGATTCAGTCTTAAAGCCGTTCTGACATCGTTCATCACGGAACGTGCCTCAACGGCAAATTCCGGTTTTTTTTCTGCATAAATTCTGTATACGGACATATTTAAATCTCCTTTTCTGATTTAAGGTTCACATATGCTGCCATAACAGCAATTATTGTGCGCCTCTTCTATTGTAACATAAAAAATGCAATTACGCAAACTTTTTTTTGAATTTTTCCGAGAAATTTTTATTACCGTGTAGTCAGGAGCGTGTCCCTGATGAAATTCATCTGAATTTTCACGTTCAAACAGTACGGGGACTGTTTTTCCGACAAGGCTCTGCATATATTTTTTCTGCAATTTTTCACCAAGCGCTTTCATGCGTTCAGCACGTTCAGCCTTTATATTTTTAGGTACTTGATTATTCAGCTGTGCGGCAATTGTGCCATTACGTGGAGAATACTGAAATACATGAATCTTTGCAAATCCAACTTCTTCAACAAAAGCCATTGATTCGGCAAATTCCTCTTCAGTTTCCTGCGGAAAACCTACCATAACATCAGTTGTAAAAGCAGCGTCCGGGAAAATATAACGGATCTTTTTAACAAGGGTCATATATTCTTCGGGATTGTATTTTCTGTGCATTCTCTGTAAAGTCCGGCGGCTTCCGCTCTGAAGCGATAAGTGAAACTGCGGGCAGAATTCCGGCAGGCGTGAAAGTCTTATCAAATCGTCATTGGAAATCATTTCAGGTTCAAGCGAACCAAGCCTCACACGCTCAATACCGTCTATTTTACAGCACTCCTCAACAGCGTCAACAAGACGCAAACCATATTCCAGACCGTAAAAAGCAAGATTGATTCCTACAAGCACGATCTCCTTGTGGCCTGTTCCTGCAAGCAACTTTGCCTCTTTTATGATTGATTCCATAGGCTTACTTCTGCACCGTCCACGTGCGTACGGTATGATACAATATGAACAGAAGCAATTGCAGCCGTCCTGTATTTTAAGAAAAGCCCTGGTTCTTCCGGAAATGCAGCCGTCCGATATATTCTCAAATGCATCATTGCCGGTATATTCCGGAATTTCAACTATATGGTTTCTGTTTTCCATTGCCTGCAAAACAAGTCCGGGCAGTTTTTCCCTTTCCTTTGTACCTGTTATTATATCCGCTTCCATACATTTGCCGGCTGTTTCCGGTGCAGCCTGCGGCAGACATCCGGTAAGGACGATGACCGAATCAGGGTGATCTCTGCGTAATTTCCTGACGGCATATAATGATTTGCTGTCACCGCTTCCCGTAACGGTACATGAATTTACCACAAAAACGTCTGCATCATCTTCCGTTTCGGAAAGAATGAAATTCTGCTTTATAAAACAATTCCTTATGCATTCTGTTTCGTACTGGCTCACTTTGCAGCCGAAAGTTATAAAAAATATCTTATACATATTTCACCTTATCATCATAGTTTGTTCTCTGTTTTATCATGTTAAAAGTGCACAAATTACATATACACTTTTTATGCAGTCTCAATAACTATTAGCAATGAATAAAAAAGCCGTCATCAAATGCAACTCAATTATACTAAATTGACAAAATTGCTGTAAATGGCTTGACAAAGGGTTTTTTTAATGCTAATATATAAGAGCGGAAGGGCCAATCCGCAAAAAAGAAATAAACAAGAAAAAACATCCACAAACACACCTTTATTACAGGAGGTATCAGTATGACAAAGACAACAATTTTTCTTCAGGCAATCAATGATGTCAAGGAATTCGTGACCATCGTAATGCACTATGATTTCGATATCGATCTCGTATCCGGAAGATACGCAGTTGATGCAAAGTCTATCATGGGAATTTTCAGCCTTGATCTTTCAAAGCCGATTCAGCTCAATGCACACACAGATGATGCCGATAAGTTCCTTAAGGACATCGAAAAATTCATCGTTAAGTAAACATATTCCTGTAAAAAGACTGCTCCGGCAGTCTTTTTTGTTTATCTTTGCTGCATTTTAGAATATATGGGAGTATAATTGCAAATTATATCAATTATATCAATGTCAATCCCAGTCCTTTTTGCTGAATCTGTGCAAAAACTTCCTGAAAGGATTCGTTACTGACAACTTCTGGAAATAATGATAAAGCACATCCTGATTGCAGCCATTATCCTCAAGCTGACCAAACATTTTCTTGAACTGTTCAAGGTTCATGCCGATATTATCATCAAGAACTATATCCTTGTCAGTAAACACCACAGCTCCGTAAACCGGAGTAGAGGCAAATCCGCCCTTTTTGAGATGATGTATGACATTATCAATGTGTGTCTTGTTCTGAAGCTGAGGATTGTAAAGCTTATGAACATTCTGACCTACCTTGTGAACAAGTTTCTTGCCGCTGCCCGATACTGTTCCGGAAATTCCCTTGGTCTCTACAACAAGAACGCCGAAGCGTCCGAAAACAAGGTGATCTATTTCAACTGTCTTTTTATACAGCGGAAGAAAGGCGTTATTTATAATTCTCAGCTTATCGTTCTTTCCAAGTCTGGCAATGGTCTTTGCGACTTTCCTTTCAGCCGCTCTTCCCTTGCGTCTTCCTTTACTGAAATAAGATATTAATTCCAGAATAACAAGCAGCACGGCAACGACAGCTATAATAATTAAAAATATTTTCAGATTTTTTTCCATAACTTTCTCCTAATCTACTGAATAATTCAGATTTAAACAGCAATAATACAAACAGACGCAAACAGCGTCGGGCAATACCGTAAAACGATCGACGATCGTTATATCGTATTGCTTCACCCCCGAATAAAAGCGAGGTGTTCTCAATATGTGGGACAAAATAGCTCTTATTCTTCTGATAATCGGAGGAATAAACTGGGGTCTGGTAGGTATTTTCGAGCTTGACCTGGTTGCGTGGCTTTTCGGCGGCGCAGCAAGCCTTATCAGCAGAACCATCTATATTCTTGTAGCTATTTCTGCTGTCTGGTGCATATCTCTGCTTTTCCGCAGAGACGACGAGTTGGCATTTAATACAACAGACCGGTAAACACGTTCTCAATGGAACTCAGACCTGTACGTATAAACACAGACCGGGTCTGCTGATGCCGCTGTTCCATTGATAACGCAGCTGCTGCATAACGGTAGGGAAATAACGATCCGGATGCAGCAGAGCATACATAATATATGCAAAAAAGGGAGGTTTATCGCCTCCCGTTTTTTATATAATTAGTCGCTTACGTAAGGAAGCAGTGCAATATGTCTTGCTCTCTTTACAGCAACTGTAAGCTCACGCTGATGATAAGCGCAGGTTCCTGTCACACGTCTGGGAAGAATCTTTGCTCTTTCTGTCATGCACTTTCTGAGCTTTGCAAGATCCTTATAGTCAATCTTTTCAATTCTGTCTGCACAGAACATGCAAACCTTCTTGCGAAGCTTCTTGGCAGGACGGGAATTTCTCTCCTTTTCCATGACTTTTTCCTCCTATCTTTATAAAGTAACGTTAAAAGTTCTGCTTAGAACGGAACATCTCCGTCGCTGAGAATTTCTTCAAAATCACTCAGGCTGCCATAAGACATACTGTCGTTATTCTGCGCCGGCTGCTGTACAGGAGCTGTCGGCTGCTGAGGAGGAGTCTGATAATTGTTATTATAGTTATTCTGTGGTGCGGAATAATTTGAACCGCCGCCTCCGGTTTCCTTCTTTGATCCGGTAAACTCAACATTATCAACGAAAACATCTGTCGTGTAATGTGTTACATCGGGATGATTTCTGTCCTGATAGCTGCCTGTTCTGAGGTTTCCCTCAACACAGATCATGCTGCCTTTGCTGAAATAGCGTGAAACAAACTCAGCAGTCTGTCTCCATGCAACACAGCTGATAAAATCCGCCTGCCTTTCACCGGTATTCTTATCGGCGAAACGCCGGTCAATAGCCACGGTAAACCGGCACGAACTGATACCGCTCTGCGTCTGACGCAATTCCGGGTCTGCCGTGAGTCTGCCCATTAAAATAACTTTATTCATCATTGCACCTCCCTGAAATAATGACTTGATGCGATCAGCAAACTGTTACAAGTGAACGAAGAATGCCGTCTGTAATGTTGAGACGTCTTGAAAGCTCAGCAGGATAGTCAGGCTTTGACTCGAATGTGTAGATTACATAGTAACCTTCTGTTTCGTCATTGATAGGATATGCAAGCTTGCGCTTACCCCAATCTTCGTTGACTTCAACAGCTTCGGCATGTCTTTCAATTCTCTCCTTGAACTTTTCAACAAGAGCCTTCATAGGCTCTTCGCCGTTCTTCAGGCTGAAAACAACCATTACTTCATACTTAGCGGATACCTTTGCCATGATGTACACCTCCTTCCGGGATATGCCCTCAACCTACTGAGGGTAAGGATAATTACTATATCGTTAAGCACGATACTTGTTTATTTTACCACATAGGACAGGATTTGTCAAGGGGTAAACCAAAATTTTTCCCTCTATTTAATATGTAAAAGGTTCATAGCTTGTTTTGTACATAACGAAGAAAAAGTTCATAATAGATAAGTCACGTGCAATCATATTCAAATTATAGATATTTCACATAATTATAGCGATTTATTCTGCGATTAAATTGTTAACATCTACAATATTTAAAGTGTAACTTTAAATATCTATTGACATAATTTAATTCGTAGTATATAATATGGTTGTCAGCTGATAAAACGTTTAAATATTTATAGCGTTACTTTAATTTCAAAGGAGGAATTTATTATGAATGATCCTAAAATCACACACCGAAACACACACACCTGTGCAAACATGATGTTCACAGGATTACTTGCAGCTGGTGCACTCATTGCAGGGCTGTACGCCCTTATTGCTTTCATTGGCAACGGTCCAAAACAGTACCTTACAAACGCAGTTTATAGCTTTGCAATTTCTTTCGTACTTCTCTTGCTCTGCCTTATTCTCGCTAACGTCAGAAAAAACGGAAAGCCTTTCTCAGCAGCGATAATATGGAAGCTTCGCATAATTGCAGTTATAATTGTAGCTGCAGGCTGTATGCCAAGCTATGTTGAAGTAAATACAAGCGACAACATAAAAATAGTCTACACCACAGTCAACTTCCAGAATTTCTTCATAATTGCACTCGGAGTTATCGTAGGGATAATTTCCCAGATTTTTGTCTACGGTCACAAGCTTCAGGAAGATAATGACCTTATTGCATAGAGGCGGTGTATCATGGGAAAGATAATCATACGTCTTGATCGTATGCTTGCAGACCGTAAGATGTCTCTGAACGAACTTGCCGAAAAGGTTGGCATGACTAATGTAAATCTATCCAACCTCAAAACCGGAAAAATGAAAGGTATCCGATTTGAAACCATGTGCGCAATATGCAATGCTTTGGATTGTCAGCCAGGCGATCTCTTTGAGTTTGCTGATGATGATTAATCTGCTTCAGTGCCTGTTGTTGTTTTTGACTAAGCTGCATTTCTTTAGCGACTGTCATAATCACAGCCGCTAAAAAATGCAGCTGCTTTTTTTCATCATATCTTTACAAATGGATTTTTTTGTGATATAATATAAAAAATAATTTTAATAGATCTGTCCGGAAACTCCCGACGGGTCTTATGTAGAAAGAGGTAAAACCGCTTTGGCTAACGAAAAAATCAGAAATTTCTGCATAATTGCCCATATAGACCACGGCAAATCCACCCTTGCCGACAGAATCCTGGAAAAAACCGAGACTGTCGCCGTCCGTGATATGGAAGATCAGCTTCTCGACAACATGGATATCGAACGTGAGCGTGGAATCACAATAAAAGCTCGTGCCGTCCGCCTTAAATATACCGCCTTAGACGGCGAAACCTATATCTTCAATCTCATTGATACTCCAGGTCACGTTGACTTCAACTATGAAGTTTCACGTTCTCTTGCCGCCTGCGAAGGCGCTATTCTGGTAGTTGACGCATCTCAGGGCATAGAGGCACAGACTCTTGCCAACACTTATCTTGCCATTGAACATGATCTTGAAGTCGTCCCTGTTGTAAATAAAATTGACCTGCCGTCCGCTGACCCCGACAGAGTATGCTCGGAAGTTGAAAACGTAATAGGCATACCTGCAATGGATGCTCCCAGAATATCAGCAAAAATGGGAACAAATATCGAAGCTGTCCTTGAAAAGATCGTTACTGATATCCCCGCTCCGAAAGGCGATACAAAAAAGCCCCTTAAGGCTTTAATTTTCGACAGTTATTATGACTCATACAAGGGTGTTATTATCTACGTGAGGGTCAAGGAGGGAACAGTAAAGGTCGGCGACAGCATACGGCTTATGGCAACCGGCGCAGTATTTACCGTTGTGGAAGCAGGATTTATGGACGCTTCCAATCTTATCAACAGCGGTTCTCTGGAAGCCGGAGAAGTAGGATATATCGCTGCTTCGATTAAAAGCATCGGCGATACGCAAGTCGGCGATACCGTTACCAATAACGACGTTCCCTGCGACGAACCGCTGCCGGGTTACAGAAAAGTAAATCCTATGGTATTTTCCGGAATTTATCCTGCTGACGGCGCTAAATATGGCGATCTGCGTGAAGCTCTTGAAAAACTCCAGCTCAACGACGCTTCCCTTTCTTTTGAACCGGAAACCTCAATAGCTCTCGGTTTCGGTTTCCGCTGCGGATTTCTCGGACTGCTGCATATGGAAATCATACAGGAACGCCTTGAACGTGAATATAATCTTGATCTCATTACAACTGCTCCGTCTGTTATCTACAAAGTCACTCTGACAAACGGAGAAACTGTATATATAGACAATCCCAGCAATTACCCGGATCCTGCCCTCATCCAAACAGCTGAAGAACCCATGGTCAAAGCGGATATTCTTTCTCCCTCGGAATTTGTGGGAAATATCATGGAGCTCTGCCAGGACAGGAGAGGTATTTTCAAGGATATGCAGTATCTTGACGATACAAGAGTGAATCTGCACTATGAATTGCCGCTTAACGAGATAATCTACGACTTCTTTGATGTACTGAAATCACGCACAAAAGGCTACGCTTCTTTTGATTATGAGATGCTGGGCTACACTCCCTCAAAATTGGTAAAACTGGATATACTTCTTAACGGCGATGTTGTGGATGCACTGTCATTTATAATACACACCGACAAGGCTTACGGCAGAGCACGCAAAATAGCTGAAAAACTGAAAGAAAACATTCCACGCCAGCTCTTTGAAGTACCTATTCAGGCAGCTATCGGAGGAAAGATAATCGCACGTGAGACCGTAAAAGCCATGCGCAAGGATGTTCTTGCAAAGTGCTACGGCGGCGATATAACACGTAAAAAGAAACTTCTCGAAAAGCAGAAAGAAGGCAAAAAGCGTATGCGCCAGCTTGGAACAGTAGAAGTTCCGCAGGAAGCATTCATGAGCGTTCTTAAACTTGACAGCTGAAACCGGAGGAATATTAATGATAAATTATTTTATTATTGTCCTGCTCTGGATAATAATTTTATTGAGTGCCGTCTCAGCTATTGCGGAAATGATCTTCCGCCGCAATTCAAAACCGTACAAATTTTTCAGAAGCATATGGATAAGGCTGAGGGGATTCTCCCCTTTTAACTTCACTGTTACCGTATTATTGCTCCTTTTCTGGGGACTTGTCTCGGGAGATGACAATTTCTATGGAATCTGGATGGCAGCCGCTATGATGCTTACCGTAGTTGTAATTCTTTATGCTCAAAATCTATTCACATTCCGCAAAAAACGGAAAAAAGCGTCAAAAATGGCAAAGCCCCCATTTATCGTCAGAAAAAAGGCATCCATTGCAAAGGAGGCTTCGCTTGCAAATAAGACACCGGTTCTTACACCGATGTCCCCGGAAACGGTCAGTAAAAATTTTTAGTTAGGATTGATTAAAACATGAGTATTTATACCTGCCCCCACTGCGGAAAAAAAGCATTCGGCCCTTTTAAAAAGGCACTTGCCGGTCAGATGAACTCAAAAGGCAAACCCTGTTCCAAATGCGGCGGACTCTGTGTTAACGGAACAGGCGCAACTATCTTCAACGCAATCTTCAGTCTCGCTGCCATAATCGCAATGGTCTGGGTCTTCCTTAACGCAGGCAAAAATCCATTTGTACAGCGCTGGGAAGTACCGATCCAGATATGCATCGTTCTTTCAATAATAGTCGTTCCGCGGCTTGTCAATGCTTTTTTCTTCAAAATGACTGAATCTATCCGCATAATCTCAAAATGAATGATCTCGGTATCTATATCCACGTTCCGTTCTGCGGAAAAAAATGCGGCTACTGCGACTTCTATTCTCTGAAATACTCAAAAGATAACGCAGATGCCTATGTACAGGCTGTTCTGCGTAATCTCGATTATTACGGAAAACCTCAGACCCCCGTTGATACCGTTTATTTCGGCGGCGGAACCCCTTCTCTTTTATCCACAGATCAGCTTGCTCTCATTATAGAACGCATACAGAACCGTTTCAGCCTTGAAGATAACTGCGAGATAACTCTCGAAGCCAATCCATCCGGACTGTCTCCTGAAAAGCTGAAAGAACTGCGGTATACAGGTATAAACAGACTTTCTATCGGAGTTCAGTCCATGACAGACAGTCAGCTGCAATTCCTGGGAAGAAGCCACAGCTCCGCCAGGGCGGAAAAAGCAGTTCTTGATGCCGCAGACGCAGGATTTGATAATATTTCCTGCGATCTCATGCTCGCTCTGCCGGGGCAGACCATGAAAGACCTTGAATATTCCGTGAGCCGTTTTTTCAGTATGCCGATTAGCCATATTTCGGCTTACATACTTAAAATCGAATCCGGAACACCCTTCGACTGCGGCAATATCCGTTCACGTCTCCCCGACGACGAACTTACAGCCGAGCTGTATCTTCACACCGTTGATATCCTTGAACAGCACGGTTTTTTTCAGTATGAAGTTTCAAATTTTGCAAAACCGTCTTTTGAAAGCCGCCACAACTG
Organism: Oscillospiraceae bacterium; assembly: GCA_021769725.1. GTDB lineage: Bacteria > Bacillota > Clostridia > Oscillospirales > Ruminococcaceae > Ruminococcus. Next base: position 62,127 of record JAETSI010000013.1, on the reverse strand, counting down.
CCGCTATTGGCAGTGCAGAGATTACCTCGGCATCGGTCCTTCTGCACATTCCTGCTGCGGCGGAAAGCGATTTGCAGCCGAAAGCGACCTTGAAAAGTTCATATCTTCCCACGTTCAGCCCGTATACGTCACGGACGAATCACCCTGCGGTTTTGAAGAATACGCCATGCTGCGGCTTCGTCTGCGTGATGGTCTCGATCTGCGCAGTGCCGGAGAAAAACGCAGCATGATCGAAAAAAAACTTCCACCCCTTATTAAAGCCGGATATATCATTTTTAACAATGATATTATTTCACTCACTCCGAAAGGATTTCTCATGTCAAATTCGGTCATTGAATATCTTATTTTCTGACGACTACTTTAACAGTTCCTCACGCATCTGCGTCAGGAGCTTTTTTTCCCGCCGTGATACCTGCACCTGTGACATTCCAAGAGCCTTTGCCGTTCTGGTCTGTGTAAGATTCCTGAAATAGCGCAGCTCCAACAGCGCACGATCATTCGGTTCAAGGCACTCCATTATTTGCCTTAGTGCAATAAGATCTACAATTGCTTCGTCAGGAGACGGTTGGGGAATTTCTATCTCGCTGCCGTCCTCATCGCCGGAAGTAAGAGAAAGAACCGGCTTACTGACGCAGAGCGCTTCGGAAACATCAGACTCGGACTCTCCGGAAAGCTGAGACAATTCCGATATTGTAGGCTCTCTCCCCTTATCACAACGGAATTCCTCGCAAAGTTTCTGAAGAGAGAGCGATAATTCTTTCAGACTGCGGCTTACATGAACAGCTCCGCCGTCACGGAAAAGCCGCTTTATCTCGCCCAGAATAACAGGCACTGCATATGTGGAAAACTTTACGCCCCGTTCCGGATCAAAAGCCTTGACCGCCTTTAACAAACCTATGCACCCTGCGGAATACAGATCCTCATATTCGATCCCTCTGCTGCGGAACTTGTTGGCACATAGATGTACAAGTCCGAGATTTTCCTCTGCAAGCGGCTGTACGGATTCAGTTTTCATGCAGAGAAAGCCTTTTTCGCATGACTACCGTCGTGCCCTTTCCTACAGCGCTTTTCACTTTCAGCTTGTCCATAAATGATTCCATTACCGAAAATCCCAAACCCGACCTTTCCTCCTCCGGAGCTGTAGTGAAAAGCGGTTCCATTGCCTGTTTTATGTCAGATATGCCGCATCCTTTGTCTTTGATGCGTATGTATATTTCACGGTCTTTCAGTAACTTGACTGTCAGTTCAACGCTTCCTTTGGAATTTCTGTAGCCATGTACAACGGCATTTGTAACGGCTTCTGAAACAGCCGTCCTGATGTCAGAAAGTTCCTCAACAGTGGGGTCTGCCTGTATCAGGAATGATGAAACCACGGCTCGTGCCGTCGCTTCATTTACCGAAAGCGAGGGCATGGTAAATTTTATTTCGTTTAATACTTCCATTTCTTTTCCTCCTCACGTTATTTTCACGATCCGCTCAATACCTGACAATCTGAGTACCCGGCGGATATAAGGCTGGGTATTTCTTACCTCCAGGCAGCCGCCGCATTCCCTTATAAGCTTTGATCTGCCCATTATCAGACCTATCCCGGAACTATCCATGAAAGTTATGTTTTTGAAATCCATAACAAGCAGGGCAGGCTGAACGGATATTATGAATTTATCAAGCTGCGAGCGGAGTTCCTTTGCATTATGATGGTCAATTTCACCGCTGAGCAGCGCTGTAGCTCCCCCTGAACCGGTTTTTATTTCCATTTTCATTGTGATGCCTCCTTTTCATGCCATATTATACCATTACATACCTGCGAAATTTGTCATATCTACGCTTATGTCAACAACTTAAGTGTGGACGCTGTCCCCCCTTTGGAAACCCATTATTAATTATTGTCGCTATTGAAATCATTATTAAAATATGTTATAATGAAAAAAATACAAATCAGGCTGGTGAATATTATGCCAAAACAATTCTGGAAGGGAAGCGCTTTGCTGTCCCCTGTTCCGGCGGCTCTCGTAAGCTGCGGAACCCTTCAAACTCCAAACGTTCTTACGATAGGATGGACGGGAATCGTCTGTACGCATCCGCCTATGACCTATATTTCTGTCCGTCCGCAGCGGTATTCCTACGATATTATTAAAAATTCCGGGGAATTTGTAATAAATCTTACCACCGCCGCCATGTGCCGTCAGACCGATCTCTGCGGTGTAAAAAGCGGCAAGGATACGGATAAGTTCGCTCTCTGCGGATTTCACCCTGTTCCCTCTCATGAGATTTCTGCCCCCCTTATCGAAGAATGTCCTGTCAGTCTTGAATGCCGGGTAACCGAATCAAAAGAACTGGGAACTCATACAATGTTTCTGGCTGAGATCGTCGGCGTTGATATCGATGATGACTATATTGATGAAAATGGGCGTCTGGACATGAAAAAATGCGGTCTTATGGCATACGCTCACGGCGAATACTTCTCGCTGGGAAAAAAGCTTGGCAGCTTCGGCTGGTCTGTCCGCAAAAAGAAAAAAAGAAAATAAAAGCCTCTGTCTATGGGATTCCACATAGACAATGTCCCTTTGGCAGAGTCCAGAGGCGGCGTCTCTGGTGGAGTGCGGAGCAAAGCCCTGAATACAGCCTTTAGGTGCTCTGCAAAGGACGAATTTAAAAACAGTCCGGTGAACTGTTTTTGAAGCTGGAGCGTCCTGTAAGAGAGGACGTTCCCTTGATTTTTCAACAAACCAAGTCTTTGTTCACTCTTTTCTTTTTTATAACATATACTGTATAGAAGCAAGAAATCAAGAAGCAGGATAACAGGATCTTTCATTCTTGCTTCAGTATCTCCTGTATCCTGAAAAAGGGGGGCTGATTTTGACGGTCATCATTATGGAAATGCCCTCGTACACCTTCGCCGTAAAAGGCGAAAAACTGCTGAAAGCAAGAGGGATCTCCTGCGATCTGAAAAGGAATGTCAATGCTTCTCCCGGCAGCTGCGGCTACTCTCTTCATGTAAGAGGAGATGCTAAAAAAGCTGCCGAAATCCTGAAAATGAATGCTGTTCCATTTATCATTAAGTAAAGGGGTCAGCTGATATGATTATAAATTTTGATAACGCAGCAACCACTTATCCCAAACCGCCGGAAGTAAAACGAGCAGTTATACGGGCGGTAGAGCAGTACGGCGGAAATTCAGGAAGGGGCGGTCACGCCCTTGCCATGCGTACTTCACACGCTCTCTATTCGGCACGGACTGCGGCAGCCGAATTTTTTGGTGCACAGCCGGAAAACGTTATTTTTACCCTTAACTGCACACACGCTCTTAATCTCGCTATTCAGGGCCTAATGAAAGACGGCGGTCATCTCATAATGAGCAGCATGGAGCATAATTCTGCGGCACGTCCGGGTGCTCAGCTTGCGCTGGAGAAGAAAATATCGCTCTCCATTGCACAGGTTTGCCCTGATGACAGCTGCACCGTACAGAACTTCCGCAAGCTTATTCGGCCGGACACAAAGGCTATCGTATGCACTCTTGCAAGCAATGTCACCGGTCAGCTTATGCCGTGGAAAGAAATCGGGCAGCTCTGCCGTGAACACAATATATGCTTTATTGCTGACGGCGCTCAGGCGTGCGGTATAGTGGATATAGATATTTCAGACGGAATCAACATCCTTTGCACTGCCGGTCATAAAGGTCTGTACGGAATAACAGGCACCGGACTTCTCATAACTGACGGAAAATACAAGATATCTCCCATAATTCAGGGCGGAACAGGGAGCGCATCTCTAAGTCTGAAACAACCGGATATTCTTCCCGACAGCCTTGAAAGCGGTACACCATGTATAATCGGAGCAATGTCGGTAAAGGCCGGCATCGGATTTATACGCAAAAAAGGTATCGACCGGATATACTCCCACGAGGAAAATGTCTGCCGCAGTTTTATAAAGGGACTTGAAAAAAACAGAAAAATCACCATATACCGTGATCCGCAAAGTAATTATGTGCCTATCGTTTCTTTTAATGCGGCAGAGATTCCTTCCGAGGAACTTGCCGAGAAACTGGCACAGCACGGATACTGTCTCCGGGCAGGATTCCACTGTGCGGCTCTTGCCCATACTCAGTTGGGAACAAAAACGGGCACGGTTAGATTTGCTCCTTCGGCATTTAGTAAAGAAAGTGACGGAGTTGCTCTTGCTAATTTAATTAATAAAATCTCAAACCTGAAAAATTTATAAAAAACTATTGAAAATATCTGAAAATGTGGTACAATATATTATAGAATGCTGCGAAAACGAGGGCAGCCGCCCTCGTACATATAAATCACCTTAATCACCTTCATCCGGACTTAAGGCAAATCTTACATAAAGGATGTGAATAAATGTCCCCCCATGAGTTAAAATCCGCCTTTCTCAGCGTTATCAGCACCATCGAACTTATAGATATTATTGATATCGCAATACTCGCATATCTTATTTATCTGCTGCTCAGGCTTATCCGTGAAACCCGTGCAGGTCAGCTGGTGAAAGGAATCCTTTTTCTCGTTGCAGGCTATTTCATAAGCGTTTTTTTACAACTGAAAGTCATTCCGTATTTGCTGAGCCAGGCTCTTGATATCGGACTTATCGCTATGATCGTACTCTTTCAGCCTGAACTCCGGCGTATGCTCGAAAAGGCAGGCAGAACACGTTTCGGAGTGCGTTTCCTCGGTATAGGACAAAGCACCGACGAGCTTACCAGAACATGGGAACCGGCTATAGAAGCCGTATGCGATTCCTGCGTTGAACTTTCAGCCACCTGCACCGGCGCTCTTATCGTAATCGAACGTCAGGTACGTCTCGGAGAACAGATCGAAACCGGTACTATCCTGAATGCCACTCCAAGCAAAGAGATCTTTGGAAATATCTTTTACCCCAAAACTCCGCTTCATGACGGAGCAGTTATCATGAGGGACGGAATGATCCTTGCAGGAGCCTGCTTTCTGCCAAAGCCGCAAAAGGATGCACAAATCGACAAACGGCTTGGCTCACGGCACAGAGCTGCTATCGGAATGAGTGAAAATTCAGATGCTATCGTAATCGTGGTATCGGAAGAAACAGGTCAGATCTCAACGGCTATGAACGGCATTCTTGTCAGAGATTATACCCGTGAAAAACTTAAAACATTTCTTGAAAATGAAATCTTTGAAGAGAAAACGGAGATAACACTCCCCGGTAAAAAGTTTTTTTCCTCACACAGTGAAAGGAGGAAAAAGAAATGAGAATATTTGAAAAAATAAAAAAACGTCTTGCCAAAGGTGCAAAAAATAATCTCTCTCTTGCGGTGTATTCCGTGATTATCGCCTGTATTGTATGGTTCGCTATCTCAATGGCTCTTTATCCATCCGTTACAAAGCAGATCAGGGATGTGCAGCTCAGCACGGATATCTCAGGCTCGACTGCTTCCGAAAACGGTCTCAGCATAATCTCATGCAATCTTGAACACGTTAATATAACCGTAAAAGGAAGCCGAACACAGGCTTCAAAAATGAGCCCGGACAGTTTCACTGCATATGTAGATACGGCAGGAATCTCAACACCTGGCAGGAAAACACTGTCGGTAAAAGTACGATGCAATGACGATATTCCTTTTGAAGTGGAATCTATATCGCCACAGACAGTCACGGTGATGCTTGATAAATATGAAACTATCGAAATGCCGGTAGAGCCGAAATATCCAAATATATCGGTAATAAACGGTAAGGTCATTTATCAGGCGGAACAGAAATGCAAACCCGATACCGTTAAGATAACAGGACCGTCGGAACAGCTTTCAAATATCTCAAAATGCTATGCGTACACCGACAGGAAAATGGTACTTGAATCGTCTGTTGATCTTCAGACTGACCAATTACAGCTTTTAGCTGAAGACGGTACTGTAATCGACCAGTCTATGATGGATTTCAATACTGCAAGTTTTTCTATAAATATCCCTGTTCTTTCTCAGAAAACCGTAAAACTCTCAGTACAGATCCTCGGCGGCTCTGCGAACTTTGACAAGAGCAGCCTTAAATTCAATCTTTCTGCCGATTCGCTGACACTTGCTTCAAAGAACAGTCAGTTTGAAATCGCCGACCCTCTTGAAATCGGTAAGATAAATCTCAGCGATATGGACCTGGGTTACACCAAATCATTTGACATAAACACATTGCTTGAAGCAAGCAATATTATAAATATGTCTGGACTTGAAAATGTCGTCCTAACCCTCGACGACAGCGATCTTGACAGAAAAGAATTTACAATTGACAAGAACAATATCCATATAACCAACAAGCCGGGCGGCAACGATTATGATTACGACCTTATCAGCAACGACGTGAAGGTATGCATCGTCGGACCAAAGGATGAGCTTGAAAAGCTTACCACCGCTGATTTCTTTGCAGAGGCAAATCTACTGAATTCTGATATTTCTGTGGGACAGTTTTCTTTTGATGTTACAGTTTCATGTCTTGCTTCCAATAAAGTATGGGCTGTCGCAAATCCTTCAAAACCGCAGGTAATTATTCAGAAATCAAAACATATCGAACCGCAGCCCAATGAAAAAAATACTTCGTCAAGGAGCAGTTCCATACAGACAACAAATCCATAACAAATAAAAGAAGCGCAGTCTTTTTTCTGCGCTTCTTTTACTATTAATTATATTTAATACGAATCAAGCAAAAATATTGTGTAATCCGCACAAATTATTTTTGTAAGTATGACTCTCGCAGCTTCCGCTGTTCCTGCCTGTCTTGCAGCATCCGCTGTAAATGCCACCGTCAATCCCGATATGGGTCTTTCGGCTTCAAAAACAGCAGGAAAATCTATGTCAGTTGATGATTCTGCTTCCGGAACTCTACCGGAAGATGGCGCAAAACAAATCACTTTCACTATCGAAACGGAGTATGACCAGAAATTTACTTACGGTCTTGGCATTTCTACGAACGAATCCCCCTACTGGACTGAACATAATTCTAAGGGCGGTTGGGATTCAAAGGGGGCGGGCTTTGAAATTTCCCTCAAAAAGGGAACTAATACCATTACTGTAGACCTCAGTGACATTGATGTAAAACCCGGCGGTGAATACCAGTTCAGATGCTATTACAGTGCTCACTACGATAATTCAGTAGGCGATATGGTCGATAATCCGGTAACTCTTCATCCAGATGAATTTACAGAGGATGCTCCTATAAACAGCCATAAATTCAGGTATGCTGACTATTGAAGGTAAAGAAAGCGCAGGCTACTGGTACAATGACATGGGTCAGGAGCAATTGGACGATCTTATTGCACAGGGCGTTAAATTCCTTATTGACGATATCGGAACAGGCACTACTATTGAAGGCGCAGGCACATACATCAACGCATACTGGGAACCGCCTAAAAGCGTTCAGAAATGTATGTCAACACAGCGTTCTTGACTATACTGATGAAACAAAACAAAGCGTTGAAATTCCTTATTCAACCCTTGAACTTGAAAAGGATATGGACGTATATGCTATTAAATTTGAAGTAACTGCTGATGCTGATATAGAAAAATTCGTTTATGGTATCAATACGGGTACAAATGATGCAGATAACGGTTACTACTTCCAGGAAGAAGGCAGCTATGTCGTTCTTGAAGCAGGTAAAAAACAGGAAGTTATGTGGATCGTTCCTTCTTCAATTTCCGGCACAAATGCAGTTTCAAATCTTGTAAATCCTGATGGAAATATTACTGTTGGATATTACTACGGAACTCCCGATACTGTTACATTAAGCAACATAGAAGTTTATTACGAACAGCCTCAGACAACAACAACAACAACTACTACTACTAACACAACTTCCAAAATAACTACAACATCAAAGCCCAAAACCACCACTACAGCTCCTATCGAGCCTACGGTCTGGGGAGATGCAGACTGCGATGGCAAAGTATTTCTTAACGATGCTGTGCTCGTAATGCAGTGTATCGGAAATCCGGACGTATATGGCATTAACGGAACTGATCCTTCCCACATCACAAAACAAGGCAAGATCAATGCTGACGTTTATGAAAATGGTACAAAAAAAGGACTATGAGAAGATGTTCGGTATTCAGCACTCACGCTGCTATACGGAATATGGCTTAAAGAGAACAGGATGTGTGGGATGTCCGTTCAGCAAGCATATCAATGAGGAGATTGCAATAATCGAGAAATACGAGCCTGATCTGTATAAGGCAGCGGTCAATATATTTGGCAAGTCCTATGAATATACGGCGAAATATCGTGCTTTTGTCAAGGAAATGAAAGCAAGGGAAAAAGAAAACAAGAAACGTCAGAACGCTTCTGACGAACAATAATGGAGGTTTTTATGGTGAATACAAAGAAGATTATTAAGAGTATCGTAGGACTCGGTATTATGTCGGGCGTGGCATATCTTGCCTATAAAGTTGGCGAGGGAAATGGCGAGATCAACGAGCGTTTCCGTGAGAGGTATGACGATAACCACGGCGTCGCTGATGCAGATGAGGAGTATCACTTCTACGATCATATGGACGAGCCTGACGATAAATGTCTTGCTCCTGTAAACAGCGGAGAGCAGAGATACACCATAAAGGACTTGGAGGATATTTCTTCTTTTGAGGAAAGCGATCCTGACCGCAAATGTGATTTTGCACCGCTGAGTGCAATCAGATCAGTTCCCGAAAGTGTTGCAAAATCGCTGCTTCTCAACAGCGTGACAAGAAGATTTATGACAAACAAGTGTATCAGAGATACCCTCGGTGTTGACGTTGATACGGCTGACAGAATCGTTTCGGAATTTCAGAATGCAGGCTATATCAGTACCGAACAGGGCGGCAATCACAGATTTCCGACAACGATCACTTTTGCCGACTTCGTGGAGCTTCTGAGGGATGAAAAGCACACTCCCCGTTGTGGGGAATGTGCTTGGGTGGGTTGGACTTATGCGGTAACAGGTGAAGCCTGTTCTTTAAGTTCCTTAACTTCTTCAAGAGTAAGTTGAGTTGCCTTCGCAATTTCTTCTTCCGTTAATGTTCCCAATTCGATAAGATTGAGAGCAATCTGATAAGAATTCATCTTAGCTGCTTCGTTACGCATATCTTCAATTGCTTTGCACATAATGCTCACTCCTTCCGGTGTTTCTTTGAAATAACGTGTTTTATCTGCAAGCTCTTTTATCTTCATATCTTCTGCTCTTTTGCAGCGGAAGTCATGAACGAGCATTGCAAGATCAGATGTATCATTGGCATTATTATATGCACCGTTGACAAAAATTATGTGTGCGCCGTCACCTAAAGGTGTACCTGTATCAGTAACTGTCCATTCAAAGTTATAGACCAACTTGTTTTCCCCTCTTACGTCATTTTCGGTTATAAAAATAACATAAGAGATCGGAAGTTCAGTAAATTCCGTTTTTGCTTTTAGAAATTCCACATCGATCGCACTTGAATGGTATCTCGCTCTCTGCGGTGTAGCGCCCCGGTCAGCTCTCTGAATTTCAAGGTCGAATTTTCTTCCCTTGCTGTCAGTTCCGAAAACATCAAGACAAATGGAACGAGCGCCGAGCAGTCGATTCAAGTCATACTGTGTTTCCTGAGATGTGAGCTGCAAATCATCAATGCCTGTGATGATTCTAAGGACAAATTGTGCAAGCGGAAGATCGTTGCGAAACAACTCACGCATAAAATCATCATCAAGAGGACGATAATTCTCAATAGTGCGCAAATCATCTCCGTGCCATTGACTTTCAGTTTTCTTTGTTATGAGCAAAAGGACACCAGCCTTCAATAGGAATTTTATTCACTTCTATTATACCACACCCAAAAGAAAAAATCAAGTACGAAAGGAGCTTTTTTATGGCAATTTTGATCATAGGCGAGAAGCCTTCCGTTTCCCGTGCAATCAGTTCCGTTGTCGGGGCTGATACCGCAAAGAAAGGCTACACCGAAGGAAATGGATATATTGTATCATGGTGTGTCGGACATCTGGTCGGACTGAAATATCCCAACGACTACGGCAACGGCTGGGAGCATAAGTGGGGCTTTTCACAGCTTCCCATGATTCCTGAAAAATGGCAGTTTACCGTTACGGAAAGCACGAAATCTCAGTACAATATCCTGAAAAATCTTATGAACAGGAGCGATGTAACGGAAATCATCTGTGCTACCGATGCTGACCGTGAGGGAGAGTGTATATTCCGCTATGTCTACAATATGGCAAGATACGATAAGCCAGTAAAACGCTTATGGGTTTCTTCTTTGGAAGAAAGGGCGGACTGGCTCGTTGGCATGAACGGTTCAAGGCTGTTTTCGTGCAGATATGGCGGTAAACTCAATATCGGCAGAGTGCAGACTTCTACCCTTGCAATGATCGTTCAGCGTGATGCGGAAGTAAACGGCTTTGTAAAGAAGAAGTTTTTTACCGCTGACCTGAATTGCGGAGATTTTATTCTTTCTTCTGCAAGAATGGATGATGAAAATACCGCTGATTCCCTTGTTTCTTCTTGTAACAACAGTAACGTGATAATCTCCTCAATCAAGCGTGAGATAAAGATAGAAAAATCGCCAAAACTCTATGATCTGACTACTCTCCAAAGAGAAGCAAACAAGGCTTATGGCTACACGGCACAGCAGACACTTGACTATACACAGTCGCTCTATGAGGGAAAACTCGTTACATATCCCCGAACAGACAGCCAATATCTCAGCGATGATATGGCACAGACAGCTTTTGATGTGGTAAACCTCTGCGATACAATTTTCGGCTTTGGTATCTCGCATACTCCCGATATAAGCAAGGTTATCAATAACAGTAAAGTTTCAGGACACCATGCCATTATCCCTACGATCAATATTGCATCGGCTGATCTTGCTTTTCTGCCAAACGGCGAGAAGAATATCCTCTCGCTGATTGCCACAAAACTAATTTGTGCTACTGCTCCTGTTCACAAATATGAAGCAATAAAAATCACAGCAATCTGCAATGAAACAACATTTACAGCAACAGGCAGAACCGTCCTTGATATCGGCTGGAAACGCTTTATTCAATCAGACAAGAACATGGAAAAATCACTGCCTGCGGTATCTGAGGGACAGACTTTCACGGCGCAGGCAAGCGAGGGCGAACATTTCACTTCTCCTCCGAAGCCCTATATGGAAGATACACTTCTGTCTGCTATGGAACGTGCAGGCAACGAAAATTATGATGAAGATATCGAAAAGAAAGGTCTTGGCACTCCTGCCACAAGAACTGCAACGGTTGAATCACTTGTCAGAAACGGGTATATGGAGCGTGACGGCAAGAAACTTCATGCAACAGATAAAGGCAGGGAGCTTATTAAGGTTGTTCCCGATGAAGTGAAGTCCGCAAAGCTGACCGCTGAATGGGAAAGCAAACTCCAACAGATCGAACACGGCAGTTATTCCGCTGACAGCTTTATGTCGGAAATTTGCAGTTTCATCAGTTCCATGTGCAATAAATACGGCTCGGCTGACAGCTCTGTTTCTCTTTCGGACGGCTCTTACGAATCTGTCGGCAAATGTCCGAAATGCGGTGCAGAGGTGGTCAAGGGAAAGTTCGGATTTTACTGCAAGGGCAAATGCGGAATGAATATCGCTAAGGTGTACGGCGTAGAGCTTTCCGATACCCAGGTCAAGGGACTGCTGAACGGCAAATCAACTTTCTATACCTCTAAGGGTAAAAAGACTATTGTCCGCCCTGAGATCGTGGAGAATCCGTACAATGGCAAGCTGTACTATCAATGGAAAACGGAGAGAGGCAAATAAAAACAGCAGGGTCGCCCTTGCTGTTGGGGAATAGCTCTATAAACTGGAATTTGCCGTTGAAAACGTTATTCAAAAGAACTATAATTTTTTAAAATATCTTTTAATAAATCTGTATCGTTCTCTATGCGAAACACCTGAGTTTTTCTTGGCGGTTTGGATGGTAATAATTCAAATTTGTCCTCATTTATCCGATAACTGTAAAAATCCGATTTCTTGGCACAATCAGAAAAAATAATATAATTGTCACCGATATAAATATGCTTTGAGTTTTTATATATAAAGAGCGTGTAGAGTATGTGAAATAGTGATAAACAGCACCATATTATGAAGTTACTGTTTCCAAAATCATTAAATGCTTTCATTATCATCCAAATTATAATTATAACAGAAAATGCAAGATATGTCGGCTTCTCTGATGAAATTAATTTCACTTTGTTTTTCGCTCTTATTAACTGTATGTTTCTGGACAGGATGATATTCAGATATAAATGGCTGTGCTGCACAGCTGAATATCCTTAGCCTTCGTTTTGATTCGAAACAAAAAATTAAAACGGAGGTTAAAAATGAAAGTCAGGTATTTTGAATATAACAGCGACCAGAATGGTGAGAAGTACATAGAGGTCAGCGAAGAAAAATTTATAAAAGATGTGATAATTACCGAAGGCAGATTCTATATCTCCTTCGGTAATTTTGTTTTGGAATGCAGTGAAAGCGAGTATAAGGAAGAAGCTAAGCGTAAAAGACACACAAGATACATTTCATCACTTAGCGATGGTATTTATCCAACGTTTGAGGAACTTGACGAAAACAACAGCAGTATCATCTTCTATGAAGATATGTTTGAGGGTATTGAAGATAAAATTCTGTTTCAGAATGTTCTTTCATATCTGCTGACATTCTCTCCGGAGGAGTATAATGTGTTTAAAATGGTCGTGCTTGAGGGGAAGTCTGAAACGGAAACTGCACTTGCAATTGGTAAAACCCAACAAGATGTGTCATATAAAATCAAAGCAATGCTGTTAAAAATTGCTAAACATTTCGAATTTTAAAAATAATTTTTGTGAAATTGAATTTTTTCTGCCTATAGAGATATAGGTGGGATTTTTTTGAAAAAACACAAGCTATTAGCAGCTGTCATTTCATTTTCACTTTGTATCTGTTCGGCTACTTCCGGATATTCTTCGTATCCGGCGACAGCTGAAAACACTGTCATTTCCTGCGAATCCTTATCAACGGAAACAAAATGCATACGGGATATTCCGGACATGATCCCAACAGCACAAGCTGTTAAAACAACGGCCTCTGCTGCTCCAAAAACATCTGCTAAGTCAACCACAACTACTGCAAAGCCCAAAACAACAACGGTCAAAAAAACAACATCCACTAAAGCAGCAACTAAATCATCTGCTTCAACTTCAAAGGCCAAAACAACAACAACAACTACTACTACTACTACTACTACCACTGAAGCCCCCTATATGCTCGGAGATGTTGATAACGATCAGAAATACACCGGAACAGATGCGACCCTTATCTTGCAGGAATACACTCTCTTATCAGCCAGAGAATACGGACAATTCAGCGGCGCAAGGAAAATTGCCTGCGATATAAACGGTGATGGCATTATTACTGGCAGTGATGCTACAATCTCACTTAATTATTATACATATTTATCATCAGACGGGGTACTAATGCTGGAAGATTATATTAAATATGGCCCTATTGATATCCATAAACCACCGACAACAACTACTACTACTACTACATCAACAACTTCGTCTACAACTACTGCAACTTCAACGGTATCGACGACAGTATATGATGATCCCTATACTGTTCAGGATATAGAGCTAAGCAAATACGAAATAACAGTAAAAGTCGGAAGCGGCGATATATCCATAGTAAAAATGCTTCCCTCATCTGCTCCGGATAAATCGGAAAAATGGTGGAGCAGCGATACTGATATTGCTACAGTCAACTACGAGGGCTGGATCGTAGGCGTGTCTCCCGGCGAATGCATCGTTACCGTTCAGAGTGTAAATAATCCGGACGTAACGGCGGAGATCAAAGTAACTGTAATTGACAATAGAGTAAATGAAATAAAGCTTGACAAATACGAGATAACGATTGGCGTAAATCAGGGCGATATACCGCTTGTGACAATGCTTCCTGCCGATGCTCCGGATAAATCAGAAAAATGGTGGAGCAGCGATACCAGCATTGCTACAGTCAACTATGAGGGGGATCGTGGGTGTATCTCCCGGCAAATGTACCGTTACTGTTCAAATCGTAAATAATCCTGATGTGAAAGCAGAAGTCAGCGTAACCGTTATCGACAACAGAGTTGCTGAAATAAAACTTGATCGCTATGAAATTACCATTAAAAAAGGATTGGGCGATATGCCGTTGGTAACAATGCTCCCGGCTGATGCTCCGGACAAGTCTGAAATATGGAAAAGCAGCAACACAAACGTCGCTACCGTAAATTTTGAGGGTTGGATATACGCTATAACCCCCGGCGAATGCACTGTTACAGTATACAGCGCTGCAAATCCCGATATTAAAGCCGAAGTTAAAGTTATAGTAACAGAATAAAAAACTGCCGTACCGGATAAAACCGATACGGCAATTTTTTATATCTGATTTTCAAACTGACTCTCGTGACGTGTAAAGAAATCTGTTCTCGGCGGCAGAAATTTCAACTCATGATTTTCACCGGTAAAATAATTCAACGGTTCTAAAATAGTATCCCACGACCAGATACGCTCGTCTGCTCTAAGGTATTCACGAAGCTTTTCCGTACCAAAGGGAGCCATCGGATGAAGAAGAACTCCTGCTATCCTGATAATATAGAACAAATTTGCAAGAGCCTGTTCAAGAACTTCACGATCAGGATACTCGCCTGTAAGAGTTCTTGCCATGTACTTACTTCCATTTCTGATATAGCTGTCAAGAACATAGGTACACTGGTGGAAGGCAAACTTTGACATATGACGCTCATATTCCAGAACAGCTTTTCTGGCATCTGCTATAAAATTCTCTTCCGGTGCTTTGTCAGGAAGAATTCCGTTCAGTTCATTCTGCGTTGTATAGAACGCTGTTCGTATCATGCGATTGTACACATTAGACAGCAGCAGACCGTCTTTCACAACAGGGTCGGTATCATCAGCCGCTGCATCCGGATTATACGGCTTAGGCATAAAGCTGACCGAACGCTGTCCCAGTCCCAGTCCCAACCAATGCATACGAAGCTGCTCAGGAGTGTAATGATTCAGAAGATCATCAGCCATAGGCGGCTTTACAGCTCCGGAACTTGACGCCTTTTTGTCAAGGAACAAAATATGATGATTTGCTACAATTACAGGCATCTGAAGCTCGCCGTCAGCCGGAGAAGCAGTTTTCTCCCCCCCCTCCTGCTGCGCCATCCACATTGCAGGCTCGGCAATTCCGTAAAAATAAATGTTGTCCTGACCGATAAACTGATAAACAACGGCATCCTTGCTGCACCAGTATTTCTTCCAGTCCTGAGGATCCTGTCCGGATTGTTCCAGATATGTCTGTGTGAATGAGATCGGTGCCCAGAGAGACTCCGGCCATACCCAGACTGTAAGCGGATCTTCACCCTCAAGCACAGGAGCAGGAACGCCCCATTCGATGTTTCCTGTCAAGCGGAAAGGAACAAGCGTCTTTCCGGTACGGTAGCGGATGCCGTTTTCCGTAAGAATACGGCACGCTTCGTCACAGTCCGGAAGATTCCTGAACTCTATAGTGAAAGACGGCTTTTTCTTTTCTTCCAGGTATTCATGTTCGGGCATTGAGGATCTCAGTTCCATGTACTTATCCTCAAATTCACGCTTGATATAAATAGACGGCGCTTTCAAAAACTCGTCGATCGTTTTCCAGACAACGGGACGGACATCCTTGCGTTTTTTCAGCTCCTCAACCCAATTTTTCATAAGCTGTTCGTAATCACGCAAACGGAAGTACCAGTTGGTGACCGGCTTCATTACAGGTGTTTCTCCTGTAAGCGTGCTGACGGGATTCAAAAGGTTTTCCGGCATATACTGGTGCCCAAGATCACATTCGTCGGCATATCCTTTCTCTGATGTACACCCCTCAACAGGACATTTTCCGATAACCTGGCGTCCGTTAAGGAAAACTCCCGCCTTTTCGTCGTAAAACTGCATGGTCGATATTTTGTCAAGCTGTCCTTTTTTATAGAGCGATTTAATAAACCAATCCGTAACCTCTGCATGAATCTCCTTTGATCGCCCAAGACCGGACGCAGCAAAAAGATTAGGTGAGATTCCGTAAGCGTCAAGGGTTTTCTGCTGTTTGTCATGATTGCTGCCAACGAATTCTTCAAGAGTTCCCTGAAATTCTCCTTTTTTGACTTTAACACGCCAACCCTCGGCTATCGGAGAACCGTAGCAATCAGTGCCGCTTACAAATATAACATTTTCCTTGCCTATCCTGTCACGGAGAAAACGTGCATAGGTATCAGCGAAAACCAGCATTCCGCCTACATGACCAAAATGCAGTTCCTTGTTTCCGTATGGCATTCCTCCGGTGACAACTGCACGCTTTGGAAATTCCGGACGTGGTATATCAAATTTCTTTCCATTATTCTGATCTTTATTCCTTGCCATTTTTTCAAGACCTTTCGATTTCAACTCCGACTGAATTTACAGCCATTTTTCTAACCTGTTTCTTACGATCTCCTCGCCCAGAACATGACTCACCTCATGTATATCCGGAGCGTTGGCGTGACCCGTAAGGGCAATTCTCAGCATATTTGTTATATGCACGATACTTCCTTTATACTGTTCGGGATTCTTCTTGTAATCCTTCGGCTTTACAGCAAATCCTAATTCTTCGGTAATCGACTTTACCTTTGCAAACCATTCTGACGAATCATCACCATGATCGTAACTTTCCAGATACTTTGCAAAGAAAAGATTTCTCGTTTCTTCATCACACTCTGCCGGCATATCATCAGAAACGGCAAACGTCTCGTCATAGTAAAAACTCATGAAACTGCACGCCTGCTTCCAGGTTTCCAGATCTTTTCTCGGCTTATTGCCGCCCTTTCCAACGTTCAGCGCTGCAATCGTTCTTTCAGGATATTTCCTAATAAGCTCTGCAAAATCATTGTTATACTCATCGCACCAGCCAAGCCAGTTCTTATAAACATCATCTGCGGTCATTCTTCCTATAACATCTTTGGAAATATTCCGCAGTTTGTCAAGATCAACAAGTGCTCCGGAAATAGACATTTTTTCCAATGAATAGGGAAAATCCCTATAATCTGCCTCCGGATCTGCAATACGCCATTCTTCAAAATTAGAATTGAGCACAGTAAGAAGAAACTCCCAGATAGCATCGGAGCTTATTCCCTCCTGCTGGTAGTAGGACAGCGCCAATTCAGGATCTTTTCTCTTTGAAAGCTTACGCTTACCCGTTCCTTCCATTTTCATGAGCGTAGCCGTATGACAGTACACCGGCATTTTCCAGCCAAGTGCATTGAAAAGTTCCACGTGCATCGGCAGTGAAGAGATCCACTCCTCACCTCTTATAACATGAGTGGAACGCATGAGATGATCGTCAACAACATGAGCAAAATGGTATGTCGGTATACCATCGCTTTTAAGGAGAACAAAATCCATATTATTTCTTGGCATCTCCAGTTTTCCCCTGACAGCATCCTCAACGGAAATATATTCATCAGTCTGAACACCTCTGTAACGAAGCACCCACTCCATGCCGGCACTGATATTTTCCTTTACCTGTTGTATTGTAAGATCACGGCAGGCAGCATATTCACCGTAAATTCCGGGATTTTCTTTATTTGCCGTCTGTTTTTCACGTATTGCTTCGATCTGCTCAGCAGTAAGGAAGCATGGATATGCAAGACCACGCTGAACAAGATCTTTAGCAAAAACGTGATATATAGCTTCACGCTGTCTCTGACGGTAAGGTCCATAACATCCGTTATCCCCGCCGGAAACTGCTCCCTCATCGAAATGAACGCCGAAATAGTTCATAGCGTTTATGACCGTTTCAACTGCTCCCTCAACCTCACGCTTGCTGTCCGTATCTTCTATACGCAAATAAAAAACACCACCGGACTGGTGTGCAAGACGCTCGCCTATAAGGGCATTGTACAGATTCCCCAGATGAACAAATCCCGTTGGACTGGGTCCTATACGTGTTACACAAGCTCCCGCCGGAAGTTCACGCTCCGGAAAACGAGCCTCCATATCTTCCGGTTTATCAGTCACATCAGGAAAAAGCAAATTTGCGAGTGAATTATAATCCATATTTTATCAATCCTTAATTTTGATTTTGTTCAAACAGTGTAATTATACCATAATACTTATATTTTGTCAATATTGAATAAGATTCTGCTTTTGTGCAAGATGACGGAAAAATCGCAGGCATATCCGGTACAAAGCCGCCAGGCAGTCTTTGTGCGGTGTTACCTATATAGTCTTATGAGTATGTTCGCAGCAATTTACGAGCATATTCCATGTTTTGCAGTCCATGATTCCGTTCTGAGACAGACCAACCTTCTGCTGAAACATTTTTACGGCCTTAACGGTATCTGCATTGTAATTTCCGCAGACTGTTGTTGCCGGAAAATTATCGAAATTCTTGCGAAGTCCCTCCAGCATTACCTGAATAATATAAACCAACTCGCCGTTATCTCCACTTTTAATGGAATATTTCTGTGACGGGAAACAGTTAAGGGAACAAGGCGCTGAATTAATATGAGTTCTGTAAACTCCAACGATTTTATTCCACGTAGCAGAATCTACATTTCCAGTGTCAGGCAAACCATATTCGCGCTGAAATGCCCTGACTGCCGTAGAAGTCTCGCTGCCGTAGATACCGTCGGGAATGATCTGTGGAATTAAAGTGTCAAACAGTGAAATAGCATACAAATATGTCTGTACCTCCTTTATATGCTGTTTTTTCTGTGCATTCGTATATGGCATCAAAAATCGTCTCCTTTCATGCCTGTGTAATAATATATCCGGGATTCTGATACGGCCGTTTATCAAAACCAAATTTCAGGTCGGAATAAACTTCAGCGATTTTATCCCATGTCACTGCGCCAACCATTCCTGTAGGATTAATACCAAACTGATTCTGAAAAGCAATTACAGACTGTTTTGTAAGCGGACCGAAATAACCTGTATTGCTGACTGCCGGTATATTTTTATATGTTTCGCTTATATAAGAAAGGTACTCCTGAAGAATCTTCACATATTCCCCAGATACGCCCTCACGAAGAACTGTTCCGGGATACAGCACAACATCCACAGACTGCGGCGGCACTGACTGAACTATTCCCTCATATGCACGAAAAAGATCATTGCGTGTGGCACGGTCTATCTCTCCTGTCTGCGGAAGTCCGAAAACACGTTGAAATGACTTTACTGAACGCTCGGTATTTTCTCCAAAATACCCCGTGATTGCAACTGGTTCAACTGCTTCATAGTATGCTCCGATAACGGCAAGATAATACTGAAATGTACTTACCTCCGGACTCTGCATCCCAACATGAAGATCCTCAGTATAAATATTCATGACATCCTCAAGTCTTACGCCCTCTGAATTCAGCTCCGCAAGGCGCTTGACGCTTGTGTAGATATAGGTTATCCTATACCAGGTAGCAGCGTTAACAATGCCGGTTGGTTCAAGGTCGAAAATCTCCTGAAATTTCCTGACAGCAGCTTCTGTCGGCTCGTCAAAAATTCCGTCAGTCGCCGGAATTTTCGGTATTGCCGGATAATTTGCCGAGATCCTGTTGAGAAAGATCTGCATTGAACGCACATCATTTCCACCAGAACCAAGTTTAAGCTCAATACCCGGATATGACGGAGCAGCGCTCTTAACCGGAGCATCTTTGACCAATTCAATGTTTTCACCGTAATAATACTGAAGAATTTCAAAAGGCGTCATACCCCTGTTGGCAAGATCTACCGTTCCCCACTGCGAAAGACCGTCGCAAGTCGTTGTAGTTCCGTTGCAGAAAGCCGTAAATAACGGCTCTATGTAGCCGGAACGTGTTACGTAATCATTGAAAAGTTCGTCCACAAGATAACTTATATTCTCAAATATCTCACGGCCGTTTATAAATTTCTGGTCATACTGCGTAGTGGAAGTGATGTCAAAGTCATATCCTCTTGATCTGTACCATTCTGTGTAAATTCTGTTGAGGGCATATGTTACAATTACGTATATGTTGGCTCTCAGAGCATTTTCCGGCCACGTAGGATATATCTCGCTTGACGCAACATTTTTGATATAAGATGGAAAACTCACCGTAACATTGGGAGCATCCGAATCAGGCGTTCCCAGATGAACTGTTATTGTTTCGGGAATAAAGGGAGTTCCTGTCAGCATATTACCCCCTCCGTTCTTCCGGAAGACCAAAAAACGGTTCCTGATTGTAAATTGTCAGCGTCTCGTCTGTTTCTTTCATAAGCAGCGGAACAGGTATCATGTTGAAATTCTGAATTGAGGTGATTCCTGAAAATACCGGAACATCCACACTTCTGGCATTAAAAAAGCCGTTTGCCGTCACACTGATGTCATAAAGGCTATAGGGACGTGTCTGAGAATATGGCTGCTGAGAATAGCTCAGATCGGGAACTGGCACTTCAAAAAGCTGTGTAGTTCCGCTGCTGTTGGCAATTCCTGTGGCTATGATAAGACGGTTTCCGTTTACGATAGCCGAAATAACTACGACTGCTCCTTCAATTGCCCATGATTCGTCACCTGTACGGACGTTCACAAGGATAAATCCGCTTGAATTTCCAAGCGATTCTTCAGATACAGGCTCTGCTTCCGCCGGATTTTCTTCGATCTCTGACAAATCAGGAGCCGGAAACCGTTCATCAATGTCATTTGGTTCTTCGTCTACGAACCCTGACCATGCGGTATCATCAGGTGCATTCGGGTCAACATCCTCCGGTTCGGTGGAAACCGTATTCTGAAATCCCTCCTCCGGTACTGTCATGTTATCAGGCAGGTTCTCTTCTGCCTCGGGAACAACTGTTGATACAGCTTCAACAGATTCAATATTCTTTGAATGGCTCTTTCCGTAAAGTTTCATCATCTCCCGCTTGTATTCGTCAAGTTGATTTTTGTCCATAAAATCGCCTCCTCGGTACTATATTATTCCGATAAAAGAATGCATATGACAAAAAATCCTGCCCCATAACGGGACAGGATCGTATTACTTATAAAAAACAGTTCTGTGAATCAAACGCCGAACTTAACGGTTGCAACGGGAACTCCAGGACCCATTGTTGAAGTAACTGTGCAGCTCTTAAGGTAAGTACCCTTGGCAGCAGCAGGCTTAGCCTTAACAATAGCCTCCATAAGAGTTGTGAAGTTTTCATCAAGCTTAGCAGAACCGAAAGATACCTTGCCGATAGGACAATGAATGATGTTTGTCTTATCAAGACGATATTCGATCTTACCTGCCTTTGCTTCTGTTACAGCCTTTGCAACATCGGGAGTTACAGTACCAGCCTTCGGGTTAGGCATAAGACCACGAGGTCCGAGAACCTTACCGAGACGTCCTACAAGACCCATCATGTCAGGTGAAGCAACAACAACGTCGAAGTCCATCCAGTTTTCCTTCATGATCTTATCAACAAATTCCATACCGCCAACGTACTCAGCGCCGGCAGCCTTTGCAGCTTCATACTTGTCTTCTTTGCAGAATACGAGAACTCTTACGCTCTTACCTGTTCCGTTCGGAAGAACAACAGCGCCTCTTACCTGCTGGTCAGCGTGTCTTGAGTCAACGCCGAGACGAATGTGAGCTTCTACAGTCTCGTCAAACTTAGCCTTTGCATTCTTGCATACAAGATCAAGAGCTTCTGCAGATTCATACTGCTTTGCATAATCAACAGCCTTTGCGCTGTCAACATATTTTTTGCCGTGTTTCATTATATTTCCTCCTGTTTAAGTGGTAATACCGATTGCCTATAGCTAACCGGTTAGCGGAATTTTCCTCCCACCAATATAGCCTGTCTTAGCGACAGCTCAGAGAAGTCAGAACGGGATTACAGAGCCTGATTGCCCCTACCGTCTTCATTCAAAATCAGTCAACAACTACAACGCCCATTGAGCGAGCTGTTCCTGCGATCATGCTCATAGCTGCTTCAAGTGAACCAGCGTTAAGATCGGGCATCTTCTGCTCTGCGATCTTCTGAACCTGCTCTTTAGTAATATTTGCTACCTTTGTCTTGTTAGGTACTCCGGAACCGCTGTTAATATTGCAAGCTTTCTTGATAAGAACTGCTGCGGGGGGAGTCTTTGTTATAAATGAGAATGAACGATCTGCATATACTGTAATAACAACAGGAATAATCATTCCAATGTCGTTCTTCGTTCTCTCATTGAATTCCTTTGTGAATGCCATGATATTTACGCCATGCTGACCAAGAGCCGGTCCTACAGGCGGTGCAGGAGTGGCCTTTCCTGCTGCGATCTGAAGCTTAATGTAGCCAACTACTTTCTGTGCCATGTAATTCGCACCTCCATAAATGTGGTAAATGGCGAGGCAAGACTTATTTTACCTCTCCCACTGAAGTCCTCCGGACTTCTTTTTTGACCTTGTTAATCATCCACCTTAATTACCTGACTCAGAGGCAGTGTGGTGGGTGTTTCACGGCCGAACATTGATACAAGAAGATCAACGGAACGGTCGTCGAGATTGATGTTCTGAACAACGCCGATAAAACCGTCCATAGCAGTTCCTGAGATCTGTACCCTGTCTCCGACGCTGAAATTGACCTCAACGGATGAAGCAACATCAATTCCGAAGAGAGATTTTACTTCTTCTTCAGAAAGTGGAGTAGGCTCGGAAGCAGGACCGACAAAGCCGGTGCAGCCTCTGGTATTTCTTACGACATACCACGAGTCGTCAGTAACAATCATTTTGACCAGAACGTAACCCGGATAGGTCTTTCGTTCGATCTCTTTTGTTTTTCCGTCGGTGATCTCCGTCACCTTTTCGGTTGGAACTCTGACCTCTTGGATAAGATCATGAAGCTTACGGTTTTCAACAACCTTTTCAATATTCTGGGCAACCTTGTTTTCGTAGCCTGAATACGTGTGGATAACATACCACTTTCCTGCTTCTGACATAATAATCCTCCTCAGATTCCCAAAGGTTTAGCGATAGATCAGCCGCATGAGCTCCAGGAAGCCCGTGTCCAGCAGACCCACGAGAACGGCTGCAAGAGCAATTACTCCAACTACAACGGATGTATTGTCTGCAACGGTTTTCTTTGAAGGCCAAACCACTTTTTTGAATTCAATTTTGAGGTCCTTGAACCATTTGCGGATCTTACCCGGCTTTTTATTGCCGTTTTTTTCGGACTTCTTTTCTGAAGTTGTATCCTTAGCCATAAAAATACCCCTTCCGATTACTTTGTTTCTTTGTGAAGAGTATGCTTTCTGCAGAACTTGCAATGCTTCATCATTTCGAGTCTGTCAGGGTCATTCTTCTTATTCTTCTTGGAAACATAGTTGCGCTGTTTGCACTCTGTGCAAGCTAAAGTAACCTTTACTCTCATATCGGCACCTCCTGATTTAGTACTTCCTCCGACCGGCGGAGGTAGGTTGTTTGCCTCCCTCGTATCAGGCATAAAAATAAGCCCCTGTCGAGGTAAATCAATTATACCACATATATCCGGAAAAGTCAAGCCTTTTCTCGCATTTTTTTATAAAAAAATGCAGATAAATCCTATTTTGGCCGTTTGCGCATATGCAATTATTATCTTTGTTTCTTATTGCCAATATTACATTCACACCTTTTTATCACACAATTGTCACTTAACTATCATTATTAAAGTGTATAATTATATGAATATATTTGTGTTAGCTTGTCAACACAAAAGCAAGGAGTGTTTTATATGAAATGTAATTACTGCGGAAAAGAACTCAACGGAGAAAATTTCTGTCCGAACTGCGGCGCTGCGAATAATACGAATCAGGCTTTCCAGAACAGACAGCAGAATTATCAGTCTCCGGCATCACCGCAGTTCCAGCAGCAGAACCAATACCAGAATACATATGGGTCTTCCCCTATGGTTCAGGTACGTTCTATTGCAACCTGCATAATACTCTCTATCGTCACCTGCGGAATTTACGGTATTTTCTGGTTCATCTCACTTACCGATGATACGAGAACATTGTCTAATGACTTTACCGGAGCCAGCGGCGGAACTGCTTTTGTATATACTCTCATAACCTGTGGCATCTACGGATTCTACTGGGCGTATAAGCAGGGAGAAAGAATCGACACCGCCCGCAGAGCAAAAGGTCTTGCTCCCGCAAATCAGGGTGTGGTTTATCTTATTCTTACAATCTTTGGATTAGGAATTGTTGCATATGCTCTTATGCAGAACGAAATTAATAATCTTGTCTGATGTTTACAGCAAGCGGCACTGCCTTTCTGACAGCGCCGCTTTTTTGCAGATATTTTTCAAGCAGGATCAGTCCTCATAGTCGTCAAATTCGTACTCAGAGCCGAACTCCTCCTCCATTTTTTTCATGACATCTTCAATTGTAAATTTGCTGTCAGCATTTTTGTAATCATCAAACCGCATGACAATAGGCTTTGTTCCCCAGTAAGACTCATCCGATGCTGTTATAACCGCCGTACAGTAGCCGTTATCAATTTTTGCCACGAAATCTATGTTTTCCGCTTCACTGAAATATTCCTCTATTTTATTGTAAACACGCTCACCGTCTATTCCACGGGAATTACCGGAAATATCGACAAAGTTATCATCCTTGTTATGCGATATGTACTCAATTTTACCAGTGTCACATCCCTCTTCATCAAGTTCTGTGAGGACAGTATCTACCGCAGCATAAACAGAAGCCGCTGTAGAATTGGCGCTTGCTACTTTCGACTTAACCACATAATTTCCACCGAGATACGGCTTTTTTTCACGTTCGGATTCTTCTGCGTTTTCTGAAACGATTTTAAAAACTATTGCCCCGACTGCCGCAGCAATGGCAATGATAACCACTATAACAGCTATAATAGCAGCCTTTGATTTCTTCTTGACCGGCTGCGGATTCTGCATTTGAAAAGGACTTGCCTGATAATTCTGATTGTTGTAGTTCTGATTATTATAATTTCGGTTGCCCATATCAATTTCCTCCATATAGAAAGAGGACGGTACACGACCGTCCCCTTTTATACTCATAGTAATTAATTAACCAAGTTCAGCAAAATACTTGATAGTTCTTACCATCTGTGATGTGTAAGAATTCTCGTTATCATACCATGAAACTACCTGAACCTCATAAAGATCGTCAGCAATCTTAGCAACCATTGTCTGAGTAGCATCGAAGAGCGAGCCGTACTTCATACCGATAACGTCAGAAGAAACGATCTGATCCTCGTTGTAGCCGAAAGACTCGGAAGCGGCAGCCTTCATAGCAGCATTGATGCCTTCCTTAGTAACGTCTGCACCCTTAACAACAGCTGTAAGGATTGTTGTAGAACCTGTAGGAACAGGAACTCTCTGTGCAGAACCGATGAGCTTGCCGTTGAGTTCAGGAATTACAAGACCGATAGCCTTAGCAGCGCCTGTTGAGTTAGGAACAATGTTAGCAGCGCCGGCTCTTGCTCTTCTGAGGTCGCCCTTTCTGTGAGGACCGTCAAGAATCATCTGATCGCCTGTATAAGCGTGAATAGTGCTCATGATACCGCTCTGGATAGGAGCATAATCATTAAGAGCCTTAGCCATAGGAGCGAGACAGTTTGTTGTGCATGAAGCAGCAGAGATGATCTGATCGTCAGCTGTAAGAGTATCCTCGTTTACGCTGAATACGATTGTCTTGAGGTCGCTGCCTGCGGGAGCAGAAATAACAACCTTCTTAGCACCTGCTGTGATATGTGCCATAGACTTGTCCTTAGAGCAGTAGAAACCTGTGCACTCAAGAACTACGTCAACACCGATCTCACCCCAAGGGAGTTCAGCAGCGTTAGCCTTAGCATAAATTGTAAGTGTCTTGCCGTCTACAGTGATTGTACCAGCCTCGTCGTCTGCTTCAACAGTGTGAAGATTCTCGCCGATTCTGCCGCAGTAACCACCCTGAGCTGTATCATACTTGAGAAGCTGAGCGAGCATTGAAGGCTTTGTAAGATCGTTAATTGCAACTACCTCGTAACCCTCTGCGCCGAACATCTGTCTGAATGCAAGACGACCAATACGGCCGAAACCATTAATAGCAACTTTAACTGACATTGGAAATTACCTCCTAAATAAATTTACATATATATTATACTCCAAATCGGAAATTTTTTCAAGTGGTTAGATAAAAAAATAACAGAAATTTAAGAAAATGCACAATTTTTATTATTTTACATCAATATTTATCTGCATTTTTGTCCAAAATAACAATAAATTTGTATTTCTGTACAAAGAGAAATTTTTTAATTGAATTCTTATAAAAAATAGTGTATAATTACTGTATAAAAAATACGCAAAACAATTCTGATACTAATCACTGATCGAACTGATAAAAAGATTGGCAAACAGCATTTTGTCAATCAAAGAAATCAGCCGCAGACATACTTTCGTATGGCAAGTCGTGATTAGTATAGAGTGCTGTTTACAGAAAGGTGAAAAAAATGGAAAAAAATACTGAATTTATGAATTTTTGCAACAACGAATATGCAAAGAAACTCTTAAAAAGTTTCAGCAGCATAGTAAATTATGCTGAAGCATTCTTTAAAAGCTCTGATGATATTCTTAATGAAAAACTGAGAGCTAATCTAAAAAATAATTCCAATGATAATAATATTCCTACCAATAACTCTGTTGTCTGCATTAAAGCATTAGACGATCATGCAAACATTTCCGGTCATGCCAGATGCATTCTTCTGCGTATAGCCTTATTATGTGATGCAATATTGAACGAAAATCCTGTTTTGCATCAGATCTGCGTATCTTCTTACCTTAAAAATTTTGCATCAAATTGTAAAAGAATTCTCGGTAACAAATGCGAAATAAATGTAGTTTGCAAAAATGATTTTATCTTCAGTTCTTTCAGAGAACTTCTGGACATCATTATTCTTCACTTTATCAGAAAAGCGTATATTTCAGCCGCTGATTCAAAAGATGAATTAGCGTTTCCCATCAAATTTGATTTATCTGCTTGCATCATAAACGAAATACCCGAAATCACGATCGATACAAATGTGCAGATACAGGATTCACAATCTGATAATATAGATATTATGGACTTTTTTTCGATTTTTTCTAAGGAGATCACCGAAACAATTGCAGACAAGCTCGGTATAAAAACAGAGCCGGGCACCAAACACTTGACAATTAAATTTCTGGCAGCTTCCGCTGATAACAATATCATCGTTGAACAATCAAAAAAGCAGCTTATAAACGATGGCAATTCCAGATTCAGCATCATGCTGGGCGATCTTTAATTGCTATTATGTTCCCCCTTGTTATAAAACGTAACCTTAAACATAATATACAGAAAAAATCACAGGTTTTTGTTGACAATATTCAAAAAATGATGTATAATATATCTTGTGATAATTCTTAGAACCTTTACTATTAGGTTCTTATAAAATTCCGGAGTTATATTATGGCAAAAGGACTTGAAATTGAAAGAAAATTCCTGGTTGAATTCCCGGATATTGAAAAGCTTAACGTGAAACGCAGGCTCAACATAACACAGACCTATCTGCACCGTGGAAAAAATAATTCCCAGCGCAGAGTAAGACGTCTGGAAGAGACTGGAAATGTCTTTTACACCTATACGGAAAAAATCTTCGTTTCGCCGTCAATTCGGGAAGAAACAGAATATGATATCACCGCAGATGAGTACAAAAAGCTCCTCTCCGATTCCGACAGCAGCCTTGTGCCCGTAGTCAAAACAAGAATATGCTTCGACTATAAAAATCAGTTTTTTGAACTCGATACATATCCCTTTTCAAAAGACCTCGCCGTTATGGAACTTGAGCTTGGTTCTCCCGAACAGGTGATTGACTTTCCCGACAGCGTCAGGGTTATAAAAGACGTTACGGCAGACAGCAGATATTCTAATGCTTCCCTCTCAGCAGCAGGAGCTTTTCCTTGCAGTCAGCCGGATGACAGGAGCACCTAAATGGCAGAAAAATTTATTACTGTGGACGATCAAGACAGACTTTCTGAGCTTTTCGGACAGCTTGACGGCAATATCAGCCGCATCCAGGAAGAATACGGAGTCAGCGCTGTACTTCGTGACGGCGGAATAAAACTTATCGGTGACGAAAAAAATACCGAAACCGCAGCAAAGGCATTGATTGCTCTGCTGAAAATAAGCAGCAACGGTCAGCGGCTCAGCGAACACACTGTCAGATATGTTACTTCAATGGTCGCCGACGGAGCAGAACAGCAGCTCAGTGATCTCGGAAAGGACGGAATTTGTATGTCCGCTTCCGGGAAAGTTCTCCGGGCACGGACTGTGGGACAGAAAAAATATGTTGATGCAATAAATAATACCACCATCGTCATAGGAATAGGTCCCGCAGGTACAGGCAAGACATATCTCGCCGTCGCAATGGCAGTCAAGGCTTTCAGGGAACATAAGATAAGAAAGATCATTCTCACCCGTCCTGCCGTGGAAGCCGGAGAAAAACTCGGATTTCTTCCCGGCGATCTTCAGGATAAGGTTGATCCTTATCTCAGACCTCTGTATGACGCACTTTACGATCTTTTCGGAGCGGAAAGTTTCGCACGCTATATGGAAAAGGGCATAATCGAAGTTGCACCTCTTGCATACATGAGAGGACGTACTCTTGACGAAGCGTTTATTATTCTTGACGAGGCTCAGAATACTACTTCCGAACAGATAAAAATGTTCCTTACACGTCTCGGAAACGAAAGTAAAATGGTCATTACCGGCGATATAACACAAATAGATCTTCCCGACAAACACAAGTCAGGGCTGGTCGAAGCTGTAAAGGTTCTCAGAGGTATTGACGACATATTCATCCACAAGTTCAGTGAAAAAGACGTTGTTCGTCACCGACTTGTTCAGGATATTATTAAAGCATATGAAAAATATAACAATTCCGGTGAAGGGAGAATGAAAAATCATGGCTAAATTAAAGGTATATGTAAAAAATAATCAGGCAGAAATCAAAATACCGGTTGGTATCAGACTTCTTATCAGAAGATGCTGCCAGGCTGTTCTCACAACAGAAAAATTTGACAAAGATGCCGAAGTAAGCGTTTCATTTGTCAGCAATAATGAAATCAAAAATCTTAATAAAATCTACAGAAATAAAGACAGCGTTACGGATGTTCTCTCATTCCCTCTTACAGACGACGACGGCTCTGTGGAGATAAATCCTGAAACAGGCGCCGTTCTTTTGGGTGATGTTGTTATATCCCTTGAAACTGCCGTAAAACAGGCAAAAAACTACGGCCATTCACTTGAGCGTGAAATCGGTTTCCTGACAGTTCACTCTATGCTTCATCTGCTTGGATACGACCACGAAACAAGTCCCCTTGACCAACAGATCATGCATGAAAAAGAAGAATCCGTATTGGAAAAGCTCGGTATTTCCAGAGACGCTACTTTTATTGTAAACGGAGATAATACCTGATGTCCAGAACTGCTTTTGTAACCATTGCCGGACGGACAAACGCCGGAAAAT
This sequence comes from Oscillospiraceae bacterium, assembly GCA_021769725.1. Classification (GTDB taxonomy): domain Bacteria; phylum Bacillota; class Clostridia; order Oscillospirales; family Ruminococcaceae; genus Ruminococcus. Next base: position 32,642 of record JAETSI010000013.1, on the reverse strand, counting down.
CTTCATTACTCAATGCTATTGTCGGCGAAAAGATCGCCTCAGTAAGCAGTAAACCCCAGACTACACGTACACGAATCACGGGAATAAAAAATATTGACGATGTTCAGCTCGTTTTCTTCGATACTCCGGGACTTCATAAACCGGTAAACAAACTTAGCGAGCATATGCTCAATACCGTAAAAGAATCTGTCAGCGATATTGACGCTGTCGTTTTTATGATGGACTGCTCAAAAAAAATCAATGAACAGGAGCTTAACCTTCTCCGTTCTCTGAACAAATCAAAAATGCCGGTGATCCTGGTTCTAAACAAGATTGATCTGCTCAGAAGCAAAGACGATCTTGCACCGATTATTGCAGATATTACCTCAAAAGTTGATTTTCAGGCTGTTATCCCTGTCAGCGTAACAGAAAATAACGGCGTGAACATTGTAATTGACGAGATAATCAAGCTTTCGGAAGAATCAGTTCATTTCTTTCCCGATGATATGATTACCGATCAGCCTGAAAAGGTACTGGCTGCGGAAATGATCCGTGAAAAGCTGCTTATGCTGCTTAACGATGAAGTTCCTCACGGCATAGCAGTCGGCGTTGAATCTATGATTGAACGTGAAGATAAAGATATTCTTGACATTTCTGCCGTGATCTACTGCGAAAAAGAATCTCACAAGGGAATAATAATTGGCAAGGGCGGTACTATGCTGAAAAAAGCATCAACTGCAGCACGGCTTGATCTTGAAGATTTTTTTCAGATCAAAGTAAATCTCCAGTGCTGGGTCAAGGTCAAGGAGGACTGGCGCAACCGTGAGGGAATTATCAGAACTCTTGGTCTTTCAGAGAAATAATTACCGATAATATTTATATTTTTTCCGCAGAAAATATATGTATTAATATTTCTTGCGGAGGATTAAATATGTCATCAGATGCTTTATGGGATAAATTTACTCAAACCGGAACTATTGAGGACTATCTCAGATACAAGGAAAAATTAAATGATAATACAAGAAGGAATAGTTCTGAGAGAACGTCTTGTGGGTGAACATGATAAATTTCTTGATGTTCTCACAAAAGATAATGGAATGATTGAAGTCTCTGCAAAAGGGGCAGGAAAAATTGGCGGAAAATCGAGAAGCTCCGCCCAGCTTTTCGCATATTCCAAATTCTGCATGGATCGGAGGGGCAGCCGCTATTATCTCAACAGTGCAGAGCCGATACATATTTTCTATGGGCTGCGTGATTCCCTTACAAAGATCGCTCTTGCTTCATACTTTTCAGAAGTTCTTACTTTCTGTATAGATGAAGAGTGCGGCGGAGCGGAGATCATGCGGCTTATTCTTAATACACTGCATTACCTCGAAAACGGTAAGAGAGATCAGCAATTGCTTAAATCGGTCTTTGAACTGAGACTTATGGCGGAAATCGGCTTTATGCCTGATATAATCGGATGCCGTATGTGCGGAATATACGAACCTGATATCCTATATTTCAGCGAAAAAAACAGCTGCTTTTACTGCGCCGACTGCTTCGACGGCGCTGTTGATAAGGATTTTACAAAAATAAAACTGCCTGTACTCAGCGCTATCCGGCATATCGTTCTTGCGGATTTCAACAGGCTCTTTAACTTCCGCATTTCTGACAGCGCCATGATGAGCCTTTCAGCAATAACAGAAAATTATCTTATCGTTCACCTTGAACGTCATTTTCAGACACTTAACTACTATAAGGATGTAAGGAAGATCTATGAATAAATATCTTAAAACACTCGAACTTGACAAAATTCTTGAAATGCTTGCAGAACTTACCTCCAATGAGGAAACAAGAAAAATGGCTCTTGCTCTCCGTCCTGACTGCGACCTGAAACGGACACGCTATGAGTGCCTTAAAACTTTTCAGGCATTTAATCTTTCCGTACAATTCGGAACTCCGCCGTTCAGCAGTTTCAAGGATATAACATCAACAGCCGCCCGTGCAAAGTCCGGAGCGGTTATTTCACTGCGTGACCTTATGGATATTGCGGCTATGCTCCGCCAGATAAAAGGACTTTCAGACTGGTACGGTCATTGCGAAAATATGGAGACCGAACTCAGCTATCTTTTTTCCCGGCTCAAACCTAACGACTGGCTCCTTGAAAAACTGGAGCGTTCGATTATTTCCGACAACGAAATAGCCGACGCCGCAAGTCCGGAACTTGCAGCTATCCGCCGGAAAATCAACCGTGCCGGAATGCAGCTTCGTGAAACACTGGATAAAATGATAAAAAACAAAACTACTCAGCAGTATCTCCAGGAAAATTCTGTAACCCTAAGAGACGGGCGCTTTGTTCTGCCTGTAAAATCTGAACATCGTGGACAGATAAGCGGTCTTGTCCATGATACATCAGCTACCGGTCAGACAATTTTTATCGAACCCATGGCTATCGTTGAGGCAAACAACGATATACGAATCCTTGAAGGCAAGGAACAGGAGGAAATCGAAAGAATAATCCGTGAACTCTGCCATGACTGCGGCGATTATGCAGATATTCTCTGCGAAAATTATAAGATATGCGTGGAACTAAATCTTTATTTTGCTAAATCTAATCTTGCAGCAAAGCTGAACTGCTCTCTGCCTGAAATCACCAATGACGGCAAAATCAATCTGAAAAAAGCACGTCATCCCCTTCTGGATAAAAATAAAGCCGTACCTGTAAATCTTTCTATCGGTGAAGAATATCAGGCTCTTATAATCACAGGACCAAACACCGGCGGAAAAACTGTTGCTCTGAAAACCGCAGGACTTCTCTGCGCCATGACTATGTGTGGTCTGCTTATTCCCACAGCCGACGGCAGCAAGATCTCAGTTTTCAGCCACATTCTGGCAGATATTGGCGACAGTCAGAGTATTGAACAGAACCTTTCTACATTTTCTTCACATACAAACAAAGTAATCGAAATACTGAAAACTGCGGACGAAAATTCTCTGGTTCTTCTGGATGAACTCGGTTCGGGAACAGATCCCGTGGAGGGAGCCGCTCTTGCTGTTTCAATTATAAGGCGTCTTATGGAAAACGGAGCAAAACTCATGGTTACTACGCACTATCAGGAGCTTAAAGTATTTGCAATAGATAATCCCGATGTGCAGAATGCATCCTGCGAGTTTGACATAAAAACACTGAGACCGACCTATAGACTTATTGTTGGATCTCCGGGTAAATCCAATGCTTTTGCTATTTCCGCAGGGCTTGGTATGCCGGAAGATATTATTCAGGATGCAAAACTTCGTGTAGATGATGCAAATACACGTCTTGAAGAAGTTATCGGCAAACTTGAAGCCAGCCGGCTTGAACTTGAACGTCAAAAAGAAGAAATATCCCGGTTAAGAGCAGAAGCGGAAGACCATGAAAGAATGCTCCGGAAAGAACGTGAAGAACTTGAAGCTTCACGCTTGGAGGAACTTGAAAAAGCACGGCTCAGAGCAATGACTATAATCGAACAGACTAAGGCTGAATCCAACGAACTTCTCAATGAACTTGAGAGTCTCCGCCGTGAAAAGGATAAAAAAGATTTCAGTGCCAACGTTTCTTCTATGAAATCAAAATCAAAACAAAGCTTCAACAAGATGTACGACACTGCAAATCCCGTGGACAGCCGTTCCATACAGGAAGAATACGTTCTCCCACGCAAACTTAAACGTGGCGATACCGTCTTTGTTGTAGACCTTAATCGTAAGGGAATAATCTCCGGTGATCCCGACGGCAGCGATTTTGTCTATGTTCAGATGGGCGTCATGAAAACAAAAATGAATATATCCCGTCTCCGGCTTGAAGAACCGCAAAAAAATATCCAGAAAAAGCATCCTGTCAGAAACATGAACAAAGTCGGTGTTAAGGCAGAACGCCGGGGAAAAATGGAACTTGACATCCGTGGCTGCGCCTGCGACGACGGTGTATATCAGCTTGATGCCTTTATAGATCAGGCTGTAATGTCAAATATTTCAACCATTACAATAATTCACGGTAAGGGTACAGGTCTTTTAAGAACGGCAGTTCACAGAAGATTGAGATCTCACCCGTCAGTAAAAAACTTTCGTCTCGGACTTTTCGGCGAGGGTGAGGACGGCGTTACCGTAGTTGAACTGAAGTAGGTTCGACAATGAAAAGCAAATTATATAGGTTTATAAAGAAACATCCGAATAAAGCGGCTATAGTCGTCATTTCCCTGATATTCTTATTCATAACGGCTGTCACCATGATTTTAAACCGTGAGGGTCTTATGTGGGGATCGGATACCGACTGGAAAAATCAACATTTCGCTATTCCGGAATATTTCAGACTGCGCTTTTATGAGACACGGGACATTTTCCCTGATTTTGCACTGCAAATCGGCGGAGGTCAGAATATCTACAATTACTCATACTATGGAATTGCAAATCCGTTGTATCTTCCGGCATATGCGCTTCCATTTCTCAAAATGAGCACCTACATCCAATTTATAAGTCTGATAACGGTGCTTATTTCTGCCATTCTGGGATACTTCTTTTTCAAAGGTCATTTCAGAAAAAAAATATCCCTTATTCTTTCAGTCATTCTTCTTTGCTCAGGCGGACTTTTTTATCACAGCCACCATCACATAATGTTCATGAATTATTTTCCTTTTTTAATGGGAACTCTCATGGGATGCAGAAGAAAAAATGATCCTTTGAATATCCTGCTTATATCAGCTATGTCTTACTGTATCATGTGTACCAGTTTCTATTTCAGCGTAGGTTGTTTCGCTTCCGTTTTAATTTACATGGTATATCTTGAACTGCAAAAGAGAAGGAATTTCTCTATTAACCGTTTTATCAGAAGATATAGGATAAAATTTTTCGGAATAATTCTTGGATGTCTCTGTTCGTCTTTCATGTGGATGCCCACCTTTATGGCAATCCTTTCCGGCAGGGAAAAAAAAGCAGAAAATTCTGATGCCTGGAAACTTTTCATTCCAAATGTCAATTTGAATGCCGTTCTTTACTCAGGATATTCTATGGGACTTACCGTATTTATTCTTTTTACGGCTGTCTATATGATGATAAAAAGCAGAAAATCTGAACGCTTTTTGCCTGTCATACTTATATGCTGTATTATTTTCCCACTTATAAACTACACAATGAATGCATTTATGTATATTGACGGAAAATCTTTCATTCCGCTCGAACCTGTAATGCTGCTTATTACAGGCAATTTTCTGTTAGAAAAACGTCTTGATCCGAAATATACAGTTGCCTCATCTGCGGTAATCATTGCAATGGGATCTCTGAACGCTCTGACTTCCGACTATAATAATGAATTAAGAATTCTTTGGATTCCTATATTCGTTTCGGTCATTTTCACATCTTTTCTGATGATGTGGATATACCAAAAAAATAAGGAGAAAATTCTGCCGATATATGCGGTTGCCAGTTCAATGCTCGTATGTATCGTCAACAATTATGCTGATACTTTTGCCGATAATAGACAAATAAAAGAATTTTACAATCCCGATACTAAAAAGGCTATCATATCAATTTTAAATAACGATAAAGATATGTATCGATTTGCCAACACTGTACATAATGAGGTAAATGTAAATCGCATTTTCTGCATGAACTATCTTTCCACAAGCAGTTATTCGTCTGTAAATAATCCTTATCTCAGAGATTTCCGATTTAATTCATCATTAAGCGAAAACCGTACACGAAACAATGCATTGCAAAATCAGCCGTACAATATATTTTTTACGGCATTAATGGGATGCCGTTACAGATTATCATCAAAAAAAATGAGAATGTACAATGAAGAACAAGTCGCTGATCTTGGCGAAAATGCTATCTATCGCAACGATTATGCATTTCCTCTTGGATATGCGACATCTGATGTCATGGGTGAAGATGTATTTTCAGCGATTCCGGCTCAACACAAAGCCGAGGCAATTCTTAACAACATCATAATTCCGGGTGATAATCATGGAAATCAGAATAGCTGTACAGAGGAGATCACTCTTGATCTGTCAAAACTGAAATCAGATCCGCACATAAAATACGAGAACGGTATATTTACTGTGAACACACAGGAATCATTTACTGTTAATGCCGGACTTGAAAATATTTCTGGAAATAAAATATTTATTGTGACCGCTTCTGCCAATAACAGAATCGGAAACCCTTTGAAATACAGTGATATATTCCTGACAATAAACGGTGTGAAAAATAAACTCACTGACCCTCACTGGAAATATAGCAATAAAAACTATAATTTCACCTATGTTCTGTCCCCTTACGAAACGTCTAAAAGTCTTGAAATGACATTTTCTCCTGGATTTTACACCATATCTGATATTCATGCATTTTCACTTGATGCGTCTGTTCTCGATGATGCACGGAATAACAAGGACGAATTTATCATTGACCGAAAAAAATCTCTTGGCGATACCATCACCGGAACTGTCAGTGTCAGCAAAGACGGGTGGTTCAATATCTCTCTGCCGTATGATAAAAATTTCCGGATAACTATAGACGGAAAATCAATTAATTATTTCCGGACAAACACCGCTTTTATTGGTTTTCCGATTAAACAGGGAAAGCACTATATTGAGATTTCATATAAAGCCCCACTGAAAAAAACCGGACTGACGATTTCTGTTTTATCCGCTATGCTCCTTGGGCTGACAATTTGTCTCCTGTTCGTGCATAAACGCAAAATATAATCAGATACCGCACATTGTACGATGTGCGGTTTATTATTAATGTCAAGAACTTAAGCGGAGACACCGTCCCAGCTTAAGTTCTTGACATTGTTTTACAGAAAAATGCACCCTCTGTGCCGAAGCAAAGAAAGTGCATTATATCTTTAAATCATGATCTGAAGATCATACTTGTATTTCATATTATTACTTTACGAAATCTTTGGGATCAAGTGAAGCAACAAGATTAACAAGGTACTTCTGGATCTGAAGAGCGTCATTGTTTGTAAGCAGTGTGCCGTTCTCGTAAACGTCAGCGTTCTTGATACCCTGAGCTGTAATGTGTGAAGGATCTGAACCGTTTTCACCATAAACATCCGGGTTACCAATAGCCTGCATAACAAGTACAGCATCGTTCAGGAGAACCTTACCGTCGCAGTTAGCGTCACCCCAAAGAACCTTATCAGGATCTCCGGTTGCATCAGCTGCTTCATCCTGCATGAATGATGCAATCCAAGCAAGAGGTGCGTTCCAGTTGATTGTAACCTCGTTTGTAGACCATGCTTCGATTGAGTCAACGAAACATCTCTGTGACGGATTTTCAGGATCGCCAGGAACGAAAGCAAGAGCACGTACATAAGGATCCTGGAGACCTGCGTTAGGACCACCGGAAAGAATTCCGTCAGGAGCCATAGGCAGAGTCTTGTCAAGCTCATAAGACCAGTATCTGTGGTGAGGATTCTTCTCCATGTAAGTACCGTAGCCTGTTACAAAAGAGAATGAAAGCGGGTTTGTACCAAAGAGATAGTCAAGACCCTTTGCCACGCCGTTCATGTACTTGATATCCTTGTCAATATCGTAAGCGTAAGCCATAACGATACAGTTGTTGATTACCATGGAGTTTGAACCCCACTCGTAACCCTTGATCCAAATATCAGGATCGAGGTTGTTCGGGTCATTGTAAGCTTCTGCAGGTGCCTTATAAGGAATACCGTAACCCTGATCGCTTTCACACTTAATATAATCATCAGCAGCCTGCTTGATAGCTGCCTGAACCTTTGAAGTCTCAGAAGAATCAAGTGCTTCGCTGTGGAGTGCCAGTGAGAGTGTACCTGCGGAAGCTGTATTTCCCCAGTTAAAGGATGTAAATGAACCGTCTTTATTCTCGCCGCCTACCATAGCTGTGTTGCAGGTGTAAGCGTAATCAGACTCGTCAATGATCTTCTTGAACTCTGCTGCTGTAGCGTCATCGCCCATAGCCTTAGCGGAAAGGTAGATTTCGCAAGCTGCCCAGTATGCGTCGTCCTTTACATTGTTATCGCCGTAAGGTCCGCCGCCCTTTGCCTGCCACATAGGAGCATAGAGTGAATCCTCTCTGATTTCTTCCTTAGTGCATTCGCAATTCAGTGTAGGATGTGTTGTCTTTGTATCGTCATACTCATAGAAGTGCTTTTCATATGCCTTGAATGCCTCAACAGCTGTTGTGAGGTAATTCTGAGCCTTAGAACTGTCATAATCCTGCCAGAGTCTTGCAGCCTGACCTGCACAAGCAGCATAGTTAAGTGTAGCTGCAAACGTCGGAGGCTTTACGATACGGGTAGTTTCCCACTCTGTTTCATAGTCCCAAGGTCTTGTAGCCAGTCCTGTCCATTTATGGTCGTGGAGCTTGTGATAATAGAGACCATCGTACTGACCCCATGCGCTGTCGCTTGAAACGACCTTCATCTGAGCGATCCAGTCAAGCTCAACAGCTGCTTCATCAAGAACGTCGGGAACCTTGTTTCCTGCCTCGGGAATTACAACAGTGCCGGAATTATCATCAAACTTTCCTTTATAGCCTTCCTGAAGAATTGCTCTCTCGTACATATTCTGGAGTGTCCAGATTGAGATACCGCCGTTTACTACATATTTACCATGGTCGCCGGCATCGTACCAACCGCCGTTTGCAGTAAGAGTACCTGACTTATAAGTACCGGTTGCCTCGTCTATACTAGCATACTCGTTCTTCCAGATCTTCTGAATTGCAGCCGTATCGGTCTTATGACCGCCCTTATGACCCATTCCTGTACCCTTGCCGTCTGAACCGCCTGACGTACAGTATTTATCTTCAATATCAATACCGGAACGGTTCTGATAGAAATAGTTCATTGCATTTGTAAGAATATTATGGCTCTCATCATAGTAGATGTTGTCGCCGATATTGAACTCGAACGATCTCCAGTCCTCTCCCTGAATCTGGATATAGTATCTGCCAGGAGTATCGAACTCAGAGAAGTCAAGTTTGCAGATGCTGTCGGCAGAGTCTGCATCTTTCTGAGGAGCAGAAGATGTTCCTGTCCATACAGCCTTGCCTGTAGCAGCGTCGCATACGTCAAATCCATATGAGCCGCTAAGATTGATCTTTGTAGCGTTAGGCAGAACGTCACCCTGGTTATCGCCGAGAACAGCCACCTTAGACAGATTCGGATAATAACCAACCTGGTTTACGGAAACGAAGTTAACATTCTTGCCGTCCTTGAGAACCTGTCTCTTTGTTTCTTCTGAGAAGTTAGCGCCGTAATCACGGTTTGTTGCGCCGTATGAGTTGGAAGGATCCGAATCGCAGTCATTGCAGGTCGTACAAACTATGGACATATCGTCAAACCAAAGCTCGTCGCCTACCTGAGCGTCGCCTTGCTGTCTAATGTTATCTTTTGCATAATGGAATGCCCACTCAACACCTTCAAGATCCTGAGTTGGAGTAAAAGTACCGGAGAACTCCTGATAAGATGTAGTCAGCTTAACGGGGCTGCCCCACTGACCGCCCATATGAGGTCCCATGTGCATATCATTTGAATTTCCGTCAAGTTCAAAATATTCATCATTACCGTCAATGCTACCGATCTTCGAGTTAAGCATCATGCCGTTTCTCTTAGCCTTAGCCTTGAAACTCACTTTATAAACATGACCTGCCTTGAAGTTGAGGTTTCTGTGACGGAACTGAAGATCCCACTTAGCCTCTTCGCCGCCCAGCGGAACCTTTACTGTAATGTGGAATGCTTCGTCTTCAAGTCTGAAGTCCTGCTTAGCGGGTGATGTTTCACAAGTATGCCAAGGCAGCGCCTTATTTGTGAACGACGTTTCACCAAGAACCTGACCAGCTGATACACTCATAGGAGCAACAGTGGCGACCGTTGGAGCGATCATTGATACTGCCATAAGACTTGCAACGATCGCTTTTGAAAATTTCTTATGCATTTAATATACCCTCCCTGAAAAATTAAAAATATAATGTAATTATAACGCAGCGCCAGTGCATACACTGCGATTATAGCGTTTAGTACAAATGACGAAAAGTGTGTCATTACGACGGGTTGCACTTATCTCCTTTTCATCAATCTTATTATATTATATCCAGAAAAAAAAGTAAAGAGTTTTTCTGGAATTTCGTGCATTATCCCAATGTGACATCAAAAAAATTGTGCATATTGACAAATAATTCAAAAATATAAGAGGGTAAGATTACCCTCTTATGAAAACAAAATGAATTAGTTAAATCAGCTCTCGGGAAGTTCCGGAATAAGGTGCAAAAGGTACTTCTGAATTGCCAAAGCATCCATATTTGTAAGGTTGCTTCCATTCTCGTAAACATCAGAATTAAGCACTCCCCGCTCAGTAATATGCGACGGTTCAGAACCTTTTACGCCATATGCATCAGGATTTCCGATAGCCTGCATTACAAGTACTGCATCGTTCAGGAAAACCCCACCGTCACAGTCAGCGTCACCCCATACCACATCAGGGTTCGGAGTAGGAGTTATTCCCAGATCAGCGCCCGGAACAGCCTTTGTACCGTCCGGCTCAGTACCCCATACCAGAATATCATTTACATACATGGTGATATGCTCATTGAGAGCTGCCTTGTAGGACGATGCACTGAGATTTATACCGCTCTGTACCCCCTCATATGACCAGTCGTTTGAGGAATCCCAGGCTCCCTTCGTAGACTTACCGTCTATAGCATCAGGAATAGAGACTCTGAACTGCACTTCGTCTCTGAATTCGCTCTGACCTGTAGGCATGATCGCTCTGCCGTCCTCAAAGGTAATTTCTACATAGTAAGTATTTCCGGTAGGATCCCCCTCATATTTAACAGGCTTTTCTGATATGGTTGCGTAACCCTGCTGTCCCTCCTGATACTGCTGAGAGCCAATTCTGGTGCTTATATCGTTAATTGAAAGTCCTGCCGCAAGAACCTCGGAAACATCAAAATAATAACGGAATTTAACATTTTTTGCCACACGTGCCGGCCATGCCGTATGATTCATTGCCCATACCTTGATTTCGCTGTAGCTGTCGCCGCTGCCGTTAAGAACAGCGCCTATCTGCCATTCTGCCCACTTCTGCTTCTCAGCCTGCGGGAAGTCGGCAAGCTTCTCTCCGCCGTAATCGTCAACCATAGCGCAAAGGCAGGCTGTATATCCGGCATTATAGTCAATAGCAACCTCAGTGTTTACATACGAACCGTTATCATCCTTGAAAGAACCGTCTGGGTTGGGACCGCCTTCAAGCGCTCCGTAAAGAACGTGGGCGTATTCCGTCTGCCAGTCGTCTGTATCGCTCGGCTCGAATCCAAGCGAATTCCAGTGATCGTCATGAATTCCCGATGCACCTCTATGGTGGATATTTACGGGATTCTTCTCGCCCATGCCGACAACGTAGCTGAGACCGAGATCATTGTCACCGAAAGCGTAATCCATCATTTTCTTTGCCCATGTATTATATTTGTTACAAAGAGCGGAATCATCCTTAAAGATCGTGTCGCAGGAAAGCTTTGCAAGCCATGCCGCATTTTCCGTATATCTGAGAGTTCCCCAGCCTGCACCGTCAACAACGGTCATACCGTCAGGAGTCCATCCGCCTACCGGCTTTCTGCCGTTGTAGCCGCCAATCATATAATCGAGATGGTGGGAAACATGGTCAATCCATTCCTGCTTGCCGGTATTTATGGCATAAAGGAGAGCAGCAGCCTGAGTCGTATCGTCCCAGCAGAAGCACCATGAATATTTCCAGTCGGTAGACTGAGATTCCTTAGGGAAGATCGGGATATACTTCTCTTCGCAGAGATCAAGATAAGACTTGTCTCCCGTAGCCATGTACATCCAGTTTGCGGCATACATCAGCTCATCAACGAAATTGTCCGTTCCCTGATTGTTCTTGGTATTGTAATATTTACCCTGTACACCCTGATCGTCGTTAGCCTCATCTCCTTTTTCAGCCCACACATCATTTGCAAGCTTAAAGAGACTTTCAGCATGTTCAAGATAACTCTTGGCAGCAGCGGGATCCTCGTCTTTGAATACGATATATCCTCCTGCCATTGCAGCAGCCATTTCCGCAATAGTAGTACAGTTAGTGATCTCGTCGTAAGGTCTTTCCTCCGTCTGGTTCTTGAGGTTGAATTTCCTAATGTATACCTCAGGACTTCCGTACCATACGTGGTCGAAGCCGTCCTCGCCGATCGTACCGATAACCTTGTCACCTTTGTCGCAGGCAGCAACATAGTCAAGACCCCATTTAAGGTTGCGCAGATACAGATCGTAAAGACCGGCTTTCTTAACTGCATCCTTATATTCGATAAGTCCCCATGAGAGTACAGATGACGTATAGGCATTTGTCAAAGCAAATTTGAGGTGATCTCCTGCGTCAAACCAACCTCCGTCGATAATGTCGGAGGGCGTACCGTCCTCCTTTATCATGGAATCAGCTCGCCATGAAACCTGATTCCATTCCGGCAGCTTTCCTGCCTGCTGTACTTCATAGAAGAACATAGATTTCTGAAGTGCTTCGGCATAATTAACATCTACCGCCTCAGCAGATGCAGAAATAACAGGAGAGCCCGTCTCTACCGCCGGCATATACGCCGTCATGCCTGCCGCCATTGCCATAGCCGATACAGCGGCAGTTAATTTCTTGAATTTCAAATTACATACCCCTCTCTGAATTCCGGAGCACCGTCCGGATATAATTATACATATACATTATACACCACCGCCCCCACTTTGTCAAGAGATTTTATGAAAATATTTCCTAAAAAATATTGACGTACCGTTAATTTTAGTGTATAATTAAAAAAAACGAAAAGGAGTTTATCATGGGCAGGATTCGGCGCAACTTTCGGACCTGTAATGCTCACAGTGCTTTTCTGGAAACGTTCAAACAAATACGGCGCTGTTGCCGGAATCGGCGTAGGCGCAGTAATGGTATTCGCCTGGAAATTCGGCATCAGCAAGCTCGGAGGCGTATTTGCAATTTATGAACTTCTCCCGGCATTTGTTGCTGCCCTTATCGCAATCATCATCGTTTCTCTTGTAACTCCGGCTCCCGGAAAGGAAATTACAGAGGAATTCGATAGTATCAAAGCTGAAATGAACACATGATCCGGAATCTGTCGGAACTGTAATCCGGTTCTGGTGATCCCCTGCTGCATACGGCAGGGGATTTTTTATTATATCTTGAAAAATCCAAAATAATCTGTTATAATATAAATAATGTATAGGCAACACCGCACAAAGATTGTGCGGCAGATGCGCAGTCAGATTTTTCGTCAGATTGTATAGAAATTTTGAAGGCATACTGTCGTATGTTAAGAAATTTCTGTGCAAGATGACGGAAAATATGTACCCCAAGGGCACTTCCTTCGGGCGCAGCAGATGACGTGCAAAGCCGTCAGGCGTGCTTTGTGCGGTGTTGCCTATATTATTAATGAAAGGAATTACATTATGGATCTGAAAAATACTATTGTACAGCTCTCGGAAGCTTCCGGTGCTTCGGGCAGCGAAAGCTCTGCCGCCGAACTTGCACTGAATATGCTGAAAAAATACTGTCCCGATGCCGAAATCAAAAACGGAAACGTTATCGGAAGATTCGGGGAATTCCGCAGCGGACTCCCCTCCCTCGTGCTTGACGCTCACATCGACCAGATCGGTATGATAGCAACACATATCACTGACGAAGGCTTTATAAAAATTCAGAATCTCGGAGGTATCGACCGTCGTCTCCTGCCGGCTCAGCCTGTTATTATCCACGGAAAGCAAGATCTGCCCGGTGTTATCTGCTCGGTTCCGCCGCATCTTTCATCCGGCGACAGCAAAGTGATCTCCTTTGATAAAGCCGCTGTTGACGCCGGAATGCCAAAGGAGGCTCTTGAAAAAATCGTTTCGCCGGGCGATACAATAACCTTTGACGTAAAATGCAGAAGTCTTATCGGCTCACGAATAACTTCCGGCGCTCTCGATGACCGCTGCGGTATTGCGGCAATACTTTACACCCTGGAACTGTTAAACAGATGCTCTGCTGCATATAACGTGACAGTTATCTTCTCCGTTCAGGAAGAACTCGGAGAAAGAGGAGCAAAGATCGGTGCATACGAGCTTGACCCGGACATTGCCATTGCCGTGGATGTAAGTTTCGCCTATGCTATGTCCGAGGACGAAAACAAATGCGGCTATCTCGGCAAAGGCCCTATGATCGGCATTTCTCCGTCTCTGGACAGAGAACTTTCAAATGAGCTTATCAAAACGGCAAAAACTTCGGAAATATCGTTCCAGACAGAAGTCATGAACGGTCTGACATCTACAAATGCCGATCAGTATTCCGTAAGCCGCTGCGGTTCAAGAACCTGTACCGTTTCCATTCCGCTCAGAAATATGCATACTCCTGCCGAAATCATTGACATCAAAGATGTTGAACTGACTGCAAAACTTCTGGCGGAATTTATCAAGGAGGGAAACTAAATGAAAGATCTGCTTAAAGAACTGTGCCTTGCCGACGGAATATCCGGGGATGAAAAGGCTGTAAGAGAACTTATTATTGACAAGATCAAGGACTTCTGCGATTACCGAACCGATAACCTTGGCAATCTTATCTGCTTTAAAAAGGGCAGAAAAAATCCTGGCAAAAAACTTATGATATGCGCACATATGGACGAGGTGGGACTTATCGTCACCGGAATAAATTCTGACGGAACTCTGCTTTTCGGCACTGTGGGAGGAATTGATCCGTCCGTGGTAATAGGACGTCAGGTGCGTGTCGGTCAAAAAAAACTTAACGGCGTGGTCGGCTCTGCCGCTGTTCATAATCTTTCAAAAGAACAACGTGAAAAAGCTCCGGATATAAACAGTCTCTACATTGACATCGGCGCTGAAAACAAGGAAGAAGCTGAAAAATATGTTTCACTCGGCGACTGTGTTTATTTCAGCTCCGAATTTACCGAACTTGGCGCAGACCGTCTTAAATCCAAAGCCTTAGACGACCGTGCCGGATGCGCAATAATGATAGAAATGATACGGGAAAATATTGAATATGATACGTATTTTGTTTTTAATGTCCAGGAAGAAATAGGTCTCAGGGGCGCAAGAGTATCTGCATTTTCCGTTGACCCCGACTTTGCCGTTGTCCTCGAAGCCACTACAGCCGCCGACATTGACGGAGTTTCAGGTGCAAAACGTGTATGCGCACTTGGAAAAGGCCCTGTTGTATCTTTCATGGACAGAAGCACCGTGTACGACAGGGAACTTTACCGTCTGGCATTTGAGACAGCAAAGGAATCCGGCATTCCCTGTCAGACAAAAACTATGATAGCCGGCGGAAACGATGCAGGAGTGATCCACACAAGCCGCAGCGGCGTGCACACTATAGCCGTTTCCGTTCCGTGCAGATATCTTCATTCCCCGAGCTGTGTGATCCAGTGGAGCGATTTGAACGATTCAATTAAACTTGTAAAAAAACTTACACAAAGGATCTTTGAATTATGATAAAACTGATAGAACACGAACATGAGCTTGATCGTCAGCTGCTTATGAGAACTCTGTCGGGAAAAAAAATGCTCTCCTACATGAAAGCATACGGTCCGAATTATGAATTCTGCCGTTTTTACAAGATCACTGACGAAACCGGCTGCGGATTCATGTTTATAATCAATTCCACCCTGATAATCTGCACCGACGGCAAATTACAGCCAAGTCAGGAGATAGATCTGTTCATCTCTATGAATCTGCCTTTCCGCATCGAGGGAGACGGAAACATCGTTGGGGGCATCAACATTCCGGAGCGCTATCAGCGTCTTAACAGAACGATCTTTGAACTTATCCCCGACGGCTCATCGCTTGAAAGCATAGAAGAACACGTTGACTTCAATCCCAGACTGACGGACGTATATACCATACTCAGCGAAGGTTTCCCGAATATTGCAGATTTTTCACTGTGGTATACCGATACTTCTCATCGCTGCCGTCACGGAATAAGCCGGGTGTTTACATATAGGAACTCCACAACCGCCTCTGTAATGTTTGATATCGGCAGTAGCATTTTGATAGGGCAGGTCGCTACTACAGCCGCCGCCCGGGGCAGAGGATATGCCAGGGAATTCCTGAAATGGATGGCAGGTTTTTTTAACGGTCTGGGAAAACGTTCATACCTCCTTGCTCTTGATGTACGCAAAAGCTTCTACGAAGAAATCGGATTCCGTGAGACAGGGCATGAAATAGTCCTGGAGCGTATTGATGTTGAAAAGGATAATATGATAAAAGGAAAGCTTTAAGGCAACACCGCACAAAGAGCGGCTAACGCCTTTATTATGCATCTGCTTGGAAAATTTCCGTCATATCACACAAATTTTCCTTGCAATACGCCAGTATTGCTGCGTCAAAATTATGCAATCTGACGAAAATTATCACGGCGCATCTGCACAACAATCTTTGTGCGGTGCTGCCTTAATGAAAGAGAGAAAATAAATGAATATCGGAAAAATATACAACTTTGATTCAAAACTTATGAAATTGGCAGATCAGGCTGAAAAAAACTGCTCCGAAGCTTTTTCAGAAATAGAACAAACCGCCGAATACAACGGTGCAAAAGTTCTGAAAGCATTTTCGGACAACAAAGTCAGCGAACCATGTTTCTACGCATCAACGGGATACGGCTACGGAGATATAGGACGTGAGACTATTGACAAGGTGTTTGCGCAGGTTCTCGGAACCGAGGACGCACTTGTACGATTCAACTTCGTTTCAGGAACTCATGCTCTCTCTACAGCTCTTTTCGGCATACTCAGGTCGGGAGATAAACTGGTGTCTATTACCGGAAAACCATACGATACTCTTGAAGAAGTTATAGGCATCAGCGGCACAAAAGGAAACGGTTCTCTTATGGACTACGGTATACAGTACGATCAGGTTGATCTTAAAGAGGACGGAACTGCCGATACCGAAAAGATCACCGAAGCAGTCAGGGGGGCAAAGATCGCCTACATACAGCGTTCCAGAGGATATTCACTCAGACGTGCCTTTACGGTAAATGACATAAAGGAAATGGTTGATGCAGTGCGGAACGGCAATCCCGATGCTGTAATCATGGTCGATAACTGCTATGGTGAATTTGTAGAACAGCTTGAACCATCTGACGTCGGCGCTGATATCATTATCGGTTCGCTTATAAAAAATGCCGGCGGCGGTATTTCCCGCACCGGAGGATACATTGCAGGACGTGCCGATCTTGTTGAACTCTGCTCCTATCGTCTCACCTGCGTCGGTATGGGCAAAGAAGTCGGATGCACTCTTGGTATGAACCGTGAAATGCTGCTTGGATTATTTTTTGCTCCTGACGTAGTGGCAAATGCTCTGAAAACTTCTGCATTTGCCAGTGAGCTTCTTACAATGCTCGGTTTTGAATGCTCCCCACGAAAGGACGAAAAGCAAGGAGATATCGTTACTGCGATAAAACTTGGCGACAAGGAGCATCTTACAGCTTTCTGCCGTGGAATACAAAAGGGTGCTCCGGTCGATTCGTTTGTTGTGCCCGAAGCATGGGATATGCCCGGTTATTCCAGCCAAGTGATAATGGCTGCCGGAGCTTTCACTAACGGCGCTTCAATTGAGCTTTCTGCCGATGCTCCTATCCGTGAACCATTCGCTGTCTGGATGCAGGGGGGGATTACGTACACCAGCGGAAAAATCGGAGTAATGCTGGCTGTTCAGGAAATGATAGACAGTGGGCTTATTAATATTGATAAATAAAAATATACCAACAAAGGCTGTATGAGTTTTTACACTCATACAGCCTTTTTAATGAAAATCATTTTGCACCCTTTCTCATGATAACGGCGGTTACCGTCTTGAACATCAATTTAAGATCAAGAGCAACGCTCCGACTTTTTATGTAACGTACATCTCCTTCGACCCATTTGTCAAATTCAACATCACTTCTTCCCTCTGTCTGACAGATACATGACAATCCGCCCTTAACAAGTAGTCTTTCCATCTGCTCGGGCGTATACAGAACCACCTCACGAGGAAGAGGCGGACGTGGACCGATTATCGACATATCTCCCCTAAGAACGTTGAAAAGCTGTGGAAGCTCGTCTATTGATGTTTTTCTCAAAAAACTGCCAATTCGTGTAATACGTGGATCCTTATCACTTTTGAAGGCAAGTCCATCTGACTGATTTTCTTTTTGCACATCGGCAAAACGAGCTTCAGCATCCACGCACATTGTACGCAGCTTGTACATCCTGAAAGGTTTTCCTTTTGTAGTCAGACGCACCTGTGAAAAAAACGGATTTCCCTTGTCATCAATATAGATGATAAGAGCCACTATTCCGATCGGAATTGCCAGAACAGTCAATGCGCAGAATGAAGCGATAATATCAAACATTCTTTTAATGACCTCATATACCTTTCCGCCTGCCGGCTTTACCTTACTATATTTTAAAGTATTTGTTACGCCGTCATAAAGAAGTTTCAGCGCTTCATCATCAAATTCAAGTATAGGATAATCTTTGACTCCGGTTTTTCTTTTAACCACCGGATCATCCGATTCATTTATGTTTAATTCGTCAAGAAAGTTTTTAGTAATATCTTCTTCGGTCAAAAAAAATTCTTTCCTTGTTTTTGTGTACTGCATGATACCCTCCTGTTATATCCGAAGATAATCAAAATGCGGCAAAATTTCGCAAAGAACTCACAAGTCAATTATCATCTCCGGATCACATACATTAATAAAATCCCCTTCATATCTTCCCCTCGGATAGAAACTGACGACAAATTTATCGAAAGGATATGTATGATTTTTATTTTTCTATTTTATTCTCTTTATTTATCATCATTAAGGCAATACTACACGCAGATTGAATCAGTCCTACTCAATTTTCCAAATTATTTTATAGCATTACCTTTCTCATGTCTTAAACTAATTATATCACATATACGGAGCAACGTCAAGTTATTTTCTTAAAAAAATACTGGAAATTCCGCTGCTCAGATCCATTTTTGTAAAACTTTGTATATTTTTATTATACAAATACTTATATTCTCAGTATAACAGCTTGTGCATAAAAATTTAATTTTTTTCATATTGTTATCGTAGGTAAAGCCATAACAATTACAAAAGGAGAGATATTATGAATAAAGTTAAGCGTAGAATCATCAGCGGTGCTATTGTTTTCTGCTGTGCCGGTGTCGGAATAAGCGCAGCTGCCCATATCAGCAAAAAAGCTGAATCCGGAGCTGTTCCGGCTGCTGTTACAAATTACGATAATGAAACTCCGGTTATTATTCTGGATGCAGGACATGGGGAATCAACTTATACCAAGTTGTAAAGTAAAAGGCTTTGTACCATTCATTACAATACAAAACCTTTTATTATTTTATTTAAAGACCTGAACACATTAAAATTTACTTACTTTTGTCACCATGAATTATCATTCCCGCCGAACCTCTTGTATTAATGACCTTTGCGGGAACACCACCAACAGTAACATTATCAGGAACGTCCTTATTTACAACAGCATTAGCCGCAATTGCAACATTATTGCCAATTTTTATCTTGCCAAAAATCTTTGCACCAGGTCCGATATAGACGTTGTCCCCAAATACAGGGACATTATCCTCTGTCCAATTTTCATCATACAGCGAATAATTTCCAACATTTACAACAGCATGAATTCTTGCATTAGAACCAAACTTAGAATGGCTGTTGATAATAATTGCACCAGCGTGTGTAATTGCAAGTCCTGGACCAAATACATTCAGCGGAATTGTAAAACCAAGCTTTAACCCATAGCTCTTAAACATATTATGCTTAATAGCAAATATAAGCTTTCCGATTTTGTTGCTACAACAACAATTTTTCATATATTCAAGCTTACGCATTTTGATCTGAAACTTCCATATCTGTGGACAAAACAAAGCACCGAATCTGAGCTTCATATTTATTTGCCTTATACCCAATGACTTAAGGTCTGCCTCTATATAATATTTTAAATCTTCCTTACTCTTTATCATAACTTAACTCCTTTTCCAAGCTTCTTTTTTAAATTATGCAAAAATTTCACAAATATTTCATCTTTAATAAAATACAGAAAAATCAAAGAAAAAATGCCGTAAATTACGACTCCCGCAATTACCTGTATAAAAAGAGAAGAAATATTTATATCCAATAGTTTACTTGTCTGATACACCCCTACAAACATTACTATTCCTACTGGTACAAACATTATAAACTGACTTATACATTCTTTCATCGGAATTTTCCTCATTACCAATACACTTTGAGACAGGCATACAATAATCTCTGCGGATATAGTTCCTATTGCAGCTCCTATACCACCATATATCGGAATTAACAAATAATTTACAACAATATTTACAACTGCTCCCAAAATAACAGAAATAAGATATTCTTTATCCATCTGGTACGGTATCAGATATTGTGTCCTGAGTATATTTGCAAAAGCAATAAACGGTATAGTAACCGACAGCAACTTAATTATATTTCCGCAAGCAACAAATCCCTTTCCCCAGAAAACAACGGAAAATGTGTCACTTATTCCTGCCAATCCAAAAGCAAGCGCCAAAGCAACAAGCATTATATATCGCATAGATATTTTCATGTATTTACCGGAAAGTTTATCATTGGATTTTGAGATCATATTAGAAATTTTTGGTAACATAACAGTACCAAACGATGCAATAATAGTTATAGGGATGTTGCAGACTTTTTCAGCATTTTCATAGTATCCCAACTGTGTTTTTGTACTCATCATTCCTATCATTATTTTATCCATAAATCTGTAAAGGCTTATTGCAATAATCGGAATAAAAAGAATTATCAAAGGCTTGACATGAATTTTCATTTCTTTTAAGTCAGGTTTTACTATACGCACATACCTCTTCAATGGTATCCATAATACTACCTGACCTATAAGCATTCCGAGAGCCATTATAAGACAATATTTCCAAAGGTCTGTATTTTCTCTTACAAAGATAAATATAAAGGCAACGTTCAAAATTTTGATTATTGAACTTCTTATAACAGTCATTTTGAATTTTTCTATTCCAAAATAGAACCAGCTTATATCAAAAACAGCGCTGATAACATAGATCGTCTGTATTGCTGCATATGTTTTCATTTCTGCGAAAAGCTGAACATACAAAATATATGCTAAAACACACAGCACAGAAACTATCAGATGAATTGCAAGAATATTGGAAAAATTTTTATTTAAGGCATCTACATTATCACGTTTTTTTGCGATCGTTCTGTTTCCGTAATTTTTTATTCCCAACATCGCAAACAGAACAAAATAACCCGCAATGTTATACGTATATGAATATTCACCAAGACCATTTGCACCAAAGACTCTTGAAATATATGGTGATGTGGCAAACGGGAGAATAATTATAAGTATCTCATATATCATCTGGTAAATTATATTCTTTTTTGTGCTAGACTTTCCCATAACCATTTTTTCCTTCTATTTTTTTGAAAACTTTATCAAATCTGTCAATGAAAATCTTTCAAATTTACACTCTATAAGCATTAACATTGTTATATTAAAAATAATATTTATCATATATGATTCACCAATTCCAACAAATATAAAATAAAGAGAAAACAACACATACTCTGCTTTTCTATTTTTCAACAAATATCTAATTAACATCATATATGTTATGCACAGAAAAATCATAAAAATCAAACCATACATAAGTGTACCTCTAATATAAGCATTGTCAAGAATCATTGTACGGGTATGATTCATATTTGCTGCTCGGGTACTTATAGTTTCAATCTCTTGACCAAAAAGTTTAATATCATACAACTTCAAAAACTTTAAAGCAGATGACAATCTAGTAGTAAGTATATTGTCAAGCTGAATAGCCCAAGAAATTTTATTGTCATACATTTTCACAGCGAAAAAGCTAGCTACCATCATTAATGGAGTAACAATAATAAACCCAATTTTGGTTGGTAACTTATAAAAAGTTTCAGGAAAGTATTTATATAATATAAGAAGAATATAAATTAAGGCAAATGTATAACCCATTGTTCTCGAACCAGAAATATTTAATACAAAATACCATAATGCCCCAACACCAACAAAATGAATAAATTTCATATTATTCAACTTTATAATAGTATATTCAATCAGTATAATATAGCATAAAGCTCCAAAAGTATTCGGGTGACTGAAGCCTAAAGCTTGCTTAAAATTGCCATTAATTTCGGCGGAATAATTGTCAATAAAGCCACTCAAACACAAACCAACTATTATGACTACCATAGATAGTTTTAGTATCACATCAAATTTTATGATTTTTTTAAAATCTATTCCTTTAGCTGAAATGACGAACAAAGTTAAAAGCAACATTGACATATCAGTAGAATTTAGTTGCATCAAAAACGACAATAGTGCAAAAATCAAGTACTTTAACATAGATTTGAGATTATACTTGTTCAAAAATATAATGTTTAATATCAATATTATGCTGATTCCATATTGTCCAAAATTAAAAAAACGCCTCAATATGGTATATTTATACACCAACTCTGATGAATTAAATAAACAATATAACACTGTATACGCTGTCCAAAGCAAAAAGAAGATATTAGAATTATTTAATTTAAAACTGCTTTTTATTCTATACATATATTAACACCCCCCCCAACTCGACAACAAGAGTTTAATGGTGTACCAACATATCCTATACCTGCATTTTCCCAAAATAAATTTCCTTTTGCTTTTTGAAAGCTTTATCAATTCGATCGACGAAAACTCAGAAATACATTTGACAGATTCTAAATCGCCGTTATTACAAAATTTCCAAGGTAAGTAATATTATTTGGTAAATGATATTCTTTTCCTCGATGCTTTCATTTTTAACCATAATAAAAGATTAGCTACTCGCCAAGGCTGACTCATTACATCCTGTTCGATTATTTTATCAACATTCATAGCCAAAATCAACATCGGGTAAATAAAAACTGTACCCGTCAATGATTCTGTCAATCCCATCAAAAAGAAGGAGATCAATGTAAAAAGAGTCACCTTGCTATATATACTTCGGTTAGTTTTCCTCAGACTTTTATCAGCTAAATAATATCCAAGCATAACAACCATAAATAACAACAAACCACCTGTAAAGATTATATATAACAAATAGTTGTGAGGATGTGCAAAATAATCGTTATTCATCAACTCACCATAGCTTGTACCTGACATATATCCATATCCCGTATACAATTTTTTCTCAACCAGTTCAAATGTCCTGTCCCATATAATAGTACGGTTATGCAGTGTCAGATCCTTATGTAAAACATCAACAATAAAAAAATCAAAACGCTCCTGCATTCTCAATATTACAATTAATACAAAGAATATAAAAACTGCTATTACTCCCGTTCTGAGGGACAATATTTTAGGAAGCTTCTTATTTTTTTTATTAAATAAAACTATTAGAAGCAGAAATACCGCATAACCTACCAAGCTTGTGGACGACCCGTTAAAAACAAATGTCAGAGCAGAACAAGCTATCAAAATTTTGGTTTGCAAATCCAGCATATTATGTTTATAATATGAGCTGATGATACACATTGCCGATATAGGTAGTATCGACCTTATGTGTATATTTTTATATCCTAAAAACCAGTTGTAATTATGGTAAATAAAATCAGAATATATACCTCTTCTGAACAACATTACGGTCAACAGGTTAATATAAATATAAATACTCAGATAGCTGAACGATTCAACCAGCACCTTCGGATTATTGTTCATCCAGATATAAAACAAAAGGCACATACCAAAGCTTGCAAAATTTGATCTTATATACTCGTATGTCTGTCCCGAGCCTTTCATCGTAAAATAAAGGATCAAGCCAAAAAACAAAAAAATCCATATCAGATCTTTTTTTATTTTTGTAGACATAATCTGTAAAATTATTAACATAATTGTAAGTAACAAGCTTCCATACATATAGATAGTATGTATGGAAGGATATACTCTGTCAAGATATGGGATTTGAAACAAAAACATGAGCAATATGACAACCAATATTTTGTTTCCGAAAATTTTATCAAATATCGGAGAAAGGCTTTTTCTAAACATGATGTTTCTTTCCCTTTCTGAATTTAAACAACAAATAAAATAAAAGATATTTCCAGGATCTTGTCATTTTGTAAAGCGTTTTATATTCGGAGCTCGGATCTTCTCCCAGTATACGCTTGTTATGTGCGATCTGATTTATCAGTGCGGCATGGAATGATTTATTATTTTTACATTTATCACTGTATTTTTTCAGAAAATACCTGCACGATTCAATAGATTTGACCTTACCTCCCTTTGTTATTGAATCGTTCTGAAAATATTGATTCACAAGAACAGAATCGATATAATAAAAACGGTATTCCTCACCTGCACGGATGACCCAATCATAGTCCTGAGATTTTTTCACAAGTCTGTCAAACTTATGCTTCATGCAGACTTCTCTTTTAGCAAAAATAGTCTGAGTGCTCACACGGGAAAATTCGTACAGCTGCTCATAGCTGACGATGCCTTCTTGCAATCCTTTTGGAAAAAAACTTTCACTGCTACCGTCAGAAAACTGCTGCTTCATTTTACAGAAGCAAACATCCGCCTTTGAAGCTTTAAGTTTTTTCATCTGAACTTCAAGCTTATTCGGCAGCCATTCATCATCACTGTCCTGAAAAGCAATATACTCGCCTTTCGCAAGCTCTATTCCTTTATTACGTGCAACGCAGGCACCGCTATTTTCCTCAAGACAATAGTATCTGAGTCTATCATCATCAATACCTTCAATTACTTCTCTGGTATTGTCAGATGAGCAGTCATCAACAACAATAACTTCAATATCCTTATATGTTTGATCCAATACACTAAAGACAGAACGCTTTATTGTTAATTCTCTATTATAGCTTGGAATAATAACTGAAACCATAATATAATCATCAACTAACCTTTCATGATCTCGTACATCTGTCTAACCCCGTTTTCACAATTATAGAGAGCTTTCCAACCGAGCGCTTCAAGCTTTTGGGCATCAAGACTTGAATTGTCCATCATATTATAGCTGGACTGTTCCGCATCAGAGGGAATTTCAAAAACCACCTTTCTGCCCGATACTTCGGCTATTTTTTCTGCTATCTGCCTTATACTGATAACAGAATCCCTATTTGAAATATTATAAGCTTCACATTCCTTGCCATTAAGCATAACAGTAAGAATAGCAGTAGCACAATCGGCACTGTAACAATAAGAACGAAGCTGAGTACCGGAGCTTTTCATCACGATGTCATTTCCTGCCAAAACATCCCTCATAAACTGTGCGGTTGCACGGCTGTCTGAAATTGTGGCTGTAGGTCCATAAATATGACCGGGACGGACAATAACAGTATCAAGTCCGTATTCCTGAGTATAAGCAGCGCATAAAGTTTCCGATGCTCTTTTTCCCGATGGATAGCAGGCTCTCGGGTTAAGAATATCAACAAATCCAT
Source organism: Oscillospiraceae bacterium (assembly GCA_021769725.1). GTDB lineage: Bacteria > Bacillota > Clostridia > Oscillospirales > Ruminococcaceae > Ruminococcus. Next base: position 7,137 of record JAETSI010000013.1, on the reverse strand, counting down.
AATCATTTTCAAGATAAGGTCTTGCATCGTCTTTTTTTCCATAAACCTCACTCGAAGATATATAAAGAACTCTCTTTGCTCTGCATTCATGTGCATAATCAAGGAGTTCCTTTATACCAATAATATTTGCAAGAAGAGTTTCGACAGGTTCGGTGGCATAGGCAGCCGGATGAGCATTGCTTGCACCATGTATTATAAAATCAGTTCTGAATCCGAAATCAACCGGCTTTAAAGCGTCATAGTGTACATATCTTAACCACGAATTTCCGTAATATTCCACAAAGCGTTCGGAAATTTCATTTTCCGTACGTGCAGCAAGGTATATATTTATATTTGTATCAAGATTGATATTTGCCCAGCAGAGAATATCAACCAGTGATGAAAGAATAAGTCCACTGCCGCCTGTAATAACTATACTCTTTCCATTTACTTCACTCAAGTCAAGACTTTTAGCGGCAGTTTCCAACTCCTCAAAATATTTTCTGCAATAATTCATACTTACCTCCAATGTCACTTCAGCCATGAATCATTTTTAGTATGAAGCAGTGCCTTGAATATTTTGAGGTCGTCAGTAGTTGTTATTTTCAGGTTTTCTTCAGAACCTCTTGAGAAATAAGTCATTTTTCCCAATTCTTTCATAAGCATACATGATGCGGCAGTATTGACTATACCTTTTTCTTTAGCCTCCCTGTGAGCATCAAGTAAATCTTTAAGATTATAAGTGTGAGGAGTTTGTGTTCTGAAAAGCTTTTCTCTTTCAGTGGAAACACAGGACGATATACCATCCTCACTTTCAAAAACAACTTCCGTACATGGAATTACCGCAACAGCACTTCCGTATTTTGCATAGGTAGCAAGACTGTCCGAAATAATCTCCGTAGAAACAAGCGGACGATTTCCGTCATGTATCATAACCGTCGTATTGTCTTCACCGACTTCTTTTTTAAGCATATCAAGACCGTTCTTTATAGAGTCCTGCCCTGTTTCTCCTCCCGGTACAACCCATTTAAGCTTTGTTATATTGAACTGCTTTGCATACGCCCAAAGAACGTCTGTCCAGCTTTCTATAGTCACAACTATAATTGCATCTACGCTCGGGTGATTCTGAAAAGCCTCCATTGTGTGAATTATTACGGGCTTGTTATCTACATGAATAAACTGTTTCGGGATATCCTGATGCATTCTTGTGCCACTTCCTGCGGCTGTTAAAAGTGCTATGTTCATACTAATCCTCCAGATTTTTATTATAATTAAGATTGAACTTAATGAAAATATGCTTTTCCTGAGACTTTTTTGACGGTGGTGTCATATAGTCAGCACCGTATCTTTTTCTGAGGTAATAATCATAATTTGTCGGTATACAGGCAGTTGTGTCCTCAAACTTAACTTCACATATTTCCGTCATCTTATCACGTTCAAACACCTCTCCGAAAAAGTGTTTTGCACCACCCGGCGCTACCACATATTTTGTCGAATCTGATTTTACCTTTGAAAAGACTTTATCTGTAAGTTTCAGCCATTTTTCAAACTTTACAACTGAAAAAATTCTGCCGAAAAAGGCTCTTTTCTTTACCGCACTGCACAGTTTCTTATTATATCCGCCATATTTCATCAGATTATTTTTACAAGCATACGTCCTGCAAACGGAATCAATGAACAATAGAACAGTACTTTCCATACCGTGAATGGTTCTCAGTATTTTATTATCATAGGTATTTTCAAGAATAAAAATATCAAGCATAAGCCCCGAACGTGAGCCGTCTACAGACTGAACAGACTGTACAAGTGTTCCCTTCAGTTCTATTCTCGGAAACACTGATATATTTTTCCCGTCTCCGGGCATAAGAAGGTTATATTTTCCCGACATATGTTTTTTAAAGACTTTTCTGAACTTTTCAAAATCAGCCCTTGTCATGAATATATCAATATCATCATCCCATGGAATAAAACCGCCGTGTCTGACTGCTCCGAGCATACTTCCGCCTGACAGTGTCCAGTTTATCGAATACTTTCTGCACACTCTGCTTATATCTTTAAGAATGCCGGTATATACACAGCGAAGCTTCTTCAAATCATTTTCCGACAATTCATACAAATCCGATTCAGTTGTTTTTATTAAACTCGAAAGAGACATATTGCCCTCCATTTATTACTATTTAAATCTTTTTATAGTCCTCTTGACTCTGGCAGGAATCATTGATTTTAAAACACCCGCATATTTTCTGATACCAATATTTTTATTAAACCTTTCATCAACAGCTTTCCAGCCTTTGTCCGCATACAATTCAAGAATAGTTTCTCTTTTTGTGTCATATCTACTTGGACGGTTAAGCTGTGTATTACCTTTTGCAGCCTTTTCAAATGAGGACTTGTACAAATCAAAAAGATTTCTGTTCTTTTTTATAAAATCAATACCTTTATCAGTATTTGCAATTATTACTGAAACTCCCTTTGATTCATCAATTTTATTTTTCCCAAGCAATTCAGGGTATTCTTTTTCCAGTCCCCAGAAGTCGCCGATAGTAATATCGCCTGTTCTGTGAGAATCTGCATATTTACAGGAATAGCAATTTTTTCTTAAAATCAAACTGTTTGCAAAATAATATAAATAAGACTCTGCTGTTTCATAAAGTTTAAATTTATAGTTATCTTCAGAAATAATACTTCCGTTTTTTCCCCAGCCGATGCTCTTATCTCGGAAAGAAAATTTTTTTACTTTAATATTTTTCTTCTTTTCAAAGAATTTCAGATAATCTCTGAAAGCTTTATTTGACGGAACACCATGACAAATCAAATCTACAGTAATAAGGTTGCTGTAATCTTTTCCGAGATACGCTTTTAATCCTGCAACCTGACATGGACAGCCCGAAAAAAGAACTGTTTTATCATCATTGAGTTTTTTTCGTATTTCCCTGAAAACAAGTCCGGTACTGCTCTGAGTGTATTTTGACCCCTGTAATTTTTCAAGAGTCTTTTCATCATATGCAATTATGTGGGAAAGTTCAAATTTATCATCAAAAGCAGCTCCTGCGGCACAGCCTTTTTCCTTTATGACTGCATCTGCCAGAGTATAAAAAACTCCGCCCGAAGCTGACTTTTTCAGTTTTTCTTTATTTTTTGAAACCGCTACCCATGTTTTAAGCGGTGTATTTGTTTCATTAACATTCTGATATGCACAGACTTTTTTGCATAGTTTACAGTTTATACATAAATCGCTGTTTATAGCAGGAAACAAAAATCCGTATCTGTCTTTTTTCATGCTTATGGCATTTTTAGGACAGATATTGACACACGCTCCACAGGCACAGCAATTATCATCTTTTCCGTATAATACAGGAATTTCTTTATTCATAACAACACCTATTACAGCTTATTCAGCTGACTTTTCAGATAATCATATGTCTTAACACGTTCTTTTTTTATTATATCGTTTGTCTTGCTATAATCTATATCATATGATAACTTTTTCCTGATTTCAGATACATCATTGACTATCTGTCTGCTTTGTCCGAGTCTTTCAAGCAGGTCAGTCAGTTTTTCGGAATTTCCGTAACCCGTTTTTCTGACAAACGAAACAAATCTCTGCTGTGTTATTACAGACATGATAGTTCCGTGAAAAGTATCTGTTATAACACAGTCGGCATTTTTAAAATACGCAATTACAGTAAACGGGTCACAGTCGATAAATTTATCGCAGGCGTTCTGAACTCCTCCGATACAATAAATTTTCAGACCTTTTTTCTTCGCATATGCTTTTATGAATCTGCACTCCCTGTCAGTGAATCTTCCCGAATAACCGTATAGCAACAGATAATTCCTGTCATTGACGGATTTCGGGATTTTCCTGCACTTACCGATATAATCATACATCAGAACAGGGTCAAGATTATATTCAGGTTCGGCAGATATCAGCTCTCTGACTATTTTTCCGCTGTTCGTATCTCTTACCGATATATCGTCAAGAGCTGAAAGATATTCTGATATTTCGTTTCTGACATTGTATTTTTCAAGTTTTTCTATAGTAGTATTCCCGAATGAGACGGCATATGTAATCACTCTTTTAGCTTTGTTGTTCTTACCGAAAAGCTCGGGAGAAAAACCGACATTAGTATTATCCTGAACACAATTAAACACCTCATCGCTTCCTATTATCATAAGATCGAGCTCAGGTGCATAATTCATATGCTCATTTATTCCAAGATAAGGATAATAATTTGCGGCAAAATTCTTCTTGTACTTTATGAACTTGATTTTTTCTTTAAGTGGAGCATTATACTTAAATGTCTCAGTTACTTTGGATATTTTTCTCAAAATACCATTTTTCTGATTAGATTCAATAAGACATTTCCCGGGATGATAGTCGACAAATTCAACCTTTCCACCGAGTTCCTTACAGATCTGCATCAATCCATAGGCTTGCAAAAACGAACCATAATTGAAGATTCTTTGCATTGAAAGAATTCCGACCTTTTTCATCTTTTCCCTCCGAACATATTATCAACAACACCTTGAAGCTTTTTGTTGAATTCAGCATTATTGCTCTTCACCTCGGAAGGCATCGACTTAATAATATCCTCATAATTCAGAATTGTCCTTTCTAATTCATTGATATCTTCAACAACAATAATATTGCCCTGACGTTGTGCTACCGCCTTAGAAAAATCGACTTGATGGTCATTAACGTGTTCATTAAATTTAAATTGTCTCGGCACGACGATCGGCACTTTACCTACCTGTAAAGGCATAATAAAGCTTGCAGGTCCGCCATGAGTAATAACGATCCTTGCATCCTCAACATTTTTTATCATTTCATCATAGGGAATAAGCTTGCTCCATTTGCAGTTTTTGGGCGCATAGGTACAATACCCTGTCTGAATAACGACCTCTTCCTGAATGATACCTTTTCCCTTTAATTCATCTATTTTCTCAACAAGTCTGTTAAACGCCTGTTCGTGAGTTCCAACTGTTACAAAAATCATATTATAGACCGCCTATTAAAAAATACTTCCGAAATTAACAGCCTTTGGATAGACCTTAAGTTGTTCATTCCATTGAACAATAAATTTATCAACAATAGGATATACCATTTTTCCAGTCATTGTAGACTTGTCGATCCTGTCAAAAACTTCAATGTATATAAGCTTAGCACCAAAAAGTTTTCCCAAATAAAAAAAGGGAACAGCTACAGCTGCACCAGATGATATAATCAGATCTGGCTTTTCCTTCCTTAAAATCTTCCATGCAAGAAAAGTATTTTTTATAAGGTTCTTGATATTTCTGTTTGTCGGATAGTAACAAGAGTACATTTTCTCATCCTTAAGGAGGCTCTGAGCATCTTGCTTGTCAAAAGTCACCCAAAAACGCTCTTTATCCTGCCAAAAGGGCTTTAACATATAGAGATGCGTTAAATGACCGCCACTTGAACCTACTAAACATACTTTCATTAATCCAGCTCCTCCGTTAATCTCTTCTGAATATATCTCTTGTATAAACCTTATCCTGAACATCATCAAGACAAGCATCATATCTGTTAGCGATTATCGAATCAGACATAGCCTTAAACTTGTCCAGATCATTTATAACAAGACTTCCAAAGAACGTATTGCCATCGTTAAGAGTTGGCTCGTAAATAATTACCTGTGCCCCCTTTGCTTTAACTCTTTTCATAACTCCTTGAATAGAGCTCTGGCGGAAATTATCACTGTTGGACTTCATTGTAAGTCTGTACACACCTATTGTTACATTTTTTTCTTTTGATTTATCATATGCAGTATTGTCGTCATAAGCATAGTAGCCTGCGAGCTGAAGCACCCTGTCTGCGATAAAGTCCTTACGAGTTTTATTCGATTCAACAATAGCAGACATCATGTTCTGCGGAACATCCTTATAATTAGCAAGAAGCTGCTTAGTATCCTTTGGCAGACAGTATCCGCCATAGCCAAAGCTCGGGTTATTGTAGTGAGTGCCTATTCTCGGGTCTAAACATACACCTTCAATAATCTGCTTTGTATCCAGACCTTTCATTTCAGCATAAGTATCAAGCTCATTAAAATAGCTTACGCGAAGGGCAAGATAGGTATTTGCAAAGAGCTTAACAGCTTCAGCCTCGGTGAATCCCATAAATAAGGTATCTATATCTTCTTTTATTGCTCCCTCCTGAAGAAGCTGTGCAAATGTATGAGCATCATCAACAAGCTTTTCATTCTCCATATCAGTACCAACAATGATACGGCTCGGATAAAGATTATCATAAAGAGCTTTACTTTCACGTAAAAACTCAGGGCTGAAAATGATATTCTTTGAGCCTGTTTTTTCTCTGATATACTGTGTATATCCTACAGGAATAGTTGATTTTATTATCATTACGGCATCAGGATTATATTTCATAACCAGCTCGATCACAGCTTCAACAGCACTTGTATCAAAAAAATTCTTTTGGCTGTCATAATTTGTAGGAGTAGCTATGACCACAAAATCTGCATCTTTATATGCCAACTCAGCATCAATGGTCGCAGTGAGGTCAAGCTCCTTTTCAGCAAGATATTTTTCTATATAATTGTCCTGAATAGGTGATTTTCTGTTATTAATAAGCTCCACCTTTTCAGGAATTATATCTATCGCATAAACCTTATTATTCTGGGAAAGAAGCACTGCCAGACTAAGTCCGACATAACCTGTACCAGCAACAGCAATTTTTATATTTTTTTCCATATAACAAACCCTCTCGTTTTATACGTCTATAGTAATGATATTATTTTTTAATTTTGCAACACTTCAGAAAAATCCCAACATATGACAATGAGCAAAAAGATCAATGTATGCCTGCCTCTGTTGCAAAATATCCAATAATACCGACACAAATCCCGTCTGTATGCTGTGTTGCCTTAATCTAATTATATCATTTGCCCACACATTTGTCAATATCTAAGCTCACAAATAATTAGGAAAATTGCACATGATTTTATGTCAAGATTGTTTAAAAGCAACAAATTATACCACATAAAAAATCGGCATATAATTCATTTGGACCATAGTCAAAAAAGTAGACAGAAAAATTAGAAAGTCTCTTCAAATCGAACAGGAGACAAAAGGTTATTAGCGGAATGAGGGCGATTGAAATTGTAGAAATGAATATAT
>JAETSI010000209.1 GCA_021769725.1 Oscillospiraceae bacterium | reverse complement strand
CTGGTGCTCGTATTAGCGATCGAGGTGGAGTCAATGACGCGATTAATGACCTCGAGGATACCGATTGCGATTGCGGAAGTTTTCAGTAAAGACTTATTCTTTTTCATTTGATTCCATCCTTTCCCCTGTTAAACCGTAATTTTTCTATTGTTATGTTTTAAATGCCATGTTCTAAATATCATGCAAACTGGATGATTTACAGTTGCATTCTTAGATGCTGCGCAAGCTGAATGCTTTACAGTTGCACCTTTAAATGTCGCGCAAGCTGAATGCTTTACAGTTTGCCTTTAAATGCCGCGCAAGCTGAACGCTTTATAGTTGCACTATTAGATGCCGCGCAGGATAGCTGAACTACTTGCAGTAAGGTTGATGCACAAATACAACGTAATTGTGGTAACGGAACAGAACGCTCTTTTTTGCAAGTAGAAATATTGGTAAATTACATAGTGTATTTCATGAAATTTCAGGATAATTCATGATACTAGTATAAACCAAATATCAGGATGTTACAATAAATTTTCTTTTCTTTTTTATGATTTTAGAGTATGATGGTTACAGTTCAAATTAGTGATTGCTTAGAAAAAGCATCAAGATTGTATTGTTATGATCGCGTGAGATTTAGGAGTGTTGATTTAGAAAAATGTTTCACGTGAAACAAAAGAAAAGGAATAAGATGAAGAATTATGCTGAGAGAGTATATTGAATCTTTATATAATGCAAATAAATCGGAACTAGAGGAATTGGAAAAAAGGATGAGAACCTTGATGCAGGACTTGTCCTGTGCGGAAGAGTGGATGCATAATCTTCTGCAGAACCAGAATCTGGACAGAAAGCCTGAAAAAGAGAGAGGAATTGAAAAAAATGCTTGAAGAGGCTGCACGCTCAGATGAGGATAATTCTTTGCGTGGAGGAGAGGAGCAAGAAAAGAAAGGAGAAGAAGAAAAAGAAAAAGAAGAAAAAGAGAATCCAAGTGATCCTAAGAGTAGCAAAGAGCAGCAGAGTCAACAGAACCAGTCGCAAATAGATATTGATGAGAAAAAAAGCGAATGTGCGGATGAAAAACGAGAATCGGATATAAAAAAACAGGCATTCGATGTATATGGAGCATCTAAAACATTTGAAATAACAGATATAGTGAATGGAACAGGAAAAGCAGAAACATCAGAAATATTAGAATCATCAGGTAAAATAGATACACCAGAAATACAGAAAATAGAGAATACAGCAGAAATACCAGATACTTCAGGTGTTCAAAAAGCATTGGAAGTACCGGATGCTTCAAGAACGTTAGAAAGATTGGGCACTTCAAGAATATTAGAAAAATCGAATATTTCAAAGGGACCAGAAATATCAGATTCTTCAAGTATAACAGCAATATCAGAAATACCAGGGATACCAGATATGCTAGATATTTCAGATATTCCAGATACATTAGCAACCTCAGGAATAGACAGTACAATACAAAGAAAAACAGAAAATGTTTCACGTGAAACATTGGATGCGCGATATGAAGAGGCTCTCGGAGAATTGTATAAGGAAACGGAGCTTTGTCTGGCCTTGCTGAACGGAAACAGAAATAAATGTAAAAGTGAATTGTTGAAACTGAAAAAGATGATAAAAAAATATGCGGAAGAAATAAGAAAATAGGGAACCGTTTTTGTGAAAAGCAGAGAAATGTTTCACGTGAAACATTTCTCTATGGTATTTGCGATGTATCG
>JAETSI010000078.1 GCA_021769725.1 Oscillospiraceae bacterium | reverse complement strand
AGATTAATGACGCTTGACTTTCTTCCCATAGTACAATACCCTTCCTTCGGTTGATATAAGTATTGTACCATGAAACAAAAATAAAGTCCAGTTATTTAAAAATCATCGCACTAGGATGTACAACTACAACAATTTAAGCGATTTTGAGTTTGAGATATTGTGCAAGGATATTATGCAGAAAAAGCTGAGTATCAAATTATATACATTCCAAAAAGGAAGAGATGGTGGGATTGATATAACAGATGATCCTAAAAACAAAAAAGTAATTATTCAGGTCAAGCATTACATAAATAGTAAATATAGCGATTTGCTTGGAACTTTAAAGAAGGAAGTTCAAAAGGTAAAAGAATTGCAACCTGAGAAATATTATATATGCTGTGCCATAAAACTAACAGCCCGAAATAAATGGGAAATATATGATATGTTTTCAGATTACATGGAAAGTGCCAATGATATCATGTCTCTCATAGATATTGATGATTTCTTGGAATGTCCTGAAAATTTGGATATTGTAAGGAAACATTACAAATTATGGCTTGAATCAACGAATATTTTGAGTATGGTATTTAACCAGAGTATTTTTATTGACTGTGAATCACTTTTATGTGACATTGAAGAAGAAAGCCGAAAATTTGTGGAAACCAGCTGCTATAATGAGTGTTTAGATATCCTCGAAAAAGAGAGGCTGCTGCTTCTGTTAGGAATGCCCGGTACGGGAAAGACTGTGACCACTAAGATGCTTGCCATATATTATGCTTCAAAAGGGTATAGAATCCGCTACACAACAAATGGAGACATAAGTGATATTAAAAATGCGATTTCTGCCCAAAAGGATTTACCGGAAATAATATTGCTGGACGATTGCCTGGGGCAGCATTATTTTAGGATGAAAGAAACCCAGGGGAATGAACTTCTAAGTTTGGTTAAATATGTTGCCTGTCATAAGAATAAGAAATTGATTATGAATTCCCGTGTGACAATTTTTCAGCAGGCCAAGGAACTTGTGATTGAATTCAGGCAGTTTGCAGAAGATGAAAAATTTAAAATCAAAATATTGGACATGGGAAAGTTATCCCTTTCAGATAAAGGGAGGATTTTTCATAACCATATTTATTTCAAAGGTTTGCCGGCGGCTTATTATCAGGATATATTAAAGGACTTTCATTACAGGGAAGTTGTTAAGCACAATAATTATACGCCGCGTATAATGGAATTTGTTACACGGGAATATAATTTTAAAAACGTTCCCAGTGACCATTATTATGAATATGTAATTCAGTGTTTGGACAACCCGACAGAAATATGGCAGGATGAATTTTCGGAAAAACTGCAGCAGGAAGACAGGATTTTTCTGACAACCTTATATTCACTGACGGATACCAGTATAGATGAAGATATACTAAAGCGGGCATTCAATTACAGGTTAAGCCAGAATACTTTTGTAGATACAAGTAGGAATGTATGGGAGGATGTTCTTAAACGGTTAGAGGGTGCATTCATACAGATTATAGATAAAAACCGGAAAAAAGAAATAGGGGTAATTAATCCATCCGTGAATGATTTTTTAAGAGAATATCTACAGAAAAATGATATAGAAAGAGAAAATATCAGGAAAAATGTCACGGAATATGAGCAGATAAAACGTGGATTTTCTGAAAGCATGGAAGACATAGTTCAAGCAGGAAAAGCAAATTTATACAACTATGCCAACCGGAAAGAAGAAATGTACGTTATATTAACTTATGTGTGCAGACTTGAAGTGTTTCATGACAATTACAAATATGTAGTTGAAAGATTTTTCCAAACATTACCATATGGTTTCTTTGAAGGAATGATGGGAAGATGTGAGATATTGACCAGAATGCTTTTGGATAAATTTGATGCATTTTATCATACATATGATTGTCTAGACGAAAGTTCATTGATGAAGTTTTTCTGGAGTTTAAATTTAGAGGAGTTTCAAATTTTTATTGAATTAGTGGAAAAATATGATATCGATTTCTTCTATGCGAAATATAGGGGTGTGTTTGTCGAAACGTTAGAAGAGGCAATTCTTGCATATATGGAAGACGTGGAAGCGGATGATTATTATGGAGATTATGATGTAGGTGGCCTTTTAAAACAAAACATGAGATATAATGGTTATTATGAGGAATTAGATAAAAAATCTGTTGTGAATACTGTATGTGAATGGATAAAAGAGGATGTGGAAAAGGAAGTTTTTGAAATGATTGAAAATCTCCCGCAGGATATTTTAGATAAAATTAAAATTTCAAAAAGTAATGTGAAGGTAGATAAATCGGATGTTGAGGAGTATATAGAAAGTTATTTAGAGCCATCAGTGCCTGAATATGACCATCATGAAATGGATTATGATTATGGGATTATCGGGGAGATGGACATACTGGATTGTATTTTTAAATAGGCTTTACAAGTTTATTTTGACAGGGATTTAATGGTTGTTATAGAAAATTTTATTAATTCGGTAATTATCAATTACCGAATTGGAAAAGGAGATATCTGATATGCAGGATGTGAAAAGCAGTGATAAGTTTTATAGCCGGGTTGCGCAATTATTCCGGGATGCAAAACGTAAAATGAGCATGTCGGTAAACATGGCTATGGTTTATTCTTATTATGAAGCTGGGCGGATGATTATAGATGAAGAACAAAACGGCAGTGAGCGTGCTGCTTATGGGAAATATATTCTTCAGGAATTATCCAGTCGGCTGACACAAGAATTTGGCAGGGGATTTTCCTATGAAAATTTAAAACTTATGCGCCGTTTCTATATGGTATATTCGAAAGATGTAATTTCAGATTCAGCCTTTTCAAATTCGGAGCAGCTTCCAATGACTGTAGAGGGAAGGCGGTTTTACTTAGGCTGGTCGCATTATCTTATTCTGATGCGTATAAACAATGTAGAAGAACGTCATTTCTATGAAATAGAAGCATACCGGAATGGATGGAGCAAGGATGAACTTGGGCGGCAATATGGCAGTTCCTTATATGAAAGGCTTGCATTAAGCAGGGAGAAAGAGGAGGTAATGCGCCTTGCTTTGGAAGGACAGCAGATCGAAAAGCCGGATGATATTTTTAAGGATCCTTATGTCCTGGAATTTACCGGATTGCCGGAAGAACCTGTTTATTCAGAAACCGATTTGGAAAAGCGCCTGATAGACAATCTGCAGATGTTTTTGCTGGAATTGGGGAGAGGCTTTACTTTTGTGGGGCGTCAGGTGCGGTTTACATTTGAAGAAGAGCATTATAGAGTGGATCTGGTATTTTTTAATCGTCTGTTAAGATGTTTTGTCTTATTTGATTTAAAGGTCGGCCAGCTGAAGCATCAGGATATTGGGCAAATGCAGATGTATGTAAACTATTATGACAGGAAAGTAAAACTTGAGGATGAAAACCCGACAATAGGAATCATTATCTGTAAGGATAAGAAAGATGCGGTGGTAGAAATGACGTTGCCAAAAGACAATAATCAGATATTTGCGAGCAAATATCAAACGGTGCTTCCAAGTAAGGAAGAGCTGCGGCAGTTAATGAATGAGAAAGAATAGATAGAGCGGAAAGAGTATTATTGAAAGGCATCATAGAAGCTGGTTCTGTGGTGTCTTTTTCGTTGAAAATGAAATGATTATTTTTTAGATTTTGCTTGACAAAAGCAGAACTGCTTGCGCTCACGCCTGCTGATATTGATTTTGAGAAACAGACGGTTACAATCAGCAAGACTTTCCACCGCTCCAAAGGGCGTGATATTATCACAAGTCCTAAGACGAAAAAGAGCAACCGCACAATCAAAATGCCAACCTTTCTGTGTGAGGAAATGCAGGAGTATATCAAAATGCTTTATGACATTAAGCCGGACGAAAGACTTTTTTCGGTCACAAAATCTTATCTTAGCCATGAAATGGAGCGTGGAGCAAAACAGGCAGGAGTAAAGAAAATAAGGGTGCATGACTTACGCCATAGTGCAGTATCACTTTTGCTGGATATGGGATTTTCGGTATTGGCGATTGGGGAGCGCATGGGGCATGAAGCGGAGAAAATCACTTACCGTTACGCCCACTTGTTTCCCACGGTGCAGACGGAAATGGCGGAGAAATTGGAAATGGAGAGAATGACAAAGGAGGACTAAAGGCATGGAAAAATCACTTGATTACAAGGGAAGATGGCGCAATCATACGGTAGCGTTTCGGGTATCTGATGAAGAAGTTAAGCTACTGAATGATTTGGTGGCACTGTCGGGGCTAACAAAGCAGGACTACATCACGAGGCGGCTCGTATGCCGGGACGTGGTGGTGCAGGGCAATCCGAGGGTGTATAAGGCACTGAAAAATCAGATGGCGGCAATCTATGAGGAATTGAAACGCATGGAAAGAGTAAGCCCGGACAATGACGAACTGCTCTATACGTTACAGGTAATCGCTATCACATTAGACGGATTGAAAGGGGAAGATGAATGACAGAAAAAAAGAAATCGACTGCTCCCGTATCATCTGTTGGCGCAGATGGGGAACAGCCGAAACCAAAAAATCACACTGAAATTATAGCAAATGAAACAGCAAAAAACCATCTGCAAGCCACAAATTGCTCGGAGAAATCCGGGCGGGGCGGCGGGCTTCAAACCGTTTCCATGACAGATCTGTATGATACGGTTTATCCGCCGAGAACGCCTGTTGTGGACGGCTTTCTGTATGGCGGCACTTACCTCTTTGTGGGTGCGCCGAAAGTAGGGAAATCATTCTTTATTAGCTGCTTGGCAGATAAGGTCGGGGAGCAGAGCGACATCATAGACCGGTTGCAGGAAAAAGCGTCTGATTTGGGGCGCTTGGAGCGTCATTTCGGCAGGGAACAGGTGCAGTCGATAATAGAGCGGCCAAAGGCATTAGAACAGGCAGAAAGGGCAAAGAAACGCCCGAAACGTGCCTTTGAAATGAGCCGATAGGAAAGTGAGGGTTGAGTTGATATGACAGATATGGAAAAGAAAGTAATGATACGGTTATGTGCTAAAATTGTAGCAGATACAGACCTTTACGAAACGGATAAGGAAGTGCAAAATCTGATAGACTGGGTATGTCTGTCGGAGCAGATAAAGGAAAACAATAATACAATCCGCAATCTGACTGGGGAATATAAAAAGATAGAGCCGGATTGCCGGGAGGGAGTGCGGGCGCAGTTGGAGCGCATGAAAGAACTTTGCAAAGAGCGTAACAGTCTTTATGAAAAACAGAACGATTTGAAAGGGCAGAAACAACAGATTGAGAAATCGTTGGAACGATAAGAAATGTGGGGCGTGGCGGTTGCTATGCCCTTATTTTTTAGTGGTAAATGAGGAACGGATATGATATAATCAAATGAAGAAATCGGGATTCGTGAAGGAAAATATGATGAGTATAGAATATAGAACACGGAAAGATTTACCTTGTAAAGAGTTGTATCAATTATTTCTTGCTGTAGGTTGGGCAACGGAAGAAGAAACAACGCAAGCGATGATTGATAATTTTAATATTGGTTTCATTAATTCAACATTTGTATTTTCCGCATGGTCAGATGAACAACTAGTAGGATGTGTAAGGGTACTAAGTGATTTACATTTTCGCTCAATAATTTATGATTTAGCTGTTTTACCAGAATTTCAAAATAAGGGGATAGGTTCAGAATTAGTGAGAAGATGTAGAGGTGTTTGTGAGAGTTCAGAATGGTTGGTACAAACTGATTCAGCAAAGGGTTTCTATGAGAAAATAGGTTTTCAAGAAAGTGATGATCATTTCTTGAGCATTCCGTGTAAATGGTTTTAGAGGAATTTGATATATGGATATTGAATTTGGAAGTATTATGGAATTTCCACGAGATACACTTTGTACTTTGTTGAAAGAAGGATATTCCTTTGAACCAAAATTTGAACGTGATTGTTATGTACCTGAGTTAGTAAAAGCCCTTGATTTACTAAGTCATACGGATTTTTTAGACAATGGTGGGTTAGATTATTATATTGTTTCAAAAAATATCAATGGCTTATTGGTTTCAATCACCACGATATAATTTCATGTATTGGAGAGGGATTAAATCTTGACTGCTTCCAAAATCAATAATTTTGTTTTCAAAGAAGTGGCAGGACGAGAAATTATTATCTTTAAGAGAGCGTGGCAATATGAATAATCTACAAAAAGATACTATTTTAACGTTGCTGAAAACGGATAAAATGAACAGCAATTATACAAATAATTATTGGTTTTCATATAAAGACTATCTAAACCCGATAGATGATTTTACGGATTTCTGTTGTGAATGCCTTGAGGGAAAGCTTGAATATATTGCCCTAATTGAAAATTTAATCAATAAAGACAAAACGGCAAAAGTCTTTGTACAGGTCTATGGATTGGAAGATAAAGATAAGGTTATAACCGCTGATACTTTGATTGTTTTCAGCAAATTATCGCTTGTGGAAATAAAGCAGGTTTTTAACGAACCCAAAGATATATTTCCAAATGATATTGGAGAGGAAACAGACTTGTCGCAACCAACTTTTCTTGTTGGGGATAATGGGGAGTTGATTTCAATTACAGAGTTATCCCATGAGGAGCAGTCTGTTTATTATTGCTGGTGGGACTAGCATTTTTGTTATCGTATAAACGCTTTTCCTTGTTGATGGTATAGACATGGTGCTAGCACCATGTTATGAAAGCGTTTAAGGAGAAAATGTGTGTTGGCGTTGTTACGCTTTAGCCTTTGGGAATACCTTATTTTACAGAGCATTTAGAATAGGAACATGGTGGAGAGGATATTTTATACCTCTATCCTCAAAAATAGCTTTTATTGCGTAACATTTAAAAAATGGGTTGCCAAATTGTCGGGATTTGCTATAATAAATGCGTGGCAACATTTTGGCAACAGAAAATCAGCAAGCCATAATAAATGATGTAATTGATGTAAAAATTGGCGTGTATTTGCATAAAACTTAAATAAATATAGTTAAGAGCGAAAAAGAACACGCCGAATGGGAATAAAGTACAGAGAGCCGAAAAACCTTGTATTTTCAAGGAAAATCGGCTCTTTCTATATGCTGCTGGAACTGAAATGGTACTATTTCAATTTTTGGAGTTTTTCCGCCACTTCATCACGCTTATGTGGAAACAGGTGTGAATAGGTGTTTAATGTGGTTTCTACCTTCTCATGCCCCAAGCGGTCGGCAACGGCTAGAGGGGAGAAGCCAAGTTCTATCAAAAGGCTTGCGTGTGAGTGTCTAAATCGTGAAACTCGATTTCAAATTTATATTGCACTATTTCTTAGATTTGTGAAATAAATTTAAGAAATAATGCTTTTCTAATTTTAATATTTGTGATATACTGAAAATAAATTTTTGCTATTGAGGTATATTAAATGCTTCCCTATACAGGTGACTATATTGAGCATATTGACGACAACAAAAACGAGTTTAAATATTACACATTTATCCCTCGCCCTCTAATGCATGGGGGTATGTATAAAATAGATAATGAACTATCCGCTTTGTTAATTGAGGCTCACCGGAATATTGGTTTTCTGGAGGGACTCCTTAAATATGCCCCCAATAAAGATGCGTTCAGAGAATTGATGCTATTAAAAGAGTGCACATATTCCCTAATGATTGACTATGATAGCCCTACTTTCCAAAATATGCTTGTCAGTCGAGGGAGCGGTAAAGGAGATATTGCGCCAATTACTAATCTCGAACTGGCTTATAAGGTAGCGCAGAATAAGACAATTTCAGCCCCAGATTTAAGTAAGCTTTGCGGAATTGCACTATATGGTGGTTCAGCTAGCAAACCGCTTGAGATAAGGGATAAGCAGACTTTCTTGTTAGGAGTTGGGACGAACCTCAAAGCTTACAACCCTACAGCTCCTGACGCAGTTTTACCAGCATTGGCTGATATTTCCGCCTATCTATACAATGGCAAAGATACTGATTCATTAATTCAGGCTGCATTGGTGCATTATCAATTTGAGATGATCCATCCGTTTGAGCAATATAACGGTATTGTTGGCCGAATTATTGTTCCAATGGTACTACGCAGAACTATTGAGGAAGCATTATCGCTGATGTGCTTGTCCGAATATTTGTATCACAATAAGAACGAATATTTCGACTTGCTTCGGACTACGCAGTATAGTGGCGGATATATTCGGTGGATTAAGTTTTTTGTGAATGCTATAGGTGAAGTTGCAAAGGAATCTGCTAAGTTAATGATACAGTACGAACACATTATCTCAGAAGATGAGCGCCAGCTAAAAGATATTGGTTCACTACCTAAAAGTCTCTGGGCGGTTTATAACTATCTCAAGAGTTTTCCTATAACAACCGTAACGGTTGCAACGGAGAAATTGGGATTTTCTTTTAATACGGTATCAAAAATAATTAGTTCGCTGCAAAAGTATGGCATCGTTGAACATTATGAGAATTCCAGCAGAAATCGAGTCTTCCGATATGTTGAGTTGGAAAGGTCGATAAATATTACCAGCGATTGAGTTGTACATAATAATTTGCAATAATGCGCACGCAGAAACTTTGAGAGAATATTTTCCGGATACCTTTTTGAATGGAAAGGAGCCTTTTTCATGCAGGCAATAGTATTATTAAGCGGTGGCATTGACTCGATGGCTTGCGTCAATTTCTATTTGCAGCAAGGCTATGATATTAATTGTATCTTCTGCAATTACGGCCAACCTGGAGCAATTCCTGAATCGATAGCTGCTTCAAAGATAGCTGGACACTTTCACATTCCACTTAGAATAATTGAAACAACTAACATCTCTGTCCCCAAAAGCGGAGAAATATTTGGTCGAAATGCCCTTCTTGTTCAACAAGCACTTTGCTATAAAGGTTATGGAACATATAAAATTATACTGGGTATCCATGATGGTACCGGTTATGCGGATTGTACACAGCAGTTTGTGGATCAGATGAACAGAGTAATTGATTGCTATGCCAACGGCACAATTATTCTCGAGGCACCATTTGTGAGTTGGTTCAAATCAGAAATAGTGTCATATTGTAAAGATAATTCCCTGCCATTGCACCTTACTTATAGCTGCGAAACAGGTGATGTTCCTCCGTGTGGACATTGCCTATCCTGTTTGGATAGAAAGGAATTCCTCAATGAACATATTTAATCCATTAATCCCCCTACTCATCCCCTCTTTTTCGAGTAAGGGAAACCTTTTGATTCCTTGCCAAGGTGGAAAATACGTATCTGACAACTACGATCTATTACAAGTATTGGACGTTCGAGTCTCCAACAGTTATCTTGTAAGTGCATATGATATATTTTACGGATATATGCCACAAGATCCCAAAGAATGGCCAAATACGGATTACTTATTTATTGACAGCGGCGGATATGAAATAAGTGACACTTATGACCTCAGTGAGCGAAATAAATTTAATTACAAAGTTCATCCATGGGATATAGACAAAATGAAGCAAGTGTATCACACTGTTACTTCTTGCCCTAAATTCAGCAACTCAACCATTGTACTATCTGGATACGATTTACTAGTGCGATGATTTTTAAATAACTGGACTTTATTTTTGTTTCATGGTACAATACTTATATCAACCGAAGGAAGGGTATTGTACTATGGGAAGAAAGTCAAGCGTCATTAATCTTA
>JAETSI010000208.1 GCA_021769725.1 Oscillospiraceae bacterium | reverse complement strand
GTCATATTGAAAATAAATCTGTCCCCTGAAAGCCCCTAAACAGCATTTCACGAACTTTTCTTCTCCCGGTGTTTGGGTAATGCTTACCCCGTTTTTGTTAAGTGACTGCATGATGTCCTATTTTTTATGGTTATAATATCAGCAAGAAAAGCAACGACAGGAAAAGCAGAGCCACGCCCAGCGCATAAACGACTGAAAGGCAGACACGGAGCAGGAAACAGGCGGCACGAAATACGATATACGCCGTTATCGCCGTGCCTGTTCCGGCTACACTGGTGAACCGCCATGCAAGGCAGAGTAGCAACACCCGCCAAAGGATTTTATAAATGCTTTTCCGTTTCATAGCTTGGTTGTTTTAGCGGGCAGGGCTTTGACACCCCGCCCTGATTGGTATTTGATTATGCCGCACGGAACACAAAACCGTCATCAAACCAGTAATCGCACATAAATAGGTCACGGGCGAACTTTTCATAATCGAAATAGGTCTTTGCGAACTCCGGCAGGTCGTAACATTCTTCTATAATTTCATAGGCGAAATCTTCTTCATCGTCATATTCCCCCTGATATTCGTCCCGGAAATCACGTACAAGGTCGTCCGCATCTTCCTCGCCCAAATCACGGCTTTTATAGTTGCACCACACGAAAAAGGCTTCCTGCTCGGTGTCGCTCAAATCCTCCACCGCATCACGCAAGGCAAAGAAGTTTTCAGAAATCCAGCTTTCAGAAATCAGGGCTTCCGGGATATTCTCGTAATCCTGAAACATATATTCCGCATCTTCCTCGTCCTTGTGCAGTTCCCGGCAGGCTTCGTAAAATTCTTTCTTGTCCGAATAGTCCGAAAGGTCGAGCCATGCGCCGGACAATGAACCGTTGTTATACTTGCCGTAAGTGCCTACATAAACTTTTGCTGCTGATAATGTCGTTGCTTCCATATTCCTGTAATTTTTAAGTTTTTAATTTTATGCGGATTTGAGAGGTGAGGGAGTTGAAGTTTCACTGAACTTTTTTCCTGTTTCCCGTAAATCCGACTTTTTTTTTATGCGTCTTCCGGTCGGGTCGGTCGTTTTCGTTT
>JAETSI010000012.1 GCA_021769725.1 Oscillospiraceae bacterium | reverse complement strand
GTTCTCAGTTTCCGTTTTTTATTAAATCTCTCTTTCGGACCATTAGCTCAGTTGGTCAGAGCTCCCGGCTCATAACCGGTCGGTCCGGGGTTCGAGTCCCTGATGGTCCACCAGTTCAAACTTTATATGCAAATGGTTACATAATGATTATGTTGCCGCTGCTAACCAAAACTGCTGTTCTTTAATATGGAGCAGCAGTTTTGGTTAATTTTTTGCATAACTTTACAGCGTTTCAAAGAAAAATGAGCAGATGTGCAGTTCATGCCAAAAATATGCATTTCGTGCCACAAATATTGACAGGGAAACAAGTGAGTGATATAATAATAGCATAATCCGGGGATAATAAATTTTAATATTGTATCATACTGTCTTAATGTTGATCTTAATCTTATAATTGTACCACCTTAAATGCCTAAACCCCGGATTACAAATATTTGTAAAAAAAGGAGTGCATAATTATGCCACGTGGTAAAAGAACGGCAGCTTTTTGTTTGTGTTGTTTTTTGATCGGGGGAAGCTGCGTCGGATTAAGCGCTAATGCTACTACTATCACACGATCAACAGATAATGATCCTGTTGCAAGTGGGTATAGCTATGACTGTTACAATATGACATACTATAGTGGAATGCCTGGTTCTTATAATAATGATATGCGTCTTTCACCTGTTATTTCAGGGAATAATGCATATTATAGTTGGTTTTATCCTGGTATAACAGTAAATAAGCTTTCATGCACGGTTAAGTTGGATGTTTATTTAAATAATGCTAATTTTACTGATCCGAAGGCTCGATATTACTATGAAATTAATCCGATAGAAGGAACATCTGGAGTTATGGCAAATATAGGAGAAATAAATCAAAATTTTGCGAAGCCTGGTTGGAATACTTTAGTTAAAACTGTTTCTAGTTATGACGGTAGGACACGCATTGGTTCTAGGCAAGTTAGTGTTAGTGCATCAAACGAACCTAATAAACAATTAGGCGCTGATGGTTTAATTGTAACTGTTACTTATTAAGGAGGGAATTGTAATGAAAAGGCATTTGAAGAACATCATGGCAGTTGCCCTTGTAGTAGGTGTCAGTGTTACCACAACAGCTTTTGCTTTTGGCAATACCAAAGAAAAAAACTCCTCTCAGCATAGTACGGGAGTCGTAGTTGAACCTGCTGAAATTGTTACCGAGGCTCCGTCAGTACAACCTACTACAGTTGTTAAAACCATAGAAGAACCTATTGTGAGAGTTTTATCCGTAGCTCCAGATGCAGAATGTGTGACCAAGGATGATATTTTCCACATGATGTTAAATACTGTAGATTATTTTAATAAAGCGTCGGGAACATTTATTTTTAATTGCAGCGATCCCAACAATAGGACAATTGTTGATTTCCGGACAAATATGCTTGATACAACGTCTTATTCTGAAGTTAAACATATATATGTTGATGGATTGTCTACGCCGATTAGTATGAATTCTGAATCTGTTACAGCCGATCAGATTGTTTATTGTCAGAATAATGACCAAATAACTTTAAATGAGGAAAATAAGACATACAACATCAGTTCTTTTTCAACACATAGTTTAGAGAGCTGCGTTCCCATTAAGGACGAAGACCGCATAACTATAGCTCCTGACGGTATGCCATGTTACAGCTACAGAAGCAACCCTACAAATGTTGAATTTTCGAGTATGTGCCTGTTCCCTCAGGAAATTACTATAGGCTTTCTTGAAGATCGTGAGCTTTGGGAAATTGAGGGCATAAAAGAATTTTCCGGACTGAATTGTTATGTGATTCATGGAAAGACATCTGAGGATTATGGTGCAAAGCTGAATGTTGCGGAGTTTGAATTTTTAGTTGATGTCAATACCGGCGTTCTTGTCCGCTACGAGGGATTTGACGCAAATGGTAATCTCAGCGATTTTATGTATACCGAAAACCTGAAATTCGATGGTTCTGCTGAATCAGTCGAAAAATATTCAGATAAGCTTGTTGAAGGATATTCAGTAGGTTAAAGATCAAAGTCCCCGATATGGGGACTTTTTATGTTTATTACAGTTTTTTAATATTAGTTGCATTTTGATGTTAATTGTGTTATAATTATTATATACGGCATAAAGTCGTTATATTGTATTATTGGAGGAATTTAAAATATAATGAAAACAGTCTATACGTGTTTCTGCACGGATGTAATTCACGAGGGGCACATAAATATACTGACAGAAGCCAGGAAATACGGAAAGGTCGTTGTAGGAATCCTCAGTGATTCTGCTATGATTCGTTTTAACCGCTTTCCCACAATTGATTTTGATAAAAGAATCAGCATTGTAAGGGATCTTGATATAGCAGACGAAATAGTTATACAGGATGATATAATGTACGATAAAATTATCGAAAAAATACGTCCTGACTATGTTATTCATGGTGATAACTGGAAAACGGGACCAATGAAAGCGATAAGAGATAACGCCGAAAAGCTTTTAAGCAGTTATGGCGGAGAAGTAATTGACGTCCCATATACATATAACGAAAACGTAAAGCGTATTGATCTGCGCATAAAGGAAAAGCTTGCAATGCCGGAATATCGCCGGAAGCGTCTGAAACAGCTTATCCGGATGTGTCCGATTGTCAAAACGATAGAAGTTCACAGCGGACTGACCGGACTTATTGCAGAGAAAACCATAGTAGAGAATGATGGCGGTCTTGACCAGTTCGACGCCATGTGGATAAGTTCCCTGTGCGACTCGACGGCAAAGGGAAAACCGGATATTGAGCTGGTAGATATGACTTCTCGCTTTCGCACCATTGACGATGTTATGGAAGTGACAACAAAGCCAATAATCTTTGACGGCGACACGGGCGGGCTTATTGAGCATTTTGTTTACACCGTCCGTACCCTCGAAAGAATGGGCGTTTCTGCTATTATAATTGAGGATAAAACGGGATTAAAGAAAAATTCCCTTTTCGGCAATGAGGTCGTACAAACTCAGGATTCTATCGAACATTTTTGTGAAAAAATACGTGCCGGAAAGAAAATACAGCTTACTGACGATTTTATGATAATCGCCCGTATTGAAAGTCTTATTCTCGAACAGGGAATGGGCGATGCGCTGAACCGGGCTTTTGCTTACGTTCAGGCAGGCGCTGACGGAATAATGATTCACAGCCGCAGGAAAGATCCGGCGGAAATTCTGGAGTTCTGCGATAAATTCAGGGAAAAGGATAAGGAAACGCCTATTGTGGTAGTTCCTACTTCGTTCAATGAGATAACCGAAGCTGAACTGGCGGAACACGGCGTAAATGTTGTGATCTATGCAAACCATCTGACGAGAAGCGCTTTCCCTGCCATGGAACAGACGGCAAGAGACATTTTGCGCTATCATCGTGCAAAAGAGGCAGACGACCGTCTTATGCCTATTAAAGATATTATCACGCTCATTGACGAGCTGTAAGATAAGGAGAGGAATATTATGGATAAAATTAAAAGAAACATTCTCCTCAATCCGGGACCTTCAACCACAACGGATACCGTGAAAATGGCGCAGGTCGTTCCGGATATATGTCCCAGGGAAAAGGAATTCGGCGATATAATGCGGAAAATGCGCACTGATCTGGTAAAGATAGTTCACGGCGATCCACAGAAGTACACATCCGTGCTCTTTTGCGGTTCGGGTACTATCAATCTTGATGTATGCATAAATTCACTGCTTCCGGAGGACAAAAAGATTCTTGTTGTTAACAACGGAGCATACAGTACACGTGCTGTGGAGATCTGTCAGTATTACGGACTTCCCTTTATCGACCTGAAATTTCCCGTTGATCGTCTCCCCGACCTTGAAACGGTGGAAAGTACGTTGAAGGAAAATCCGGATATTGCAGTGGTTTATACCACTCATAATGAAACGGGCACTGGTATTCTTAATCCCGTCCGGGAGATCGGCGCTCTTGCTCATAAATACGGCGCAATTTTCATTGTTGATACGACTTCTACTCTGGCAATGCGCCCGATCGACATAGAAAAGGATAATATTGACTTCTGTATGGCTTCTGCTCAAAAAGGTCTTATGGCTATGACAGGACTTTCGTTTATTATCGGAAACAGGCGAATTATTGAGGAATCTGCCAATTATCCCAAGCGTTCCTATTACTGCAATCTTTTCTTGCAGTATGATTTCTTCGAGAAAACAGGAGAAATGCACTTCACTCCGCCGGTACAGACGGTTTACTCCGCTAAACAGGCGCTTGAGGAGTACTTTGCCGAGGGCGAGGAGAATAAATGGGCACGACATACAAGAGTTTTCAACGCTATAAATGAGGGTCTTGACAGACTTGGATTTCGTCAGGTCATTAAACCGGAGTGGCGTGCCGGACTGGTTTCGTCGGCGATCTATCCCGATGATCCCAACTGGAGCTTTGAGGCTGTTCATGCTTACTGCTATGAGAGGGGATTTACGATTTATCCCGGTAAGATCTCCACGACCAATACTTTTCGCCTCTGCGCTCTCGGAGCTATAGACGAAGAGGATATCCACGACTTCTTCAAGGTCTTTGAGGAAGCTCTCAAATCACGGAATATAGCTGTTCCGGTGATCTATAAGGACTGATGATATTATGGAAAATGCAATTATAATGGCATCGGGGCTGGGTACAAGAATGCGCCCTCTTACTGAGACGACGCCTAAGCCGCTTATCAGTGTGTGCGGAGTTCCGATGATAGAAACAGTCATCGGAGCGCTGAATTGGCGTGGCATCGGCAGGATATGCGTTGTTGTCGGCTATCTGGGTGAGCAGTTTTACAGTCTGCGTGAGAAATATTCCAATGTTGAAATTGTTGAAAATCCTGATTACAGAACTGTAAATAATATTTCGTCAATTTATTACGCCCGTGATATCCTTGGAACGGCTGACTGTTTTATCTGCGAGGCTGATCTTTTTGTGAGGGATCAGGAAATACTTTCCGGCACTCCGGATACGTCCTGCTACTTTGGAAAATATACGGATGGTAAAACCAACGACTGGGTGTTCGATACCGATGACAATGGATTTATTACAAGAATCGGCAAGGGCGGCGAAAATCAGTATCTTATGACGGGAATTTCTTTTTTCAGGCGTGAGGACGGCGAACTCCTTGCCCGGAAAATCGAGGAATCATATGGCAAAGATGGCTATGAATCACTGTTCTGGGATGATGTTGCCAATAACAGTCTGGACGTTCTCAGGCTGAGGGTACATCCGGTCGCTCAGGACAGCATTGTCGAGATAGATACTGTTTCCGAGCTGGAAGAAATAGAGAACTTATACGGAGAAAAATATGAAAGTTGAAAAATTTGTTGAAATTCTGGGAGCTGATTTCTATACAGGCGTTCCGGATTCGCAGCTTAAGGCGCTGTGCAATTATCTTATTAATACTTACGGTATAGACAAGTCGCATCATGTGATAGCTGCAAACGAGGGAAATTGTACGGCAATTGCAGCAGGTTATCATCTGGCAACGGGCAGAGTTCCGGTGGTTTATATGCAGAATTCCGGCGAGGGAAATATTATAAATCCTGTTGCTTCGCTGCTTAACGGCAAAGTCTACGGTATACCGATGATTTTTGTTATAGGCTGGCGTGGCGAACCGGGAGTTCATGACGAACCGCAGCATATCTATCAGGGTGAAGTAACGGTGAAGCTTCTGGAGGATATGGAGATCGCTCACTTTATTATTAGCCCGGATACATCCGAGGAGGAGCTTTCTGCCATTATGATGGATTTCAGAAAACTTCTGGCTGAGGGCAGGCAGGTCGGTTTTGTTGTCCGCAAGGGAGCTCTGACCTATGGCGAAAAGACGGTATATGGAAATAAATACCGTTTGGTACGTGAGGACGTTATCCGGCATATTGTTGCTGCAACAGGGGAAGATCCTGTTGTTTCGACTACCGGAAAGGCAAGCCGAGAGCTTTTTGAGATACGTGAGTCATCCGGAACGAGTCATAAGTATGATTTCCTGACGGTAGGTTCTATGGGACATGGCTCGTCCATTGCCCTTGGTATCGCTTCAGCAATGCCGGAGCAGAAGATATGGTGCATAGACGGCGACGGAGCATTGCTCATGCATATGGGAGCAATGGCGGTGATAGGCGAAATATCGCCGGATAATCTGGTTCATATTGTTATAAACAACGAGGCGCATGAGACTGTCGGGGGGCAGCCTACAGCAGCGGGGACGGTCGATATTGCAGCAGCAGCAAGAGCCTGCGGATATCCCAGTGCGGTGTGTGTTGATTCCTTTGAAGATCTCGACAACGAGCTTGAAAAGGCAAAAACTGCCGATCATCTTTGTCTTATCGAGGTGAAGTGCGCTATCGGATCACGTGAAGATCTTGGCAGACCTACCCTGACAGCAATGGAAAACAAGAACAATTTTATGAATTTTCTTTCAGAGAAGAACTGAGTCTGCGCATTGTGCCCAAATAGATATACCTTATTTTTGTACAAAAGTTGCTTTGAAAAATTTTGTCTGAAATGATATAATATTATTAATGGCAGCAACCTAAGTGGGGACTCTGTTCCCAACGGTCGCCCGTACCCTCTGTCACTTCGTGACATCTCCCTACACCGTAGGGAGTCACCCACACCCCTGCCAAAGGGAAGTACATTCCCTTTGGAATCCCGGTATTAATTATTTTCAGTACCTCGTAAAGAGGCACTGAAAATTTGTTTCTGTAATGAGCACGATCTATAACAAAGGCGTTGACCGTGAGAAAAGCGGCAAGCATCTTTTAAAGACGGACAGACGAAATTTTGAATCGGCAAAAAAACTGATCGACGGCGAGATCGCACTGGCATTCGGGATCAAAGCAGACGAAGCAGAACGATTTATTTCTGATCGTCTTGCAAAAAGAATCTGAATTACAGTTGATAAAATTCGTCAGAAATACCTTTGACTCCGGTCGAAATTTCTGATATAATACAATAACACAAGAAAATAATAATTCATTGCGTATAATGGTTCAGCGTGAAATGGCTAAGGTCATCTCACGCTTTATTTTTATGCTCATATTATGCGCAGAAAGAGAGGAAATTTTTATGCCAAGAAATCAGTTTCAGCGAATGATATTCGCCCTGCTTACCGTTATTGTGACGGTTCATGCCTATGTTTTTTACAGTCTTTATGTTGTGAACGGAAATACGTTCCTTGCCCTGAATCCCGGAGCGTCGGGGGTTATTGATGCTATAAACAAAATGGGCGGAGTATATATGTGCGGACATTCCGTGCCGATCTGGGCGGTCGTGCTGACCGAATTTGTTTTGGCTTACATATTGGAATGTGTTATGGGAAGTCCCTGTTCGTTCAGGCTTGCCGCCAAAATATTCAATCCAAAAGAGACGCATCCTGTGCTTTTTGAAACAGCGATCATTTGCGCAACGGTCGGACTTATGTGCCCTGCAATGAGCCTTATTGCCGCATTTCTTTATTATCCCTACTATGACGGATTCAATATATTCACTCTTCTGGCAAACTGGATAAGGCTGGTATGTTATAACTTCCCCTTTGCGTTCTTCTCACAGCTATTTTTTATCCAGCCGCTCATCCGTACTGTTTTTAAGATTCTTTTCCGTAAGGACATTGCCAAAAGATAAGAATTCCCTACAAAAAATGACGCCCGTTAAACGAGCGTCATTTTTTATTATGATTCCGGCAGCTTATTGATAAGGTGGAGGAGGTATTTCTGAATTGCCAGAGCGTCAGCGTTGGTCAGTTCGTCGCCGACATTAGCAACGTCACCGTTGACCTTACCCTGTTCAGTGATATGAGTTTTTTCATAACCGTTTATACCGAATGCGTCAGGATTACCTATAGCCTGCATAATGAGAACTGCATCATTAAGGTAAACCTTACCGTCGCAGTCTGTATCCCCGTACAGACTTACAGTGATTTCTGAAGATGTATCTTCCATATGAAGAACAACTTTCTCTATAGTAACATTATTGCCGTGCGGCCAGAATACCATAGCCTTTACGGTAGAGCCAACGTTTGAGGGAATCTTATAATCTACGGAAACTTCCTTGTTTGCAGGAACAGAAATGTCACTGAAATCAACCTGTTCCCACTTTCCTGTCCATGTGCCGAAAGCACCGGATGTGTTTGTGTCGTTGGAGTTAACTTTGTAGTAGAGTGTTGCAGATTTTGCTCCCTGAGGATTGAATTCTGCGTAATTGTTCATTTCGCCGTCATCGCCCTCTTCCGTTCCGACAGTCATATCGTCAGGAGTAAGGATCACATCCTTTGGTGAAGGAGAAGACTTTGTTGTTGTTGTTCTTCTGGTTGTAGTAGTTGTTCTGGTAGTTGTGGTTGTTGTTCTCGGAGGCTCTGTAGTGATAACAGAAGTTCCGCCCATGTGGAGAACAACCTTTTCAATAGTAACGTTGTTGCCGTGCGGCCAGAATATCATAGCCTTTACGGTAGAACCGACATTTGAGGGAATATCGTAATTTACGGAAACTTCCTTGTTTGCAGGAACGGAGATATCAGTGAAGTCAACCTGTTCCCATTTTCCTGTCCATGTGCCGAATGCACCGGATGTATTTGTGTCGTTGGAGTTTATCTTATAGTAGAGTGTTGCGGACTTTGCTCCCTGTGGATTGAATTCTGCGTAGTTGTTTACTTCGCCGTCATCGCCCTTTTCCGTGCCTACGGTCATATCATCAGGAGTGAGAACGATATCCTTGCCTGAAATAGGATCAGCCGTTGTAGTCGTCACTATAGGCTGATTGCCTTTGGTAGTAGTCGTTGTTACAATAGGATCGGGATTGGATGATCCGCTGTAGATTTTTGTAACGCCCTCGATAGAAGAGGCTGTTTTGCCTGTTTTATATACTGAGTAAAGACCTGCTGCTGCACCGACAAGACCGGCATTGTAATCGATAGCAACCTCGTTTGTCTTATAGTCGTCAATGACGTCAGAATAGTTTCCTGATTTGTCAGGTCCGCCTGCGAGAGCGCCAATAAGTATCTTGCCGTTTGTAGGGTGATATGTCTTTACGCCCTCGTGGAATCCGTAAGCACCTTCATATCCCTGATAACCGGAAGCAGCACGGTGATGTGTGTTCTTGGCAGAATTTGAAGAGAATCCTGTTACAAAGCAGGTATTGAATTGATTCTGACCAAGGATATAGTTCATCTGATTTTTGCACCAGCTTGTATAGTCAGCGTTTGAATGTTTGCTTGCGATAAGAGCGGACATCTGCATTGAGCAGTTATATCTTGCACTGCCCCAGTCTTCCATGCAGAGGTAATTGCTTCCGCTGCACTGACTGCCGAGATAAGAGTTTACTTTACTCCAGTCGCCAGTGATTTCAGAGTAAACGCAGGCTGCGCCGAGACCTCTGTTGTCCCAGCCGTCGCACCAGCCGAGATATTGTGTCTGTTTGCTTGCGCAGTCACTCTTGTATTTCTCGTTTTTTGTTGCGAGATAAAGCCAGCCGGCTGCATATGCTTGTTCGTCCTGTGGAGTCGGATTATCGGTGTAATAGAATCCTGTAGGGCCGTTTGATTCACATCTGTTGTACTGAGTGGAGAAGTTGTAGAGAGCTTCGGCGTATTTCAGATCTTCTGCATTACCGAAATTCAGGTAGTTGATTGCGAGAGCTGCTGCATAATCAGCGGCGATGTCGCTTGCGCTGTTTGAAGTCCAGAACATTTTTCTTCCGCCTGTTTGCTGTTCGGGAGCTCCCCAGTAGCCGTGATCTTCATTTCCGTCGCCTTTTTGATAGAGGAAACTTGAAACGCTGTTTCCGTTAAGTTTTGTAGATCTCTTGAAGAAGTCGCAGAAATGATCTGTAATGACTTTCAGGTGATCGCCCTGTCCTGAGGAAACGTATGCATCTTTGAATTCATAGTAGCTGCATCCGAGGACAGAAGCCGCATATCCCTGCGGCAGACCGAACATTGCATGGTCGCCTGCGTCGTGGAAACCGCCCTTTACCTCGTCGGATGTATGGCAGTTGCTTCTCCATGACATAGCAGATTTTCCGTTTATTTCACCGCACATATTTGCGTCATAGAAATAAAGGGAGTACTGTAGGAGTCTGGCGTAATCGTCAGTATCAGCCGCATTTGCTGTAAGAGAGGGGGGCACCGTATTTACTGATATAGGTGCAGCAAGTGCGGAAATGGCAACAACTCCGCCAAGAAACATTGATTTAATTCTGTTCATAGTTTTGTGCATATTATCACACTTCTTTCTGAATTTGAAGATATTGCCTATAATATGTCGCACTTATATTATACAATGTTTCCAGAGATAATTTTTTACAATTTGGTTACATTGTGATTACAATAAGATTAAAATTAACAGCAATAATTTAGTCATAAGACCACAAAAACTAATTCATTATAAGGCAAAAAGGATACCGGAAGATTCATTTCCGGCATCCCTTTGTTGTTATTCGTGTATCACCGCACAAAGCACGTCTAACACCCTTATAAGGTGTCCTTTTATTTCAGTTCATCAGGATTAAGTGAGTTTATAAGATGAAGAAGATATTTCTGTATCTGAAGTGCGTCCTGATTTGTCAGGTCTGATCCGTATTCAAAGACGTCGGCGTTTATCTTGCCCTCAGCTGTGATATGTGTTGCTTCGCTTCCGTTTACACCGTAAGCGTCGGGATTTCCGATCGCCTGCATTATAAGTACAGCATCATTGAGGAAAACTTTACCGTCACAGTCAGCGTCTCCCCATAAACGGTCTGCGTTAACTGCCTTTAACTGTACTGTTTTGGTTACCCCGCCTGGGAATGTAACCTTAATATCGTATGTGCCTGCCTTTTCAATTGTTACAGCGAAAGAAATCGGCGTCTCCTGGCTTATCGTGACATTCTCAGAATCAACGGAAACATTCCAGTCTCTTGTCGGTCTGTCCCAGCCGCCTATGCCTACAGTAATAGTTTCTCCCACTTTTACTTCGGTCTTATCGGGCACAAGAGTATACTCAGGCTCGTCTGCCTTAGTCAGTTCAATATTGAAGTTGATCGTGGATTCCCCGCTGATAAAATCCTTGAATGTCCAGGAAGTTTTGTCGCTTGTATATCCGTCCGGCAGGGCTTTCAGGGTAAGAGTATATTCTGACGGACTTTCAATTTCCCACGCACCGTCGGTCACCTGAATGGTCTTGGGATTTTCGTCGGCAGTATTCCATACAACAGTTTCGCCATAACTCTTTTGACGTTCCATTGAAAGCTCAGCGCCGGGAAGAAGTTCTCCGGTCTCCTTGTCAACTACTTTTATAGCTACTTTATATTCTACCGGGTCAACTATAACTGAACCGCCGCCGAACTGGAAGTTCTCGTTAAGCTCAGATGCGCTTGCTTCGAGAGCCTTTATAGCTGATGCGTCACCGCCGTAAAGATTTGCCGCAGATGCGCAGGCTATCGCAAAACAGCCGTTGTAGTCAAGAGCACCCTCGGTGAACTGATATCTGTCGGCGTGATCTTCGTAGTTGCCGGAACTGTCCTCACCGCCTACCAACATACCGTAGTTAGTGTATATAGCCTCCGGATTCTGGGCGGATGTAATTCCCTCACCGCCGGGATTAGCCGCACGGTGGTGGATATGCGTAGGCCACTTGTCGCCGAATCCCAACAGATAACTGTAGCCTCTGCTGTTGTTGCCGAGAATAAAATCAAGCTGATACTTTGCTCCCTTGGCAAAGGAAGAATTAGGGTCGCCGTCGGCAATCATATAAGCGTTCATCTGCTTTGCGCAGTTGTAACGTGAAGCGCCCCAGCCGTTGGCGTTGTATGTTCCTTCCTTGAGACCGCCCTGGTTGTTAAGTTCAAATTCAAGCTCCTGAGAAAATACTTTGTCACCTGTTGCTTTGTACATCAGGGCTGCGTATCCCTGCCATACTTTATCCCATGAGTAAACATGATAATCGTAGATTCCGCTGTACTGACCGCTGTTCGGCGTCAGTGTAGGCTTGCTGCCTGCGCCGTTTATCCAGAGCCATGCTTCTGCCAGAGCGAATTCATCCTCGCACATGGAGTCCGTAGGGTAGAAGTTACTGAGACCGCCGCCCTCGTTTCCCTTATTTTTCTTTCCGAAGTCAACGAGCGCCTTGGCATATGTAAGGCATTTTTCTGCATACGTCGGATCATTATCTTTGAGGATATATGCTGCGCCTGCAAGACCCGCCGCCATTTCGCCGCATACGGCAGAGTTATTCTTTCCGGCGGTGAGCCAGTAAATGGGACGGTCGTATGTCTGCACCTCTGGAGCAGTCCAGATAGAGTGGTCTACGTCGCCGTTAGCTACGACATGAGCAATAGCCGCAACATTGCCGGAACTGTCAAGGAAAGTCGTTTTCATAAGATAATCGGCAGCCCACCTCATCTCATATTCAAGGTGGTCTCTGCAACCTGCCTTTTTGTAAATACCTTCGTTGAGGTATTCGGACATAGCAAGACTTGACGCACCAAAACCGATAGTCAGATTGAATTTTATGTGATCTCCTGCGTCGTGCCATCCGCCGGAAACGTCTACCATGCCGTCTCCGTCCGGATCGACAACGGATTTGAGCGAACCGTCAAGGCTTCCAACAGAAGCGTTAGCGTCATAAGTATGGCAGTCGCCCCTCCATGTGAGAGGACCGTCGGTTATGTCTGTTCCGCAGGCGTTGGAATCAAAGAAGTAGAGAGACATTGCCAGAGCCTCGTAGTAGTTCGGGTCGCCCGCTGCCGATGCGGTCATTCCGATACCTGAAACCGGAATTGACGAAGCAGCAATGAGGGTTCCTAAAAGACCTGCCGCAGTCTTTTTGAGTTTTGATGAATGTGCCATAAATTATTCCCCTTTCAAACGCAGATAAAATTATTGATCTTTATCAAAAGTGATTTGATGTTACTTATACTTATTATAAATTATACCATATTTTCTCAATATTTTGTTACGAAATTATGTACATTTTGATATAAATATTATTTTTGTCGACTTCGGCAAAAACACTGCAAATTTATTGTGCAGAATTACTATAGGCTCAATTCCGTTACGTGACGATTGATATATAAAGTAGCCATTTCTGATTTTCTCTCATGTATAGGACTGCATAATCAAGGAGACTGCTGTTTGCAAGGGAATAAACGTCGCACACGTACTGTACGCCGCCGGATTCTATGGTTATTACGCCTGCTTGGCTGCCCACCTGCAAATCAGCAGACAGCTCACCGGCACACCGATAATTGACAGGAACAGTAGTATTTCCCGAAGGATCAGCTGTTTCTGCCGGCAGTACAATGTCCGGGTAAAGCGGTTGAGTGACCACGGTCGTCTGGGATACGGCAGCAGTTGTTGTTGTTGTTGTTGTTTTAGGTGCTGTAGTTGTCGTTTCAGTTGCCCATGATGTGGTGGTGGGCGGAAACGTGGAAGAAGTGACGTATGTCCTCTTAGTGGTCGTAGTATAATAACCGCTTGTGGTAGTATAGGTAGTTCTTGTAACAGTTGCGGTAGTATGGGTGGTTTTTGTGGCAGTTGCGGTAGTATGGGTGGTTTTTGTGGCAGTTGCGGTAGTATGAGTGGTTTTTGTAGCAGTAGCATGAGTAGTTTTTTCCGCAGTCACTGTAGATGAGACATATTGCAGACTGGTTGTGCGTGCAGTGGTGACGCTGATGTTCTCTGTCAGTTTATATGTACTTGACGCTGTCGTTGATGATGCTGATACAGAGGCTGTTGTGACGTGAGATTTTTTTGCAGTGGTTGTGGATTCTGTTCTCACCGCAGTTGTCGCTGTAGTGCTGTTAATACTGTCCTGTGGATATGTTACAGTCTTGGTCGTAGTGACAGTGGCATATGATTCGGGATCGGAGTCGGTCGTATCTGCCGGAGGAGAAGTTACGGATGATTCGTCGGTTATGATATTCTGCGCATTGAATTTTCTTTCAAGAGCTTCTCTCACTGTATCATTTTTAAGAACGAAAGTTCCTGTGAGGATAATAGCAAACATACTTGCAAGGGCAAGAGTATATTGCCTTATAGCCGCTGCACGCTTTCTCTTGAGGGCAAGTCTGCGGTCAGCTTCACGGAATACTTCTTCTGCAAATTCGTCATAATTTTTCATAGACAAAGCCCTCCTTTTCAAGTTCTGATTTTAAAGCTTTTTTTGCCCTGTAAACGAGATTTTCAATCTGCCGGTTTGTTTTTTTCATTATCATGGCTACGCCAGTATTATCGAATCCTTCAAAAAAGGTGAGATAAAGCACCTGACAGTAATCATTTTTGAGATTTTTCATTGCATTATGAACAGTTACCCGTTGTTCTTCCTTTATATATTCCTTTTCAAGATCAGTTTCATCTGACAGACTGTAAATAGCGTCTGCATTGAGTTCTTTGCGCTTTTTTGTTCTTTTGAGAAAGTCTATGGCAGTATATCGGCAGATAGCGTAAAGCCAGGTTTTAAAAGAACTTTTTCCTGAGTATTTTGGCTTTTTTACTACAAGTTTTACAAATACTTCTTGAACTATTTCTTCTGAAAGTTCCATATCCTTTACAATGCTGTTGGCAAAAAGAATCATTCCGTCCCGGTAATCACGGATGATTTCAACAAGGGCGTTCCGGTCACCGTTACGAAATCGGAAATAGTTTTCTACTCCGTTATCCATAATTCCTCCTTTCTGTATATATGAGAGTCTGTTTATTTATGTACCTATTAGATTAGATTAGTCGTTTGTCATGGTAAAAATTAGTCGTTTGTCATGGTAAAAATTAGTCGTTTGTCATGGTAAAAACTCTCACCTGTTTTTAAAAATTATTTTCAGGGCAACACCGCACCAATCACGCTTGCAGCCTTGTTTGGTGCTGTCTTAATTATATATCCTTATTTCTGAATCTGTCAAGTGTAATTTCTGTAATGCTTAGTCTCTATTGGCAAATATCCACATAATCGGAGGGGGAATCTGCATAATTTTCTCCGCCTAAAAAGTGAAATGAAACATGAGTTACATAGAGAACAAGAGAAAAAGCAAGAGAATTAAAAAGAAATAGGAATATATATTAAAAAAAATCCGGATTTTCTATTGACATCTTCCGTTTTTTTG
Organism: Oscillospiraceae bacterium; assembly: GCA_021769725.1. GTDB lineage: Bacteria > Bacillota > Clostridia > Oscillospirales > Ruminococcaceae > Ruminococcus. The sequence continues at coordinate 61,722 of JAETSI010000012.1, read as the reverse complement.
TGTATAATAATTACTGTTGTTGTGCATGACCTGCACACCGGAGCTATGTTCTCCGGATCATTAATCTCATAGGAGGAATTAAATATGTCAACTACACTGGCAAAACCTGCTGAAGTAACACGTACATGGTATATCCTCGACGCTGAGGGAAAACCCCTCGGACGTGTTGCAGCCAAGGCAGCTCATATTCTCAGAGGCAAGCATAAGCCTACTTACACTCCCAACGTAGACTGCGGAGATCACGTTATTATTATCAACTGCGACAAGGCTGTTCTTACAGGCAAGAAGCTGGAGCAGAAAAAGTATTACTGGCATACAGGCTGGATCGGCGGACTTAAATCCATCTCTTACAAGGATATGATGGCAAACGAGGCTGACAGAGCTATGATGATTGCTGTAAACGGTATGCTCCCTAACAACACTCTCGGCAGAGCTCAGCTCAAGAGACTCAGAACTTACAAGGGCGCTGAGCACAATCAGGCTGCTCAGAAACCCGTCGCTTACGAGCTTTAATTAAAGGAGGCGTTTCAGATGTACGAATCAAAAGTTAAATACTACTACGGAACAGGCAGAAGAAAGCATTCCGTTGCAAGAGTAAGAATATATCCCGGTTCAGGAAATGTTACTATCAATGGCAGAGGTATTGATGACTACTTCGGTCTTGAGACTCTCAAGCTTATCGTTCGTCAGCCCCTTGCTCTTACTGATAATGTTGAAAAATTCGATATTATCTGCACTGTTACCGGCGGCGGCGTTACCGGTCAGGCAGGCGCTATAAGACACGGTCTTTCAAGAGCCCTTCTTGAATTTGATCCCGAACTTCGCCCCATCCTTAAAAAGGCAGGATTCCTTACTCGTGACCCGAGAATGAAAGAAAGAAAAAAGTACGGTCTCAAGGCTGCTCGTCGTGCTCCTCAGTTCTCAAAGAGATAATTATATTTCGATTATCATATACAAGAAACCTCGAAAATTCAGTATTTTCGAGGTTTTTTATTACTTTGACTTCATCTGAAATCGGGTGAAAATCAGGCGGTAACTAAAACGTGACTAACAAAAATTAAGGCATTCAGCGGTTGGTGAATGCCTTATTAATATAAAAATTGAGATAATTTGGAACGATCAAATTCCTAATCAGATAAAACAATAATATATCGCATATTTGATATATTATGTTATCAGGAGTTTTTCAAGGAATTATTTGCACAAAAAATCAGAGATCAATGTTAACTCCGGTAGTATTTTATTACTCAGGCAGCTTGTCAATAAGATTAAGAAGATATTTCTGAATTGCAAGAGCATCTGCATTGGTAAGATCGTCGCCGGTATTTGAAACATCGCCGTTGATTTTTCCCTGTTTAGTGATATGGGTTTTCTCCGTACCGTTTACGCCATAAGCATCAGGATTTCCGATAGCCTGCATGATAAGTACGGCATCATTCAAAAAGATTTTACCGTCGCAGTCTGCATCGCCGTATATTACTTTGGGAACTGGAACTTCCCTTCCCTCTACGATAGAATAGAATGCTGGCTTTGCCTTATAATCGGCATCAAAGAGAAGCGGATACTGCTTTGCTCTCCAGCTTCCGTCATCTGTAACGCCCCATACAACCACTGCAGAAATGTTATCTTTATGTGCGTAAATGGCATCCCAGATTCCCTTATAGTAGTCTGCCTGAACTTTGAAATCAGCTTCCGTAGGATTCTCAGGTGTTGTAGCGTCAAGTTCTGTCACCTGAATATCAAGTCCAAGTTCACAATACTTATCAAGAGCCTTATCATACATTGATACAGATGGGAAAGCAGCATCAAGACTCTGACGTGCATCAAGGTGAGACTGCATACCGATACCGTCAATAAGCCCCTTTTCCTTAAGATCGGCTGCCATATCAACTATAGCGTTCAGCTTGCCGTCCATATATTCATTATAGTCATTATAATAGAGTTTGCATCCCTCTGGAGCATACTTTCTTGCAAAAGTAAAAGCAGGTTCAATAAAGGAATTATCGCCGAAAACCTGTACCCATGCTGATTTTGCAGAGCCGCCGCTGCCCTGTTCGCCGGGCTGACGTGGCTTTCCGTCTTCCAGCCACGCTTCGTTTACGACATCGCAGGCATAGAAATCAATATCGGGATAAAGTTCTGTCAGCGTCTCGAAATAAGCTTTGATATAGTTTTCCATACGCTTGAGCATTTTTTCTTTGGATACCCATTCGCCGTTGGGATCATATCCCTCCTTAAAGAACCAGTCCGGAGTCTGGCTGTGCCAAACAAGAGTATGAACCCTTACAGGGATATTATTTTTCTGGCAGTAATTAAGGAGAGGCTTTGCTGCGGAGAAAGATATCTGAGGAACAGTATCATCTCCTGTTTCTTCAAAGTAAGTCTGGCAGGCAGCCTGATTGAGAACAGCATCTGGCTTCATTTCATTACCGGCAGTTATGCTTCCGCTAAAATGTTTTTCAACGATATCCATAGTAGGCTTTGAACTGAGATCGGACGGGGTAAGGGCGGTTCCCACCTTAAAATCGTTAGCAAAAACGTCTTTAAGACCGGGAATATCCTGCTCGATCTCAACCTGTGCTGCTTCAGTTACAACGAAATCGTCAATAAACAGATCATCCTGACCGCCCTCAAAGTAAACGAAAACGTCCGTCATTTCATCAGTAAAACTTACCTTGACATTTTCTACAGACATCCAGTCGCTTCCGCTGAGATTCTGAACCAGGTTTGAATATTTTGTTTCACCATCCGAATTTGTATACTGGAAGCTGAAAGTAGCGTTTGTGTAATATCTTCCCTTTACTTTTGCGCTGATATAATACTCAGTGTAGGGTTTAAGCTTGTCATCAAGACGGAATGCCGGGCCATTCCAGTCTTTTGACCTTTCGCTTGCAAGCATAGATGTGCTTCCACTTACAGATGCCTCATCCGATGCAGAAAGCACAGTTGTATCGTTTTCGCCTCTGTTGGTGAACATGGAAACATCTTCGTCCTCAAAGTCGGTTGAGAATACTACTTTGTTGACAGCATCGGATGTTTCAGCAGATACTGCTGCAGGAGCGATTGCCGGAATTGCAGCAATTCCCATTGACGCACTCATCAACGCAGCAATCATTCGGTTTGATTTTTTTCCTTTCATTGGTTTATTCCTCCCATAAACAAAAATTTTGCAATAATATTATATCACAATCTATTCACAAAGTCAATTCAGTCTGTATAATTTTCGCAATAAATGACAGGTAGTATTTGTTTTTGGTCAGTTGTTTTTTACTAACAGCTTTTTCAACAGTCTGTTGAATTCTAAGTTTAAACATTCATCCCGGTATTCTTAATGTTGAAAATGTGGAAAACTCTGTTGAATGTCGATGTACCGCCAATATATTTTAACATCTCAATTGGGAAAATTATTTTCATTCATTTTCGATGTATATTTTCATAATTCCTGTTATACCGTCAGTTTATAACTTGTCCATAATCGTTCGTATCTTTCGCTTGCCGGCATTGAACGGTTCACCTTTGTTGACTTTTTTTGTCGGATGTTGTATAATATAATCCGGAAGGAAAGGAGCCTTACTATGAATATAATGAAGAGATTTCTTGCAGGAACAGCAGCAATGATGGTCATGCTGACTGCGACTGTTTCATGTAATAAAAAAAAGCCGAGTGATACAAAAGAATCCGAATCATCATCTCAGATCCCTGATATTCAGCCCGCTGAACCGGTAACGGAAGATCCGGAAAAAATGACTATTATATGGCTCGGCGATTTTGACCTGAATCCCGATCCCGGCGAACCACGTTCCACGGCACTTGCCCTCTTTGAAGATCAGTACGGCGGAAAAATCAATTATATAAGAAGTACTCCCGGCGAAAATCTGTCTATTCTTGATTCTATGATCTCAGCAGGGGAAGAAGTGGATATTTTCCCCTATTATCCTGAATATTTTCCGCAGGGAGTTATCAAGGATCGCTTTGAACCGCTTGACCCCTATTTTGATATTCTGGAAATGGACTCCGGTCTCTGGAGCGGCATTAGTCCGGTTACGGAGGCTTTTGCTTATAAAGATCAGCACTATGTTGTTCCCTATTCAATGAGCGATCCGCTGGTGCTTACCTACAGCCGGAAGATCATGGCTGACAACGGATTTGAAGATCCGTACAAGCTGTATACCGAGGGAAAGTGGGATTGGGATACCTTTATGGCAATGATGGAAAAGTTTGTTTCCGAACCTGCCCCTGATTGGACTCCGAAGTACGGCATAGGAGGCAGTTTTGGCCAGGGAGTTATTCCCTCCGCCGGAAAAACTGTTGTGAGCTGTGAAAACGGCAGTCTTGTTAACAATATCATGTCTCCGGAGATACAGAAAGCACAGGAATTCATGAACAGCATTTCGACTAAGAATTTATACAGACGGGATATTATGAGCTGTTATCCGACCAATGGCTGCACACTTTTCCTTGCAGATAACGGCTGGTCGCTGGGACAGTCAAACGCTTCAAATCCTGATAAGGATATAATGATCGTTCCGTTTCCGAAATCAAAGGAAAATTCGTCTTATTGTTTCTGCGGCAGCTACAATGCACGTATGCTGGTGAAAAATTCCAGGAAGGGTGAAGCCGTGGCAACTTATATCAAGTGTGAGCGTCTGGCGGCAAGCGACCAGAAGTGCCTTGAATCTGCAAAAAAGCAGGCACTCCAAGAGGTCAAAACGGCTTCAGGTATCGTCAGAAGTTCTATGACTGAGGAACAGTACAATGCTTTGACGAGCTTTTGTGATCCGGCAAAATTTATACCGGCAGTTGAATTTGGCTATGGTCTGGGTGACGGAATGAATACTATGGGAACTTACACCTATGAGACCAGAGGCGTTATGAATAACCTCGAACTGAAAATGCTGGAAGTCAATCCGGAGGACTTCAAGTGGGAGGGTATGCGTGACAGCTGCAAGGCGGTCATTGAAAAGACTCTGTCAGAATATAATAAATAGGAAGCGGTTCAGTGTTTGTTAAAAATCTTGTTTTCAGTCTGAATGCAACAGTTCCTGTCTTTCTGATGATGGTTTTCGGATGGTTTGCGAAGAGGATCGGACTTCTTGACGACCATACGACGTCAAAGCTGAATAAATTTGTATTCAGAACGCTGCTTCCGGCGCTGTTGTTTATGGATCTGTCCACGGCAGATTTCCGGAAAGTCTGGGACGTCAGATTCGTTCTCTTCTGCGTATCCGTCACGCTCCTCAGCGTAGGAATTGCTCTGTGTTATTCTTTTCTGCACAAGGATAAGGCAGAAAGGGGAGAGATAATCCAGGCATCTTACCGGAGCAGTGCGGCGATACTTGGCATAGCATTTGTAAAAAATATCTACGGTGAAGCAACTATGGCTGCGCTTATGATCGTAGGAACGGTGCCGATCTACAATATAATTGCCGTTATCGTTCTGTCCTTGACATCTCCTGGAAATGACAGCGGCAGAAGCGGCAGGGAGCTTGCAGTCAGCACGGTAAAGGGAATAGTGACGAATCCTATCATATTGGGAATACTGGCAGGAATCCTATGGTCGCTGTCAGGGATTTCGCAGCCGGTCATTATGGCGAAGTCGATATCATACCTGGGAAATATGGCGACGCCGTTGTCACTGATCGCACTGGGAGCATCGTTCAAGGTAAGTGAGACGAAAGGCAAGGCAGCGGTGACGGCAGGGATCGTCTTTATCAAGTTGGTGTTGTTCTGCGGGATTTTTCTTCCGGCAGCGATATATTTTGGGTTCCGTGGGGAAAAGCTGATCGCCATTTTGGTGATGCTTGGAAGCGCTACGACCGGAAGCTGTTTTGTAATGGCAAAGAATTTCGGACATAAGGGAGCAATAACGGCATTTGCGGTAATGCTGACGACACTATGCAGTGCATTCACGCTGACGACGTGGCTTTTTATTCTGAAAACGTTAAAATACATATAAAAAATGACCGCATGAAAATTATACGGTCATTTTTATTTATTATTGTTTGGATTAAGATATCAGAATATATCCTTTTTACGCTTGTTGTGCCGCCTTATAAGAACAAACGCTATTATCGTAATACAGGAGACCAGAAAAATCGGAACAAACCATTTATTCGCTGTCTCTGATTTCATCTCTGTCCACAACTGACTCATCGTCTCATTGGCGTCGTCGGATAAATTAACAAAAACATCTGTCTTTTCTGCTATAAATTCACTGTCCGGATACGATACGCTGTTGCTGCGAACATCCTCGTCCAGCATCTCAAATGCGGCGCTGTGGGGCGTTGAATAACAGATATAATCTATATTTGCATAGGCTATATCCGGCTCGCACATAAAGTTTATGTACATTTCTGCCGCCTCTTTCTGCTTTGCAGACGCCGGTATACACATTGCGTCCACAAAAAGATTAGTACCGCTTTTCGGCACTGCAAAATCGAGATCTTCGTTGTCCTCCAGTATCGTCAGCGCATCTCCGGCATAATAAGGGGCAAGCAATGCCTCTCCGGCAGCCATTTTGTCGAAAACCTCGTCCATAACATACGCCTGCACGATACTTTTCTGTTCCTTGAGCTTATCCGCTGCCGCCTTTAATTCTGCCGGATCTTCGGTATTCAGGGAATATCCCAGCATTATCTCCGCAATGGCAAAGGCGTCACGTGGATTGTCAAACATGAGGATCTGATCTTTATACTTTTCGTTCCAGAGAATATCCCAGTCGATCTCCTCCTTGGGTGTATCAATTTCCTCCGCATTGTAGATTATCCCCACAGTCCCCCAGGTATATGGCACAGAATAGGCGTTTTCCGGGTCGTATGCCAGATCACGGTAATTGTCCATGATATATTTGTAGTTCGGGATATTTTCCATATTAAGGGGCTGAATGAGTTTTTCTTTTATCATCTTGCTTATCATGTAATCCGACGGTATTACAACGTCGTAGGACGCTCCGCCGCCTTTCAGCTTGGCATAAAGCTCCTCATTAGTGGCATAGTTGGTGTAGTTGACCTTGATACCTGTAAGCTTCTCAAATTCAGCGTTTACGTCAAGTGTTCCCTCGTCTGCGCCGTCGGAGATATACTCGCCCCAGTTGTAAACATTTATAGATATACCGTCGTTCCGGAATCGCTTATAGTAGCGTTTGTCCTCGATAGTAAGCGTCTGTGCGGAATCATCATCCTTTTCGGAGTTTTTGCTGCTCCGGGAGCATCCGATAGTCATGGAAAGTGACATCAGAACGGCTGCAAGCAATGCAAACTTTCTTTTCATCAGCAGCTACCTCCGCTCAGACGTTTTTTTGCAGCCTTGCTTTCAAGGAGATTTTTGACCAGAAGCACAATGACTACCACCAGGAAGATAAGCGTGGAAAGCGCATTGATCTCAGGTGAGACCTTTCTTCTTGTCATGGAATAAATGGTGATCGGCAATGTCTGCGAGGTCGATCCCGTGGTGAAATAGCTGATAACAAAGTCGTCAAGCGAGTATGTGAACGACATGAGGAATCCGCTGACTACACCGGGCATGATCTCAGGCAGTACGACTTTACGGAACGCTCTGAACGGACTGCATCCGAGATCCTGCGCCGCTTCGTAGAGATGCGGATCCATCTGCCGGAACTTCGGCATGACGCTCAGGATAACGTATGGAACGTCAAAAGTTATGTGTGCGATAAGCAGCGTAACAAAGCCGAATTCAAGGGTCATTCTTGCAGCAAAAAAGCTGAACAGGAGCATCAGGGAAACGCCGGTAACGATCTCAGGGTTTATGATAGGCATATTTGTGACGTTCATTATGACGGTTCTGGGAACACGTTTCATGCTGTTTATGCCGATAGCCGCCAGAGTTCCGAGAATGGTGGAGATAATACTGGCTGCAACGGCAATTATTATGGTATTCACAAGGGATGAAATGATTATCCGGTTATTGAACAGCCGCTTGTACCAGTCCAGGGTGAAGCCGCTGAAAACAGAACTGCTTTTTGATTCGTTGAAAGAAAATACTATCAGTACAAAAATTGGTACATAAAGGAAAAGCAGTACAAGGGCAAGATAGATTTTTCCAAGTTTTTTCAACGTCGCACCTCCTTATATAAGTACCTGATCGTCGGGATCGAACTGATTCATAACGGTCATGATAACGAGGATTATCACCATGAGAACAAGGGATATAGCTGCTCCCAGATGCGGATTATAGGCGTTTCCGAGGAACTGCATCTCGATAAGGTCGCCTATGAGCAGATTTGATCCGCCGCCGAGCATTCGTGAAATAATGAATGTGGAGATAGCCGGAACAAATACCATAGTTATACCGGATGTTATGCCAGGCATAGTCAGAGGAACAACAACACGGAACAGGGTGGAAGCTGAACTGCATCCCAGGTCGGAAGCGGCTTCCAGCAGCGATTTGTCTATCTTCACCATGACGGAGTACAGCGGCAGGATCATGAACGGCAGATAGTTGTATACCATGCCGAGCACCACAGCCCCGGATGTGTTTATCATTCTTACGGGGCCGAGTCCTACAGCGCCGAGCATATTATTGATTATGCCGTTGTTGCCAAGAAGCGTCATCCAGGCGTAGGTGCGGAGCAGGAAGTTCATCCACATGGGAAGCATAACGATCATAAGCATAGTTCCCTGCTTGTGCTTGTCCATTCTTGACAGGATAAATGCCACGGGATAGGCGATGACAAGGCAGATCGCCGTTGCGATAAGCGACAGCCAGATCGAACGCACAAAGATATTTGCGTACTGCCCTACGTCTGAAACATTACGGATAGTAAAATCTCCGCCGTCAGTGGTGAAAGCAAAGTATGCGATCATCAGCAGGGGAACGAGAATAAAGACGATCATCCACACCAGATACGGCGCTGAAAAATATTTGAGCTTCATTCCTCCACCTCCGATGTTTTATTCATTATGTGGATGTCGTAAGGGTCAAAAGCCATACCGATCATTGATCCGGCAGGTTCAGCTTTGGTGGAGTGGATTATCCATTTGTGATCCACGCCGTCAACGATCATTTCATAGTGAACGCCTTTGAAAACAACTGATTCCACGATGCCGGTCAGCTTTGCCTTTTCAGCCGGAATGACCTTTACGTCCTCGGGACGGATGACTACGTCTACAGTTTTGCCTGGGGTGAAGCCCTTGTCAACGCATTCAAAGCAGCGTCCGGCAAATTCAACGACGCAGTCTTCCGGCATAGAACCGTTTATAATGTTGCTTTCACCTATAAAGTCTGCAACAAAGGCGTTTATCGGTTCATTGTAGATATCTGTAGGAGTTCCGATCTGCTGAATACTGCCGCTGTTCATTACAACAATGCTGTCGCTCATGGTGAGCGCTTCCTCCTGGTCATGGGTGACGTAGACAAAGGTAAGTTCCAGTTCCTGCTGAATGCGGCGGAGTTCTATCTGCATTTCCTTGCGGAGCTTGAGGTCGAGAGCGCCCAAAGGCTCGTCCAGAAGAAGTACCTTCGGACGGTTTACCAGAGCACGTGCAATGGCGACGCGCTGCTGCTGACCGCCGGAAAGCCTGTGTATTGACCGCTTTTCAAATCCTTTGAGATTGACAAGCTCCAGCATTTCGCCTACACGGCTGAGTATCTCCTTTTCGGGAACGTTCTTCACACGAAGTCCGAAAGCGATATTCTCGTAAACGTTCAGATGAGGGAAAAGAGCATAGCGCTGGAAAACGGTGTTCACGTTTCTTTTGTGGGGAGGAACTCCATTGATGCGATGACCGTCGAATAAAACGTCTCCGGAAGTTGGCTCAAGGAATCCGGCGATTATACGGAGAGTAGTCGTCTTTCCGCATCCCGACGGGCCGAGAAAGGTAACGAATTCCTTGTCCTTTATGTCGAGGCTTATATTTTTGAGGATCCTGTCGCCGTCCTCAAATTCAACAATTATATTTTTCAGGCTTATAATATTTTCCATTATATCAAATCCTTTACTTTGGATTATCATACTTCAAAAGCATGACGATTTATTATATCACAAAATATCGCAGAATGCAATATATATCGACAAAGTTATGAAATTTTTCTGAACGATTGATTTTTATGCCGAGGTGTGGTATAATTATGAAAAAATATTAAGGAGGATATATGCCAAGGTTTTTCACAGATGAAATAAATGAAGATAATCTTTGTCTGACCGGAGATAACGCACATCATGTGGGATTTTCACTGCGAATGAAGCCCGGCGAGAAGCTTACGCTGTGCTCTGACGGCATTGATTACGATTGTACTATCAGCAGCATTACCGGAGATGCCGTTTACCTTGAACTTGATGAAAAGCATCCCTGTCTGGCTGAACCGGATATTGAAGTCACGCTTTTTCAGGCTGTTCCCAAAATGGACAAACTGGAATTTATTATCCAGAAAAGCGTGGAGCTTGGGGTATCAAGAGTAGTTCCCGTGCTCACCAGACGCTGTATATCACGTCCGGACAGCCGTGACTTTGAAAAAAAGCTGAAAAGACTGCGGAAAATCTCAGAGGAGGCTGCAAAGCAGTCCGGCAGGGGAAAAGTGCCGGAGGTAACGCCTGTTGTTTCATACAAAAGCTCCCTTGAAATGATGAGACGCCTTGACAAGACGATCATGCTGTATGAGTCGGAGGGAGGAAAACCGTTCAAGGACATGGAACTTACCGGAATAAAAACTGTCGGACTTATTGTCGGAAGCGAGGGCGGCTTCGATGCTGAAGAGGTCAGAGAGGCAGTAAGTGCCGGAATTGAGTGCGTCTGGCTCGGAAAAAGGATACTTCGTTGTGAAACTGCACCAATAACTGCCCTCTCAATTTTGATGTTTTTAACAAATAATATGTAAAAGGTTGAAATTTCAAAAAGAGTATGATATAATATACATTGAGCATTATTTATGCTCGGGAAACTTTTTTCAAGCGACGCCGTATCAGACACGGCAGTCTGCAATTTATCGTGATCCGGTCGCAAGGGGTTCGGTAAAAAATTATTTCTTGCGGAGAAAAGAGGAAAATTAAATGAATAAATTATTATTTACAGTGTTGGCTGCCGGAGCTGCTGTTGCCGGATATGCTGTAGTTAAGTCACTCAAGGGTAATAACAATGACACAGATTACGATGACGAGTACGATGATGAATTCACAATTAGTGACGATGATATTGATCTCGATATTGCTGACAGCGCTGAGGAAGCTGCTGAAGAGGCAGCTGAGTCTGTTGAAGAAGCAGCAGAGGAAGTTGCTGAGACTGTAGAAGAAGCTGCTGAAGAAATTTCTGAGGAAATTGAAGACTGAGTCTGATACTTTTGGGAGAGCACAGCTCTCCCTTTTTATGTTATTGTGAATTTTTATTACGATTTGTGCTGAAAATTGTGGATATATCCAAAAATACAAAATATATCTTGACAATGCGGAAATGTTCTGCTATAATATAAAAGCTGTCCGATGAGGACTGTCGCAAAGGGTGAGTCCGAGGCGTAGCTCAGTTTGGTAGAGTGCTTGCTTTGGGAGCAAGATGCCGCAGGTTCAAGTCCTGTCGCCTCGACCAAAAAAATTGAAAAAAATTTCAAAAAAAGCTTGACAAACTCAAAAAAGTATGATATAATATAAAATGTACTAAGCGCTGGTGTAGCTCAGTTGGTAGAGCAGCTGATTTGTAATCAGCAGGTCGGGGGTTCGAGTCCGTCCACCAGCTCCATTTTATCGCTTTGCGGTAAAGCTTTTGAATTTGTTATGGGAGAGTTCCCGAGTGGCCAAAGGGGGCAGACTGTAAATCTGTTGCTTTTCAGCTTCGATGGTCCGAATCCATCCTCTCCCACCACATTTTCGCTAAACATCCTTTGTTCCCGCTTCATCAGATAAGCGGTTTTTTTGATTATTCAGCCTTGCAGTTTCTGGCAAGGACTTTTTTATGCCCGGAAAAAAAGAGGAGTTGCATTAAAATTCTGTTTTATTGTGCAGAAAAATAGCTTTTTATAACAGAATTATTTCAAAGGCTGATACTAACAGGGGCACTTTCCCCGAAACAGGAGGAATAAAAATGATCAGAGAAGATTTAAGAAACATTGCCATTATCGCTCACGTTGACCACGGCAAGACCACGCTGGTTGACGAAATGCTCAAACAGGGCGGCGTTTTCCGTGAAAATCAGGAGGTAGCCGAGCGTGTAATGGATTCAAACGACATAGAGCGTGAAAGAGGAATTACTATCCTTGCGAAGAATACGTCCGTTTGCTACAACGGCATCAAAATAAATATCATCGACACCCCCGGACACGCCGATTTCGGCGGCGAAGTAGAACGTGTGCTGGAAATGGTAGACGGCGTTCTGCTGCTTGTTGACGCCGCTGAAGGCCCTATGCCGCAGACACGTTTCGTTCTTTCAAAGGCTCTTGAAATGGGGCACAAGGTTATTGTTGTCGTAAACAAGATCGATCGTCCGGACGCACGTCTTGACGAGATCGGTGACGAGGTTCTTGAGCTTCTTCTCGACCTTGACGCAAGTGATGAGCAGCTTGAATCGCCTATTCTTTTCTGTTCCGGAAGAAGCGGAACAGCGTCCCTCAGCCAGTACGAGGCAGGAACGGACCTCAAGCCCCTCTTCGATACTATCATTGATTACATAGAACCTCCAAAGGGTGAGGAGGACGAGCCTTTGCAGATGCTCATCTCCTCTATTGACTACAACGAATATGTCGGACGTATCGGCGTGGGACGTATTGTACGTGGAAAGATAAAGGTAAATCAGCAGATAACCGTCTGCGATTATACGGAATCAAAGAAGAATTACAACTCCAAAATCGTTTCACTGCTCCAGATACAGGGACTTAACCGTGTTCCGGTTCAGGAGGCTGTAATGGGTGATATAGTGTGGATTTCAGGTATTGACGGCATAACTATCGGCGATACCATATGTGCCGTTGAAGCTCCCGAGCCGCTGCCGTTCGTGAAGATAAGCGAACCTACCGTTGAAATGACATTCTCCGTAAACGACAGCCCTTTTGCCGGACGTGAGGGAAAATTTGTGACTTCACGGCAGCTCCGTGAAAGACTTTTCCGTGAACTTTTAAAGGATGTTTCACTTCGTGTTGAAGAGACGGACAGCACAGATTCATTCCGTGTTTCCGGACGTGGAGAAATGCATCTGTCGATACTTATTGAAAATATGCGCCGTGAGGGCTATGAGCTTTCTGTTTCCACCCCGAGGGTACTGTTCAGGACGGATGAGAACGGAAAGAAACTTGAACCTATCGAGCGCCTTGTTATCGACGTGCCGGAGGACTGCGTCGGTTCCGTTATGGAGAAAATGGGTACACGTAAGGGAGATCTTGTTTCCATGCATCCCCAGGGAAGCCGTATGCGTATTGAGTTCCTTGTGCCTGCACGTGGACTTTTCGGATATAAGAGCGAGTTCCTTACCGATACAAAGGGCGAGGGAATCATGAGCCACGTTTTTGAAGGCTATGAGCCGTACAAGGGAGATATCGACCGCAGAAGCACGGGATCGCTTATTTCCCACGAAACAGGCGAAGCTGTTACTTACGGACTTTACAACGCTCAGGAGAGAGGACAGCTGTTTATTCCTGCCGGAACTCCGGTATATGAGGGAATGATCGTTGGTGCGTCGCCAAAGACAGATGATCTGGTTGTAAATGTCTGCAAGAGAAAGCATCTTACAAATACACGTGCAAGCGGAAGCGACGATGCCCTTCGTCTTGTGCCTCCGAGAGTGCTCAGCCTGGAGGACTGTCTTGAGTTTTTAGCTGATGACGAACTTCTGGAAGTAACTCCGGAGTCGCTGAGAATCAGAAAGAGAATTCTCAGCAATACACAGAGGGCTAAGATAAGAGGAAACGCAAAGAAATAATGAGTTTATAACGGGATTCCGAAGGGAAATTTATTCTCTCCGGAATCCCGAAATTATTGACAGCCGATTTTTTTCTGATTTCTTTATTTTCTTCTTGCATTTATTATAAATTTGTTGTACAATATAAATTATGACAACGAATAAATCAGGAGGAAATTTAATGAGAAAAAATAAAATTTTATCAGTCCTTTTATCGGCAGTGCTCTGCCTTGGCTGCTTTGCAGGGTGCGGAAAGGAAAAAAACGACAGTTCTTCGACGGACAAGAAAGAGAATGCCAACAGCAGTTCGACATTGGAAAAGGAGGAAACTTCCGAAATCGGAGAACTTATCACGCCGGACAAGGACTCTGAGGAGTACGATCTCGGTTCGTACCGGATAAGCGAAAACGGGGTAAAGCTCTATTACGAGGATTCAGAATACCCCACAGAGCTTGTATCTACATTGGAAAAGTATTTTACAAGCTTTGAAACAGGGGATTATGAATCATACAAGGAATGCATATTTCCAAGCTATATCGAGACCATGGAGAAGTATTTGCAGGAAAATTATCAGTACGGACTTGATAAATCGTTTCAGACACAGTGCGATAATCTTAAGACAAATATGGGCGGTGACTTTGAGATAACCAGAATTAAGGTGGAAAAACCTGTAGAAGTAGAGTCAGAGGAGACCGGGGCTGATGAATTTCTGGATAATCTTGACGGATTTTTCGGACAGAACTACAAGGAATCGGTAAAGAACGACTGCGATTCTCTCCGTTACATGACTTTCAGCGTTATGGCAAAGGATGCCGAGGGTACTGAATCGCTCCTTGTCAGCGGATTTTACATCCTTTTCGCTGAAAAAGGCGATAAATATTATACTTTTGGCTGAGGAGGCGGTAATTATGAAAAAAAATAAAATGAAAAAACTTTTGGCTTTGGCTTCGTCGATAATAATGACATACACTTTTACAGCCTGCGGAAATGGCACCAGCTCGGAAAGCTCATCGAAAAACGACGGAAATCTTGTCGGATATGACGAAAATTATTCCCCGGACGATATGCCCGAGAACGCTTCAACGATCCTTATGACGCAGGAGGAAAGCGGAACGCCAATTCAGCTTGAATATATTTCCAGCCAGCTCAACAGCGACCAGGGAAAGCTACTCTGCCGCTATTTTAACGCAGCAGGTCAGAAAGATGCCGCAACGTTGGAATCGTGCGTTTACGGCGGTTATTTTGATCTTCTTCTGGGAAAGGAAACGATAACGGATATTAACGATTACGCCCAGAAGCTCTATGATTCATATGTTCAGTTTATTGGCGGCGATTTTGTATTCACTTATCTTATTCAGGACAGCATGGCAGACGCTGATTTTGATATGTATGACGAGATCGTGGCTGCTTTTGCCCCTGAATCTCAGATAGAGGAGCGGACGGCAGTGAACATTGACGCATATATCAGTTCCGAAGAACTTAACCTTTCTTCCGTTCCGCTGAAAAACCGTATGAACGGCGAAATGCTGAGTATTGTCATCTATAAAATAGACGGTCAGTATTATATAATGGGATAGTATAAAAAAAGGACGGAGAAAAATCCGTCCTTTTTTTATTTATTTATTTATTTATTTATTTATTTATTCATCATCAGATGCTGAGGGATTGTCGATCAATTCTACTGTTATATAGTAGAGTTCATCAAATGTCAGCTTTTCTTCGTCTGTTGTTGCCGGTTTTGTTTCAAAGAAAGAGCCGTCAAAATCCTTCGGAACAGATTTTATAGGATAAGTTCCGACATTCGCACCATAGCTATCGTCATCCGGTTTTTCACAAACAGCATACTCGCAGACGCCTCCGTTTATGACGAGAAAATAGTCAAGGTCAGATATATCGCTGTAATATTCGTTCATGGTCTCGCTGAAAGTTTCCATGTCAAAATTGCTGCTTACATTGTAATTCCATTTTTCATCAGAACCTATGATATAAGTTCCGTCTATGTCAAGACCTTGTTCATCCATATCCGTAAGAGCTGCACTGGCTGCTTTGTTCAGGCTGGATGCAGAAGCGTTCAGGGATGCCTGCTTTGATTTCTTTACGTATCCTATCATAGCCGGATATAGTATCATTTCGCAGTGCCAGCCCTCGCCCTTAATCTTATAGAACGGCAGTTCTATCGTCTGTGTCTCGCCGTCGGCTTCGATTGTTACCTTTGCCATGCAGCCGTCTGTTATGCTGTATCGGGTCTCTATCTTATCGAGGATTCCTGAGGACACTATATCTTCGGGTGAACTCAGATCCAAATCAGTATCTTCAAAGATATCCTTTATGTCCCCGAGAGGAGAATTGAGCAGCTCCTCTTCGTCCATTTCCTCAAAATCTTCAAAGCTCAGATCGTTTTTCTCCATATAATCGGCAAAAGTCTTTGCGAACGAGAAAACTTTTTCGATCAGAGTAAGATAATTCTTGTCGATATCTTCGGTTCTTTCAACGCTTATCAGCTTTCCTGTATTGGCTGCGTCCGAGAGGTCAATATCTTCCATGTCCATTAAGTCGTTTATGTCGTCTGCCGCGATATTAAACAGCGAGTCTGTAAGATCGTCCGGCAGGAATGAATAGGCAACCTTTTTAATATCCTTTTCATTGACGGCGTCCAGAACATTCTGTATGGCGTCTTCCAGATCGTTCTCCAGAGCCTGTTCCGACTGTTTTCCGGAGTCCTTTTTATCGTCCTTGTCGTCTATCTTTCCGCATCCTGTAAAGACGGATGCAGCACATATAAACGCAGTAAGAGCTGCAAATATTTTTTTCATAATATTCTCCTTTTTCAGTATAATCTTACAACTGTGTAGAATAGTTTGGAGCTTCTTTAGTAATATAGATGTCGTGGGGATGGCTTTCCTTGAGACCTGCCCCGGTGATGCGTATGAACTTTGCTTTCTCATGAAGTGTGGGGATATCCTCGCATCCGCAGTAACCCATACCTGCACGGATTCCGCCTACAAGCTGGAATATAGTATCGGCAACAGCGCCCTTGAACGGTACACGTCCCTCAACGCCCTCGGGAACAAGCTTCTTAGCGCCCTCCTGGAAATATCTGTCCGTAGAGCCGTTAGCCATTGCACCAAGACTGCCCATACCTCTGTATACCTTGAACTGACGTCCCTGGTAGATCTCCGTTTCGCCGGGAGCTTCGGCGCATCCTGCAAGGAGTGAGCCAAGCATTACGACGTTAGCTCCGGCAGCAAGAGCTTTTACGATATCTCCTGAATACTTGATTCCGCCGTCTGCAATAACGGGGATGCCGTATTTCTGAGCGACGCAGGCTACGTCATAAACGGCTGTGATCTGCGGAACTCCAATACCTGCAACAACACGTGTAGTACAGATAGAACCGGGACCTATGCCGACTTTTACGCAGTCAGCGCCGGCTGAAATGAGAGCTTCAGCAGCTTCGGCAGTAGCAATATTTCCGGCAATAACAGGTGTGTCCGGAAATGCTTCCTTGACCATTTTTACGCATTTGATGATATTTGCACTGTGACCGTGAGCAGAATCAAGCACAAGGACGTCTGCCTGAGCGTCGATAAGAGCCTTTGCTCTGTCCAGAACATTTGACGTTACGCCGATAGCAGCACCGCAGAGGAGTCTGCCCTTGCTGTCACGTGCAGAATTGGGGTACTGAACGGATTTTTCAATATCTTTGATAGTGATGAGTCCTTTGAGATAACCGCCTTCATCAACGATAGGCAGCTTTTCAATCTTATGCTTGCGGAGGATCTCCTGAGCTTCTGAAAGTGTAGTGCCTACCGGAGCAGTGATAAGGTTGTCCTTTGTCATAACTTCGGAAATCTTTGCACCGAAATCGGTGAGAAAGCGCATATCTCTGTTGGTGATGATACCCACAAGCTTGTTCTGGGAATCAACGATAGGCACACCGGAGATTTTGTACTTGCCCATAAGCTCGTTGGCATCTGCAACGATATGATCTTCGGTAAGGGAGAACGGATCGACGATAACGCCGTTTTCGGAACGCTTTACCTTGTCAACTTCTTCCGCCTGCTGTTCGATAGACATATTCTTGTGGATGATACCAATGCCGCCTTCACGGGCAATAGCGATAGCCATGCGTGAATCGGTAACAGTATCCATAGCGGCTGTCATCACCGGAGTGTTGAGTTTGATAGTTTTTGTAAGCTGTGTTTCGAGCCTTATCATATTGGGCGTTACGTTTGATTCGGCAGGGATAAGCAGTACATCGTCAAATGTCAGACCCTCCTTCTGAAATTTACTGTTCATATCTGTCAGCATAAAAATTCCTCCTTGCATCTCATAAGTTTATTATCTTTAATCATACCATTTTTTCCGTCGTGTGTCAAGCTTTGTCTTAAGCGGTATGTATAGAATTTATCTGTTGATTTTAGTCGGCTTTTGTAGAATTCCGCTACTCATTCTTTGATGAAAGCCTTGTATACTCCTGAAGTATCATGGTAGCATCAGAACCGGTTATCATATCGTCACCGTTCCAGTCGGCAGCGGCAGTCTGATAAGCGGTGAACCCCTTTGCTGTATTGCCGGACATCATGGTGTACATATTGAGAGCAATTGTTGCATCGCTGCCCTCTATAGTACCGTTTCCGTTGACATCTCCTATCAGAAAGGGAGCGACAGGGATGTTCATGGATTCTGCATACTTTGCTCCGGCTGATCCCTTTTCCGCATGAACGGTAAAGCCGTTTGCGGTTTCTACTGCTTCACTGCGGACATTGTAGGTTCTTCCTATGGCGTTGTTTCCGATCTCTTTTATTGTTGGAGGAATGTACATTCCGGAAAGGCAGCTGCATCCGAGAAAAGCTGAATCCCCGACAGACGTAACGGATGACGGTATGTTTATGTTGCGAAGAGCGGTGCATTCACGAAATGTATCGTCCTCAATGGCAGTACAGTTCAGGCTGAAAGTAACATCTTCCAGACTGTAACAGCTTGCAAAGCATCCTGTTCCTGTGTGAGTGACAGTGACTGGGATTACCGCTCTTTTAAGGGATGTGCAGCCCGAGAATGCATGATCGCCCAGAGTAGTAAGACCGCTGCTGGGAAAGTCAACGGATACAATATTAGTCTTGCCCATGAAAGCTCCACGGCGGACGGATGTAGTTCCCAAAGGGATTTCAGCATCCTTGCCGCCGGCGTAAGTTACCAGTTCCGTTTTTTCAAAGAGAGAACCGTTTATGACGGAATATGTTTTGTTGCTGCTGTTTACGTAGAACGACTGCAATGACGGACAGGCAGAAAACGCCATGTTTCCTATGTCCGTAACTCCTCCGCCTATAGTTACGGTGGTAAGTGACGGACAGGCAGAAAATGCCTTTTCACCAACGGAGGTCACGCTGTCAGGAATCACAACGGCAGTAAGTTCCTCTATGCCCATGAATGCGCCGCTGCGTATGCCGGCAACTTTTTTTCCGTCGATTTCAGAGGGGATCATAACAATAGGATCCGAGCCTGTAGCTCCCGTAATATAGGCGTTTCCGTCAACAATTTTATATTGCAGGCTGAATCCATCCGCAGATTCGCCTGACTGTGCGGAAACAGCGGAAATCGTAACGGAGGCAGCGGACAGTGCGAATGCGGAAATCAAAGATAAAGCTTTTTTCATTTTAAGTATCCTTTCGGCATATTTCGCCGTTTATCATGACGAGAATCGGTTCTGACATAAGGTCAAGTGGATTCTGCCCACGTGGATAGAGCTGGAGGTCGGCGTCCTTGCCTGCTGCGAGACTTCCTGCTACGTCGTCGATGCCGAGGATCTCGGCAGGATATGATGTGAGCGTTTTCAGAGCCTCCGAAAGTTCCAGACCGCCCTTTACTGCCGCCTGAGCCGACAATGGAAGATATTGTACCGGAATTACCGTGTGGTCGGTGCATATGGCGATCTTTACGCCGTTTTCATGCAGGACAGCGGCATTTTTGAGTTCCAGACCTTTCATTTCCGGCTTGCAGCGGTCGCAGATGACAGGGCCGCAGATAACCGGAATCTTTTCCTCGGCAAGAATATCGGCTATTTTATAGCCCTCAGTGCCATGAATGATTACCGGGTCGAGGAAAAATTCGCCGGCGATCCTCATAGCCGTACAGATGTCGTCTGCACGGTGACAGTGAAAAAACGCTTTCATCTTGCGGTCCAGCAGGGGCATGAGCGCTTCGCATTTGATATCGTACTCTGGAGGATCGTAGTTTTCACTGTCGGAATAGTAGCTGTCCATGTCATGAACATAGCGGCGTGCCTTGTAAAGTCCCTCACGGATAACGGCAGCGACCGCCATTCTCGTTATTGGCGTTTCGTCACGTCCGTTGTAGACATTTTTTGGATTTTCGCCCAGTGCGAACTTGATGCCGCACTGCTTTATCACCATATCGTCGATACGCCGTCCGTTTGTCTTTAAGGCGCAGATCTCACCGCCGCACGGATTGGCGCTTCCGGGGCCGGAAGCCACAGCGGTTATCCCCCTCATTCTTGCTTCTTCAAAGCAGCGGTCAAAGGGATTTATGGCGTCGATCGCCCTCATCTGCGGGGAAAAGGGATCGGTCGATTCGTTGCAGTCGTCGCCTTCAAAGTCGATGCCGTCCTCGATGATGCCAAGATGAGTATGTGCGTCGATAAAGCCGGGGAGCAGCGTTCCCCCACGGGCGTCGATGCTGTCATCGGGGATACTCTCCGGGGTTCCTGTTCCGATTTCAGCGATCTTTCCGTTTTCCGTCCTGACCCAGCCGTTTTGAATAATGCCGGCGGAATCCATAGTGTAAATTTCAGCGTTGTAAATAAGCATAGTTTTACTCCTTATCTGAACACCGATTCTGCGATGCTCTCGGCGATCTCAACGGGACTTTTGCTGCCGCAGTCTATCCTTACCGTCGAGTGGCTGAGGTAGATGCTTCTGCGTTTGCTGAAAAGCTCATGAAGCTCTTCTTTGGTTGAACGTGCGGCGATAGGCCGGTTTTCGTCGCCGTTTATCCGGTCGTAGCAGATGTCGAACGGAACGTCAAGAAATATCACCGCAGCGCCTGCTTCACGTGCCGCACGTGCCGTATCGGGATTGAGCATTGCTCCTCCTCCGCAGGCTGCAACGACAGTTTTGCCGCAGAGAGATTTTACTATTTCAGCTTCGGTCGTGCGGAAAAACGGTTCGCCTTTCTGTTCAAAGATATCCGGGATGGACATATCGAGGGTACGGACAATCAGATCGTCGGTATCGCAGAAGCCGCAGCCAAGCTTTTTAGCCGCCAGCTTTCCGGACGTGGACTTTCCACAGCCCATAAATCCGCAAAGAAATACTGTCATATCGTTACTCCTCTTATTTTTTATTCATCAGGTCAACTGAGTTTTCAACTTCAAGGATGATCTTTGAGATATCCTCGGCGGCAAAAGTGCTGCCGTACCAGATCTCATGAGCCTTTACCGCCTGATATACCAGCATGGAAGCTCCGCCTACGGCAGTTTTTCCGAGAACCCGTGCTTTCTTCATAAGCAGCGTTTCGGTGGGATTGTAAACTGCATCGAAAAAGCTGAGACAGTTTTCAATGACCTTGTCGCTTACGGCGCAGGCGTCGGTCTTGGGGTACATTCCGACGGGCGTAGCGTTCACAAGCAGATCAAAATTTCCGTCAAGTGTAGATATATCAGCAATTTTAACGGATGCTCCGCCGCACTTTTCCATGATTTCAGCCATGAGCAGCTGTGCGGCTTTTACATCCTGCGGAATAACGGCAAGAGTAATCGAACCGCCGTGGAGAGCCGTCTCAATAGCCATCATACGTCCTACGCCGCCGCAGCCGAGAATAACTACGTTTTCGCTTATCGACAGCAGCTCAACGGAACGCAGAAAACCGTCGCAGTCCGTATTATAGCCGATAAGTCTGCCATCGTCGTTTTTTATGCAGTTTACGGAATTGTATCTCTTTGCACTGTCCCCAAGCTCGTCCATGAGCTGGATGACCGACTGCTTGTGTGGGATAGTCACGTTCATTCCCAGGTATTCTTCAAGCAGCGGACGGCGTGAAGCGATATCTTCGGGAGCGATATCAATAAGCTGATAGGGTTCTGCTTCAAAGCCGCTGAGGGCAAAGAGTTTGTCGTGGATGAGAGGGGACATGGAGTGTCCCAGCGGATGACCGATAAGGGCAAATTTATTCATATATATCAGCTCCTTCAAGTGTTTCAAGGTTTTCAATATTGAATGCCGCAGCGCCGGGAAGAGTCTTTTTTACAAGTCCGGTGAGAGTCTTTCCGGGACCGAATTCTGCAAATTTATCTGCGCCTGCTTCGCTCATGGCAGCAAGTTCAGATGTGAAGCGAACGGGCGATACGATGTGTTTTGCAAGAAGTTCAGCCATATCCGGCAGTTCCGTCAGCTCGCCGCCTGTGACGTTGGAGTAATATTTTATCTGCGGAGCTTTGAAAGTCACGGTTTTTGCCGTCTCGTAGAAGCTGTCTGCGGCAGACTGCATCAGCTTTGAATGGAATGCTCCGGCAACTTTCAGCGGAACGACTCTCGCTTTGAGTTCCTTGAATACTTCGGTGACTTCGGCGATTCCCTCCGGTGTTCCGGCAATTACCGTCTGAGCAGGGGAGTTGAAGTTTACAGCGGCAACGTATTCCTTTGCGCCGCAGCAGATCTCCTCGACCTTTTCCGGAGCAATTTTCATAACGGCAGCCATTGCGCCCTTGTGTTCTCCGGCAGCCGATTCCATTGCGGTAGCTCTTGCCCTGATGAGCCGGAAAGCGTCCTCAAGGGAGATCATGCCGGATGCGTACATGGCGGCATATTCGCCCAGAGAGTGTCCTGCCACGCCATCCGTCTTATATCCTTTTGAGAGGGCGGCTGTCAGGCAGACGATAGATGTGGTCATGATAGCCGGCTGAGCATTGGCGGTACGTGAAAGTTCTTCGATAGGAGTATTAAAGCAAAGAGCTTTCAGGTCTGTGCCCATTATCTCCGAGCCGGTATCGTAGATCTTCGCCGTTTCAGGAAATGCTTCCGCAATGTCCTTTCCCATTCCTTCGTACTGTGATCCCTGTCCGGAAAATAGTGAAATTGTCATAATATGAAACTTCCTTTCTGTATGCTATATACAAATAATTAGTAAAAGTACCGAAAATTTGACAGTTTTTTTGTTTAAAATAACGATATTTTCGCTTGCAATAAATAAAGTTTTGAAATATCATTGCAAAAAATCCGGAAATGATTTACAATATAATGTATGTAGGTTTATTCTTCGGAGAGGTCTGTCTCAGATCTCCCTATCAATAATATAACATAAATTTTCTTGTTTGACAACAGTATTACAATAATTTTTCATTTAAAGGAGCATTTTTAATGGGAATCAACATTTTGGGTATGGGCACATATGTGCCTGAGCAGAAGCTGGTCAACGATGACTTTAAAAAATTTGTGGATACCAACGACGAGTGGATCCGCACAAGAACGGGCATTGTTGAACGTCATATGGCAGGCTGGGAGCCGGTATGGTATATGGGAAAAATGGCAGCTCTTGCCGCTCTTGAAAAGTCCGGGGTGAAGCCTGAGGAGATAGGACTGGTTATCTGTACAACTGTTACTTCCGACTTCCTGACCCCGAGTATGGCAAGTATTATCCAGTATGAGATCGGCGCAGAAAATGCAGCGGCTTTTGACCAGAACGCAGCGTGCAGCGGCTTCGTTTATGCAATGGATACGGCACGGAGATTTCTTGCTACTGATGATTCCCTGAAATATGTTCTTGTGGTATCAAGTGAGGCCACCTCACGCTTCTGTGACTTCACAGACAGGCAGACCTGCATTCTCTTCGGAGACGGGGCGGCAGCTGTTGTTGTGGAGAAAAGTGACAAAATGTTCTCATCTTTCCTTGGCTCTGACGGAAGCGGAGCAAGGGTGCTCTTTGCAAAGAATCTCTATCCGGCAAAGGAAATAAAGCTGGAAAGCGATTTCAATGATGGATTCCCCGAAAAAGCAATGCATATGCTTTATCAGGACGGAAGAACTGTCTATAAATTCGCTACTCAGGCGCTGCCGAACGCATTTGAAAATGCTGCCGGAAAAATTGGCGTGACCAAAGATGACATCGATTGGTTCATACCGCATCAGGCAAATGTGCGTATTATAGAGACTGCTGCCAAGAAGCTGGGAGCGGACATGGATAAGTTTATTATTACTCTTGACCGCTTCGGAAATACATCGAGCGCATCTATTCCGCTGGCGCTTAATGCAGGCATAGAGGACGGACGCATACGCAGAGGTGAAAAGCTTGCACTTATCGGATTCGGCGCAGGTCTTACGTACGGCGGAATCATAATGGAATATTAAAAAGGAGTTTTGACATATGAAAACAAGGATCACCGAACTTTTAGGCTGTCAGTATCCTGTTATACAGGGAGGTATGGCATGGGTCGCCGAGCATACTCTTGCCGCAGCCGTTTCAAACGCAGGAGGAGTTGGTCTTATCGCAGGCGGCAGCGCACCTATCGACTATCTCAGGGAGCAGATACGTCTCTGCAAGGAAAAGACCGATAAGCCTTTCGGCGTTAATATCATGCTTATGAGCCCTAATGCAGATGATCTTGCACAGCTGTGCATCGACGAGAAAGTTGCGGTCGTTACAACGGGTGCGGGAAACCCCGGAAAGTATATCCCTGCCTGGAAGGAAGCCGGAATAAAGGTAATTCCCGTTATCCCCTCGGTTGCTCTTGCCAAGAGAATGGAAAGGGCAGGAGCTGACGCCGTTGTTGCAGAGGGTACTGAATCGGGCGGTCATATCGGAGAAATTACCACTATGTGTCTCGTTCCGCAGGTCGCTGACGCTCTGGAAATACCGGTTATCGCAGCCGGAGGAATTGCTGACGGAAGAGGTGTGGCAGCTTCCTTTATGCTGGGCGCAGAGGGCGTCCAGATCGGTACACGCTTCCTTGCGTCAGAGGAATGTCAGATACACCAGACATTCAAGGATCTCGTTGTAAAGGCAAAGGATACCGACAGCGTTGTTACCGGAAGATATACGGGACATCCGTGCCGGAACGTAAAGACGAAGTTCTCAAAGATGCTTGCAAGCGGCGAAAGGGACGGAAGTCTTACTCCGGAGCAGTTCGAGGAGGTTACTCTCGGATCTCTGAGAAAGGCTGTTCAGGACGGAAATCTTGAAGAGGGTTCTTTCCTCTGCGGCGCTATCGCAGGAATGATAAAGGATGTCAAACCATGTAAGGATATTATCTGTGAGATCATGGAGCAGGCAGAAAAACTTCTTAAATACTAATTAATATCAGGAGGAAATATAATGGCAGTAGCACTGATAACCGGCGCATCACAGGGGATAGGCGCCTGCATAGCAAAAAGACTGGCAAAAGACGGATTCGATATAGCTCTCAATCACTATCCCAGCGACGGCGATAAGGCAAAGGCAGAAGAAGTTGCCGCAGAGTGTGCGGCTTTCGGAGTTAAAGTTATTTGTTTTGCCGCTGACGTATCAAAAATGGCTGACTGTGAGGCAATGGTCAAGGCAGTAAAAGAACAGATGGGCAGCATAGACGCTCTGGTGAACAACGCCGGCATTACAAAGGACAAGCTTCTTGCAAGAATGAGCGAGGACGAATATGACGCCGTTATCGCCGTTAATCAGAAGAGCGTTTTCAATATGCTGAAAAATGTCTGCCCCGTTATGATGAAGCAGAAGCACGGCAGGATCGTTAATGTTTCTTCCGTGGCAGGTCTTTATGGAAATCCGGGACAGATCAATTATTCCGCTTCAAAGGCAGCTCTGATAGGCATGACAAAGACTATAGCCAAGGAGTACGGCAGAAAGAATATTACCTGCAACGCCGTAGCTCCCGGATTTATCCACACCCCTATGACCGATGTTCTTGCCGAGGATTATAAGGCTAAAATGCTTGAAGCCGTTGCTATGAGAAGATACGGCGAACCGGAGGAGATCGCATCGGTGGTTTCGTTCCTTGTTTCAGAGGATTCATCTTATGTTACAGGACAGGTTATTGAGATCTCCGGCGGACTTTCAATGTGATCCCATATGATAAAAAAGAAAGGATATAATATGAGAAGAAGAGTTGTTATTACAGGTCTCGGAGCAGTTACTCCTCTGGGAACAGGTGTTGAAAAATTCTGGGAAGGTATCGTTGAAAACAGAGTCGGTATCTCCCGTATAGATCATTTTGATACAGAGCGCACAGGCATCAGAGTATCGGGACTGGTAAGAGATTTTAATGAAGAGGATTACTATGACGTTAAAGGATGCTTTGACAAGAAAGAAGCCAGACGAATGGATACGTTCACAAAGTATGCTCTTGTTGCCGCTCACGAGGCGCTGACAGATGCTGGTTCGGATTTTGGTGATATTGACCCCTACAGAGCCGGAGTTCTCATCGGCTGCGGTATCGGCGGCATCGACCTTACTCTTTCGGAATACGGAAAGTATCTTGAAAAAGGACCCGGAAGAATATCGGTATTTTACGTTCCCATGATGATATCAAATATGGCGGCAGGAACTATCGCTATGAAAACAGGCTTCAGAGGAGCTAATTATTCTATTGCATCTGCCTGCGCTTCGGGAACTCATGCCCTGGGCGAGGCGTTCCGCAAGATCAAGGACGGTTATCTTGACGTATGCATTGCAGGCGGAACAGAAAGCTCGACCACTGAGTTTACCTACGGCGGATTCAATAACATGAAAGCGCTTACAAGATCTGAAGATCCCGAACGTGCATCTATCCCCTTTGACAAGGAGAGAAATGGTTTTGTCCTTGGCGAGGGCAGCGGTATGCTTATCCTTGAAGAGTATGAGCACGCAAAGGCAAGGGGAGCTAAGATATACTGTGAGATAGCCGGTTACGGCGCTACAGACGACGGCTACCATATGACATCCCCTATGCCCTCGGGCGAAGCGGCAGGAATGGGCATAACGCTTGCTATGGAGGAAGCTGGAGTAAAGCCTTCGGATGTTGACTATATCAATGCTCACGGTACTGCGACAGGTCTTAACGACAAATACGAGACAGCAGCTATCAAGCTGGCTTTAGGCGACGATGCAAAGAATGTGAAGATCAATTCTACTAAGTCCATGATAGGTCATCTTCTCGGCGCAGCAGGAGCAGTGGAAGCTGTTGTCTGCGCCAAGACTATCGAGGAGGGACTTATCCACAGAACTGTAGGATATAAAGTACCCGATGAGGAATGCGATCTTGACTGCTGCACTGAAGGAAATATCCGGCAGGATGTAAACGTTGCGCTGTCTAATTCATTGGGATTCGGCGGTCACAACGGCACGCTCTGCTTCAAGAAAATAAAGGATTAAGGAGACTCTGCAATGGATAAAATTTACGGTCAGTTTGAACTTGAAACTATAGAAAAGCTGGCAAAGCTTGTTTCTGAAAACGAGCTTTCCGAGATCACTGTTGAGGACGGAGACAGGAAAATTACTGTCAAGGGAAAGAAATTCACTCCGCCTCCGGCAATGATGCCTTTTGCAGCTCCTGTACAGCAGGCTGCTGCGGCTGCACCTGTTCAGGCGGACAGGGAAGAAGCTCAGACTTCCGGAAATGTTTCCGGTAATGCGGTGAAATCACCTATTGTCGGAACTTTCTATGCCGCTCCTTCACCTGATAAGCCTCCTTTTGTAAAGGTCGGAGATAGCGTGAAAAAGGGCGATGTTATCATGATAATCGAGTCGATGAAGCTGATGAACGAGATAAAGTCTGAATTTGACGGCACTGTAAAGGAGATACTCGTCTCCGACGGACAGGCTGTGGAATACGATCAGCCGATAATGATAATCGAATAATACGTTGCTTAATAAAAGGGAGGCAGATGAAATGTCAGACGTTTTAATGAACAAAGAACAGATAATGGAGATAATCCCTCATCGAGATCCGTTTCTGCTTATCGACGAGGTAACTGAAATAGAAGTCGGCGTGAGGATAAAGGCAAGAAAGTATATAAGGGAAGACGACTTCTGGTTCAAGGGTCACTTTCCGGGATACCCTGTGACGCCCGGCGTTCTGATGATAGAAATGCTGGCTCAGGCAGGGGCTGTATGTATGCTCTCAAAGCCTGAATTCAAGGGCAAGATCGGCTTGTTCGGCGGTATCGACAAAGCAAAGTTCCGCCGTCAGGTAATGCCCGGAGATGTTCTTGATCTTGAGGTTGAAATGATACGTCAGAGAGGCCCTGTCGGAACAGGAAAGGCTATTGCTTCTGTAGGCGGAGAAAAAGCTGTTTCCTGCGAGATAACCTTTGTGGTGGCAGACGGCGGCAAAGCGGAGTGAGAAGCAGATGTTCAAGAAAATATTGATTGCCAACAGAGGCGAGATCGCCGTTCGTATCATAAGAGCCTGCCGTGAGCTTGGAGTGCGCTGCGTAGCAGTTTATTCCACTGCCGACAGTCGTTCCCTTCATGCCCAGATAGCCGACGAAACTGTCTGCATAGGCCCTCCGGCTACGAAGGACAGCTATCTTAACATGAATGCGATAATCCAGGCGGCTTTAAATACCGGGGCGGACGCTATACATCCCGGATTCGGTTTTCTGTCAGAGAATGCGGAATTTGCACGTCTTTGTGAAAAAAATGGAATAACATTTATCGGTCCGTCATATAAGTCTATCGAGATGCTGGGCGATAAGGCTGCCGCAAAGGCAACCATGAAAGCAGCAGGGGTTTCTGTTATCCCCGGCTCGGACGGTGCGGTTTCTTCCTATGAGGAGGCTGCCGCCATTGCGGAAAAGGCGGGATATCCGGTGCTGGTAAAAGCTTCAGCCGGAGGCGGAGGGCGAGGCATACGCCGTGTGGATTCTCCCGACCAGCTTGAGGAACAGATGACGGCGGCACGGCAGGAGGCTAGGAACTTCTTCGGCGACGATGCCGTTTATATTGAGAAATTCCTTATAAATCCGCATCATGTCGAGATACAGATAATGGCTGACAAGAATGGAAATTATATTTATTTGGGCGAGCGTGACTGCTCGATGCAGCGGCGCAACCAGAAGGTTCTGGAGGAATGTCCCAGTCCTATCGTCAGCGAGGAACTGCGGAAAAAAATGGGAGAGGCTGCCGTAACGGCAGCAAAGCAGTGCGGTTATTACAATGCCGGAACTATTGAATTTCTGGTGGACGAGAACCGTGATTTCTACTTCATGGAAATGAATACACGAATTCAGGTAGAGCATCCCATTACCGAGGAGGTTACGGGAT
This sequence comes from Oscillospiraceae bacterium, assembly GCA_021769725.1. Taxonomy (GTDB): domain Bacteria; phylum Bacillota; class Clostridia; order Oscillospirales; family Ruminococcaceae; genus Ruminococcus. The sequence continues at coordinate 32,644 of JAETSI010000012.1, read as the reverse complement.
ATGATCTGGTAAAGGCTCAGATCGAAGTAGCGGCAGGACTTCCACTCAGCGTGAGTCAGGAGAATATCCGGCTCAGGGGGCACGCTATCGAGTGCCGGATCAATGCGGAAAATCCCGAACTTGATTTCAGACCGTCTCCGGGAACGATCACCGCTCTCTATATGCCCGGAGGTCCCGGAATAAGAATCGACGGCGCCGTTTATCAGGGATATACCATCACGCCGTATTACGATTCCATGATAAGCAAGCTTATCGCTCACGGTTCTGACAGAGATGACGCTGTCAACAAAATGAAATGGGCGCTGGCAGAATTTATCGTCGAGGGCGTTGATACCAATATAGACTTCCAGCTTGAACTTATCAGGCACCCGGATTTCAAGAACGGCAATTATGATATCGGTTTCCTTGGAAGATATATGGATGAGCATAAGAAGCAGGGGAAGGTGAAATAATCAGTGTTTGAAGATTTTTTTAAGGTAGTCACAAAGCGTTTCAACGGCGGCGACGACGACTATAAACCGCCGATGTTCAAATGTCCCAGATGTCAGGGGCTGTCGCCTCTGTCACGGTACGAGGAGCTTCACCGGGTATGTCCTGCCTGCAATTATCACGGCAGACTGTCGGCTCAGGAGCGTATTTCAATTACCATTGACAAGGAGAGCTTCAGGGAATTTGACAGCGAAATGAAAAGCAGAAATCCCATTGATTTTCCTGAGTATGAGGAAAAGCAGGAGGAACTTCGTGAGAGAACAGGTCTGAACGACGCCGTTATTACCGGAACGGCTACGATAAAGGGTTCACCGTGTGTTATAGGTGTTATGGATTCACGCTATATGATGGCAAGTATGGGCAGCGTTGTGGGTGAAAAAATTGCCCGTGCCTTTGAGTATGCTGCTGCAAACAAGCTCCCGGTCATAATGTTCACGGCTTCCGGCGGAGCACGTATGCAGGAGGGAATCGTCTCGCTTATGCAGATGGCAAAGACAGCCGGCGCAGTTAAGCTTCACAGCGATCAGGGCGGACTTTATATAACCGTTTTGACTGATCCTACCACCGGCGGTGTTACTGCAAGCTTCGCTTCCCTTGGTGATATCATCATTGCAGAACCGAAGATATTGATCGGCTTTGCCGGCAGACGTGTTATTGAAAATACTATTAAACAGCGGCTTCCTGACGATTTCCAGCTTGCGGAGTTCATGTACGAAAAGGGATTTATTGATATGATCGTAGAGCGCAGAAAGATGAGAAGCGTTCTGTCACATCTTCTGAAACTTCACGGATACAATAAAAAGGGGGTCTGAGCAATGAGTGAGAATAAAACGGCATGGGAGCGCATTCAGCTCGTTCACAATACTGGCAGACCGACTATAAATGATTATCTTCCCCTTATCTTTACTGATTATTATGAAATGCACGGCGATCGTCTTTACGGTGACGATAAGGCAGTGATCGGCGCTGTGGGACGCCTTGACGGCAGACCTGTCACCATAATTGCACAGGTAAAAGGAAGAGATATAAATGAAAATAAAGTCTGTAATTTTGCAATGCCTCATCCGGAAGGCTACAGAAAGGCTCTCAGATTGGCAAGGCAGGCGGAGAAATTCCACAGACCGCTTATCTGTTTTATTGATACGCCCGGAGCATTCTGCGGCATTGCGGCGGAAGAAAGAGGAATGGGCGAAGCTATCGCAAAGAATATTGCCGAGTTCATGACACTCAGGACGCCTATAATTTCCATTGTGCTCGGTGAAGCCGGCAGCGGCGGCGCTCTGGGACTGGGTGTATGCGACGAGCTGGCTATGCTGGAAAATGCACAGTACTCTGTTCTGTCGCCAAGGGGCTTTGCAAGCATTCTCTGGAAAGATGCGTCGAGAGAACGGGAAGCAAGCGAAATTATGCGAATTACTGCGGAAGATATGGTTCGGCTCGGTGTTGCGGAGACTATTATCGAAGAACCTCTCGGCGGCGCACATAACGATTTAGACAAAATTTCAGAGAATATTAAAGAATATTTGTCACAGGTAATTCCAGAAAAATGTCAAAAAGATATTGACGTTTTGCTAAAAGAACGTTATACTAAGTTTAGAAAGATCGGAGCGTTTATTGAATGATCCGTTTCTTGATATAATTTAAAAAGGAGGACATAAGCATGGTTTTTGACAAGCTCAAGGATCTTATCGCTGAACAGCTCGGCGTTGATGAAGGCGAGGTTACAATGGAAGCTAATATCCAGGACGACCTCGGCGCAGATTCTCTGGACGTTGTAGATCTTATCACTACTATTGAAGATGAATTTGACCTCTCAATTCCCGACGAGGCTGTTGAGGAAATCAAGACAGTTGGCGATATCGTAAACTACATTGAGAAAAATACTGATAACGACGCAGAATAATAAAAAATCCGGCTTATGCCGGATTTTTTATTATTCTATACTAATCCTCGATCAAACTAATGAAAAGATTGGTTGGAGATTAGTATTAACGGTAATATCACTGCATCGATGATTCAGCCGTATTGAGCATCGTAAAGAATTTTTCAGCGTAGGCATGGTATTCGTTGCGGAAAGTCTTATCATTCTCCTTGACATCCTGGAGATACTCATGGATGCGTGTCTTTTCGTCGGTTTCAATAAGACATCCGGCAATATTGGAGCAGTGGTCGGAAATACGCTCCAGGTTGGTAAGGATATCCTGGAAGATATATCCCAGTTCAACGGTGCATTCATCGTTCTGCAAACGGCGGATATGACGGTTCTTGAGTTCCGTACTGAGGTTATCTACAACTTCTTCAAGAGGCTCTACTTTATGGGCAATGGTCAGATCGTTATTTTTATAGGCGTCGATGGCCTTTGTAATGTTTTCGGCGATAGCTTCACGGATTACAGAAATTTCGTTGAAGCACTCGGAGGAGAAAGTAATGCCTTTTTCGTGCATCTCCTGAGCCGATTCCACCAGATTTACGGCATGGTCGGAAATTCGTTCAAAGTTGCCGACGCAGTGCATCATTTTCGATACGTTGCGGCTGTCGTGGCCGGTAACGCTGGAACGGCAGATTTTAAGCAGATAGCTGTTTATTTTATCCTCGTATCCGTCAATTATATCCTCGTGTCTGATTATTTCGTCGGCGCTGTCCTCGTTGTAATTTGTTATGATATCCAGGGCGCTTAGAATAGTCTTTCTCGTAAGATCTGCCATTTCTATGGTTGCGCCTTTGCAGGCCTCAACGGCAACGGCAGGGGTTTTAAGCAGGATTTCATCAAGAGAAAGAATATGTGAAGAGGCTTCTTCCTTTTCTTCCTTATCCTCCTTGATGATAAAACGTGAAAGTTTTACAAGGAGCGAGGTGAAAGGGAGAAGCAGAAAAGTGCTGACCAAGTTAAAGACAGTATGCATTATGGCAATTGAAACTTCGTTGGTGACCTTGCTGAAAATGGTCAGATCAAGAACATATTGGAGGAACAGAACTACAGGCAGAAGAATTATTACGCCGATAACATTGAAAGCAATATGGATGCAGGCAACACGTTTGGCGTTTTTCTTTACACCTATACTTGAAAGAAGCGAGGTGATGCAGGTTCCGATATTAAGACCCATGATAATAGGAAATGCCATGCCGTTAGTGAGGCCGCCTGTTCTGGAGAACGCCTGAAGAATACCGGTAGATGCGGCAGAGCTCTGAATAATTCCTGTGAATCCTGCGCCTACAAGAACACCAAGGAAAGGGTTTTTGAACGCAGTGAGTATCTTGCTGAACTCTTCGGATTCTGCAAGAGGGGCGACTGAGTCGGACATAAGGGTCATGCCGGTCATGAGAATTGCAAATCCGACAAGAATTCGTCCCATATCTTTCTTTTTGTTTTTTTTGCAAGCCATTACCATGATGATTCCGATAAGTGCGATGATAGGGGAGAATGAAGTCGGTTTAAGCATTCTGATGAAAAAGCTGTCGCCGCTGAGACCGGAAAGACTCAGTATCCATGCGGTAAGGGTAGTACCGATATTCGATCCGAAGCAGACGCCTACAGTTTGTTCAAGGCTCATGATTCCGGAATTTACCAGACCGACGAGCATGACGGTCAGCGCTGACGATGACTGTATGGCAATTGTTATTCCCATACCAAGCAGGATGCTTTTGAAAATGTTGGAAGTCATTTTTTTGAGAGCGACCTCCAGTTTTCCGCCGGTAAGTTTTTCCAGACCGGTAGACATTACGTTCATTCCGTAAAGGAAAAAGGCAAGTCCGCCCAGCATACTGAAAATGTTGAAGATAGAAAATCCTTCCATATAAAATCTCCTTAATTTTTATTGCGATTTTATTATATAACAAACAACGGCTGTATTCAAGAGGATGTGCTATTATTTAACATAGATTTAACATTGGATATTCAAAAAGCAAAACGAAAATTTGTTTATTATGACGATTGATTTTACCGGAAATTTATGGTACAATGTATCTGTAAAAGCGTAAGCTTCATATAATATACTGCGAAAGGAAATGATGTCAAATGAAAAAGTCAAAAAAGTTTATCGCCTCTGTTATGGCGTCTGCACTTGCTCTTTGTTCCGTTCCCGCAGTGGGGGCGTCAGCCGCACCGCCGCCAAGTACAGAGCCACGTATTTATATCGAGCTCACTGAGGATGATAAAGGAATACGTGCCGATATTATTATGGAGAATGTTCCTGACTTTAGAGACTGTTATTTGCGCTTTGATTTAGGAACTTCATGGGAATGCGCTGAAGCAGAAGATATGTGGGAAGATTCAGAATCAAAACTGTCAACTGTGACAAACTATAATGAAGGAAACTTTATTTATCAAATGCATGAATATAGCACGGGAAAGAATTATGTAGATTTGCAGGTCGGTGATCCTGTTTCTTCAGATGAAGGTGACCATAATGGTATAGTGGAAACTTTATATATCAAGAAGACAGATGAGTATGATACGTCTAATTCTGCTATTAATATGATGTATGAAATTGACTCTAACCAAACAGCAATATATATGGGCGATGGTACTAATATTTTTGCAAGTGTATATTCTGGTTCGCCAAGAATGCTTGAAGCAGATGAATTTATGTACGGCGACGTAACAGGAGACGGCTATATTTCAGGTTCTGACGCTACATGGGCTTTATCAGCGGTTAGACAGAATGGAGACCGCATAAAGGTTACAGATTTGTACAATAACTATAAATATGGAATAAAGGACATGAAAGCTGCATATGCAGCCGATGTAAACAAGGACGGATATATTGACGAGACTGACGCAAATATCATTCTTTACACATACACAGAGCTGCTTTCAAATAAAAGCTTTGACGAGATAGACGGTATCGTAGGCGATATTGACGTCTACGAAGTATATTGAAAGGGGATTAAGTTATGAAAAAACTCGTTTCTTTGTTATCAGCAGCCGCTGTTCTTCTTTCAGTTGCCGCAATGCCGGCAAGTGCGGAATCATCCGGAGATTTTTATGAAATAGTTAAGGGAAGGAATCTTGATTTTACTGGTAACGGCAGCGTCGGCGTCGATGATTTAGGGATTTATCACTTATATTATGATTATTTAGATAATAATAGGTCATATGCTGATGTATTTGACAAACTTCTTGCAAATGGTGATTTTGACAATAACGGCGAAATTGATCGTTGGGATTTAGCTGTTATGACAATTGTTGTCAGCGGTAAATTAACAGACTATCTCCCCGGTGACGTTAACCTTGACGGCGTAATAAACGGCTCGGACGCAACGCTTGCGCTTAACTGCTATACCCAGCTCAGCGCAGGAGTTTCACAGAACAAGATTCCATATTACTATTTGATTAAGGGGTATGGAGATATGAACGGCGATGAAATTATAACCGGTTCTGACGCCACTGTGATACTCAATATGTATACTGAACTTTCTGCAGGAAAATAAAATATAAAGGCGGTCATCTGACCGCCTTTTTTGTATTCGTATCATATCATTAAAAAACTCTTGCATTTTCGGACGAACGGTGTTATAATATAAAAGTACGGATAAATTTATGGAGATTATGCTCTGGATTGAAAGGAACTTATGAAAAAAATTACTGTTATCACGGGTCATTATGGCAGCGGAAAGACCAATCTTTCGGTTAATCTGGCTGTAAAGGCGGCTCAGGAGGGAAAAGAAGTCACCGTTGTGGATCTTGACCTTGTAAACCCTTATTTCAGAACGGCTGATTTCAGGGAAATGTTTTCCGGTATGGGCATAAAGCTTATTGCTCCGGATTTTGCGTGCAGCAATCTTGATGTGCCTTCTATTCAGTTTGATATCGAACAGCTCGCCGGAAGTGACAGCTGTCTTATAATCGACGTAGGCGGAGACGACGCAGGAGCATTTGCTCTGGGACGTTTTTCAGAGGCTCTGAACCGCTTCGGGGACGAACTTGATATGTTCTATGTATTAAATCAGCGGCGCTATCTTACGGAAAATTCCGGCGAGGCAGTCTCGCTTATGTTTGAGATCGAGAAAGCTGCACGCATGAGACACACCGCCGTTGTCAACAATACAAATCTTGGCTGCGAAACTACGCCTGCAATCATCAGTCAGTCGGATGATTTTGCAAGGGAGACCGCAGCTGCCGCAGGTCTGCCGCTGGCTTTTACGACCTGCCCTGAGGAACTCTGCGAGCTTATTGATAAACCCGATATTTTCCCGGTAAAGGTCTATGTTAAACCTTTGTGGGATCTATAACCTGTACTTGCCGCAATGCCGGAGAGTATATAAACAGCAGCCTGCGGATGAGCTTCTCCTCTGTGGCTGCATGATGAAAGTGTGGTGTTAATGTTGGCAAAAATGACGGTTATTACCGAGCGGTGCAAGGGCTGCGGACTTTGTGTTACAGCCTGTCCCAAGAAGATCGTTTCGCTTCAGAAAGAAAAACGCAATAAAAAGGGATATTTTTACGCTGAGTGTACAGATATGGACTCATGCATCGGCTGTACCATGTGTGCGATGATGTGTCCTGACTGTGCCATCGTTATCGAAAAATAATTTGAAAGGAGCTGTAAAGCTTTGGAAAGAAATCTTATGAAGGGCAACGAGGCTCTGGCAGAGGCTGCTATCCGTGCAGGCTGCAAGTGCTTTTTCGGCTACCCTATTACCCCACAGACAGAGCTTGCCGCTTATATGGCTAAGCGTATGCATAAGGCAGGCGGCGTTTTTCTTCAGGCAGAGTCTGAGATCGCTGCTATCAATATGGTTCTCGGAGCCGCATCTACCGGCGTCCGTGCAATGACTTCGTCATCTTCCCCCGGACTTTCCCTTAAAAGCGAGGGTATTTCCTACATTGCAGGATCGGATGTTCCTGCCGTTATCATAAACGTTCAGAGAGGCGGCCCCGGTCTCGGCGGAATCCAGCCCTCACAGGCAGATTACTGGCAGGCAACTAAGGCGCTTGGTCACGGCGATTTCCACCTTCTCGTATTCGCTCCCGCTTCCGTTCAGGAAATGGTAGATATGGTGGTAAAGGCTTTTGACAAGGCAGATCAGTACAGAATGCCGGCTATGATCCTTGCCGACGGACTTCTCGGTCAGATGATGGAGCCTGTTTCGTTCCCAGAGATCAATCCTGACGCTCATGACAAGAGCAGCTGGGCAGCTACAGGTCACAAGGGACAGAGAGAACATCATATTATAAACTCGCTTTATCTCAAGCCTGACGAGCTGGAAAAATCCGTTAAAGACCGTTTTGCAAGATACGATCAGATCAAGGAAAACGAGACGGACGCAGAGCTTTATCTCACCGAGGACTGCGACATTCTTCTCTGTGCTTTCGGCGCTACCGCAAGAGTTGTAAAATCTGCCGTAAACGACGCAAGAGCTCAGGGCATCAAGGCAGGACTTTTCCGCCCCAAGACGCTGTGGCCGTTCCCTGTAAAGGAAATCAACGAGGCTGCAAAGTCGGCTAAGAAGCTTCTCAGCGTTGAGATGTCAATGGGACAGATGATCGACGATATCAAGCTGGCTATAAACTGCTCAAAGCCCGTGGAATTCTACGGACGTACAGGCGGCGTTATTCCTACTCCTGCCGAGGTTCTGGCAGAAATCAAAAAAGTCGGAGGTGCTGAGTAATGGCTGTTGTATTTGAAAGACCAAAGGCTCTTCTTGATGTGCCTTTCCATTATTGTCCCGGCTGTACTCACGGTATAGTTCACAGACTTGTGGCAGAAGTTCTTGATGAAATGGGTATCGAGGGCGAGACTGTCGGCGTATGTCCTGTCGGATGTTCCGTTATGGCTTACGATTATTTCGGCTGCGATATGATAGAAGCTCCCCACGGACGTGCTCCGGCTGTGGCTACGGGCGTTAAGAGAACAAATCCTGATAAGTTCGTATTTACATATCAGGGCGACGGAGATCTTGCCGCTATCGGTACGGCAGAAACGGTTCACTCCGCTACGAGAGGCGAAAATATCGTTGTTATCTTTATTAATAATACGATCTACGGAATGACAGGCGGTCAGATGGCTCCTACAACTATTCCCGGACAGGTTACGCAGACAACTCCTTTCGGACGTGACCCGGAGCTTGCCGGATATCCCGTAAGAGTGTGCGAGATGCTTTCAACCCTTACAGGAACTGCCTATGCGGAGCGTGTCGCCGTTGACAGCGTTCCTCATATCCGTGACGCTAAAAAGGCTATCAGAAAGGCTTTCGAGACCCAGAAGAACAAGAAAGGCTTCTCTATTGTCGAAGTTCTTTCCACTTGTCCTACAAACTGGGGTCTTACTCCTGTTGAGGCATTAAAGAGACTTCAGGACGAGATGATCCCCTACTATCCGCTTGGCGTATACAAGGATACTACAGCAGAGGAGGGAAATAAGTAATGGCTACAACTGAAATTCTTCTTGCAGGATTCGGCGGACAGGGCGTTCTTTTTGCCGGAAAGATCCTTGCATACTGCGGTCTTATGGACAATAAGGAGCTTTCATGGCTTCCGTCCTACGGCCCGGAGATGAGAGGCGGTACGGCTAACTGTTCCGTATGTATTTCCGATGATCCTATCGGTTCTCCTCTGGTTCTTAATCCGGATATTCTTATCGCTATGAATCAGCCCTCTTTTGATAAGTTCATTACAGAGGTAAAGCCCGGCGGAAAGGTATTCTATGACAGCACTCTTATCGATGCTGAATGCAGCAGAACTGATGTAGAGATATTCCCCATACCGTCGTCGCAGCTTGCCGATGATAACTCACTCAAGGGCGGATCAAATATTATCCTTCTCGGAAAGCTTATCAAGGAAACAAATCTTTTCTCTCTGGAAACAATGAAAAAGGGAATCGAAAAGGTCGTTCCGCCTTCAAAGGCACAGCTTATTCCCAATAACTTCAAGGCTATTGAGATCGGTATGAATAACTGATATTTATAATAAAACTCCCGAAAATCCGGGAGTTTTATTTATAATTAGTCGGATGTGCGAAAGCAGACTTTCGTTCCGCAGAGAGAAACGTGCGGAGCACGTGGGAACGTGAACTGCGGTCAAGCTGGCTACAGCTTGCTATCTGTGATGCACTCCGCCTCCGTGACCGCCGCTGTGAGAATGTCCGCCGCCTGAGCTGCTTCCTCCGCCGCTGCTGGTCTCGATTTTATGCTTTGTTACATAACTGCGTATAAATGTATCCGACTGTTCTGTAAGCCTGCTTTCCTCATGGGAAACATATACGCCCGGATTTGCGCTTGTCTTGAACTTATACTTGCTCTTTATACTGAAATAAGTGATAACTCCCGTAACAGTACCGATAACCGCCGTGATAAGCAGCATAAGCAGATTGGTCACAGGCGGTCTTTTTTTGGATACAATGAATTCTCCGCCTTTGTAATAGAAGTATTTTCCGCTTGATTTGTCATGATAGCTGGAAAAGAAACCGGGCTTCTTGTTTCCGTATCTTTCAAGCTGGCTGAGGAATTCCCTTACTGCTCCGTCAATATCGTCTGGATAAGCGGTGTTTCCTTCCGACGGCAGATGCGTATTTATGCGTTCAAATATGCCGTCAAGCTCTTTTTCGTACAGCAGAACCGCCTTTCCGCTTGTGGAAATGCAGTCACGTGCCGGTGATGATCCGGAAAGATCTATCATGTAAAAAACACCGTCGGTATCTTCACCGTAGATCTCATCATATGTATCATCGCAGAAGATCTGCACAGCGTCGTCAGAATTGTACCATTTTTCGCTGAGATATATGCAGATGTTCATATCCAGCTTGTCAGAGTATTCTTTTGCCAGGCTGTCAAGCTCTTCGAGGATGTCCTGATCGTAAGTGAACATACCTGTGGAATCTATAACACGACTGCCGCTGATGTCGCCGTCAAAGCCCTTGCCAAGGTTTTCGCCCTTGCGGATAAAAAGATTGAAAACGACTGCTCCTGCCAGTATCAGAGAAAGAGTAGGTATTATAAACAAAAGCTTCTTTTTCATCAGAATATCACACCTCCCAGCAGGTAGAGCGCAGCCGTTATCCCTATTCCCAGAGCTGTGCAGAACATCCGCAGTTTTTTCTTATCCAGCGGAGGTGTTCCGGCAAGCTTTCCTGTCTGTCCGTTTATGGCGAACTCGTATACCGTTCCGTTATAATTGTATGTCATGAACCAGACGGGGAGCATCATATATTCCCAGTCGGTTTTCATGATGTTGTATTGTTCTGTGCTTACGGACAGGGTATTGTAAGCTCCTATGCTGTCACGGATTATCTTTTTTCCCGCCTGAGAAGCACGTGTTTTTATACGGGGGAATACCTGCGTTTTGTCAACGTCGTACTTATCAGCGAAAAATCCTGTCAGATATGTCATGGAAAAAGGCTGAAGCTCATCATAATTGAAAGGCTCGATTGATTCCATGAGAAGGTCGTCTATTTTGCTTTCACCGTCCGCCGGAATTCCGTTTGCAGTTATCATTCCACGCCGTACTACTCTGTACTCCTTCGTTTCGGTATAGCTGTAATTGCCGGATGTCCAGGAACGAATAGTTTTGCCTATGGCAGAAAAGTCCGCTTTTATATCGCAGTCTGCTACCCAGAACGGAACATAAAGTCCGGTGATCTTATCGAGCTGTTGCTCTGATCTGAAATCGTCCGGAACAAAAGATCTCTTTTTTACCCAATTTCTGAATGTATCTAAAGCACGGTCTTTATTCATTTTAAATGCTATCAGTCTGCTTGGCTTATATTCTCCTGTCATTTTTCCGGAGAGAATTACCGGGTTGTGACAGTAATAGCAGAAAAGAGCTGTCTGGCGGTCATCACACATTATCTGTGCTCCGCAGCTGGCGCAATGGTAGAGATTGGTGTGTTCCTCAAATTCATGCTGAGTATGTATTTCCGCTTCGTCCGGTATTTTTTCTCCGGCAGATTTTTTCAGCGCTCTCAGTTCTTCTTCGGTAAATGTGCTGAGGCAGAATTCACAGCTTAGTTTCTGACTTTCAGGATTAAATTTCAGATCGGCAGCACAGTTGGGACATTTATATTCTATCGCTTCCAATTGTCGCACTCCTTTGTAATTATGATTCAATGACAACGACTTAAAGTGGGGACCCCGTCCCCACACCCCTGCCAAAGGGGGATTCCCCCTTTGGAAACCCATTATTAATTATTTTCATTACCCCTATACGGGGTAATGAAAATAATTAGGGTGAATGTCCATAGGGAAAATTTCCTTTTGACATGAGTATAAAAAACAGAACCTCTTTAGTTGTTGACATTAATTTATATGTATAATAATATCATAACAGATTCAGACATTTTTTTCAAGCCTTTACATAGAAAAATTAAAGACATTTTTTAATGTTGCCGTTATATGGGAGTAAAAGCAAAAAGTTCTTGACAAGAGCGTTGAAATGCTCTATAATTATAATATATAATAAAATAATAAAGAAAGGAGTAATTTCATGAAATATAAATTTTCAGAGGTAACACCTGAAATAAGAAGATTGGCAGAGAATTCAATAGAAGGATACAAGATTGAACCGTCTCTCTATACTCAGTATGACGTAAAGAGGGGACTCCGTGACGTTAACGGCAGCGGCGTAGTGGCTGGTCTGACCAATATCAGCACTATAAAAGTGCTGAATACCGGTGACGGAATGCCCAATCACGGTAAGGGGAAGCTTTATTACCGTGGAATTGATGTGGAGGAGATAGTCGCCGGATTTGTAAGGGAAAAGAGGTTTGGTTTTGAAGAAACCATTTATCTTCTGCTTTTCGGCAATATGCCGTCGGGGGAGGAACTTGACGAATTTAAGAAAATTCTTTCTGATTTCCGGTCGCTTCCGCCTACGTTCACCAGGGACGTTATTATGAAGGCTCCAAGTTCTAATATGATGAATACTCTTGCCAAAAGCGTTCTGGCTCTGTATTCCTATGACGACAGCGCCAACGATATTTCAATTCCCAATGTTCTCAGACAGTGCATTGAACTTATAACTCTGTTCCCTGTACTTGCAGTATACGGCTATCAGGCTTATAAATATACCAGCTTCGGCGGAAGCCTCTTTATCCATGATCCGAATCCGGAACTGTCCGTTGCGGAAAATCTGCTTTATATGCTGCGGCCAAACAAGAATTATACGGAGCTTGAAGCAAGAATTCTTGATCTGGCACTGGTGCTTCATGCAGAACACGGCGGCGGAAATAACTCCACCTTTACTGTTCATGTTGTATCATCGTCAGGAACGGATACCTATTCTGCCATTGCGGCGGCTCTCGGCTCTCTCAAAGGTCCTAAGCATGGCGGCGCTAATATCAAGGTGGCTATGATGTTCGATGATATGAAAACAAATGTTGGAAACTGGGAAGATGAGGACGAGGTGAAGTCATATCTCCGGAAGCTTCTTCACAAGGAGGCATTTGATCGTTCCGGTCTGATTTACGGAATGGGACACGCTGTTTATTCCGAATCTGACCCAAGAGCGGCCGTGTTCAAGGGATTTGTGGAAAAGCTTTCCTGCGAAAAGGGCAGGGAGGATGAATTCCGGCTGTATTCTCTGGTGGAAAGACTTGCACCGGAGGTTATTGCCGAAGAACGCAAGATATATAAGGGCGTCTGCGCCAATGTGGATTTCTACAGCGGCTTTGTTTACAGGATGCTCGGCATACCGGACGAGCTGTTTACGCCGTTTTTTGCCGTTTCCAGAATTGCCGGATGGTCGGCTCATAGAATAGAAGAACTTATTAACTCGAACAAAATAATAAGACCTGCGTACAAGGCTGTATCGCCTATGCGTGAGTATCTTGACATGACAGACAGATAATTCAGAAAGGATTTTGATTTTATGAACAATTCAGTACAGATTGTGGATTTCAACGGCACTCCCTGCGTAAAACTTCAGGCAGGAGGATATACCGCTCTTGTCGCCTATGAGATCGGCTCAAACGTTATCAGGCTTCACGACGATGTGAACGGTATCGAATTTTTTCGCTTTGATTCCGCTAATCCGGCAGACGTCATAAAGCAGTCCGCCGAGGTGTGGGGACTGCCTACACTCTATCTTCCGAACAGGTTTGCTGACGGTGTGCTTAAAACATCCGATGCCGTTTATCAGCTCCCCGTAAATGAGAAAGCCCCCTATAATAATCATATCCACGGCTTTATACACAAGAGAACCCATGAGGTTATTGAAAAGGGAGCAGACGAGAACTCTGCGTGGGTAAAAACACGCTATATTTATGACGAGAAAGACGAGTTCTTTGAGTTCCTGCCGGTTAAATTTACTGCGGAATACGTTTTTACTCTCTCTGACAAGGGACTTGAGCAGAAGATATCTTTTACAAACAACGATACTAAAGTTCTGCCTATGTCGCTGGCGTCCCATACGACTATCAACGCTCCTTTTGTGGACGGCGGCAGGGAAGAGGATATCCGTCTCAGCGTGCCGGTCGGAAAGAAATGTGAACTTAACAGCCGCTGTCTCCCTACGGAAAGGCTGCTTGATCTCACTGACTGGGACATGGAATACAAAAACGGAACAAAGCGTCCTGTGCTTCAGGTTGTTGACAACGATATGTATTTCGGAGGGTGTCTTGATCTGGACGGAGAGAAGTTTCACGGTATTGCTGCAGAAGATACTGCAAGCGGAAAAAAGCTCTGCTACGAGGTTTCTGAGGAGTATGGCTTCTGGATCATCTGGAACGACAGGGGCTTCAATCACTACTTCTGCCCAGAGCCTATGACGGCTATGATCGATGCCCCGAATCTCGGACTTCCGGCTGAGATAAGCGGATACCGTGAGGTGAAACCAGGGGAAACATTTAAGGCGTATCAGCATTTCTTTTCTAAATGAGCGTTTTGTCTAATATGCACAAATTTCCTGCGAAAAGAATTACACTGTAATTTTGTTCAATCACTTGTAATATAATGAAAAATATGATATAATATTATGTAATCACTGAGCCGCAGTATGCGGTATAAACGGTGGTCCTGCAATGCGGGATATGCAGTTTATGGAGTCTGCGCCTGCCGGCTCCGTATCACAGTTTAAAAAACAAAGGAGAATAATCGATATGAAGTTCGGATTTTTTGACGACGCCAATAGGGAATATGTTATCAATTCCCCAAGAACCCCCTATCCGTGGATCAACTACCTCGGTACACAGGGCTTCTTCTCACTGATTTCCAATACGGCAGGAGGCTATTCCTTCTATAAGGATGCACGTCTCAGAAGAATCACACGTTATCGCTACAACAATGTGCCTATCGACATGGGAGGCCGTTATTTCTATATCAACGAGAACGGCACTATCTGGAATCCCGGCTGGTCGCCTGTAAAGACGGAGCTTGACGCATATGAGTGTCGTCACGGTATGGGATATACCGTTATCACAGGTAAGAAAAACGACCTTAAAGCTGAGGTTACTTTCTTCGTTCCGCAGAATTATGACGGTGAGATTCAGCAGGTGGTTCTTACAAATGAGGGATCCGAGACAAAGACTTTCTCACTTTTCTCTTTTGCTGAGTGGTGCTTATGGGACGCTCAGGACGACTGCACTAACTTCCAGAGAAACTTCTCTACCGGACGTGTTGAGGTAGTAGGTTCTACTATCTACCACAAGACCGAATACAGAGACAGACGTGACCATTTTGCTTTCTATACGGTTAATGACGAGATCGACGGTTACGATACGGACAGGGATTCCTTTATTGGTCTGTACAACGGTTTCGGAGATCCCCAGGCGGTTATTGCTGACAAGGCAAATAATTCCTTCGCTGACGGCTGGTCTCCTATCGCTTCACACTACAAGAAGATCACACTTGCCCCCGGCGAGTCAAAGACTCTTATCTTCATTCTCGGCTATGTTGAGATGCCCGTGGACAAGAAGTTCGAGGCAGACGGCGTGACTATCAACAAGGAAAAGGCTCTCGCTATGATCGAGAAGTACAATACTCCCGAAAAGGTTGCTGCCGGTCTTGCAGAGCTTAAAGACGCATGGGACAAGCTCCTCGGCGTTATCAATGTAAATACTCCCGATGACAAGGTTGACCGTATGGTAAACATCTGGAATCAGTATCAGTGTATGGTAACATTCAACCTTTCACGTTCCGCTTCTTACTTTGAGAGCGGTATCGGCAGAGGTATGGGATTCCGTGACTCCAACCAGGATATCCTCGGTTTTGTTCATCAGATTCCTGACCGTGCAAGAGAGCGTATTATCGACATCGCTTCAACACAGCTTCCTGACGGCGGATGCTATCATCAGTATCAGCCTCTTACAAAGAAAGGCAACTCTGATATTGGCGGCGATTTCTCCGATGATCCGCTGTGGATGATCCTTTCCGTTTCCGCTTACATCAAGGAGACAGGCGACTGGTCTATCCTTGACGAAATGGTTCCTTACGACAACGATATGAGCAAGGCTCAGCCTATGCTCGATCATCTGAAGGTTTCTTTCTACAAGATCGTAAATAACCTCGGACCTCACAATCTGCCTCTGGCTATGAGAGCTGACTGGAACGACTGTATCAATCTTTCGTGCTATTCCGATACTCCCGGTGAAAGCTTCCAGACATATACCAATCCTAAGTTTGCTGCCGAGGGCGGTTACTCAAAGGTTGCAGAGTCTGTAATGGTTGCTACCCTCTTTACATACGCAGGTCCTAACTATGTGGCTATTCTCAGGCATCTCGGAAAGGACGACGAGGCTGACGCTGCTCAGGCTGAGATCGACAAGATGAAGAAGAACGTTATGGAATCCGCTTTTGACGGCGACTGGTTCATCCGTGCTTACGATTCTACTGGCGCTAAAATGGGCTCTAAGGAGTGCGAGGAAGGCAAGATCTTCATTGAGCCGCAGGGATTTGCCGTTATGTCTGAAATCGGCAAGGACGTCGGAGCTGATATCAAGACGCTTGAATCTATCGACAAGTACCTCAATACTCAGTATGGTCTGGTTCTTAATAATCCTGCATTCAGCAAGTATTATATCCAGTACGGCGAGATCTCCACATATCCCGGCGGATACAAGGAGAATGCCGGAATCTTTACTCACAACAATGCATGGATCATCTGTGCAGAGGCTTATGCAGGTCGTGGCGACAAGGCGTTTGAGTATTACAGCAAGATCGCTCCGGCTTTCAACGAGGATATTTCCGAACTTCACAAGACCGAGCCTTATGTATACGGTCAGATGATCGCCGGTAAGGACGCAAGCCGCTTCGGTGAGGGCAAGAACTCATGGCTGACAGGTACTGCCGCATGGAATATGGTCGCAATTTCCCAGTATATCCTTGGAATTGCCGCTGATTTCGACGGTCTTAAGGTTGATCCTTCCATTCCTCACGAGTGGGACGGATTTACGGCTTCAAGACAGTTCCGTGGAGCAACATACAACATCACTGTAAAGAATCCTGAGCACGTTTGCAAGGGCGTTAAGTCCATGATTGTTGACGGCAATGCCGTCCAGGGCAATGTTATCCCTGCTTTTGAGAACGGTGTTCACGAAGTTGAGATCGTAATGGGTTAAGCTTTCTCAATAATTAAAATTAAGGACTGATCCGGTTGGGTCAGTCCTTTTTTATAATTAGTGGAAGTCCGGATATTTTGAGGATGTATCAGAAGAACCGTCACAGCCTGTAAAAAGCAGACGTTTGATTTTCATCTCATCTCCTCCTCTCTGAAGTATTCAAAAGCTTTTTCAGTTACTTTACATGAAAAATGTGTTTTTACGTAAATAGAAACATTTGTTATAAATCCTGCATTCTCAAGTTGATTTGCAATGCTTCTGACTTGTTCTTTGTTTTGGGCAATGGATATAAGATCATATGAAACTTCATGTTCCTTATTTTCTCTTGCCTGATTAATCAGGCTGAGCAGAATGCTTTTCATTTTATCGTTCATAAATGAACCCTCCTTTGTATTTTATAGCAATATTATAACACATATGTTGTGTTTAATCGTCAACATATGTATTCAAAAATATTTGAAAATCAGTATATCATATTATTAGAGGTGATTAATATGTATATACCAACGCTGGATTCCAAGTTAGTAGGAAAGGTCGTAGCGGATTTTCGCAAACGAAAAAATTTATCACAGGAGGTTTTAAGCGGTCTGGCAGATATCGGAAGAACACATCTTAGCGCAATTGAAAGAGGAGAGAGAAAACCGACCCTTGAAACCCTTTACAGATTTTCAACAGCTCTGAATGTTAAAATGAGCGATATTGTCATTGAAATTGAAAGAGAATTGGTTTAAGCTTTACACTCTGTCCGATTTATGCTATAATATGTATAACTGTTAAACCAGGAGGAAATATTATGAAAATCAGAAACGCTTTACTGCTTTGTCTGACCGCTGTTATGATGCTGTCATCCTGTAAAAAAGCCGATAGTTCGTCAGAGTCTGAATCTGAAAATATCGGAGAAATCCCGGTATCAGTAAGCCTTTTCGGGAAAGAAGTATCGCTTCCCTGTCAATTAAGCGAGCTGCCGGATAATATTGTATTTGATCTTGATTCTGCATTTTCTCTTAATTATGCCGACGCTTTTGTTGATATTTACGACGACGAAATTGACAGAACAAAATCAAACAAGATCGGCAGGGTAGTTGTGGAGGATTGTCTGGAGGACGGCAAGGCGATCTCCGAGATCAGCAGATTGGCGGATAAACGGATTAGCTTCATCAGTATTGAGAATATAGCCGGAACCGGTTATACCGGGGAATCGATCGGCAAATATGATATAGAATACGGCGGCGTCGGATACGATACGTCTCAAGAAGAATTCAAGGAAAAATTCGGTGACCCGGATGTTGACATCAGCGAACTGTTGATATACTATCTCGATAATGAGGGCAGGAACTTTGTTCAGATAGGTTTTCGGGGCGGCATGATAGACGACATTGACATCAGTTTATATGATTGGAGCAGCAGCTGGATTCATGATGAAAACAAAGAATGAAAATAATGCACAAAGAAATTTCAAAGGTTTTGTGCGGCACTGCATATAAAAAAATGTAAAAAAAGGTTTACAAGCTCCATTTTTTGTGATATAATATTAACAGCCGTTACATATGGGTAACAAACCGGATATTCCGCACTGACCTTATGTAACCTCACAAAAACTTTTTCAGGAGGTCATTCCTATGGCAATCAAAAGAAAAATGAAAACCATGGACGGTAACAATGCAGCTGCATGGGTATCATATCCCTTTACAGATGTAGCCGCTATTTACCCCATCACACCTTCCTCAGTTATGGCTGAGGTAACAGACAGCTGGTCTGCTAAGGACAAGAAGAATCTTTTCGGTCAGCCTGTAACAGTTGCAGAGATGCAGTCTGAAGCCGGTGCTGCCGGTACGGTTCACGGCTCTCTTTCAGCAGGTGCTCTTACTACTACTTACACAGCTTCACAGGGTCTTCTCCTTATGATCCCTAATATGTACAAGATCGCCGGCGAGCTTCTTCCCAACGTAATTCACGTTTCTGCAAGATGCGTTTCTTCTCACGCTCTTAATATCTTCGGAGATCACTCTGACGTTTATGCCTGCCGTCAGACAGGTTATGCTATGCTCTGTTCTTCCAACCCTCAGGAGGTTATGGATCTCGGTGCAGTAGCTCATCTTTCAACTATCAAGGGCAGAGTTCCTTTCCTCCACTTCTTTGACGGTTTCCGTACATCTCACGAAATCCAGAAGATCGAAACATGGGACGATGAGACTCTCTACTCTCTCCTTGACAAGGACGCTGCTCAGTCATTCCGTGACAAGGCTCTCCACCCTGAAAGACCTGTTCTCCGTGGTTCTGCTCAGAACCCTGACATCTTCTTCCAGGCTCGTGAAGCTTGCAACAAGTACTATGACGCACTCCCTGCTATCGTAGAGGACTACATGAACAAAGTAAATGAGCTTATCGGTACTGACTACAAGCTCTTTAACTACTACGGAGCTGCTGACGCTGAGCATATCATTGTTGCAATGGGCTCTGTAAACGATACAATTGAAGAAACTATTGACTATCTCAACGCTGCCGGCGGTAAGTACGGTCTCGTTAAGGTTCGTCTTTACAGACCTTTCGTTGCTGAAAAGCTTGTTGAGGTTATTCCTGACAGTGTTAAGAGAATTTCTGTTCTCGACAGAACAAAGGAACCCGGTTCACTTGGCGAGCCTCTCTACCTCGACGTTGTTGCAGCTCTCAAGGATACTAAGTTCAACAATGTTCCTGTATTTACAGGCAGATACGGTCTTGGCTCAAAGGACACTGTTCCGGCTCAGATCATTGCTGTATTCAAGAACGAGACAAAGAAGAGATTTACTATCGGCATCGAGGATGACGTTACAAATCTTTCACTTCCTCTCGAGGGCAATCCTGACTCTGCTCCGGCAGGCACAACAGCTTGTAAGTTCTGGGGTCTCGGTTCAGACGGTACTGTAGGCGCTAACAAGAACTCTATCAAGATCATCGGCGACCACACGGATCTCTACGCTCAGGCTTATTTTGCTTATGACTCAAAGAAGTCCGGCGGTGTAACTATTTCTCACCTCCGTTTTGGCAAGACTCCTATCAAGTCAACATATCTTATCAACAAGGCTGACTTTGTAGCTTGTCACAATCAGAGCTACATCGACAAGTACGATATGGTATCTGACATCAAGCCCGGCGGTACTTTCCTCCTCAATACTATTTGGACTCCTGAAGAACTGGACGCTAATCTTCCCGGACAGGTAAAGAGATATATCGCTCAGAACAATATCAATTTCTATATCATCAACGGCGTTAAGCTTGGTGAAGAAACAGGTATGGGTACAAGAATCAATACAATTCTTCAGTCTGCATTCTTCAAGCTTGCCAATATCATTCCTTTTGAGGATGCCCTTAAATACATGAAGGCAGCTGCTGAAGCTTCCTACAGCAAGAAGGGTCAGGACGTTGTTGAAAAGAACTGGAACGCTATCGACGCAGGTCACCAGAACATCGTTAAGGTTGACGTTCCTGCTGCATGGGCTGACGCTGCTGATACTCAGATGGGTATGGCTGCCGTTTCTTGCGACGACAAGAATCTTGAAAACTATGTAAACAATATCCAGATCCCCTGCAACGCTCAGAAGGGCGATTCGCTTCCTGTTTCTACATTCGTAGATATGGCTGACGGCACATTCCCGCAGGGTTCTGCTGCTTTTGAGAAGCGTGGTATTGCTGTTAAGGTTCCTAACTGGATCGCTGAGAATTGTATTCAGTGTAACCAGTGTGCATATGTATGTCCTCACGCTGTAATCAGACCTGTTGCTATGACAGAGGCTGAGGCTGCTGCTGCACCTGCTGCTGCAAAGATCGTTGACTTCAAGCCTGCTATGCCCGGTCTTAAGTTTACAATGACAGTTTCTACACTTGACTGTACAGGATGCGGCGTCTGCGCTAACATCTGTCCCGCTAAGGAGAAAGCTCTCGTTATGGAGCCTATCGCTTCTCAGATGGATCAGCAGGAAGTATTCAACTACGGCGTAACTATCGACGAAAAGGCAGAAGTTGCCGCTAAGTTCAAGGCTGATACAGTAAAGGGCTCACAGTTCAGACAGCCCCTTCTCGAATTCTCAGGCGCTTGCGCAGGTTGCGGTGAGACTCCTTATGCTAAGCTTGTTACACAGCTCTTCGGCGACAGAATGATGATCGCTAACGCTACAGGATGCTCCTCTATCTGGGGCGGCAGCGCACCTTCAACTCCTTACACAGTAAACAAGAAGGGCAGAGGTCCTGCATGGAGCAACTCACTCTTTGAGGACAACGCTGAGTTCGGTTACGGTATGTATCTTGCTCAGGAAACACTCCGCAAGAGAGTTACCGACAAGGTTCTCGCTATCAAGGAAAAGGCTGAAAAGCCCGAAGTTAAGGCAGCTATTGACGAATACCTCGCAACTTACAACGACGGCGCTGCTAATGCTGTTGCTACAGATAATCTCGTTGCTGCTCTTGAGGCTTGCGGATGCGACGACGCTAAGGCTATCCTCGCTGAAAAGGACTACCTCAGCAAGAAGTCTCAGTGGATCTTCGGCGGCGACGGCTGGGCTTACGATATTGGTTTCGGCGGTCTCGACCACGTAATCGCTTCCGGCAAGAACGTTAATATCCTTGTATTTGATACAGAGGTTTATTCAAATACAGGCGGACAGGCTTCCAAGTCTACACCTACAGGCGCTATCGCTCAGTTCGCAGCTGCCGGTAAGGTAATGAAGAAGAAGGATCTCGCTGGTATCGCAATGAGCTACGGTTACGTTTACGTTGCTCACGTTGCTATGGGCGCTAACATGAATCAGTGCATCAAGGCATTTGCTGAGGCTGAGGCTTACGACGGACCTTCTATCGTTATCGCTTATGCTCCTTGTATCAACCACGGTATCAAGACCGGTATGGCTACTGCTCAGGCTGAGGAAAAGAAGGCTGTACAGGCTGGTTACTGGCACCTCTACAGATACAATCCTGCACTCAAGGAAGAGGGTAAGAATCCGTTTATCCTTGATTCCAAGGCTCCTAACACAGACGAGTACAAGAACTTCCTCATGGGAGAGGTTCGTTACAACTCTCTGGCTCGTCAGAATCCTGAGAGAGCTGAGAAGCTCTTTGACGCTGCTGTTGCTAACGCTAAGGACAGATATGATTATCTTACTAAGCTTACAACGCTTTACGGTCAGGACTAATTTCTGAATAAATAAAATCGCCTGCCGCATTAATTTGCGGCAGGTTTTTTATGTAATCGGTAATAATTAAAGGCGGATGATATCCGCACCATTTGTCTGTTTTACATTTTTCTGTTGTAGAATGCTGTGACGCTGAAATACACGATCAGTATGAATGCCATGCAGCAGGAAAGCGTTGAGCTGACAACAGCGCTGAAATACTGAGAAACGATAGTTGCAATTGCCAGTCCGACAATAATGATAGTGAATGTTGCTTGTGAAGCTTTTTTCATTATCAGATTATTGCGTTCATCGGTGTTGCGGATATACATTGCCTTGAGAATTTTATCGTCGCTTAGGGCTTTTTTGTTTCTGACCAGATTGACGAGCGAAATGATTATCAATCCGGCGAAAAGTCCTGTATTGACTTCTGCCGCTTGATTGATTTTTGCCGGAAATACTGAAACAGTATTTATTGCTATCAGGCAAGCTGTTGAAAAAAGTATGAAAAGCAGGTATATCTTGTTGTTTTTTTGTAGTTTTTTTCTGAAATCTTCCATGGTTATCCTCCTCAGATGTTCTCATCGCCCTCGAATATGAACAGCTCCTCGATGGTTATTCCGAAGAACTGTGCAGCCTTGTGAGCAAGCGTGAGCGATGCGTTGTATTTTCCGTTTTCAAGTGAGATTATCGTCTGCCGTGTGACGCTCAGGGCGTCGGCAAGCTCCTGCTGCGTGACCTTACGTACTTTTCGCAGTTCCTGTATTTTGTTTTTCAAATTATCAGCCTCCCCCCCCCCCCCCCCGAGGTAAAGTTAACTTTACAATAATAGTATAGCACGCTTTACATTATGTGTCAAGTAGACTTTACATATTTTTTTGATTTAATTAATTTGCTGTGCGAAGTGAGATTGTTTTTTTTTTCAGATTATGTTATAATTAGTCAGGTGATAATATGACAGCAATTTCTTTAATCGATATTGATAAAAAAAATCAACATTCCCACGCTCACAGGCTGCTCCGGGAATGCCTGAAATCTTATGGTATAAATTATAACGAACCTACGCCTATTGTCAAGGGACGATACGGTAAACCTATGCTGGGGGAGCATCCGGAAATCCATTTCAATCTTTCTCATGCTGACGGTATTGCCGCCTGTATCATCAATGACAGAGAATGCGGAATAGACTGCGAGAGAATACGTGAATTTAGTCCGAATATTCTGAAAAGAGTTTTTTCCGGACAGGAGCAAGAATTCTTCGGTAGCGTTCCGGATGACGAAAAAAACGCTGCATTCTTCCGTATATGGACACTGAAGGAAGCCTATATCAAGGCAATAGGCATGGGACTGTCGTTTCCGATGAATAAGGCGGAATTTATTCTCTCCGACAACGGATTCAGTACGTGCATCAAGGGCTATAAGTTCAGACAGTACATTATCCGTGGGGAATTTGTGGTTTCGGTCTGTACGGCTATTGACGAATCTGAAAAATTGTGATATAATTTTATTGTAAAATAAATAACATGGAGGTTTATATGAAAAAAATATCATTATTGCTTGCATTTATGCTTACTATGTGCTCATTTGCTGCCTGCGGCGACAAGGACGACAATGACGATGAGGAAAAATTATCTTCGGTTTCAGATAATGAAAAAGACAAGGATGATGATGACAATGATGAGAAAAAGTTGTCGTCGAATCCGGACAAGGATAAAGATGATGACGATGAGAAGTCCGGCGAATTTGAACGTGGTACGGTGGAAGGAAACGTATATACCAATGAATTCTGCGGTCTGACATTTGAAACGCCGGATGATTGGACTATTTATTCCGACGAGCAAATTAAGGAGACTATGGGTGTAGGTCTTGAGGCAGGCGGCAGCAGTCTGGATGCAGATAAGCTTGTAGAAAGCGCCGTCTGTGATTTTGCAGCGGTAAACCAGGGAACCGGCGAGAGCATTGCCTTTACATTTGAGAACGTTTCAAAATTTCCGGAAAATTATACGATGGATCAATATATATCTGCATTTAAGCTGTCTACGAAAGCTGCAATGCCCAATGCGGATATTGATTGGCACATGGACGGCGAAAAGGCTGAACTGTGCGGAATCGAGTTTGATACGTTCGGTTCTGACGTGAAGATTGAAGAATACGGTCTGGATATTACACAGGAATACTGTCTTGCTGAAGTTAACGGATATATGCTTAGCATTGCGTATACTTCCGGCTATACGTCAAAATCCATGAATGACTATACCGACTGCTTCAAGGATTAAGATAGCTTCATGAAGTCAAGATTTTTACGTGGGATGTCTCATGGTATTCCCATTGCTCTGGGATATCTTTCGGTTTCTTTCGGATTCGGTATAGCAGCGGCAAGATGCGGACTTTCCGTTTTTACAGCCTCTGTTATATCTGCATCTAACCTCACATCGGCAGGACAGGCGGCAGGTATTGATATAATTGCTGCCGGAGGTGCGCTTATTGAAATGATACTCGTTCAGCTTACTATAAATATCCGCTATTCTCTTATGGCAATCTCGCTTTCACAGAAGCTGGACAGCAGCTTTACTACTCCTCACAGGCTTGCGGCTTCCTACGGCATCACTGACGAGATATTTGCTGTGTGTTCTGCCCAGAAAGAGCCACTGACTCCGGCGTATATGTACGGTATGATCCTTGTGGCTTTTATGGGATGGGTCTCCGGAACGGCTATGGGAGTCAGTGCAGGTCAGCTGCTTCCACCCTCGATAAGCAGCGCTATGGGGATAGTTCTGTACGGAATGTTTCTGGCAATAATAATTCCGCCGTCAAAAAGGCAGAAAAATGTTCTGTTTGCTGTTCTTTTGGCGGCTGGAGTAAGCGTGCTTATGCGGTATGTGTTTACCATGGTAAGCGGAGGATTTGCCGTGATAATCAGTGCAGTTGCTGCTTCGGCGCTGGCGGCAGTTATTTTTCCTGTTAAAGATGACGGGGAGGCGGCAGAAGAATGAGTGTTGCGGTTTATATTATGGTCATGGCAGGAGTGACATATCTTATCCGGATGATACCCTTTACGTTTTTCAGGAAGAAGATAAAGTCGGGGTTTTTCAGAAGTTTTCTCTATTATATCCCTTATGCGGTGCTAAGTGCCATGACTATTCCGGCAATCCTTTACAGCACAGGAAACATTGTCACTGCGGTTGCAGGAACTATAGCGGCAGTTGTACTTGCATACTTCGATCTGCCGCTTATTGTTGTGGCTCTGGCGGCGTCGGGTACGGCATTCGTGACGGGCTTATTTCTTTGATTTTTTGTTTATTATCAACATATATTTAAATCAAAAAGACTTTGTAGTTGTTTATATCTACAAAGTCTTTTTTTATTTTATTCTCCGTACAACGGTTTTTAGTTGTATAATGGCTCCTTTTGCACCCCTTATGAACGGTGATGCCGCTCATAAACGAAAGGAGGTCATTTGATTTGCAGGAGAAAAACGATCTTAAAGCGAAACGAAGCGCTTTCTGCTGCTATTACGTTATGCTGGGCAATGTCGCCGAAGCAGCGGAAAAGGCGGGATTCGGGAGAGAAAATGCACTCACTGAGGGTGTAAAATGCCTGAAATCTGCCGAATGCAGGCGCACTATCGCCGGACTGAGGGAGGTGCTTGACGGCGACGGAAATGTTTCCGCAGGGCTTAAACGTCTTGCGTTCGGGAACTGCACCGACGCAGTGTATCTAGTGTTCGCAGATGAGCTTCCTCCGCCGGAGGTTATTGAAAGACTTGATCTTTTCAATGTTTCGGAGATAAAGCGTGTAAAGGGGGGAGGCGTGGAGGTCAAGCTTTTTGACCGGCTGAAAGCACTGGAGAAGCTGTTTGAGCTGGAAAGCTCGTGTTCTGACAGGAACAGGGCAGCCGATCTTATCGCTGCGCTGACATCGTCTGCTGAGGAAGAGGTTGGTTCAGATGATTAAAAAGCTCTCACGAAAGCAGAAGATCACCATGAACTGGTGGAAAAATCCTGAATACAAGGATCGTGACGCTATCATCTGCGACGGTGCAGTGAGAAGCGGGAAAACTCTATCCATGTCCGTGGGCTTTATTTTCTGGGCGTCTTCCGTCTTTAACGGAGCATCATTCGCTCTTTGCGGCAAAACAGTGACCTCACTGCGCAGAAACGTTGTAGTTCCGCTGCTGCCTGTTCTCAGGGAATACGGCTGCACGTGTCTTGAAAAGGTCAGCAGGAATTACATCGACATTACCTTTCTGGGAAAGACAAACAGGTTCTACCTCTTCGGAGGAAAGGATGAGGGTTCGGCTTCGCTTATCCAGGGCATGACGCTTTCCGGCGTGTTCTTTGACGAGGCGGCGCTTATGCCGAGATCTTTTGTTGAACAGGCTCTGGCAAGATGTTCGGTAAGCGGTTCAAAAATGTGGTTCAACTGCAACCCTGACAATCCGTCCCACTGGTTCTATAATGAGTGGATAAAAAAGGCGGAGGAAAAAAAGGCGCTTTATCTCCATTTTACAATGGACGACAATCCGTCTTTGTCTGAGGGGATGAAAGAACGCTATAAAAGGCTTTATTCCGGAGCTTTTTATGATCGTTTCGTCCTTGGAAAATGGACTGCCTCGGAGGGCGTGGTCTATCCTATGTTCAGCGCTGCCGATCATGTTTTCAGCGGAACGGTTCAGTGCGAAACCTATGTCATTTCATGTGATTACGGCACGGTAAATCCGTCATCCTTCGGTCTGTGGGGACTTCACGGCGGCGTTTGGCACCGCATAAAGGAATACTACTATTCCTCAAAAAAGGAGGGAGTACCACGCACGGACGAGGAACATTATTCGGCTCTGGAGGAGCTGGCAGGTGGGATGAAGATCTCACGGGTAATCGTTGACCCCTCTGCTGCAAGCTTTATCGAGTGTATCCGCAGGCACGGAAAATTCAGGGTCGTAAAGGCTGACAACGATGTTATCACGGGAATAAGGCAGGTGAGCGCTGCTCTTAAACAGAATCGTCTGAAATTTCATGAATCTTGCAGGGATATTCTCAGGGAATTCCAGCTTTACCGCTGGAGTGAAAAAGCCGGAACGGACGCTCCCATTAAGGAAAACGATCACGCAATGGACGATATGCGGTACTTTGTTGCCGATATGTTAGCCTCAGAAAAGGAAGATGATTTCTTTGCGGTATCAGTATCAAGATAATATGCATTGCCGTTCAAAAAATGTAAAGGGAGGAAAAATGAAATTCTTTAAATCAAAAAAAGAGAGCCGCCGGACGCTGCCGGATATTGTCAGTGCCGATCGCTGCATACCGGGTAAGAATGTTCTTCCCGACGTGATAGATCCACTTGAAGCAAGGCTGTATGACAGACTCAGGGGCGCTGTTCCCGTATTGGATGCAGCTATTATGAAAATAATACGTCTTACAGGCGGTTTCAGGGTGTTATGTTCTGATGAAAAATATCAGGAACAGCTTAACCGTTTTATGGACAGCGTTCCGGTTGGACTTACAGGACAGTCAATCGGTACTTTTATTGATAATTTTCTGGATAGTCTGCTTACCTACGGCAGCGCTGTGGGCGAAATTGCTATTGATCCGGGAAAACATCGTATTGCTGGTCTCCGGAACGGTGATGTGACAAGAATACGGATAGTTCCGGGGGAAGATCCGTTTACCAGAAGCTACAGAATAAAAGCAGGGGAAACGGAAAAAACGGTACAGTATCCGGAAAGAGTGCTTTATACTTCGTTGATAGGCGGTAAGTCGCTTCTTCGTGGACTGCCGTCGCTCAGCAGTATACTTCTCAGGATATATGAGTGCATCGGTCAGAATTTTGACCGTGCAGGCAATGTCCGTTACGCCATAACTTACAAGCCGACAGGCGATTCCGGGGATATCATCCATTCCAGGGAAAGAGCACAGCAGATCGCCCATGAATGGGCAGACGGCATGAATTCATCACGCTGCGGTCAGGTTAAGGATTTTGTGGCGGTAGGCGATGTGGATATAAAGGTCATCGGAGCTGAAAATCAGCTTTTTGATACCAATGTGCCCGTCCGCCAGATTCTGGAACAGCTTATTGCCAAGCTTTCTATACCGCCTTTTCTTCTTGGTCTTACCTGGAGCAGCACCGAGAGGATGTCATCGCAGCAGGCAGATATCCTCACATCCGAGCTTGAGTATTACAGACGGCTCCTTACGCCGATCATAGCCGAAGTGGGAAATGCTTTCCTTTGTTCTATGGGCGTTGAGGCTTATTGCAGCGTTGAGTGGGATAATATTAATCTTCAGGATGAATCTGTTCTTGCAGAAACACGTCTTAAAAACGCTCAGGCGCTTGAAATTGAAATGAGACTTGCAGACAAGTCGGAAAATAATAATTAATTTTGGAGGTACATTATGTATAACGATATCAGACTTGAAAAGGGACTTTACAATCTCAGCGGAAGATCATTTACCGCAGCTCTCGAAGAGCTTGATCCCTCGTCCGCATACAGCGGCACTTCTCTTGAAAAGCTCGACGCTTTTGAAAGACAGCTCAAGAGATTTAATATCAGAGTAAGCGGCGCTGACTGCGACTGCGTTGAAAAGTTCTTCTCATCTACAGAAACGGCTGTGCTTTTCCCGGAATTTGTTACACGCTGCATCAGAAAGGGTTTTGACGAAACAGTCATTTCTTCTGTCTGTGCCGCTAAGACGATCAGCAATTCAGGGCAGTATCTTGGCTGCGATCTTGACGATACTGCGGCATATACGACAACGTCTCAGTCAACTCAGCTTCCTGCCGCTACGGTAAAGGAAAGTACAACGGCAGTAACTCTTGCAAAATACGGCAGAGTTATCAACGCATCCTATGAGGCTGTACGTCAGCAGCGTCTTGACGTTTTTGGCATCATGCTCAGAAGTATCGGCGTAAGACTCGCTCTCAATGTGGCTCAGAAGGCAGTTGACGTTCTTGTGGAAAGTGCGGAACAGATTACTGCAACAACTCTTTCTTATGGCGATCTTGCTTCTCTTTATGGAGAATTTGACTGTTTTGACATGACAACGGTTCTTGCTTCTCCTGCAAATGCATCCCTTATTGCTGCAATGAATCAACTTTCTGATTGCAAGGTCGATGCTAACGGAAAAATGATACTGCCTTTCGGTTCAGAGCTTATAAAGACTTCTGCCGCTCCTGCAAAGAAAATTATCGGTCTTGACAAGAACTTTGCTCTTGAATTTATTACCAGCACTGATCTTGTTATGGAGACAGACAAGCTTATTGATCGTCAGCTCGATCAGATAACCGTTTCTATTACTTGCGGATTCCGCAAGATTACTCCTGATGCCGTTAAAGTACTTGTTATAAGCTGATTAAGTGGGGACGCTGTTCCCTACACCCCTGCCAAAGGGAAATACATTCCCTTTGGAAAACCATTATTTATTCTTTCTGCCGCCTTACAGGCGGCGGAAGGAATAATATAGAAAGGAAGTAATTATGGATACAGGAATGCTTGAAAAGATTAATAAATTTACACGACGTCCTTTCACTGAGGATGAAATATATGTGTTTTCTGTAATTCTCTGTGACAATGATATAGATCGTGACGGCGAGAGATTTTCTGATAAGGCTCTTGAAAAGATCGCTGAACTTTTTGTGGGAAAGACGGGGATTTTCGATCACGCTCCCAGTTCTTCAAATCAGACAGCACGTATTTTTGATACGGAGATCGTCTGCGACGAAAGCCGTCTTACCAAAAACGGTGATCCCTACAGATACGTTAAAGCCAGCGCCTACATGGTAAGGACTGATAAAAACAGCAGTCTTATCGCCGAGATCGACGGCGGAATAAAGAAAGAAGTAAGCGTTTCATGTTCGGCTGCCAGACGTATATGCTCTGTATGCGGCAATGACAGATGTGCCCACATTTCCGGAAAAGAATATGGTGGCAGAATCGCCCACAAGATAATTGACGATATTACAGATGCCTATGAATGGAGCTTTGTGGCTGTTCCAGCACAGGTGGGAGCAGGTGTTACCAAGCATTTTTCTGCCGACAGTATGGAAAGTTCTCCTGTTTCCGGGGACATTGAGCAGGCGCAGGATGAACTTCGCCGGGATATACGCAAGCTGGCTTACTTTAACGGCGGTCACTCGGCGGCTGATATAACATCAGTTGCGGTAAGGTCTATGAATACGTCGCAGCTTATCGAACTTAAGAAATTTCTTGAGAAAAAGTGCTTTGGCAGAGGTGTTGAAATTCAGCTTGAACCGTCAGATGACGACGCCGATTCAACCTCTGAATTTTCTCTCGGATAGGAGGCATATATGAATATTGAATCTGTAAAATCGCTTTTCAGATTGTTCTCCGGAGAGGACGATATTGAAAAGTATACGCCGTTTATCGAACTCGCCATTACTGAAACCGAAAAAATGCTTCTTCCGGATGCAGACAAGACAGATGTGCGTCTTTCATTTCTCGGTGCGGCTATTGCAAATCACCGTTTCGTCCAGTTTGAATCGGCACGTGACCGCACTCAAATTACTTATGGAGGAAAAATGCTTACGGACAGTTCCGAAAATCTCATTGCTAATTCGGAAAAACTGCTCCGGGATTACCTTGAAATTTGCAGCGATCTTATTTCACCTCGGGTATTTACATTTACCGGGGTATGATTCGCAGAACGGAGGTCTGGAATGCTTGAAACAATCATCAATGCCATAAAGGCAAAACTTGAAGAAAACGGAGCAGATAACGTTTACAGCGCTTTTGATAATGTTCACATGGAAAGCCGCAGCAAGAGTATTTTTACAGTTGTGGATATCAGTTCTTTTGAAAGCAGTGCACCGATATATTCTCTCTATACGGTCTATATTCCCTATAAGGCAGAGGCGGAAATAAAGGTTACAGCGCCGGAAAACTGTTCTATGACCGATATATACCGTTATTATGATAAATTCATAGGAACTGCTCTTGCCGGATTCAACGGCTCTTTTAAGGGAATGACCGTGAAGTTTGATTCTAATATCCGCCGTCTTGTGCTGACTGCAAAGTTGTCGCTCAGCGGTATTATCCGATTGGAGAGGAGCGTAAATTAAATTTGGTTACAACAATAACAAGCCGTGAATCGGTTCCGGTGATGATAGGCACGCTTACGCTATGGTGCGAGAACTTTAAGGCGTCGGCTGTTCGCAGTTTTACCGAGGAACCCCTTGTTTCAGGCGGAGCGATTGTCACAAACACCTGTCCTAAAGCTATGAAGCTGACATTTTCAGGCAGGATATGCAGCGGCGATGCGCCGCTTGATTTTGTTAAGACGGCTTCTGATATGCTGCGCAAGGGTGAATCTTATACGGTCACATACAGAGGATTCGTTTTCGGAGACTGCCGTGTTCAGTCATTTAACGCCGAAGACAAAGGCGAGGATTTTGCCAATGCATCGGTGACTCTTATTACCGAGGATAACGTTTCGGAGGTGGAAAGTGTATGACCGCTGAGATCGTTGTAAAGAAAATCAACGGCACGCAGCTGACGGAAGTCCGGCTGCTTAGTTTTACTTTCCGTAAAAATGCCTATCTGCCGTATACTCTTCTTAATGCAAGATTATGTGCCGTTTCGGAGAATTTTGAGAATTCCTCGGAGATATTTTTCTACATCGGAAACAAACTTGTACATCATGGGCTTATAGATACTCTCAAAGAGTCGTATTCCGGCGGCAGCAGGATAGTATCTCTGGTTTCCAGAGGCTTTACGTCTCTCCTCTGTCAGAATCAGATCGAACCAGGTATGAAGCCAAATATCACTTTCAACCAGCTTATGGATGGTTATTATACACTGCCCTATGTCACTCATGAGGATAATTCGACTCAGACCGGTTATATTTATGTAAGCGGCAGATCGACCATGTGGGAGGGTGTTGTGAGTTTGTCGTTCAAGTTCTGCGGAACTTATCCATATATAAGGGGCGACAACTGCGTCAGGATAACTCCCGTCAGTGATCCTGCTGTTTTTTCTTACAGCAACGATCAGCTTATTGCCAGGGGCTTTGCCATGAATGGCAGACGTCTTATAAGCAACTTTCATATGGCTGATATGGGCGGAGAATACGGCACGTATGAGCTTGAGGACGCAGAAGTAATATCTTACGGAATCGTTCGTCATAAATACAGTGAACTTAATAGGGAATTCCTGTACGATCCGGAGAGCGCTCTTGAATTTGATGACAAAATTACTTCAAGGATGCATAAGGTATTTTTTTGCAGATACAGCGGCTATAACGGTGAGGATCTGTCGGATATTGTAAGTTTTGGCAGTATAAGTTCTGAGCGTATAGAGGGGATAGAAGTAAAGGGAACATCCAGGGGAATAGTTACTGAAATCAGCGTGTATCACGATAAATTCTGAACCTCTGATCTTTGTTTGGCATATGATGTCGTAGTCCAGCTAAGAAAAGTCAATAGGATAGGATAAGAGTTTACAGAAAGTTCACAATTGAGATAATGGCATAGCAAAGCAGACCTTCACGATGAGGTGAAAGCCTGATAAGCGAT
>JAETSI010000077.1 GCA_021769725.1 Oscillospiraceae bacterium | reverse complement strand
TGCCCTCTCACCCAGTAGCCGATGGGAGAGTGCGATTTTGGACACTATCCCAAAAGTTTTTTAATTTTTTTCTTAAACCTGTTCAAACGCTTGTAAATGACTTCCTTGTTTAAACTTAATTCCACTGATATTTCAGTGATTGAAAAGCCCTGCGTCCTCATCAGCAATGCTTGGAGCGTGGGCTTGTCCAACTGATGAAGCTCTTGATACAGCACTGCATTTTCAATGCTGTCCAAAAATTGCTCAACCGGTTTTACTTCGGGCTGTGCCGTGTCCTCTGCAACTTCCTCCAGATATGTACCTGCATCCTGCAATTTCTCATAGTACCGTCTGTCGGAATTGAATATCTCCCAATCATGGACATGGAGCTTTTCAATATCGTCCTCGCTGACACCCAAACTCCTAAGCTGCTTTTCCTCGGCTTCTTTCCATATACGCCATTTTCTTTCTTCTCTGGCTTTGTTGTACGCCATAATCCGTTACCTCCAATCTGAATTTTTCTGAAAATCCAGATTGAGGGGTGGAGAACGTTCCCTATGGACAAAGATGTTCCTTTTTACTTTGGCATTAAAAAAACGCATCCATATATATCTGGATACGCCTTTTTGTCTTTTTATATATTTTCCGAGTTTAATAATGGGAAATATGAAAAATAATGTCGAACGCAAAAACCGCAACCCCTTTAAGAGTTGCGGCATAAGTACATTGGTATCTTTTTCTTTTTATATGTAACAAGATTTACTTTTTTCCGATAAACATAAATTCTATATCACTTCACTTTCACAGTCTTCGCTTTACTCCATGAAGAATATATTTTTGTTGATTTTCCGCCTGCCTTAACTGTCTTGTATGTACGGACTCTTACATAATATTTCTTCTTCGCCTTTAACTTTGAAACAGTCTTGCCCGTTGTCTTATTCTTTGATACCGTTACAGTTTTTGCATTCTTAAACTTTGAAGAAGTACTATACTGAATCTGATAGCCTGTTGTTTGTGTTTTCTGTTTCTTCCACTTAACCGTAAACTTCTTCCTGCCTGCTGTCAGCTTGGATATACTGGTTGATTTCGGCTTGATAGTAAAGGTTTTCCTGACTGTTCCACTGTAATTTCCTTTGAATTTTACTGTTACAGCATAAGTTCCGACATTTTTACACCCTTTTGCATAAGAAACGGTATAATATGCCGAGCTGACCTTTTTCCCTTTATCATCCTTTACCGTAACAGACGGTTTCTTTACTTTCCCATTATAAGTGTAGGAAGTAGCAGACAAGCTGACATTAGATGCATTCAGTTTTTCGCTGCCCTGTGGCTTTAACAATTCTGTAGAAGTAATCGTGACTCCATTAAAATCATTATTAACATAATAAACATCAGCAGTAAATCCTGTCGTTCTTCCATTCAATGTTACGGTAACATCCTCTGCAAAATAATATCCATCAGCAGGGGTAAGTTCAATACAATACTGATATTCCTTGCCGTTCTGGAAATTTGTGAAATACGGCTGTGTGCTTGGTATATTACTCGCCACCGCTTCGGGGAGTCCTCCTGCCTTGGGGTTCTGAAACCAGCTTTCGCTTTCAATATTGAATTTTTCTGCATTATCTCCACTTTTCTGTGCAGTGAATACAACGGCATCTCCTGCCTTGAAAGTAAGTGTAGCACCGGCAATATCAGCCTTTTTAATTGGCATTTTTGGTGTTATGAATTGACCTGTAATCTCAACGAACGTTCCCCACTCACTAACATACACATAACTGATTTTAACCCCATCAAGGGTTACCTGAAGATTATCGCTGGAGGCAAAGGTGTAATTATCATTTGTCCGTGCGACAACGCTATATAAATATGTTTTGCCCTCCTCAAAAACAGTAATTTTCTTATCGTCGGAAACCTTGCTCATCTCCTCAGTATCCGAATACCAAAACGCCACTGGCTCCATCCCGTTTTCCGTCTGCTGCATCTCCTCCCACTTTTCATAGAAAGTATAATTCGAAGCATTTCCCTGTACAGCGGTTGCCTTTGGGGTTTCGCCAACTTTATAGGATACCGTTGAACCAACGATTACAAGTTCGTTAATTACATAATCATCCTCCGAGCTGTCACCACCAGCCACAACGCCAAACAAAGTGCTTATTGTGAGCGTCTTTTTATCATCACTAACTGTTATCTTCTGCATATAGTCAGTGCCATTGAAAGCAAATTCCGTTCCATCATAAATCGCATGAACGCTTCCCAATCCATCATTCTCATTTCGAAATGAATCCGAAAATATATAGTTCTCCGATGCCGTCAGTGTCACACTATACCAATAACATACCCCTGCCTGTGGAGTTGGGGCATTCACGTCTGTGCTTTTAATTGCAGAGGCATTCACTGCATCATCATCAGGTATCCACTGTTCCTCCGCAATTTCCATTTTCCCGGTACATTCACTATTATTCGGATTGACTTCTGCCGTAAATGCCACAGGCTTTGTTGCATCAAGATTCTTCCAGACATTTCCGATATCAACAGTTGTGATTTCATTTGTCCTTTCCGCAAAAGAAGTTGTCGGCATAAATGTCAATGCCATACACAGCGTCAACAATATCGCCATCAGCCTTGTTTTTAAGTTTGATTTTCTCACATAAATTTCCTTCCTTTCTTTATTTCTCTGTGTAGTCAATGCCTTTCTTAAACTGGCATCGCTGTTATTTTGCTTTCACAGTCTTCGCTTTGCTCCATGAAGAATATATTTTTGTTGATTTTCCGCCTGTCTTAACTGTCTTGTATGTACGGACTCTTACATAATATTTCTTCTTCGCCTTTAACTTTGAAACGGTCTTGCCTGTTGTCTTATTCTTTGATACCGTTACAGTTTTTGCATTCTTAAACTTTGAAGAAGTACTGTACTGAATCTGATAGCCTGTTGTCTGTGCTGCCTGCTTCTTCCACTTAACGGTAAACTTCTTCCTGCCTGCTGTCAGCTTGGATATACTGGTTGATTTCGGCTTGATAGTAAAGGTTTTCCTGACTGTTCCACTGTAATTTCCTTTGAATTTTACTGTCGCAGCATAAGTTCCGACATTCTTACACCCTTTTGCATAAGAAACGGTATAATTTTCTGAGCTGACCTTTTCTCCTTTATCATCCTTCACCGTAACAGACGGTTTCTTTACCTTCCCATCATAAGTGTAGGAGGTGGCAGACAAGCTGATGTTGGATGCCCTCGGTATTATCTCTGTTGAAAGTATTTCATTGCAAACGGAGCATTTCGTGACGATTTTACCATCACTACTTACAGTCGCCTTCGCCACCGTTTTCTGCGTCTTATGACCATTTGCACATGGGTCTGTTTTCTCCCACTTCGCATAGAGCTGAATATCATACTTTTTCTCAACCAAACTATTGTTCCAGTCCGCTACCCATTTATCTACCCAATCATAATTTTTTGTATTTCTAATCAGACTATCGTCATCTGCGGAAGGGTATGGGCACCAACCGAGAAATGTATATCCGTCACGTTTTGGAACATAGGCTCCTATATCAAAAAAAGTTTCACTTGTTGTATCTAATTCATGAATATCGGATTCCTTATCCGCTATCGTTCCGCCATTCGGGTTGAACGTAACTGTAAATCCGTCCTTGAAAACAGGGGACAAGGTTTCATCTCCAAAATTATAACCTGCGTGGCAAATATTGTCCCAGTCAAAAGACAAAACCACATTGTCGCCAACTTTTCTTTGTTCAGCGAACGGCAATCCTTTCCATTGGACAAGATGTTTCCCCGGACGAATCAGACCTGCCATGACAAGCTCCTGTTTTTCATTTTGAATATAGTAGCGGTCAGGAAGCCCTTCCTCTTCTCCTTCCTGCAAGCCCGTATAGGACAATGTATAATAAGGCTCGTAAAAACGTATCGTGCAGCCCCAGTTGTGTGTGGAAGATGCATCAACAAGAATCGTTTCGCCGTACTTGCCGCCTTTTACCGTCCCTTCAAATTGCGTACTGCCACCACGCACCTGTTCGAGAACAAAAGGCAGCCCTGTATTGTTTACATATCCTGCATTTACCGTTGTTTCTCCACTCAAAGCTGATTGTAATGCCGCCTGTAATGCCGCCTGATGCTCTGCATCCTGCGGATTCTGTGCCAGTGCATTATCCAAATCTCCCTTGTCATATGCCGTCTTTATTACATTATAAGTATTGGTCTTGCAAGGGACAATTTTCGTAGTATCTGCCGTACTCCTTACTAATTTATTCGTGTACCACCTTGCTTTACCATCGTCCAAATCACTGTTAGGGTCGCTGTCAGGATGAGACAGTAAAAGGGATACATGAGATAATATAGGGACAGCCGCAAACTCAAGTACACCACTCTGAACTTTTGAAGTCGTACATTCATATTTCGGCTCAATGCAGAAAGACTCGCCCGGCATAATCAGTTCATCGGAAATATCCCAGTTATTTTCTTCATTCAAAATGTGCTCAACCATCGAATCTCGTTTCGTGATTTCCACTTCTTCCGTACTTTCCGCTTCTTCCGCAAACGCTGTCAACGGCACAATTGACAGTGCCATGCAAAGTGACAGCAATAGCCCCATCCACTTTGTCTTTCTTTTCAATTTTTTCATAATGGATGCCCTCCTTTAAATTATTGATTATTATCCTGCCCATTTTGCAGGCTACAGAAAACTCAAAATTTTCTATCCTCATTATACTAAATCCCGCTCCATAATTATCTGTTCTTTCCGAATAGTCAATGCCAATTTGTGAAACAAAGTGTTGTTTTCTTGGCAATATGCTATATAATAATAGATGAGAAATTACAAACAAAACGGGGTAAAAATCATGGATTTCAAAGACAAGCTTGCGGAATATATAGAGCTGTTAGACTGTAGCGCTAAGGACTTATGTAAAAGTTCTGGGCTTTCAGCCGCCACGATAAGCCGATACCGTTCTGGTGAACGTATTCCAGAAGCAAACACAGAAAACCTTACAAATCTAATAGAAGGGATTGTCTGTATTGCACAGAACAAGAAAATCGCTGATGTTACGGTAGAGTCTGTATCGGAAGCGTTTTCCCCATTCGTTAAGAGCAGCATGGTTGATATGAAACAGTTTCAGACAAATTTCAATACATTGCTCACTATGCTGTCTATCAATGTTTCCGAGCTTTCGAGATTTTTGAATTATGATTCCTCCTATGTTTCCCGTATAAGAAACGGTCTGCGGCATCCTGCCAATCCAGAGAAATTTGCGTGGGGCATCGCTGGTTTTATTGTTCGGCGTTTTCAGAATGATTCAGAAAAGGAAGTCATTGCAGATTTAATCGGATGCAAGTCAGACAAACTGGCAAATCACGATATATATCAAACACTCCTTGCCGAATGGATTATGAATGGGACTGGAGTTTCTAAAAATTATCTGGCAGGTTTTTTGGAGAAATTAGAGGCGTTTAATCTAAACGAATATATCAGAGCCATCCATTTTGATGAATTAAAAGTCCCGTCTGCCCCTTTTCAGCTTCCTACCTCGAAAAGCTACTTGGGTCTGAAAGAGATGATGGAAAGTGAGCTGTCTTTCTTAAAGGCAACAGTCTTATCCAAGTCTATGGAGCCTGTCATTATGTACAGTGATATGCCAATGGGAGAAATGGCAAAAGATGAAGAATTTCCTAAAAAATGGATGTTCGGTATGGCTATGATGCTGAAAAAAGGACTGCACTTAAATCAGATTCATAATATAGACCGTTCTTTTGAGGATATGATGCTTGGTCTGGAAAGCTGGATACCTATGTATATGACAGGGCAGATTTCTCCCTATTATTTAAAAAATGCACAGGACAATATATTTTCCCATTTCTTAAAAGTTTCTGGAAGCGTTGCATTAACGGGTGAAGCAATCTGCGGATACCATAGTGAGGGAAGATATTATCTGACAAAAAACAAAGAGGAAGTTGCTTATTACAAAAAGCGTGCGGAACGCCTTTTATCAAAATCTTCACCACTAATGGAAATTTATCGGCAAGACCGTGAGCGGGACTATAATACATTTTTACAGACCGATTCCCAAGCAGAGGGACACAGGTATTTTATACTTTCATCCTTATCGTTATACACAGCAACGGATGATTTGATTGCCCAAATTTTAAGGAATAATAAAATCCCCGATACGGAGCAGGCTGAAATCAAAAATTATGTTGCCATGCAACGGAAAATAGCAAATGAGATTTTACAGCATAGCAGTATTACGGAAGAAATTCCTTCGCTTACAGAAACGGAATTTAAGCAATATCCAATCGTTATGCCTCTTTCGGGGATGTTTTATGAAAAAGATATTCTTTATAGTTGGGATGATTATAGGGAACATTTGAAACAGGCAAAGGAATATGCAAAGCAACACAAAAATTATAAAGCAGTAGAAAATCATTCGCCTGCATTTAGAAATATACAGATTAATATTCGTGAAGGGAAATGGGTTATTGTTTCCAAAAACAAAACTCCTGCTATCCACTTTCTAATCCGTCATCCGAAAATGCGGAATGCTTTCGAGAATATGGTTGTTCCCGTAATGGAATAATGATTTGTACTTTATTTTCCGTGATATGTAAAGCAAAAGAGCCAGAGGAATAGAACCTCTGGTTTTCTTTCGCCTTTTTCCTGCTAATAAATAGGCACTCCATAACCATAAATTGAGCTGTTCCCGACTGAATAGCTCTGCTGTTTGCAGGCATCGCCAGAGTTGCCCTCCACGGTATAGACCGTCCCATTCTCGCATTTCTCCACGATTCCCACATGGTCGATTGAGCCGTTGCTCCCCCAATCAAAGAAAATAAGGTCGCCTGCCTGCGGTTCATAGTTCTTGTCCCGCCATTGCCCTTTGCCCTTGAACCAGTTCACGCCGTCCGAGCATAAAGAGAATTTCGGGATGATGCCGCTCTCCAGATAGCCGCACTGGTCGGCACACCACGATGCAAAGCAGGCGCACCATTCCACACGCCCGCCAAAGCCGTACCAGTTCCAATAAGGCTGACCGCCCTCATTGCCGAGCTGCGTTAAGGCAACCTCTACAATGGCTTGGTTGCCGCCGCTTGTAAACGCCCGTCCGTATGGATAATAGCGTAACACATGGGCGGGGTACTGCGTGTCGCCGTATTTTTCCCACCCTAGCTTTGCCGCCTGCATAGCGGAAAATTCCACCGCATTTGCATAGGAATAGCCGCCGTAGTTGGTCTTTGCCCATGAGATATACCCGTTGCCGAAATTGTAGCCCTGCAAGGCGAGCTTGATGCGCTCCATGTCTAGCAGGTTCTCCACTTCGGCTGAAACAAGGGCAGCTTTTAGTTCCTGCACACCGCACTCAATGGAATATTCGGGGTCTTTGATGCCGTTCGGCTGATGGGGGTATTTCTTGTTGAAGCTCCCCTCCGCCGCCTGCATCGGGTCGCTGCCTTTTCCCCCAGATTCCTGCATCATCACCGCCTTGATAAGTTCCACATATTCGGGGATTCCGTACTGCTTCGCATACTTCTGTATCAACGGCGTGTAGGCTTCGACCTCCGCACTGACAGGGGTATAGGAAGTGCTTTCGCTGCCGCCCCCGAACAGGGAAACGGCGCACCCAAGCAGGACGACGATAAGGATTATCACGACAGCAATCCAGCCGCCTGCGATAAGGGCAGAAATAAGGGCTTTCGTCCCCGCTATGATTGCCTTGACCGCCGCAATGGTCGCCTTGACCGTGGTTTTCGTTGCTTCGGCTGTCGCCTTTGCGGTGGCTTTCGCCGTCTGTGCCGCTTTCTGGGCTCCGCATCAGCGGTCCGGGTGTCACACTCATAGCCATAAATGAATTTTCCAAAATCGGTTTTCTGCGGATTTTCCACATAGTCAATAATATCCGCTATGGCCGTGGAAACATCCCGGCCTTTCCCAACGTGCAGCGGCATGAGCCGTGTGGTCGCCATCCCATCACCCCCTTACTGTAAAACCGGCTCTGTTATCGTGCCTGTTCTTTTTTATTTTCGGTTTATCACTATGCGCTGCCTGCTGCCCGGCGCTTTTATTCAGACTTTCACGGACAGAAGGTTTCTCCTGTGCCAGCGCATACTCCCGTCTTGCCTGCGTGAGAAATAAATCCATCAATCCTGTATGGCTGCGGTCTACAACAAAGGAAACATTCCGGTCATATCCGAAACCGTCCTTATCCTCACAGACCGGGATTGTCTGCGCCCACGCTTTGTTATCACGGGAAATCCGCCCGTCATAATCTTTCTGCCGGACCGTGTTGGCAAGGACATAGAAAATCCGGCCAGGATCAAATTTCTGTAAGACCTGCTGCACACATGCGGGGCCTAAACGGTTGTCCCGGTAGTTGTCCGCAATGACCTGTTCGATTGCCTCCTTATTGAGTTTGGTTATTAAAAAACGCAAAGGCTTTCAACACCTTTGCGTTTTATTATAGAGAAAAAGCGCTACCCGAAATATGTAGCGTAGTTTCAAAAATATTTAATTGAGAGAAGAGAAGATTAGATTAGATGATCTATAAGCATTGGTTCATGTGTGAAATTAAAGCATATTCAAATTATCCCTTTTTCTTATGAAGTTTTAAATCGATATTTTTCGCTGACGCTGCATCCTGCAGTAATCCAGCAACAAAGGCGCTTTTTTCTTTGAGCGTCATTGTTTCCATATCAGGTTTACGTTCAATTTCCCTGATTATCGCTTGTAGGTCTTGCAGTTCCAACAGGTTGACAGCTACACAAAAGAGTGTTTTTTTGCGGCCATCATTATACCCCAATAAGAAAATCTCCAAGATTTTTGCTTTTTCCGCCTGCTCTGCATTATAGGTGTCTATCCCGAATCGTTTGGCCTTTTCCATATCGGATTTTCGATTTCGGTGTGTTATAAAAGAATCAAAATCGTCAATATGATCGTATTTTGGACAAGGGTATTCACTGCATTGGAAACAATATTCAACACCGCCATGTTCCATACTGCACCTTGCGATTTTACACGACTGATTTCCTTCACCGCCACCGCAGCCAGGACAGTATTTATTCAAAAACATGGGGCAAAGCCCGCAATTCAAACCGCATAGAGCGAATAATTGATTTGGTCGGTTAAATCCTTTCATGGCATCTCCTAATGTAAGAAAGATAAACTGAAATTCAACACTCGTTCAGAAACTTTTGTAATTGTTCTGCAAACTGTCCTATATGCAATCCATCCACAAAAGAATGATGTGCCTGTACAGAAATTGGAATTATAACTTTTCCATCTTTTTCATAGTATTTTCCCCAATCAAAAAGAGGTGTTGCGTTATCCTTTTTTCCTGAGTTTGTATGTGATATATGAGTGTATGTTACCCACGGCATAGGCGAACATTGGAAAACATCATTTCCTAATGGTCCTGTAAAATATTCTTTCTGTTCATCTGCTGTTTTTGATGCCAATTCACAGTATTCTTTCAAATCATCTGCCATTGGAACATTTACTACCTTAAATAAATTGGTTTCCTTATTCAAATAAGTAAAGGCGGTATCAATTCTATCATAAAGAACCACTTGTCCGTCTACAAAACGATAGCGAAAGGCTTCTATTTTGTTTGCGCACTTGCATACGGCATATACCATAGCCAATGTAAATGATAATCCCTGTTCCTTAACCATACGCTTAAAATTTGTAATATCCGCTTCAAATGTTACACAAAAAGCAGGTTCAATACTGTTCCTAAAAACCATGCAGTGCATTGCTCTTTCCCATGTTTTTTCATCTATGATCTGATACGAATTAGCCATATTTTTATTCCTCCAAATCCCGATTTGTTTATTCATCCAAAATCCTCAATAGAAATGTCCATTTTCACAGAAATTTCTTCCATTGTCATGCCGGAAGCAAGAAAACGCTTTATCACCATTTTCATATCCTCGCCAACCTCTATGATATGCCCATCTAAATCGTAAAACCGAATCACCCGCTGACCCCAGCTATGTTCGATTACTTCTCCCAGATATTCAATGTCCGGGTATTCTTTCAGTTTGTTCAGGAAACTGTCAAAGTCCTGTTCCTCAAAGACGATTCCCGCATTGTTAGCCTTTTTCAGGACACACTCTTTCGGCAGGCCGACCAGCCAGTCAAAATCCTGCTGCAATGCCAGACCGCAGGTAAAAGCAATGTTTCTACCGTAATCCTGGAACACCTCTAATCCGAACAAATCCTCATAAAATTTTCTTGAGGCATTAATGTCAGCCACCGATTTTTATTACCCAGAAGTAAAACTTTCCCGTTCTTAGCATTGATGATTGTTTCCTTTTTGCATTTTGGTCAGTAGAGAAGAAAGTTTCGTTTCTTAATTCCGTATCTTCCCGTATCATTGTCCGAGTTTTATTGTCGCAGATAGGGAAATATATCCGTTCTGTTCCATTCAAACTATTGCCCTCCAACCTATTTGGATTTTTGTTTATTCAAAAGTATTGCACATATAATTACCGCCGCACAAAATACAAGAATTAAATACCATAGATTTTCAAGGCAAAAACCATTATCTAACATCAATCGGTATCCCCAAGAAGCGGGAAAAATACGCCCTATGGTTTCAAGAAAATCGGGCAGCAAGTCGATAGGGAACATAATCCCTGAAAGCATAATCGAGGGTAAAAACACAAGTTGCGCTATCATCGTCAGCTTTGCCTGATTTTTTACAACTAACCCTAATATACTTCCAATACTCAGCGTCACAATGATGTATATAGCAAGCGCAAGAAAGAAAAATGGAAGCTGTACTGGCAAAGCCGCCTCAAACAGTATCGGGGCAAGCAGTAATATAATGGCACAGCTAATCATCAAATGCACAAATGCAGAAAGAAACATTGTAACAAGACCTAAATATAAAGGTACTCCATTTGCTTTATAAACCTTTTTTACATCACTTCCATAAGTTTCAACCAACGATGGCGGCAACCCAATAAACGCTCCCATTGAAACGCTCATCACAATCATAGATTGTATCAGCGTGCTTCTCATTTCGGGCATAACAGAAGTAAAAATACCACCCATAAGCAGAAAGAAAATAAGCGGAACGATATAGCAGGTTACTAACAAAGATTTACTGCGCATATCCAATTTCCATTGTAATGCTACGCCATATAAAAAACCGTTCATTTAAGCTTCCCTCCTTGCCATTTCGATAAAATGCTGTTCCAGCGTGCCGCGATCAACTTTAATATCTAATACATGGATTTTTTTCTGTTTTAATTCCCCCAGCAAGGAAATCAAAGTGTCCTCGACATTGTCCGTTTCAAAAGTGTTGTCTCCTTGCTGCGTCTTAATATGAATAAAGTATTTTCTTCCAACCTTATCGGTCAGTTCCGACGCTGTTCCGCAAAAGGCAATATTTCCGTTATTCAAAATGGCAATGCGGTCACATAGGGTTTCTACTTCCGCCATATCGTGGCTTGCCAAAACGATTGTTTTTCCGTGTGATTTGAGCTTTCGGATTTGTTCGTGAAGAGATAGTCTTCCTTCGACATCAAGCCCCGCAGTTGGTTCATCGAGAAAAATAACATCGGG
Organism: Oscillospiraceae bacterium; assembly: GCA_021769725.1. Taxonomy (GTDB): domain Bacteria; phylum Bacillota; class Clostridia; order Oscillospirales; family Ruminococcaceae; genus Ruminococcus. The sequence continues at coordinate 2,803 of JAETSI010000077.1, read as the reverse complement.
ATTGCCGATAAGTGCAAGGGCAAGATGTAACCGTCTTTTCTGCCCTGTGGATAATTGTATATACTGCTTCTTTTCAATTTCTTTGATACCAAGACCGTTAAGCATGGCATAATCAATTTTTGTCTTATTCCATTTTGCAAACAGCTTTACAGCCTCCATTGGCTTGATATGGGCGGGCAAAGATGATGATTGTAACTGAATACCCATTTTCCCGTTTACAGTAATCGCACCACTGTCATATTTTCTTAGACCTTCGATACATTCAAGCGTTGTCGTTTTTCCTGCTCCGTTTACGCCGAGCAGAGCAAAAATTTCTCCTTTTTCAATTTGAAAATCAAACCCCTTGAGAACCATGTGGCTTCCGTAACTTTTCTTTAATTCACGAACTTGTATTGCGTCTTTCACGGTTTCACCTCCTCAAAGGGATTTGTTCCAAGTCTTGAAAAATAGACTTGCAAAGCTGGATCTATATAATCGTTTACGATTTTTTGCCTTTCTTCCCAAGCGTTTGTGGCGGTATCAATGTTACCGACTTCCATCAATTTCGGAAGCATACTCATATCACCATTTGTAAACTCCATAATCAGGCCCCAATATTCTTTTACAACCTGTTGGCATTTTTCTATCATCATCGAAACGCTTAATAAGATAATAAGAGTCATTCTCCATTTGTAGATTGACAATAATATCTGCATACTTCTTAAAGTTGACCGTCTGCATTTGTAAAACTTCTGCTTTTAACTGTTCTATTGCTGACAAAGAAACCTTTAGCTGTTCTATTTTTTGGCGTATATCATCTGCCTGCTCTGTAAGAGCATTTGCAATATCAGCCGGTGTCTCTAAAGAAATCAATCGCCCCTTTATATCGTCCAAAGAAAACCCTAGTGATTTCAAAGATATAATCTGATGAAGTGTGACCAAATCTTTATCTGTATAAAGTCTGCGTCCACCTTCGCTTTCTGCCGATGGGGAAAGCAGTCCTTCTTTATCGTAGTATTGTAGAGTACGGACGGTAACACCCATTTTCTTTGCCACTTCGCCAACTGTCATAAACCCTTGCGGAATTGCTCTGTATTTTGCCATAATTATTTACCTCCTCATATCTATTATAAATCATTACGCAGCGTCACAAACAAGACCTTTTTTAAAAGATTTTTAGGCGGCAAACATCTGCGCTGTGAGCCTTTCCGTACGTTCCTGTGCTTGTTTATCTATATCGGCAAGGTAAAAGTGTTCAGTCTGCCGCTTGTAAGTAGCGTTGTGTATCATGTATTAGCTGTTTAGAAGTTTTGTCAAATCCTCAATAGAAATGTCCATTTTCACAGAAACTTCTTCCATCGTCATGCCGGAAGCAAGAAAACGCTTTATCACCATTTGGTGAGGTATTGGCATTGCGGAAAAAAATACGAAAGAAACCATTTTATTTGAATCACTAAAGCTGTTTGCTGATAAAGGCTATGACGGTGTAACAGTGCGTGACATTGCGGCAGAAGTCGGAATGAAGCAAAGCCCTTTATACAAGCATTACAAAAGCAAGCAAGAAATCTTTGATACGTTGGTAGACACAATGCAATCACGTTTTAGGGATGCGGCTACTTCTTTTCAGCTTCCAAATGGCGAATTGCGAGAAATGGCAAGGGAATACGCAACAGGTGGCATCGAGGTTTTGAAAAAAATAAGTAGTGATATTTTTTGTTTTTACTTGAAAGACCCCTATGCCTCACAGTTTCGTAAAATGCTTTCCATTGAGAAATACAAAAATGAGGAAATAGACCGCATCTACCGGGAAGTTTATATTGATACTGCTATTTCGTATCAAGCTAGACTATTTGAAAAAATGATAAAACAAGGCTTCATGCGGCAAGCCAGTCCCGAAGTCATGGCATTACAATTCTTTTCGCCGATTTTTCTTTTGCTAAATAAATATGACGGCATTGCTGAAAAGGAAAAAGAGGCAAAAGAAATATTGGGAAAACATATAGAACAGTTTGACATGATTTACCGTAAGGAGGCAATTTAATGAAAACAGCAATCGTGTACGCCACAAAATACGGCTGTACAAAAGAATGCGCAGAAATCCTAAAGACTTATCTTCATGGTGAAGTAAACATACTTTCAGCAAAAGCAGATAAAATCAATCTGTCTCAATATGGCGCTGTTTTTATTGGCGGTTCTGTGTATATGGGTAAAATCCAAAAAGAAATTACGCAATTTTGTAAACGCAATCTAAAACAGTTATTACACACGAAGATTGGATTGTTCGTTTGTTGCTATACCCCGAAAGATACAGAGGGATTTTTTGAAACACTTTACCCAATAGAGCTAATAAACCATGCTTCCTATGTAACCTCTGTCGGCGGCAAGATGGACTACGAAAAAATGAATGTTCTATATAGAAAATTGTTTCATTCTTTGAAAAAGATTGACGGCTTTAATGAGGGATTTACTGAACCAGAAATAAACGAGAGTGAAATAAAAAAATTAGCAGAAACAGTTAATAAGTAACACACATTATTTCTGTACGAATTGAGGTGGTTTAAGGTTTCTATTTTACAAAGTGCATTTTCCTAATCAAAAAGCGCATTGCGTGAAAAGCCCGGCAAAAAATAAAATGATATAATTTGAACATCGAATATAGGAGGTGCCGCAATGCACGCATATGAAGCAATCGAACAATCCTTGACTTATATCGAGGAACACCTGACAAAAGAAATTTCAACGGAAGAACTGGCAAATACTGTAGGTCTGTCCCCCTTTTATTTTCAGCGCTTGTTCAAGCGGCTGGTAAATAAACCGGTTCAGG
>JAETSI010000207.1 GCA_021769725.1 Oscillospiraceae bacterium | reverse complement strand
CGATAGCCCTCACGGTCTTCAAGGAACTCCTGCTCACGCTCAAATCTTATTTTCTCGGCGAGTGCGAGGGTGTTGCGGTTTTGCACACGCTCCTGCGTGTTGCGTGGGTGCAGCCAGATGTAGAGGTTGAGGTTCTCTCGCTTGCGGATATGCTTAATCTGATACTTAGGTTTGCCTGCCATAGCCCCCGATGAGTAGAAAACTTGGTTGCCGTCCTCGTCAAGCACGGGAGTTTCGGAGCGGCCGAGATAGAATTCCAGATAAAGACTCGCACGTCCGTCTTTCAGCTCGGACTGTTGCAGTTTGGGATTTTGTTTGTTCTTGCTTTCTATTTTCGCCATAAATGATTATCTTTGTTAAGCGCAAAGGTAATTAGAGGGTTTGAAACGTAAAAATGGCCCTCAACATCTATTAATAAACGAAATGTACAAAAGATGTACTGACTGCGAAAAAAGAGGCAAAAACTTATAAAAATAAGAAACTGAATAGAACTCTAATTCGCTGATTTTCATTCAAGTTAATTCAAATACATTCAAAGTCATTCACCATATAAAAGACTGGTGTTGTTTTCATAACATATATTAGACTAATTACGTTTTGGAATTTTGTGTGAGGATTCATCCCTCAGGATAAAAATCACCCTGCACTCCCCGTATGTTCGTAATTATGGCTGCCGCTTAAATCCACGGGGCAAAGAATTTTGCCTAACTTTGCAGCCATGAACAATAAAGTCAAAGGATACATACTAGGCACAGTTGCCGCAGCCACCTACGGGATGAACCCGCTGTTCGCACTTCCGCTCTATGCCGGCGGGATGGACGCGGATTCGGTCCTATTCTTCCGATACCTGTTCGCCATCCCCATCCTCGGGGCGATGATAAAAATGCGCGGACGCAGCTTTGCCATTCAGCCACGCCCGGCACTGGCATTGGTGGCGATGGGAATCATGATGGCGTTCTCATCGCTGTTCTTATTCCAAAGCTATAATTAACGTGAGTTCGATGAAAATAATCAAAAGAGAGTCAGCTGATTATCATACACGCGTTCTAAGTTTATCCTCGGTTTCTTTGGAAACAGGCAATAAGCCGCTATCCCACCA
>JAETSI010000076.1 GCA_021769725.1 Oscillospiraceae bacterium | reverse complement strand
CCAGGTGTAACAATAGCGGATGACTGTATTATTGGTGCAGGCAGTGTTGTGTCTAGCAGTTGTCTGTACTCTGGAAAAGTAATTGCGGGAAACCCGGCAAAAATCATTTGCGATGTAGCCGAGCTAAAAGAAAAATATGTGGGTAAGTGCTTAAACACATATAATATGAGCTTTGAAGAACGGAGACAGTATCTCCTGAGCCACGAAGAACAGTTCAAAATAGCCAATATGATGAAGATGAAGTGATAGAAAATGAGTGATAACCAGTTATCAGCGAAAGTAAGTGTTGTGGTACCGGTATATAAAGCTGAAAAATATCTGCCTGTGTGTGTAGATTCTATTTTATCGCAAACATATAAAAATATACAATTAATTTTGATAGACGATGGTTCACCAGACCGATGTGGGGAAATTTGTGACGCATATGCGCAGAGAGATGATCGGGTGACAGTCATTCATCGACAAAATAGTGGACCGAGTGAAGCAAGAAATTGTGGTATTCAGTCCGCAGTGGGCGAATATATTGTTTTTGTAGATGCAGACGATCAGTTATATGAATCGTCTGTACAGGATATGGTTCATTATGCTGAGCATACAGGAGCGGAACTTGTTTTTGGGGGATACTTGGATTGCAGTCCCTACGGAAACTGTGAAATCCACGAATTCGCTGATAGAGTGGACACGAAGGATAACCTTATCTTAAAAGTGATACATGGAACAGGAGGGGTTTTGTGGGCGAAAATGTTTCGTCATGAAATCATTATGTCTCATAGTATTCGCCTGAATCCTAATATTCATTTTTCTGAAGATGTGCTGTTTGTGCTTGAATATATCCAATATATACAAAAGTGGGGCAGTGTTCTGGGTACTGTGTATTTATATAACCGCTTAAATGAAGCAAGCTTAACGAGAAAGAGGGATCAAAAGCTGATTACAAGTTATGCGGTTTTTGCAGATGAATTGAAAAGGCTCCTGGTGCGAATGAAAGATGACCCGAAGTTCGCAGAACGGGAAACGAATCAAAAAATAATAAGTTTTATTGATACAGTATTACGGAGAGCAAAAAAACCACGGGAAACGTTTCAGTCCATATGTGGAAATAGCACGTTATTCTCGGTGATTGAAAGCCGGGAAGGAATACTGCCAATATCCATTCAATTGGCAATGAAAGAGCAGTGGGTGATATTAGCTATTTTAAGGAAAAAAGACGAATTGCATGACACAATGAGTATGATATGGCATTGGCTGGTGAAAAAGACATGAACTATTATGTGGACGCTTATCTGGCAGCAAATCTTGGAGATGATTTGTTTGTGAAGATTTTAGCGGAAGAGTTTCCGAACATACTATTTACAATGAATTACTACGGAGAATACAGTAAAGAGACATTTGTTGGACAAAAGAATATATTATTTCCAAAATATTCTCTGTCTTATAGAGTATTAAACAGAATGCATATTTATGATTATATTAATGATGCTGAGAGAATAAGCAAAGAATATGATGGATTTATTTTACTGGGTGGATCTATTTTTCGGGAAGAATCCTTTTGGGGGCAAGTGTATCATCAAAGGTACAGTATTATAAAAGCATTTCGCGAAAAAAATAAACCTGTGTTTATCATTGGTTCTAATTTTGGACCGGTTTTGACTCAGCTTTTTATAGATCGATATAGAGATTTGTTTAGTCAATGTACAGATGTATGTTTTAGAGATTCATATTCCTATGGCTTGTTTTCGGATTTGCCGAACGTTCGATTCGAAAGAGATGTCATTTTTCAGTATCGTTTTCCCAAAATACAGAAAAAAAGAGATTTGATTGGGTTTTCGATCATTGATCCAAGCCATGTACCAAGTATAAAACAGAAAAGAGAACTCTATCTGTCGTTAATCTGCAATGCAATAAAGGAGTACATTGATAAGAGCTTCCAATGTAGAATTTTTGCCTTCTGCGCAGCAGAAGGGGATGAAAAAATTGCATATGAAATTAAATATATGCTAAGCGAGAAAGAAAGAAAAAAGCTGGAAATAGAAGTATATCATGGATGCATTGAGAGTAGCGTGCAGGCAATTGGTGAATGCAGTGTATTAGTAGCCAGCCGTTTTCATGCTAATGTTCTGGGGTTATTAGCAGGACAGGCAGTGATTCCGTTGGTTTATAGCGATAAAACAATGAATATGCTGAACGATTCTTTATTTCCGGGGGAAATAATAGATATTGCTACCATTGGTCTGGAAACGAGTATACCGGATAATGGGTGTATTTATCCATTTCCTGTGGAAGAATTTATGAAAAGTGCCCAGAGACAATTTATAGCAATAAGAGAGCATGAACTCTCGTAACGGAGCGATAAATATGAAAAAGAAACTGTTATTTGTGATTGAATCTCTTATGTTAGGCGGTGCGGAGAAAAGTCTGGTAACCCTTCTGAATTTAGTGGACTATTCCAAATTTGATGTGGACCTTCTTCTTTTTGCGCAGGGAGGGGCTTTTCAGCAGTTCCTTTCGAAACAGGTCAATCTGCTTCCTGTTCCAGAGTACTTCATATATAATGAAATTCCATGGTCAAAGCTGTTTCATAAAATAAAAAAACCTAAGATGCTGTTTGCGCAGGTAAGATATTCGGTCGCCCTGAGAACTGGAAAGCATAATCATAGTGAAAAAGCCGTGTTGCTTTGGAAAGCCTGCAGAAACTGCTTCAAGGAAATGGAGCAGGACTATGATGTGGCAATTGCCTATTCGCAGGGAGTGCCGACATTTTTTGTGGCGGAAAAGGTAAGAGCGAAAAAGAGAGCGGCGTGGATCAATGCAACTTATATTCCGTACGGCAGATATTTGGATTTTATAACATCGATGTATGGATTGTTTGATTATATTAATGGTGTTTCTGATGTGATTGCTGAAAAAATTCAATCTACATTTTCGATTCCAGGAGAAAAAATAACCGTTATTAAAGATATTCTTGACGATAAATTTGCAATCAAAATGGCTGGGATGTCGTCAAATGTGCAATTTGAGATGACCAATTTGAAAACTAATATTTTAACGGTTGGCCGTCTTGATGCAATGAAAGGGTATCCACTGGCAATTGATGCGGCAAAGTTATTAAAGGATGCTGGTGTGCTATTTAAATGGTATGTAATCGGAGATGGAATGCTTCGCGGGCAACTGGAAGAACGGATTAAACTGCTTGGATTAGAGGATGATTTTATTCTGCTCGGCAGCAGAAGCAATCCTTATCCATATTTTCAAGCTTGTGATTTGTATGTGCAAACATCAACATTGGAGGGTTTTGGAATCACTTTAGCAGAAGCCAAAATGTTCAATAAGCCAATTGTGACTACGAATTTTCCCGCGGTTTGCGAGCAGTTTACAAATGAAAAAAATGGTCTTATTGTTGATATTTCTGCAGAAGGAATAGCAGATGGTATTACGAGAATGCTGAATGATTCAGAACTTCGGGAACGATGCATTGCCAACGTTCGTGCAGAGAAAAAGGGAAATTCTGAGGAAATTGAAAAATTGTATAAGCTACTTGAGGATTAAGATTATGAAGAAAAAGATACTCTTTGCAGTAAAGAATATGAATGTCGGTGGGGTAGAAAAATCATTGCTTTCTCTGTTGAACACGATTGATCAGGAACAATATGAAGTAGACTTACTTTTGCTGGAAAATTATGGCGGCTTTGTGTCACAGATTCCTGAATGGGTCAACATTATTATCTGCGAAGAGTACGAGAAGATTAGTAGTGATGTTAATTTGCCTCCGGTTGTGGCTATTAAACAACATATCCAGCGGAGAAATTGGATCCGGGCAATAGAACTTTTTGCAGGATACACCTTAGCGAAAAGTAGTGGTCATTATCGATATTACTACAAAATGGCGTTCCGCGATGTTCCGAAGTATGGTGCACACTATGATGTAGCAGTCGCATACACATCGCTCATCGGATATTTGACATGGCTGGTGAATTTCCATGTGACTGCAGAGAAAAGAATTGGATGGATTCATTTTGACATCAGTAAATTATCTGTAAATCATGAATTAATGTCCTTTCTTCACCGGGGTATGCAAAAAATATATGTGGTATCCAAAGAGGCATTAGATGCTTTTACAAAAGAATTTCCGGAATTGAGAGATCAATGTGAACTGCGTTATAATGTGATAGATCAGGAAAGCATTTTGAAGCAAGCGGAAGAACCTGTAGAAGATATCAGGGAACCGGGAGTGAAGACGATTGTGACGCTTGGGCGATTATCAACAGAAAAAGGGCAGGAAATTATCCCGGAAGTGGCGTGTCAATTAGAAGCATCAGGATTAAGATTCAAGTGGTATCTGATTGGCGCGGGTGGATTACAGAAAGTAATAGAAGAAAGAATTTTGCAGTACGGTGTTAATGACAACGTGATTTTGTTAGGAACAAAAACAAATCCATATCCCTATCTGAAACAGGCGGATTTGTATGTGCAGACTTCTATTCATGAAGGATACTGTATTACACTTGCAGAAGCAAAGGTGTTTGGAATGCCAATAGTATCGACAGATTTTGCCGGGGCACATGAGCAACTAGATGGAAGAGAAAATTGTATTGTGACAGAACGAAGAGTGGAGAGCATTTGTGAAAGTATTAAACGTATAATACATTGAGGTGGCAAATAAATGATTAGTGTAATTATACCTGTATATAATGGAGAGAAGTATCTTGAAAGATGTGTTGCTTCAGTTCTTGCGCAGACATATACGGATTTAGAGATATTACTGATCGAAGACTGCTCTACAGATAATTCTGCTATGTTATGTGCAAAACTTGCGGAGAAAGATGCTCGCATTAGAGTGCATTATCGGAAAGAAAATGGTGGAATTTACAATGCACGAAATGACGGGATTCGTCTTGCAAATGGAGAATTTTTAACGTTTATTGACGATGATGATTATATAGATTCAAATATGTATGAGATTCTTTTAAAAGAACAAGAAAGAATGGATACTGATTATACGGCTTGTGACTTTAAGGAAATAGTGAATGGAAAAGAAGTGTTCCACTCTGTAAAAGCGGGTATACAATATTATGATAAAGCGGGGATAAACTCGCAGTTAATTTGGATGTTGGTTGGTGAACAAAAAATATCGTGTGCGGTCTGGAAAACATTATTTAGAAAAGAAATCATTATCAATCATAACCTTCTTTTTAAACCAAGTAAGGTCAAGGATGATTTTTATTTTACAGTGGAATATTTGTTATGTTGCAACTCGGCGCAATATATTCCGGTTGCACTGTATAATTATGTTATTAGGAAAGAGTCGACCATACATATTTATGGATTGGCAAATATACAAGATATAGAGAATTCCCCAATGACACTATATGATATTTTTGAGCAACATAATGCTTTGACCCCAAGATTTTATCATGCGTTAGGATATGAATATGTAACTCAAATCTTGAGAGCAATTCAGGTAATGGATAAAAAACAATTTGCAGCATTTTGCAGAAATGATATATTTCGAGCGAGACTATACTGGAAAAATCTTGGGGGAGGGTACTTGCATCTTAATCTTATTATAATTTACTTGATGTTTAAATTACATATGTCGGATTTGCTGTATTGTCTTATAAGGAAATAGAGAATAATGCGTACAAAAAAATCTATATTAAATATTGTTACCTCTTTTGCAGCGCAGTTGGTAATCATATTACTGGGTTTTATTTCGCGTAGAGTTTTGATCTACAATGTTGGTGTTCAATATCTGGGAATTCATGGCTTGATGACCAATATATTGACTGTTTTTTCTCTGGCAGAATCTGGTATCGGTGTTGCAATAGGATATGCTCTATATAAGCCACTTGCAGAGAATGATGTTGAGCAAATTAAATCACTAATGCGTTTTTTCAAATACACATACGGAGCACTGGCAATTGGTACAGTTGTGATTGGTATGGCGTTTTATCCGTTGCTACCGTTCTTTCTAAAGGACAATACAACACAGGATGCCAACATCGTATATTTGATGTTTCTTTTCAGCTCGGTGGTATCCTACTTGTGGGTTTACAAGACTACGTTGAACAGCTCTGATCAGAATAAATACCTTTATACCATAGCAAATACCATTACGCAGATTGCTGTATTGGTATTTAAGGTGCTGATACTGTACTTTACGCAGAATTATATTTTGTACTTGTCTATTGACATTGGTACGACCATTGTAAAGAATTTGATTTTTTGTCATATTGTTGACAAGAGATATCCTTACTTGAAAGATAAGAATGTCCAGAAACTAGATCCTGCAATTCGGAAGGGACTATTCAAAAATATCAAGGCACTTTTCTTTGGAAAAGTTGGCTACATTGTTTCTCAATGTTCTGATAACTTAGTAATTTCTTCGCTTGTTAGTGTAACTGCTGTGGGTATGTACAGTAATTATACAACCCTGATTTCTTCGGTTTCCGGGTTTGTGACGACTTTTTCCAGCGGAGTTACGGCAAGTATGGGTAACCTGATTGCAAGTGATACAAAAGAGCGAGCATATGAGGTATACAAGCGTATTGATTTTATTAACTATTGGTTGTATACATTTTCTGCAATTTGCCTGTTCTGCCTGATAGAACCCTTTGTTGCAATCTGGTTGGGACAGGATTTTGTGCTGACAAAGGGAATCCTGTTTTTGACGGTTGTTACATATTACCTAAAGGGAATTAACTCCGGAATCGATATTGCTAAAAATGCGGCTGGCCTGTACTATCCGGATCGGTTTGTACCAATGATGGAAGCGTTATTGAACATGGGGATTTCTATTGTTATGGCAAGGCAGTATGGTATTGCTGGGGTTCTGTTTGGTACATTGATTAGCTTCCTTGTGTTTTCTTTTTGGACAAAGCCCTATTTTGTTTATCGAGATGTTTTCAGTGTTTCTTTTAAAAAGTATGTTGTCTGGGAAGGACAGAAAATAGTTCTTTCAGTTTTGATTGCTCTTGCAACATGGTATGCGGTTTCATTGGTGGCGTTGAGCAACATGTTACTGAGCTTCTGCTTGAAGGCAATATTATCTTTGGTAATGTCTAATGGCTTGCTGGTGTTGGTTTACTTTAAGACAGAAGAATTCCGGTATATTCGTGGATTGGCAGACAGTGCAGTGAATCGAATTCGGAAACGCAATAAAGGAGGACGGAAATGAACAAAAATGACACGAATGTCGGGGATACTTGTAGATGTGCTAATTATAAACTAATGGGTATCATAATGATGCTTTTTGTCATAATTGGTCATGTTACGGTGTACAGTGGGAAATTGGCTGCTTTGGATACAATTGATTATTACATCACAAATTTCATTCGTTCATTTTGTATAATGGCGGTAAACGTATTTGTTATCCGATCAGGTTATTTTGGCGTTACCCTCAGGTGGGACAAAGTTCTGCGGTTTGATCTGCGGAGTTGCTTTTATACTTGGCTGGGAGTAATCATCGGTATTGCCTTTAGTGTCCATCAAATCAATTTTACGAATGATATTAAACTGCTGTTCCCTGTTGTTACAAAGCAGTATTGATAGATCACGGCATACCTGGCGTTGTGTATTCTTTCACCATATATCAACGCTTTTTTAAAAGCTGCTGATAGAGAAATATTGTGGTCAATGCTCGTCACCGGATTCTTTCTGTTCTATGTGATGGCGACGTTTTGCTTTGCTATCAATGCGGATCAACTGGTCACGGATGCAGGTTATGGTCTTGTAAACTTTATTTATTTGTATTGTTTGGGATATTATATTCGAAATTACTATGAAGATGGAAACTGAACTAGAGTATATCTTTTAATATATATGATTTCGTGTTTGTTGGTGTTTTCTGACATTTAAGAATGTTCATATTCCTAATAATAAATGGATTTCCAAACTCGCATCCAAAACATTGGCAGTGTATATTATCCATATGAATCCAATTTTATTAAGATTTATTTTTATGGATTTATTAAAGGTGGATACATACAGCGGCGTTAACATGATTGCGGTGGCAATTGTACTATCAATTGTCATTTATCTTGTTGCAGCAGTGATTGATATGGTTGTTGACTTGATACTGAAGCCAGTTGAAAATGTGCTAGGTATTGTAGCAAGGCTAAAACGATATTAGGTTGGAGGATGTGCTGACATGAGGAAAAATGTGTGGAAATGATTGCCGATTTAGCAAAATCTGGCAGGGCAGCGTGGATAGTGTCGGGGAACTAGATGCAGAGAAGGGAGAGTTCTGGAATGAAAAATAATCAGAAGATAGGTGGAGGAAAAAGACAATATTTGGTGTCGCTGGCATTGCTGATTGCTGTTTCAGCGTTTTGGGTGTGGCGGATCCATTACGGCGCAGCAGATATTTATGTCTGTCCGGACGAGGGGTTTTACACATCTATCCCGTTTCGTATGCTATTTGGTGACATGTTGCTGTACGATGAAATGAATACAACGCAGTTAGTGTCGTTTTTGCTATTTCCGTTTGTTAAGGTGTGGAGTCTGATTCACCAGGGAAGTACCGAAAAAATAATACTTTCTTTTCGATATATTTGGTTGGTGTGCCATATGTCTGTATCGGTTGTCATCTATCTTCTTGGACACAAAAAAGGGTATAAACATTCAATATATGCTGCAGTTATTTACAGTCTTTCTGTACCTGTTTCACTAATGGTACTAAGCTACAATACGATTACTTATTCATCGGCTACGGTACTTGCACTGTTATTTTATTTAAAATATGACTCTGTACCTGCGGATATAAGCAAGGGATTTTTACTAGCGATAATGGTACTGTGTAACCCATATTGCCTGCTGATCTACATTGCGATTGTTTTACTTACAGCCATAAACCACTTTATATTAATAAATGAGCAACTGAGCATCAAACATTTCTTGGTATTTCACGTTGGAATACTACTGCTGTTATTGCCATTTGTTGTATATATTATAGTTTGTATGCAGCAACGTGGTTTGTCGGTTCTTGATGTGGCCAATAATCTGAATACAATGCTATCCTTTGATGTGGCACACGATACAGGAGGTACATTGTTTTCGTTTATCAAACAGAAGAGTTGGTTTGCAATTGATTTTGTTATTTTATTTCCATTGTTTCCGGTTGTGTTTATTGGGGTCCTGATTGTTGGACTAGTAAGAAAAAATTATAGAAAACACTGCATTACAAGCGTAATTGTGCTGGTAGCCCTTTACAGTATATATGCACTTTTCAAAATGAGAAATAGCTATATTCTGAGTTTGGGTGCATTTATTGGAATTACGCTACTAATTTATGAGTTTGATACAATAAAAAATCACTCTGTGATGGCCTGTATTGCGGCAATTCTATTTGTGATGGCAGCAAATTTCTGTAGTGGTACTGCATTGCATGCAGTTTCGTGGGCATGTACGGCGTTGAACGTACTTAGTTATTTGATACTGGAGGATAGTATATTATTTGAAAATATGAAGCCTGAAAGGAAAGAAAACGTAAAAAGCAATGTATGGGAACGAGGCATCTTCTGCATCTCTTTCGTTTTCATTACATTTTGTATTTTGGGTATGGATGTTAAATATGTATATTGGGAAGAGCCAATTTCAGAATTGACAGTTCAGATTTCTGAGGGCCCTATGAAAGGAATTTACACAACGGAGGAAAAAGCGGAATTGTATACAGATATATATCAGGAACTGAGGACAATTCCGTTAAGTGAGGATGATACAGTACTGACAATTCCTACTTATGCCATTGATCTGTTCGCACTGCAAAGAGAAGTTTGCTCTCCGTCTACATGGCTTGTAGTGAAAGACTTGTCAGATCCCCTGTTTGTGTATTATTATCAGAATCATCCAGATAAAATTCCTAGTGTGATTTTTATCAATAAGAAAATATCTGAACTAAAGGACACGCATCTCTTAATGGAGAATGGTTACATATTAGAAAGGGACAATGAAGTGTGTTCTGTATTCAGAAGAGAACAGGAAAACACACTATGGACAAAATAGCATAGCACTTTGGGGAGGATGTAAAGCGAAAGAGAAATTGGAACAATGAAGCACAGGACGGTTTGAAGAGCAGTTTGAAAAAGAATAAGTTTACGATGAGGTTATTTGTCTTTTGGGAATAAAAAGAACGCCGCATTTATACGTCTTCCGGCGTTTCACAAACGTCTAAATTAAAATTATTAGAAACGAGGAGAAAGAACATGTTCAAATTACCTATCTTAGCAATCACCGCCGGCGACCCTGCCGGCTCAGGCCCTGAGATTAC
>JAETSI010000206.1 GCA_021769725.1 Oscillospiraceae bacterium | reverse complement strand
GGAAGAAAGGCAAAGTCGCTTGTCAAGTATGGTTTGGAGGAGATTTCAACAATACTTCTGCGTCCGACTTATACCCCAAAATTCGATGTTTTCAAATTTTTGTCATGTACTTAAAATAGTTTGAGTAATTCTTCGTGGACTTGTCCGTTTGTTCCTGCCACTTGGCATCCTTGAGCCGGGTCGAGTGCCTTTCCGTTCCAGTCGGTCACTTTTCCTCCTGCCTCTTGCACCAGAAGCATCCCTGCCGCATAATCCCACGGATTCAAATATATCTCGAAATATCCGCCTTGTCTGCCACAAGCGGTATATGCCAATTCCAATGCGGCAGAACCCAGCCTTCGGACATCTTGCGAGTTTTCATAGACTTTGAGAAACCTTGCGAAGTTTTCTTTCGCCAGTTCTCTTTTAGCAGTGCCGATACCGATGATGGTTTCCGAGAGCTTTCGGGCAGAGGAAACGTGTATGGGTTTTTCGTTCAAGAAACAGCCTTTTCCTTTGGCGGCATGGAAAAGCTCGTCATGAAACGGGTCATAGACAATACCCAAAACAATCTCTTTTTCGCGACAAAGAGCCAACGAAACCACACTATGCTGATAGTCGTGCATGAGGTTGGTTGTGCCGTCAACGGGGTCAAGAATCCAGTAGCAGTCCGTATTCATCCGTTGCAAGCCGGTTTCCTCTCCGAGAAACTGGATGTCAGGCGCGAGTATATATAATTCCTTTTTCAGAAAGTCCTGTACAGCCACGTCAACTTGCGTGACGTAATCGGCCACCCCTTTTTCTTTCACATGGGCTGCCATTTCCCTATTTGTGATTATCCTCTTGGTCTCTTTGACCAGGCTGATGATGCGTTGTATATCCATGTTTATCTATAGGTTTAATTCAACCAACAGGTATGCCATAATATGATGTTACTTGTTTCTATTCAAAAAAGCTGCTGCCAGTTCGGGGCTGTTCAGTGTCATGGCTGACGAGTCTTCGAGATTTTCAGCGTCTTCATCATCCGATATTGAAATGAAGAATGTGATTTCTTCGGTGCCTTCTCCGAATATTCCCGAGCCTTTGACCTGCGCCATCGCTGATATCATTGCGCTGAAGAAAAAGGCTTC
>JAETSI010000075.1 GCA_021769725.1 Oscillospiraceae bacterium | reverse complement strand
GCTTCTTAAATTCCTCATCATACTGTCTTACTGTTCCCATCTTTGACACCCTCCTTTTTTATTTTATCATACATTGATTGTCTGGATTGTGTCAAGTTTTATTATACAACATCAAATCGTAAAAATGGCATTATTCCTCAATATTTCGGTAGATAAGCTTATCGGGCTTACAGAACAGGTCAGAAAGACCAAATCCTAAGTATATAATAAAGTGTGTCACGGTGACACACTATCACTCGGATTCAATTTCCGCCAAAACAACGTCAATAACTTCATGCAGCAGCTCATCAGGAAGCTTTTCTACGAAAACATATCCTCTGCTGTTCACATCAAGGGTTCTGAGATGCTGACACATAATGCTGCCTGTTGTCTGAGTCCGATCATCGAGCTTAATATGCAGCGGAAACTCATTCGGACTATTTGTTATTGGACAAACCATTGCAAGCTTGGTTATATTGTTGAAATAGTTATTACTTACAACGACAGCCGGACGGTATCCTGCTTGTTCATGACCGCTCTGAGGATTAAAGCTGATCTTGATTATGTCTCCCTGTTTTACCATTCTTCGTTACCCTCGCTTTCTCCCCAGTCGATCTCACTGCACTTATACTCGCCTGTGTAGCCGCTGAAAAGCTCATCAATTGTCTTATGTTTTCTTTTGTTTTCAGCCTTCTTTATAAGAAGCATACCGTTATCAACAATAAGTTCTACACACTCGCCGCTTTCAACATTGATCTCGTTCAAAACAGACTTCGGAATCCTTATCCCCTGACTGTTTCCCCACTTCTGAACTGTAGTAGTCATACGATCATCTCCTATTTTAGTATATACTTAGTATATACTAAAATAAGTGAAATGTCAATACCCAAAATAAAAAATGTGTCATCATGACACAAATAAATAAAAAGGAGAACCCATTATGCAAAAAAATACGTTAACCTCGATCACAATGCTAACCGGAATTTCGGAGGACGAATTCAACTCGCTCCCGGAAGAAGCACAAAACGAACTGGAATCCGCATATACCGTGAATTCCGGAATACTTGATGCAGATGAAATTTCAGCAGAACTTAAACGCTTGTATGTTCATCATGTTACCAATTCTATTTTATCAGATTTGGCTGAACGTTTCAGTCTCAATCCTGACACACTTAAAAATCTTCCGCAAAGCGCAAGATCGGAGATACTTATTCAGTACGAAAACAATAGCGACTACACTGAAATGTATCATATCATACAAAAGTGTATACAGATCTCAAGTCTTAACGACGCCGCAAAGCTGCTCAATACGACCGCTTCGCAGCTTGAAGAAAAATATGATTACGAAACTCTCGCTCAGCTCTGCGGAGCTTACGATATGCTGCACGGCATTGAAAGTGACAGCACAGTTATCAGGGAAATGACCGCAGTTCTTGCAGAATCAGGAGGTACAAAATGAATTCATTCGGAAATACAGATGTAAAAACTATCGAAAATAAAGCGTATACCACTATCGAAACTGAAAAAGCCAACGAGCTTATCGAACGTCTCAACAAAGAAAATATTCTTTTCTATGCACGATATGACGAAAAAAAGATCTCGCTGCAATTCAACAGAAACGACCTCGATAAGATCAACGGCATTGCAGCGGAACTCGCTCCGCCGAAAGCAGTCGATATTCCAAAGAATCTGGAAGGAATTCCAAAAGAAGAAGTAAAAGCCGAATCTGCACCTGTTCCTGAACCAACTAAGGACATCCCGGCTGAACGTGAAAAGCTTATTCCGCTTATGGAAACGCTGACCGCACATCAGGAATCAAAAATCAATAATGCTCAGGAAAAAGTGCAGTCCCATTCGCTAAAAATCAGCAAAAACGAAAATAAGATCGCTCAATTGCAAGACCGCAGTCAGAGAATCCGCAACGTTACGGATTTCCTGAAAGCTCTGTCAAAAAGCAGCTCTATTCCCGGAATAAAGCGTCTTATTGAAGCTAAAATCGAGAGCAATGAACGGAGAATATCCGATATCAATGAAAATAGAATCCCCATACGTGAGGAAAAAATCGCAAAGCATAAAGCAGCCATTGATGCTCAGACACGGAAAATTGAAAAATCTCAGGACAAAATCGACAGATACACACATCTCAGCGATTTTGTAAAGAGCTTTGGTTTCTCCGACCGTGCCGAACGTCACGAACATTTTATGTCATCGTTGATCAATCTTAACGGCGATTCGCAGAAAAGAACTGCCGGAAAGCTTGAACGCTGCGTGGATAAATTACAGGTGTTAAACAACGAGTATTCGCTCACTGACAGCGCAGTGAAAAAGACGGAAATCAACGCTAAGATCGTTAAACTGAACTGCAGGCGCACATCTCTTTCCGGCAAACTGGACAAGCTCCAGAACGCTCAGCTTGACTATATCAGCATTAAAAATAACGAATTCGGCAAGCAGACTCCGGACCTTGTAAACGATCTTATCGAAAACAGCGGAAAGGCTCTGGACAACGCATTGACCGCAAAAACAGGCTCTATAAGCTCCGTTATCGACGCTGTCGCTCTTGACAACGCCGGATATATTGCTGACAAGGTTGAAATGATAACCTTTGAAAATCCCCTTAAAAATGCAGAAATGAGCGTTGAGCAGAATGCAAACATGATCGACGGCGTTATAAATAATCTTCCGACCGAAGAAGTTCAGGAAATAAAAGCCGAAGCTCCTCCGGAGCATTCGCAGGAGCAGTCTGAATACGAAAACATTCTGCCAAAGGTTGCTGAAACTCTCGATATTTCTGTAGCACAGGTAATGGCTCTGCCGGAGGAATTAAAGGAGATTGCTGCTGCCCTTTACATAAACAACTCCGATATGCCAAAGAATGAGCTTAAAGAAATACTTTCCGATACGCTGGAGCTTACTCCGCAGTCGGCTGATATCCCTCGTTCTGCGCAGACCGTTCATGAAACTGCTGAAATAAAGGATGTTCCTGAGAGAAAAAAGCCGGAATCCAGAGCAGTACCTGTTGCATTTTCTCGTGCGGCGCAAAAGGAATTTACTGAAATTGCCGAAAAGAGCAACAGTCAGCTCGATAGGAACGAACCCAAGAAATCACAGGAAACCTCGCTTTAACGCTGAAAGGACAACAATATGCAGACTGATTACAAAGAAAAATCTACCATTACGGTAGATGAAAACGATATTCTGAAAATGTCGGCTAAGATTCAGCAGAATAAAAGCGAGAATGCTGTTTTCAGAAAACAACTTGATAAGTATTTTAGCGGTGCAATGCCTTCACACGAAGTTATTAACGTGTGCAGTACGCCCAATGTCCTCAAATTACTTAATTCAACTGCTAAAAAGGTGGTTTTAAATCAAAAAGACTTAGAAAATGCTGTTTCTGCTGACAAATCAGGTAACACTTGTCATACAGAAGGTCACAATATATCAAAAGAAGAACTATACAAATTATCAGATGAAATTCGAAATCCTATTATGATTTTGAAAGGTAACGAACGCAATAAAAATTCTGTTGTTCTTATTACTGATATGGTAAATAAAAACGGTGAAAATGTATTCGTTCCCATTGCTCTCGATAGACAAAATGGAAAAATAAGCAACATCTCGACACTATACGGTAAAAAGAATCTATCAAAATATATTGCAGAGCATAAATCTGAAATTTTATCTTTGAATATAGAAAAAACAGGTATGCTCGCAGACACGGGAGTCCAATTCTCCCAGTCCATATACGATACAGTGACCTGTTATGGTAATAGTATAGCATATTCAACGCAAAATGTCAAGCGTCCGGAACAAAATTTACAATATGATAATATTATCGACAAGCTTGGCTCTGAAGGAAAAGCAGAGATCAATGATGACGGCAGTTTTAAAATAAACAACGACTTTTATCGTTCATTGCCGAGGGACAACCGGGCAACAGAAGTTGTTCCTGCACGTCATGCTATGGAAATAATGCAGCAGCTTTCTGACAGCGGAATTGAATTTTCCGCTGTATCACGTCAGAACGATAATGCAGCGATCACCGTACATAAGGATAAAATTGATATCCTTAAACATACTGCCGAAAATATTGCAGAAAAAACAATACGTCATGACGATGTGAAATCATCCGATTCCGACAAAATCAATCCAGAATATTATAATCAGCTCAAAAAGGATGAACGCAAGGTTATACGACTTCCTCATAATTCTGGGAACAAAGCGATATCAGCTCTGCAAAGCGCAGGGATTCCTTTTTCGGCAGTAAAAAGCGAAAAACTCACATCAATTACTGTACACAAAGACAATGCACGGGCTCTGGATCAGATTATTTCAGACGGCAGCAAGCAGACTGCCAAGGAGTACATAAACTCGGACTTTTTCAAAAGTCTCCCTCCTGAAGAACGTCTCTATACTCAGATTTCAGGCATGAACAAGGCAAATGAGCTGATGTCTGAACTGAAAAATAATAATATCGGATTTTCGGCTGTGGTCGATAACGAAAATAATTCCACAAAGATAACTGTTGCAAAAAAGGATGCGTCCGCATTAAAAAAGGTGACGGAATCGCTCTTTTCCAGAAAAGCGCAGAAGGATTTTTCCGACAAAGCAAAATCTATGAATCAGGAACACGACGCACGGAATATCGCCAAAAACAAGGATAATCAACATTCTATATAAGGAGTGAATACAATGCCAAAACCTGTTACTATCGGTAATGAGATCTGGTTTTCTTCCATAGATAACAATACCAAAACAGCTTTTACAATGAGCGAACAGCTCATGCAGGAAGCCGCTGAAAAGCTCGATCGTTCGGGAATCAATTACTATGCTTTTTCGGTGGGAAACGCTGCTCGCATCTGTGTCAACAGTGCAGATACGGACAAGCTTTTATCGGTTCTCGGAGAAAAAACAGCCGGACTTCTTAAACCTCAGTCCCTCCAGAAGCCGTACTCCCCTCCGGAAAAAAATATAATAGGCAATGCGGAATACCGCTATATTCCGCAGAAAACCTACCATTCTACCGATACGGATATAGCTCTGAGAATAGCTTACGAACTTGAAAAGCAGAATATACAATATTCGGGAAATGTTTACAACAGCCGAAAAACTACGCTTACCGTAAGCAAGCCCGATCATGAAAAATTGCTTGAGATAGAAAAGCAGATCTTATTCGCAAGGAACACTACTTTCAACGAGCTTATTGAGAAAAGGAGCGTCAGCCATGAAGAAGTACACAATAGTGAAAGTAAACAGCAGCTACAGAGCAGCGGTTTTGAACGAGAAAACAATTAAATATCACGTCTCAAAGGAAGTGGGCAGATTCGCTCAGATGAGACTGAAATTCATGCTCGAGGAGCGGCAGGAGCTGCTGAAAGATCTGCTCGAATCGGGGAGACTGTATCTTTATCTGAACCGGTTCGAGAGGGAGGTGCAGTCGCTGATCAGACAGCAGGAAGAAAAAATGATGCGGACAGACAAGGAATACCGGACAGCGTAAATATCGGGAAATCTTCTGAAAATGACAGGTCTGAGAAACAATTACCGTCTGGCAGCGGAGGAAATGATAAGAAGCGAAATGATATTCAGCTGAATATTGTCGGAAACACGCCGTACAGGGATATTAAAGACAGGATTTACTATAACAACATAGTGACAGAAGAACTTTATAATAAGTATATAAAATCTACGATTGATGATCTTGGCATTCCCTACTCCGGTCAGATCAAGGACGGTATGGTCACATTTACGCTTTCAGCAGAAAATGCAGCAAAGTTTGAAAAATTCATGGGTGTGGCACGAAATCTGTATCTTATAGAATCTTCATTAACTAAAAAGGGCTTTTCAGACGATCAGATCAGCGATTTAAGAGATCATACCGCCTATGCTGCAACGCTTGATTTCGTAATCATTGATAAATATCTTGATCCAAAATACAGTAAAGAACAACTGTCTGAGCTTGCGGAACAGGCTATTGAAATGAAAAAGATAACCAATATTTTTTCAAAAGAATATGCAGACGCTTTGGATAGGCTTAACAGTCTTGCGAAAAAGTTTGATCTCCAAATTGTTTTTGAAGAAAAAGGATTTAATGAAGATCAGCAGGAGCATCTTATTGCCGCAGTTGACAGGGGATTTGACGTTTCATCAATAAATGTTATGGATAATTCCTTTTCCGTAGACGATATTGACAAGTTTACCGATTTTCTTATCTCTCAAAACTATTCGGCTGCCACTGAATTTGTAAGAAATCGGGAGGAGCAGATGCTTTATTCAAGTGATGCTGCGGATATTTCTTCTCCCGACAATGACGTTAATCTTCCTCAAATCGCATTTACAGAAATTGATTCCGACATTCCTTCGGCTGAAAATCCTGAACATACAAAAGAACCTTTTTCTGAAGAAATAGCCGGTGTTGATAAACATACCAAATACCGTATCTCCGAAAATGACGATCCGCAGTACAAATTTAATGTTCAGATCTTGTCAAGTCCGGACGGAGAAAACTTTGTATACAGCGGTAACGGTCGTTTTTGCGAAACGCTTGACGAAGCAAGAAAATTCATCTTCAAGGATATAGAAAAACATAATATTAATAATGAAGTTGATGAGTTGCCGACAAATCTTGACAATGGTAAAGCTGAAACAATCGAAAAATCAATATCTTTTTCGGACTTGGATTTTGAAAAGAAAATTCCAAATAAAATGAGATGTAAAGCGTATGATATTGTTGAGGATAACACAGCTTTATATTGGGTAACACAGGAAATTTTTTCCGAAGCTGATCTTGATAAATTTCAATCTGCTTTGAGAGATACCGATATTGAGAAAGCCTACGTTATTCCACGTGACTTAAGCGGCAGATATAGCTTTGAGGACGACATGGCAAATAATACGCCGTTTGCCGTTGTTACAAAGGACAGTATTTCCTGCAAGGACTATATTGATAAAATAAAGTCCGTGTATCATGAAAATGTTTCAAAGCAGCAGGAAGATATAAACAATATTGAAAAGGCTGAACCCACAGTAAAAAAAGAATTTTCTGAAATTACAAGTAATATGTACCAAACAGAAAATCCCGATGTGCTTGTTATAAAGGGAAAAGGAAACCTTGCCAAAATTGACATTTCAATAAATGACGAATTGTGGGACAGACTTTCAGAAAAGGGACTTGTAAGAAACGAAAACAGCGCTGACAAGCTGATTTACGAAACTGATCGATAAATGGGGGAACATGACCAATAATATCAGTATCGAGGACGTTCTTACTCGTCAGACCAACCGCATGAATAACAAAGTGGAAACAAAGTAAAAAATGTGGTATAATAAGAGAAAAAGTAAGGGAAGTGCCACAATGGAAGAATTAATGGAAATGTTGGAATGTATAGAAGATAAAAGACAGCAGAGCAAGATAAGATACCCGATAAAAGAAATCGTATTGATAGTGTTCAGCTGTACATTGTCAAATGTTGATGACTGGGAAGATATGGAGATGTGGGCGAATCATTATATTGATTTGCTCAGGGAATATCTGCCATATGAAAACGGAATACCGTCACATGATACGATACAGCGAGTAATGAGTATGATCGCCCCTGCATATATACAGCAGGCGTACAATAAATGGACGTCACTGCTTGAAAAAGCAGAGAAAGAAAAGCTGAAAAAGATAATCGCAATAGACGGAAAAACAATGCGTGGGAATACGAAAAACGACGAAAAACCTAATCATATTGTGTCAGCATGGAATCGAGAGGGCGGATACAGCATGGGACAGCAGCGAGTTGATGAAAAAAGTAATGAGATTACAGCAATACCGAAACTGCTTGAAAAAATAAATATAAAAAATTCAGTTGTAACGATTGATGCTATGGGAACACAAACGGTAATAGCAGAAAAAATAAAAAGTAAAAAGGGAGATTATGTCCTTGCAGTTAAAGAAAATCATAAGATACTATTTGAAGAAATATCTTTGTATTTTGAAGACGCTGATCACTTGAAGAAAATCAAGGATAAAGGAAATTATTATCGTACATCTGAAAAGAATCACGGTAGTGCAGATGTAAGAGAATATTATCAGACAAATAGCATCAGTTGGTTAAACGGTAATGAAAAATGGAAAGGCATAAAAAGTATGGGTATGGTTATCCGTAAACATAACGGAGTTACCGAAAAAAGATATTACATATCCAGTCTGAATCCAGATATTAAACTGTTTTCACGTGCCGTCAGAGGACATTGGTCTGTAGAGTCTATGCATTGGCAGCTTGATGTCACGTTCAAAGAAGATCAGAATCATACTCTTGATAAAACTGCGGCTGAAAATCAGAATATTATCCGCAAATGGTGTCTTACTACTCTTAAACAAGCAGTTTTTATGAATGGAAAAGTAAAGTCTATGAGACAAAAACGCATGATCGTTTCTTTTAGTCCCGTTAAATATCTTGATTACGCTCTTTCTTTATAATAGGTTACAAATCGGCTACAATAACTGCTGGCTTGGGGAAGGAGAATTTTTCATGCGTATGGTCTGTCTTACTCGTGAGGAATTATTGACAGCTAAATCTGTTGCCAACTTTGTAATCAAACCCGAAAACTCGATAGAAGTTATTGAAAGTATTGACAAAACGGAACAGTCAAACGAAATCGTGTGGACGCCTATTCCAGAAACAGAGGACGAAAATGGCATACCGGGAAGCTATTCTACTAAATACAATGGCAAGTTTTACTGGATAACTCAAAATGCTGACGGAAGGTACGACATTGAAGCGGATTTCGGTCATAGCATCTTAAACGTAGGTGAGAAATATTCTGATTTTCCTACAAGATTTCTTGCAGAAGAAGCATTTGAGGATTATATTGCAGACGTTCTTTCACTTGAAAACGAATCGGAGATACAAGAACTTTCAGTCGGCGATATTATCGAATCTGACGGCAAGCAATGGAAGGTCGATAAGATTGACGGAGACTTCGCTATTTATCTCACAAATACCGACAAAAATGATATTTTGCCATGTATGTCTTACATAGGTAACTGGAAAGAAAATCTCGATTACAAGCTTATTCCCAAGTATGAAATATCTGAGGATGTAAATCAGGATCTGCCCCAGTTATCGCTTTTCGATGTAATTCCCGACGTACCGGAAAAAAATTCTCCCGAACCGTATCTGGCATCTGAAAAAAATTCTGTTGAAAGACATAATTTTTATATTACAGAGGATCATCAGAGCGGCGGCGCAAAAACAAGATTCCGCAATAATATTGAAGCGATAAAAACGCTGAAAACTGTTGAAGATGAAAATCGTCTTGCTTCTCCTGAAGAACAGCTGATTCTTGCTAAGTACGTTGGATGGGGAGGTCTTTCACAGGCATTTGACGAACGCAATGACAAATGGAGCAGCGAGTACAAGGAACTTAAAATGCTGCTTACTCCGGAAGAATACAATGCTGCAAAACGTTCAACAAATACGGCTTTCTATACATCTCCGGATGTGATCGAGGAAATGTACACGGCTCTGAAAAACATGGGATTCGAGGGTGGAAAAATACTTGAACCAGCTATGGGAACAGGAAACTTCTTCGGAAAAATGCCGGAGGATATGCAGAGCAATTCCCGATTATCCGGCATTGAGCTTGACAAGCTTTCCGGACGTATAGCGGCGCAGCTTTATCAGGATGCGGATATTCAAGTAAAAGGCTTTGAGAAAACCAATTTCAAGGACAATTCCTTTGACGTTGCTATCGGAAACGTTCCGTTCGGTGATATTCAGATTGCAGACAAACGATATGATAAGCACAATTTCAAGATTCACGACTACTTTTTCGCCAAAGCTCTTGACAAGGTTCATCCCGGAGGAGTAGTAGCTTTTATCACGTCAAAAGGTACTCTCGATAAGCAGAACGATTCAGTCCGCAGATACATAGCTGAGCGAGCCGATCTCATAGGAGCAGTCAGACTGCCTAATAACGCTTTCAAATCTCTTGCCGGAACTGAGGTCACATCCGATATTCTGTTTCTGCAAAAAAGGGACAGAATCCTCGATATAGAACCGGACTGGATACAGCTCGGCAAAACTGCTGATGGTCTGAGTATTAACAAGTATTTTGAAGATCATCCCGAAATGATTCTCGGAAAAATCGTTGAGGGAAATAAACTCTACGGAAACAAGGATACGATGTGTATTCCAATTGAACGGCAAAACCTGAAGAATGAAATTGTCAATAATACTTGACACAAAGTGTTCGAAAGAAATAGAAGCTAAGCGGCAACGGACAGCATATCATAAAATCTTTTACGTTTAACAGCAGGTGGCACACCGCCAAT
>JAETSI010000011.1 GCA_021769725.1 Oscillospiraceae bacterium | reverse complement strand
CATTCTCTCCCGGAGTGTGGAGTCATTATGGCAAGCGCTTTTTTTAATATGATATTTTCCTCCTCAAGCTGAGCGTTCCTTTTTTGCAGTTCCTTGATCTGCTTTGCTGTCATAATAATATCATCATCGACCTTGACTTCTGAATAAAGCTTTATCCAGCGTGAGATCGCACTTACTGATATCCCGTATTCTTTGGATAATTCCGTCTGTGTTTTTCCATTTTGGTGCAATGCCACGATGTTCTTTTTAAACCTTTCATCGTATTGCGGCTGTTTATTTGTCATTGGTTTTTCCTCCTTGATTTTTCTCTTGACGTGTTTACTTTTATTATATCCCTTTTTATCTTTCTTGTCTACTTTTTGGGGAGGGTACCAGTACAAATCTGCTAAAAACCGTACCCCGCGAGAAGTATCTTCGGGAACTGAAAAAGAAGTACGATGTGATCGAATACATCGGCATTGCCGCCGATGAGACGGAGCGCATCACGCATAAATGCAACAGCCGACCAAATGTCCGCCTGCCGCTGGTAGAATGGGGCATGACCGAAGCCGACTGTCTGCAATACTGCAAAGAACGTGGCTACGACTGGGGCGGACTGTATGAAAAATTTGGACGTGTATCCTGTTGGTGCTGTCCGCTGCAACCGTTATCTGAACTGCGTATTCTATATTACGATTTCCCTGACCTCTGGAAAAAACTCAGAGAATGGGACGATAAAACATGGCGCACTTTCAAGCCCGGATGGTCTGTCCGGCAGCTTGAGGTGCGCTTTGATTTTAAGAAAGAATGGCAGGACAGCGGAAAACTGCTTGGCACTAAGGAGTTCCGCAGGGAACTAAAAAAGAGACTGGAGGGCGTAGATGGCTGATATAAAATGTGAGTTGTATCGCGATAATTTTCAAAATCATCGCCGTTATAATTTAGCCCCTGCACAGTTGATCGTTGCGGATATTCCGTACAACATAGGATCTGATTTCTACGCAAGCCGTCCTGACTGGTATGTAAACGGCGATAACCAAAACGTTGAAAGCAATAAAGCAAGAAAAGCGGCGTTCAATACTGACTACAACTTTAACATTGCGGAATTCATGCACTTTGCATCCCGACTGCTCAAAAAAGAGCCGTCCAAAGGCGAAAAAGATGCTCCCTGCATGATCGTGTTCTGTGCGTTTCAGCAAATTCCGGAGGTCATCCGGCAGGCGGAGAAGTATGGCTTTAAGAACTACATCCCTTTGGTGTTCTGCAAGAATTACAGTCCTTCTGTACTGAAAAGTAACATGAAAATTGTAGGCGCTACGGAATATGCGCTGGTGCTGTATCGTGGCAAGCTGCTGAAGTTCCGCAATACCGATGCGGACGGTCAGCGGCATATGGTGTTCAACTGGTTTGACTGGCGTAAGGACAGCAACAAGTTCTATCCGAAAATACATCCATCCCAGAAACCGATCTCCGTGCTGAAACGCCTGATTGAGATTTTCACCGATCCGGGCGATGTGGTCATCGACCCCTGTGCCGGAAGCGGCAGTACACTGAGAGCTGCACGGGAGCTTGGCAGACACAGCTATGGCTTTGAAGTCAGCCGGGATTTTTACACAAAAGCCTGTGAGCAGATGCTTGCAGGGCAGAAAAAGGAGGAACAACAGTATTAATGAAATTGCGATCGCTGTGAATTACGATAACGAAAAGCCTACCGTCAGCGGACGTGAGCTGCACAAAGCACTGCAAATCGAAACCAGATATAATGACTGGTTCAAAAGAATGTGCGAATATGGCTTTGAAAGTGGAAAGGACTTTTACTCAATTTTGAGTAAAAACTCTGAAGGCGGCAGACCTTCTACTGACCATGCGCTTACCATCGACATGGCAAAAGAACTGTGCATGATTCAGCGCACTGAAATCGGAAAACGTTGCCGTGAGTATTTTCTCGCCATTGAGCGGCATTGGAACAGTCCCGAAGCGGTCATGGCGAGAGCCTTGCAGTTCGCAAATCAGCGGCTCGAACTTATCATTCAGCAGAACAGCCGTCTGATTGAAACGAATACCATGCAGGCAAAGCAGATTGAGGAAATGCAGCCGAAAGTCACCTACTATGACATTGTGCTGAACTGCAAGGAGCTTGTTACTGTAAATGCAATCGCCAAAGACTACGGAAAATCGGCTGTATGGCTGAATAAGTGGCTGCATGAACATGGCATTCAGTACAAACAGGGCAAAATGTGGCATCTGTATCAGAAATATGCAAGTAAGGGATATACGCATTCAAAAACTTATGCGATTCCCGATGACAGCGGTGACTCTCATGCAAAACCGCTGACCTGCTGGACGCAGAAGGGCAGGCTTTTCCTTTATGAGCTGCTGAAAGAAAACGGCATCCTGCCGCTTATCGAGCAAAACCATGACGAAGCGTGAGTGTGCTGTTGTGACTGCATACACAGAAATTTCAATGCTGAAAGGCAACGACCTAAAATATCTGTATGACTATCTGTCGGGATTCATCGGCAGAAAAAAATATACGCACGAGATTCCTTCGGTGTGTATGCAGTTCCGTGAACAGATCAGAGAAGATTTTATTGCTCTGTGCAGGAATGCAAAGGAGGCGGATGATGAATAAAACAAAACTGACATTATGCTCTCTCTTCGATGGTTCAGGGGGATTCAGTCTTGGAGCGATACTTGCAGGAATTGAACCTATTGCAAGCTCAGAAATTGAACCGTTCCCGATACTGGTAACGCACAAGAGACTGCCGCAACCTCCCGGCAGGCTATGCTGTACACAGTTTCCTATCTCTATGAAAACCGTAATACTGCGGATTATCACGCATTGACACTCACGCTTCGTTCGTTGCTTTTCGCACAGAGGGAAGGGGTGATTTAATGGAGATCGGAATGCTCAATCAGAGAATAGCCATTCTTGAACACATCACAAAGATTGACGGCATCGGCAACCATAAAGCCCGGTGGGAGGAGCTTTTCTCCTGCTGGGCTTCTGTTTCTGTGAAAAATTCCACGGAAACTACGGATGCAGGCGTGACAAAGGAAGTAACATCGCTGGAATTTATCGTCCGGCAAACACCCGACACCATGAGAATCAACTCTACCACACACAAGCTGCGTTTTCGTGGGTTGATGTACAACATCGACGGTGTTAAGCCGAATTTTAAGTCTCTGGACTATATGAAGATCACCGCAGGTACACGAAAGGCTGGTGAGCAGGATGACTTCGATTGACGATATGGCGGACGAAATTATGAAAGGCTTGACGGAATACAGCGAGCTTGCGGATTCCGCCATGAAAAAAGCTGTCCGCAAGACAGCAACGTCTGTAAAAAATGAGATTTCCGCAAATGCTCCTGTGAAATCAGGACGCTACAAGAAAAGTTGGACAGCAAAGAAAACCAAGGAAAACAGCCATTCTCTCGAAATGACTGTACACAGCAAAGACCGCTATCAAATCGCACACTTACTCGAAAAGGGGCACGCTAAACGAAATGGCGGACGTGTGGCTGCAATTCCGCATATTGCTCCTGCTGAAAAAAATGGTGCAGATTTATTGGAGTCTCTCATCGAAAAGGAGTTATCGTGAATTATGAAGAAATCAACGAAATGATGCTGGAAATGGGGCTTCCTTTCGCCTATCATCACTTTGCAGAGGGCGAAAGTCCTAAGCCACCCTTTCTGATTTTTCTGTCACCCGGTGAGAACACTTTCGGTGCAGATAATCTGATGTATCACAGCTTTAAGAAACTGGATATTGAGTTGTACACCGATGAGAAATCTCCCGAAACAGAGGCAGAAATTGAAGCGGTACTCAAACATCATCATATCTATTACACAAAATCTGAAATATGGATAGAGTCTGAAGGGCTCTATGAGGTGCTTTACGAAATGGAGGTTTAACTATGGCTCTGAAAAAGAATAAGGTCAAATTTGGTCTGAACAAGGTTCACTACGCCAAAATTACAGCATGGTCGGAGGACGGTGTTCCGACATTTGCAACGCCTGTGAGAATTCCCGGTGCGGTATCGCTTTCCATCGATGCCAACGGCGAAAATGAATCATTTTATGCTGATAACACCGTGTACTACGTCATCAACAACAACGCTGGATACACAGGCGATTTGGAGATCGCGCTTATCCCTACGGATTTTGCAACAGAGATCCTCGGCGAAATTCAGGATACAAAGGGCGTGCTTGTGGAACGCAACGATGCCGAAACTTCGCAGTTTGCGCTGCTTTTTGAGTTCTCCGGCGATAAGAATAAGATCCGCCACGTTATGTACTGTTGCAGCGCAAGCCGTCCGAAAACAGAATCTTCCACCACAGAGGAAAGCACGGAGGTCAAGACAGAAACGCTTTCCCTCAAGGCGTCTGCACTTCCCAACGCTCTTGTGAAGTCCAAAACTTGCGAAAATACGGACGAAACCACCTACAACAACTGGTACAAGGCTGTGTATATCCCTGTGATGACGGCGGCAGCCAAGTCCGCACCGTCTGCAAAATCCACATCTGCAACTTAAAGGAGAAAAGTTATGGCTATCAAGAAAAATATTATGATCGACGGTATCGAGGTTTCCTTCAAGGCGAGCGCAACAGTGCCTCGCCTGTACCGCGCAAAGTTCCACAAGGATATTTTCAAGGACTTTTCCATGCTGAAGCAGTCTGTTGAGGAGAATGATGAGGAAAATTCCGGGCTTGGCATTGAGAGTCTTGAAGTTTTCGAGCAGCTTTCGTGGGTAATGGCAAAGCACGCTGATCCTGAAAATGTGCCGGATGATCCAGACAAATGGCTGGAGCAGTTCAATGTGTTCTCAATTTATCAGATCCTCCCGGAATTGATGGAACTGTGGGGTCTGAACATGAAGTCGCAGGCGGAGTCAAAAAAAAGTCTCTCCCAGTTGACCGCCAAATGACAACGCCGCTGTTTCTCCTCCGATGTGTGCAGATCGAGCTGTCTTTATCCGACCTCGATCTGCTCACTATCGGGATGGTCAATGAGATGTTCATTGAAAAGGATAATGATGATTACGACTATCCGATTAAAGCAACGCAGGAGTATATGGATAGATGGTGATATTACCATCTATTCATTTTATAAAAAGAAATCCCACTTTTTACAGTGGGATTTTCATATTATTCGTTCTCTTCCTCAGCTATTTTCTGAATCAATTCATCGGGTGTGAGGACGGAAACAACAGATTTTGAATAATCCTTTGTGTTCCTTGTCACGATCGCATCCATTTGTGTGCGGAGAGCAGTTTCTATCATGACAGCATCTTCATAATCAGATACTTCCGAAGAAAGTGCGTATTTACAGTCAGTTCCAGCTGTGTCCGCAAGGTCAAACAGCTTGAATAAACGGCTCAGAATATTTCTTGTATTCTTGTCACTATGCGTGAGCCTGTGCGTCAGATAGTAAATATCCGTAACAGATTTTGCGGTGATAAATCCATCAAACTTTCTATTGGCAGCAAGCAGAAAAATGTCCTGTGCATTTTTATTGAATGGCTCACGGTTTTGCAGCGCATCAATTACGATGCAGGTATCGATCAGAATTCTCATATGTTATTTCTTCTTTCCTCTTGTGCTTCTTCCAATGTCATATCGTCAGAAATGATGCCAAAAAGTGACTTTGCAATATCCACTCTGTCCTGATTCGGATTTGTAAGTTTTGCAACTACTTTTCCATTTTTTGTGATATAAATGTCCTCTGTCTGTGAGAGCATCAGGTATTTTCCAAGGTTCATTTTAAACTCAGTAGCTGTAATCGACATATTCAGTCCCCCTTTCATCTTCTGATTATAGTATACCACAATCGAACGATTTAGTCAATGGATTTCGTTCGATTTTCAATAAGTTCATCTTAAATCAGCAAATATGCGCTTGCAGCCATGTAAGAAGCTGTTCATCAGATATTTCACCTGCCGCAACGCCAAGCACTAACTGTATGAAATCGTTGTCCTCATATTCAACTTCAATACCGTTCAAAGCTGAATCAAGCAGTCCTTCATCCCGAATTTCTGCAGAACCGCCTGATTCTGCAATAATGTCCTTGTGCAGTAACATGACCTGCTGTTTTGTAAGTCTTATCATTTTGCAAGTTCCTCATACACAGCGGAATTGCGTTTAAGAAGTTTCTTTGAAACAGCAATCACATCTTCATCGGATGCATTTTCACTATCTTCTGTATCCATAATTTCTACGACCCGATAACGCGGCTTGTTATTCTTGAAAATAACGGCTGTACCATACTGGTCTACAATTCTTGTAACCAGTGAAAAATTCTGATTCGCTTCCGTCATAGAAACGATTGTGTTTGTATCAATCATCATACGAACACCTCCCTTATCTCTATTATATCACAATGTTAGGATAAATTCAACCTATTTTTTGAAAGTGAGGTGGGTATTTTATGGCAAACAGAATCAAGGGCATCACAGTCGAAATCGGCGGAGACACGACTAAACTTTCAAAATCTCTCGAAGGTGTCAATAAGAACATCAAGAACACGCAGACACAGCTAAAAGATGTTGAAAAGCTGCTGAAATTAGATCCCACCAATACGGAACTTCTGTCGCAGAAACAGCGATTGCTTGCCGATGCCGTATCATCGACCAGCGACAAGCTGGAAACGCTGAAAAAAGCAAGCGAACAGGCGGCAAAAACAAAGGACAACTACGATGCGTGGAAAGTCAAGTATGATCCTATCAAGCAAAAAATCGGCGAGACGGAAACCAAGCTGAAAGACCTCAAAGAGCAGTCTAAAATTGCCGATGAACAACTTTCTAAAGGCGAAATTTCGCAGGAGAAATATGATGCGCTGCAAAAAGAAATCAAGGAAACAACTAACGAATTATCCTCCCTAAAAAAGTCCGCAAAGGATGTATCCGATGAATTCGGCAACCCCATTTCTCCGCAGCAGTATGATTCCTTACAACGTGAAATCGTGGAAACACAACAGGAATTGCAGAATCTACAGCGTGAGGCTGAAAATTCAAAAACGGCACTTGTAAAAATCGGTGAAGCCAGTGCAACGATTGAAAAGGTCGGGGACAAGATCTCCGGCGCAGGCGAAAAACTTCTCCCTCTGACCGCTGGTATTACGGCTCTTGGAACGATGGCAGTCAAGACTACTGCGGATTTTGACGCTGTTATGAGCAAGGTTTCCGCTGTATCCGGTGCGGTCGGCGAGGACTTGGACGCTCTCCGTGCAAAGGCTCGTGAAATGGGAAGTCAGACGAAATTCTCAGCGGCGAAGCGATGAACTATATGAGCATGGCGAGCTGGAAAACCAACGATATGCTGAACGGTATCGAGGGTATCATGAACCTTGCTGCCGCATCTGGTGAAGACCTTGCAACGACTTCTGACATCGTAACTGACACTCTGACCGCACTTGGAATGAGTGCAGATGAATCGGCTCATTTTGCGGATATTCTTGCGGCGGCAAGCTCCAACGCTAACACCAATGTGTCTCTCATGGGCGAATTTCCTGCTGTTTCAATTATATTGAAGTATTTCATCATTTTACTTGTTTTTTCTTCATTAGTCATATTAACCCATAGTGTCTCTTCACAAAACAATTGATTATCTCCCAATGCCTGATGGAATGCTTTATTTAATTCATCTTTTAAATTTTAAACGGAGCGAAAATGATGCTGTCAGATCTGAAAAACGACACTTCACAGAAATTCATACTTCAATGCAATAAAGACGGATCATATTCTCTCCTCACTGCCGCTTCCGACGGCAAATCATGCGCAGACGTATTTGAAATAAGCACAGAAGACGGTGCCGATATCAACCAATGGGAATACTGGGGAGGCGAAGGTCAGAAATTCATCCTTGAACCCTCTGCATCCATTACATCACAGAAAATAAGCGGAGATGTCAATGCCGACGGTAAATTCAACATTGCAGACATTGTCGCATTGCAGAAATGGATACTTAATGTTCCTGACGCAAAGCTCACGGACTGGAAAGCCGGCGATCTCTGTAATGACGATCTAATCGACTCATATGATCTTTGTCTGATGAGAAAGCTTTTGATTTCAAATAATTAGAGCTTTTACACACAAAAACCTCCTGTGATAACACAGGAGGTTTTTGCTATTCATCTTGTTTTATTGCCGCTCTTACAGTTACACGGCTCTGACCGCTGAGAGTACAGGTAAAAAGAGTCAGATCCCAGTCGTCAAATGATCCGAACTCCATTGCCTCAACATCTTTTCCGGAAATATTTTCCGTTTGTATAACCTCATATTTTAAAATCGTTCCGTCGGCGGAAGTGAATATAATTTCTTCGCCGCACCGTAACTCATCCAGACGTCCGAAGTGAGAACTGTAATTATGGGCAGCGATTATTAAATCACCGCCGGCAGCACTTCCCTTATATCGACAAGGCGATATTTTAAGGTTATCATAGCTCCAACTGCTCATAACAGGAAGCTCGATTCCCAGCGCAGGAAGCAAAATGTATCCGATATAATCATTATTTTCGATTCTAACAACAGGTTCTTCGGTTATAATCTCCGTTGTTTCTGATATTTTATATTCATGAAAAAGATCTTCTGAAACGAACTCCGTAACAGGCTGGATATTTATCTGCTCTGGAATCTTCTCCTTCAAAGCAGAAAGCACTCGTTCAGAGTTTTCTTTGGCTGCCTTATCCATGTGAGAATTACAGATAACGAGGGACAACGCTGCAATAAGCAGCATTGCCCCGATAGCTATACAACACAGTCCATATTTTTTTTTCATTAATCATCTTCCTTTTTGCTTCTTGCGACCAGGCGGCATCCAATTCCTACGAAAATTATTCCGCCAATAGCAAGTATGGGTACCGGCCACCAAAGCTGTCCGGTCTGAGGAAGCTTTGATTCCGTCTGTCGCACCGTGGTCACTGTTGTACGGACATCTGTGGCAGTCGTTGTATCTGTGACAGAAGTACCGGTAGTTGTTCCAGACAATGTTGTTGTTGCTGTTGTGGTCGTTGTAGTGACAGGCGGAATGTCCTCATCATGAGTATTCACAACTACAAACTGATTTTCATTTGAACGATATATTACAGTGTAATGTTCCGGTATATTGATTTCTTTGACTCTCCATACATCGGAGATTTTTGCCGTCCAACTATATGTCCAGTCATTTTCTTCACTGAGAGTTACCGTTTCTTTAAGAACAGAATTACAGTATATCTCAACGTTTATCGAAGCCGATCTGTCCTGCGGAAACTCCTCGTCGTTTTCCCATATCTTCATGAGCCTGAATCTCTCTGTGTCCGCTCCAAGAACATCCTGGTAAGTGAACTTAGGATACGCAGTCATATCCGGATTGCTTTCAGAAACCTCCACAAACATCGGAGCGGGAGTGTAGGTTCCCTTTCCGACAGTCAGCTTGTCACCGCAGACAAGATATATTCCCGGTTCAAGATCCGCAAACCTGATATGTCCGTCAGAGTCGGTGACGCCCTCAGCATTCGGAGCGATACCGTCCAGAACAGCATAACTTTCAAGCGTTGAAGCCGCCGACATCAGAGCATCTGCCGACAAATCACCGAAAGTCACTTTATATCCGGAAAAATTTCCACTGGGAACAATCGTATTTCCACTGCGTTTTCCTGCGTGATAAAACCGCCATGTCATCCCGGAAAGTGATTCACCTCTGCTTTCGCAGACGAGAGTTACCGAACCTGTCTTTTCCGCACGGACTCCGATATTCGTTCCGCTGAACATTATCAAAACAGATGTAATAAAACATATAATAAATGCTGCTGCACAATCATATTTTCTTACACTCACATCAATCACCATCCTCTTCATTCTTTATTTTAATTTTCGTATAGTCCAGCGTTCTTGTTTTTTTCCTTTTGCCGCCAATGACCCAGATTAATATCAGTATAATAACAAATACCGTGAAAATAACCGGCACAACAAGCATTGGATCAACTTGCAGTGCATCCGGATTCACCTTGACTTTCACCTCTGATTCATCATAAACAGTTTCAATTCTGTGTGAACGCAGCAACAGTCGGTGAGTATTTACGCCGTATGGAGTACACGTCATAAGCGTTACATAATCCTTTTCGGGAATTATCGCAAGTTTATCCACATCTTCCGGCTTGACAGTAAGAATTTTTTCTACCTCGTAGGTGTAGACCTGATCAAGAATCGTTATCGTGAAAGTGTCTCCCTCAACCATTTTGTCAAGATCAGTAAAAAGCTTTGCAGAGGGTAATCCTCTGTGCGCTGATATGACAGCGTGTGTATCTGCTCCGCCGACCGGCAGAGACGAACCCTGCAAATGTCCTGCGGCAATGTTGAGAACCTCCTCGCTCGTTCCGTGATATATCGGGTATTCGGCATGAATAACGGGAATTGTAATATATCCCATTATTCCCGTGCCGGAAACGTTTAGTATATCGTCATAACCGGGAATCTCATCGTAATTTATAAAGGGAGCATACAGCCCGACAATCTGCTCATTGTATTCATGTGCTTCGTTTATAAGCTTTTCTATATTGCCGCTGTCCATTTTAGAAACGGTTTCTTTATAGTCTGAAATTACTTTGGACTGAACCCTTTCATTCCACCAGTTGCTTATTATCGGATAAAGCATCACGGAGAGCCCCACGAGTAGTATTATGATTAAAATAATCGTTGAAAGTCTGCCTGATTTTTTTCTCATGAAGCCCTCCCTGATGCCTGTCGGCAGATTGCTCCGCCGACAGGAATAAGGTTAAATGAAATAATTTTTTATTCTGTAATCAATGATTACTCTGCATTTTTGCTCATTCTCTTCTTTGTGATAAGAACGATTCCGGCTACCGCTACCATAGCGCCGCCGCCGAGATAGAACAATTTTGTACCCATTCCACCAGTGCTGGGGAGAGTAGAACCGGAGTTATTCTCAATACTCATTTCAACTATACCTGTACCTACGATACCAACATTTTGGTTTCCATTCACAGTAAGTTTAAGATAGGATAACTCTTGACCGTCAATAGTGTCATCACTCTGCGAATGGCCTATGCTTGCAGTGATATCAAACGCAACCGGATCTGCTAAAATATTATAACCCTTGGGAGCTTCTGTTTCTTTAAGGCTGTAATTTCCTTGATCCAGACCAATCACCTTAAATATACCGTCAGTACCTGAAGTGAGTTCCGAGCCGTCTGCTTCTGTATCAGCCCAACCTGAAACTTTACCATTAGCATCCACTTTTACCCACTTGTTTGCGTGTTCACCATCAGTTGCCTTAAGCTTAAACTTAGCGCCTGCAAGTTTTAAATCTTCATTTGCACCATCGATCTTTGTTACGTCAAGCTCGTATGTAAATGCAATTACTTCATCCTTTGGAGTTTGGCTTGTAGTATCTGTTTCTCCCTCACCGCCAACGTTAGGATTGTTTGAATATTCAAGGTATACAGCATTCTTCTGACCAAGCTGTCCGATTTCTGCGGCATTGCTCAATGTGGCTGAATAATCAACTATAACCTTTGAATCTGCTGTAAGCTCAGCAACATTCTTGATGTTATCGAATGTAATCGTAATTTCGTTGTTTTCAACTGCAACAGTATAACCAGTAGTAACTTTTTCTCCGCCAATAGTAATTGTTACATTACTTACTCCAAAATTCTCGGCAAGTGTAAACTGTGAATCAAGTGTATCGTGGAAAATATATTTATAACTTGCATACTCATCAATATTTGACGGCATTGAACCAACGATCTGGAAAGGAACTATATCGCCTATACTGAAATCAGCGGTATCATTGTAATCTGCCGGAATGTTATAATCACTCATTCTATTATCTGTAGTACCAACTGTATCAGGTAAAGTGGAATTTTCCTTAATTTTTTTGATAACCGTCGGTATTGCTGATTTTACTTCAATCTCTGCGCCCTCACTTGCATCATATACAGCAAGGAGGTATGAAGTCATAGCGGCGTCTTGTGGAGTACCATTTAAAGGAGTTTCAACTATTACATAATATCCGTCATCTGTAGCAGAAATAGCTGAACCTGAAATGGCATTCACAATTTGAACTTTATCTTTATTTGCAGCTACGAACTTAGCAAACGCCTTTGCTTTGGGACTATTATTTTGATAAGTACCAAGCACAGCAGCTACTTCGGCAGCATTAGTACAGTTTGTAAAATCACTTCCAATTGTGACATCTTTCTGTAAAGCTGCAAGGAAATCATCCGCTTTATCCGGATTTGCCCAAACAATATTTGTAAGCTCAGTTTTGTTATCAGTTGTTTTAACTTCGCCTCCGAAAATTCTATATGCGAAGTATTGATGTCCTGTGCCTGCTTCACCAGTAAAGCTAATTGTATCTTTGGTTGCTGCCGAAACGTTCATAGCCATAGGAATAGAAAGTGAAGCTGCCATTAATGTTGCAGCAACTGCTGCTGTAAATCTCTTAAAGTTTTTCATAATAACTCTCCTTACAAATTAAATAAAAATATAATCTTGGGTGGATGCGGAAACTGCATATTCTCAACAGTTTCCGCTGATGTGTGTTATTCTTCGACACGTTTTCTGCGTCGTCTGATAAGATAATAAGCGGCAGCTGAGCACATGATAATAATGCCCGTTACGTAGTATTTTGCTGTTCCTTCGCCGCCGGCAGAAGGAAGCTCTCCCATAGATTCGCCGATTTTCTTGTTTTCGACACTCAGCTCTGTTGGGTTTGTTTCATCCAGAGCTTTTCCGTTCTCATACCCGACAGGGATGTAAACAGAACCATTACTCTTTAACATATTGTCGTCAGTTATCGGATTGCCATATTCGTCAACCTCGACAATGTAATAATAGTATGGGCGTCCATTTTCATCGGTGACCGGAAGATTTGGTATTGTTAGATTCCAATTATCTTTTTTCAATATGTCGTAGAATTCTCCTACCAGTTCACTGCCTTCAGGGAGAACTACAACTTCTGCCATGTCTTTGACGCTGACTGTGAATTCGATTTCGGAACCATCAGAATCCTTTGCGACAATAATAGTATTGCCATATTTTTCTTTGGATGTCACAAGACCTGTATCAGGATCAACAGTTGCAATTTCTGAATCTGATGAGTCTTTTAAGCTCCATGTTACGTTTCCGACTGCATTTTCAACAGCAAGCTGAACCGTGCTATTAGGTTTCATTGTTACAGCTTTGCTGCTGCTCGTCAGCTCATCAAGAACCTGAATGTTTACTTGACAATCGGTTTCAGTTCCGTTGCAAACGATAACGACTGTTGTTTCTCCAATCGAATTTGCTGTTACACTACCGTTTTCGTCAACTGATGCAACAGAAGAATCACCAACGTTATAGCTGATTTCTGCATTGTCAGCGCCTATTAATATAATTACATCAGTTTTTCCGGTACGGAGTTTGATAGGCGAGTTTGCTGTGATTGTTTTAGTTGTAAGTGTGATTTTTCCCTTGATACCATTTGCCTCTCCGGTAAGTTCTTTTTCACCAAAATGACCTCCGGCTGTATAGATATAAGTACCGTCGTTATTTGATTCAATTGTACCACATCCTTCAGGAATAGTCCAATTAATGCCATTGATCTTGTTTCCGTCTGCGTCTGTTACTTTAAGCGCTGCCGTTTCTCCTGGAAGAAGTTCGGTTTTGTCAGAAGTTATGGTGTACTTAGGCACATCAACATAGTGCAATCGGATTTCTTTGATATTAAATGATCCTTCCCATGTTTTAATACCTTTAAAAGCAATTTCGGTAATCAACTGTGGTTTATCCAAATTAATAACCTTTGGAAAATCAGATTGCGTATACCAATGTGTATGATCTCCAACTTGTTTACCATCAGCAACATAATAATGAGTACATCCATAATTATTTGAGCCAATATATCCACCGTCGTTTAAACTTTTTCCATTGCTGTCTATAAACTCAATCTTGGTGACATTCTCCCAATTGCCTTTATAAATTATATTTTGATTTTCAGCAGAACCACTAATCGTATCTCCAGCTAAAGTATACCATTGATTTTTCGGCTTGATATTGATCGTTGCCGAAGCAGTCTGCGAGGAATTTGCTGTTCGTGTCGCTGTAATCATTGCAGATGTGTCTTTTCCGTCTAAAGCTTTAACTACACAGGACTTCTTGTCATCACTTGTAGAAACTATCTGAACCTTTCCGGAATCAGACGATACCCAATCAGCAGGAGCATTTGCAGTAAGCGTCACTTCTTCGTTAATTGGAAGATCGCAGGTGTTTGGGGTTATTGTAAATGCTATCGGGTTGACAGTGATGTTTACAGTATCACTTGAACCGCCATGCTTTGCAGTAATTGCTGCGTTACCGCTTGCACCGTCTACAGCTTTAAACTTGTGTTCATTACCATTTGAAGAAACATACTCAATCTTTGAATCATCAAAAGTCCATTCGCTAACGGATGCATTTGTTTTGATTGTAAACTCATTGTTTTCATTCACCGAAACTGGACTCTCTGTAATTTTAAAGTTTTCAACTTCGATTTGACAAGTGCCAGTTTTTCCATTAACTCTACCAGTAATAGTATACGATCCGGCTGTGTCTGGAGCAGTATAATACCAAGTACCGTTTTCCTGTGTAACAGGAGCATCGCCCCAATCAATAGTTCCTAAACCATCAGGAACAGTAAGCTTAACCTTTTCACCTACTAAAATATTGTCCTTATCTGGAGTTACTTTAAATGTATTATCGGGTTCATAGTAGAAGCGTATTTCTTTAATATCATAAGACGTATTCCCGTTGCAACCTATTTTTATTTTTTTACACCCAGCAGCAATATTGGAGAACGAAAAAGTATCTGTATTGGATTTATATTCACCACCATTACCCATGTAACCACCGGTTTCATTTTGATACTCGATAGAAATATAGTCAGTAATATTTAATGTGAAAATAACTGTTATTGATTTCAAATCGCCATTTAAATTTGGAATATCAATAGATGCCTTAAACTCTGGAGATTCAATGCTTTCGTAATTTCCATTGCTATCTTCTCCTGCCGATCTTACCTGTTTAGCCTGAGCCATAAAAAGCATAGGAAGTTCACTACTAAGACTTTGCAGCGTCAACGTACTTTCTTCGGTTTTCGGTTTTCCATTATAGGAATTTTTTACGAAGACATTTGGGATATCATAAGTATTGCCTGTTCTGTAGAATTCATACAAACCTGCTGCTGCTACTGTAAGGCAGGCATTGTAATCGCACGCCACCTCAGTCTGCTGATAATCAGACCGCCTGTCTTCAAAAGAATTCTGATTCTCTGAAAACCATCCGCCGGCTAATCCACCGATCAAAATATTCTCAACACGTAAATCATCGTCAATTACATCTTTATCATCTTTTTTCTTCATTACCTCTGATGAAGCATCTTTCAATGTAGCACGATAGTGAGGATTCTGAATGGAATTTTCTGCAAATCCGGTAATAAAGCATACACCAACATCACCATTGGCATTCTTAGCAGTGTTGTTGCCAAGAATAACATTCATCTGCGTTTTCGCCCAATTTGTCAGATTATCCTTTGTTTCGCCGCTTGCATACTTGGCAGCTACCAACGCACTGGTTTGATATGCTGCGTTATGCCGCATATTTCCCCAACCGCCGGATTCACCGCCAAAAACATAGCCAGAATGACCGTTCACATAACCGTTAAGTGCATTAACTATACCGCTTATATCTTTGCTGACATGACCTGCATACAGTAATGCCGCTGCATTTTCAACGCTGTCCCATGAAATGTTATAGTTGCCTTTATAG
This sequence comes from Oscillospiraceae bacterium, assembly GCA_021769725.1. Lineage (GTDB taxonomy): Bacteria > Bacillota > Clostridia > Oscillospirales > Ruminococcaceae > Ruminococcus. The sequence goes on along the minus strand of JAETSI010000011.1, from coordinate 62,680 downwards.
CTTGCACCAAAACTGCTGCTACTATTGTAAGCCTCTTCACCTGTTGCAAGATAGAGCCATGTTGCCGCCCACTTCTCGTCATCATCACAAGAACCTGAGTTATAACATCCGTTTTCTCCCTGTGATTTAGAAGGGGTATTGTCCTTTTTACCAAAGGCGTACAATTTCTCTGCAGTTTCTAAATAGGTATCATACTTTGAATCAGTTGTTGCTTCTTCACCGAAATGTCCGTCTTTTGCATTTACATATGCAGATGCAAGAGTTGCAGCATATTCAAAAGCAATATCAGCATAACCGCCGCCGTCCGGCAAGTCATCACTCCAGTAAATCTGTGAATGAGTCGTCTCAGACTTTTCTTTTCCATTTTCGTCAAGCGGTGTGTATGTTACTGGTTTTGTACGATAACCTTCCTCTTTTTCTTCCTGCACTTCCGGAGTACCCCAGTACTTATGATCTATAACCGGATTTCCTTTTTGAACAAGAATTTTAGTAATATTTCCATTATTATCATACTTTACACTTTTGTTTATAAAATCTGAAAAATGATCAGAGACAATTTTTATGTGTTCTGTTTGTCCTAACTCTTTATAGGAATCATTAAATTCATATAATCCCCAGTTAAGAATCGAAGCTGAATATCCCTGTGCTAAACCAAACATAACGTGATCTCCGGCGTCATGGTAGCCTCCGAGAATATCATCTCCGTCATGAGTATGACAATCCTCTCTCCAGGTTACTCCACTGTCCTCATTTACATTATCACCGCACATATTGGCATCATAGAAGAAAAGCGAATATTGCAACAGCCTTGCGTAATCCTTTTGCGTGTCTATTGGAGATTGATTTTCCGGATACGGCAGCAAAATCTTCCTATAAACTTTCACCCGTACTTTATTCGGTCTTGATTCATCCTTATTATCATCATTCCAGATCTTATGCACAATAAGACTTGCAAGTCTTGGTTCATTTGTAATTGAAAGAGTTTTATTATACCCTTCCATGCTTGTATCTACGGAAGCAGCATTATTGTTTGACGTACACTTCCAACCATTCGGAATAACATTTTCTACAATTCTGTATTCTTTTCCTGTAGGAAGTCCATCAATTGTTGTCGTCCAGCTATCGCCCTCGCCCGTCAAAGTTATCAACCTGAGGTTTTCCCAGACATTGTCTTTTTTAATCTGAAGCTGTAATTTTAACGAATCCGGCTTTGGTACATCGGTTTTGGTTTGGTTGCTCCAAACTTTCTCCGCTGTCAGCTCAATCGTTTCAAGCGTATTAGTGACCGTAAGCGTATCGCCTGTAATTGTATACGACGGTGTATAACTGCCGACTTTATCTTCAATAATGAAATAATTAAGATTAAGCTTTTTACCGTTTACGTCTGTTTCATCCGATTTTGTAGGAAGACCATGAATTGTTTGAGACCAATTATTGCTTTCGGAAAGCTTTAATTCAGCCGATTGATTTTTTTCAGTACCGTCGTCTGCTGTATACTTGTCTGGAATTATCACTATATCTGCTTTATTATCGTCAATAAGTTTTTTAAGACTTTCAGGAGATAAATCCGTTAATTCTTCCGTTGTGCTGTAAAGTGTATAGGTTACCTCTTGTCTGAGATAATCGAATCCATTGTCTTTTGCCCATACCTTATTTACTGTAATATCCTTAGTGTCACCCTGTCGGATGTTTTCCACCTGGAGGGTTAAATCAGTAACATCAAGGTATTTGCTCGTATGATTGTTGCTTGATTCAGTAGAACCAGTTGAATTCGGATCATATATGTACGTTGTTCCGTCAGATGTTCTGATTTCTACATATGATACTGTCAATCCACCGCTCCAATTCTGAAACTGTATTCCGTTATCATCTAAATCCCAGTCTTCAGGTGTTGAAAATTCATGTTTAAAATCAGTGCCTCGATTTGTTTCGCCACTAAGACTTCCAGCATTATACATTTGTTGAATATCAGAATTTGCTATAGCATGAAAAAATTCAACATTTTTTATAACATCAACATTATCAGGCTTAAAATAAACCTGACTGCCAGTATTATTTTTTGTTTTTAATTCAATAACAGAACTATATCCCTCAACAACTTTAAAGTCATCAGTAACGGTAAAATACATCTTTCCCGGGTCAGCGTGTTTTTCACCGTCCGTACAAGCTGGTATCTTTGTCTCATACAGATAATACACGCCGGGTTTCAGATAACCGTTTTTAGTATATTTCGTCGAACCACAAGCTGCCAGGGCTTCTTTCATTAAAGTCTCTTCACCTGTGAAATCTGTCCATTCGCAAATCTTATCACCATTCTGAGCATGAAGTTCAATTGTTGCTCCTTTCAGAATTTCAAAGTCGTCACTCACTGTTCCGTCATCGTTCAGTTTCTTATGAACCTTTTTAAGAGACGGAACTGCGCCGTACTTTTCGGCATCGACCATATTTATAGACTGTACTTCAGTAATATCAATCGATGCAGAATTACTTTCATTACCTTTAGTCCAATACTGAACGATAGTGCCATTTACTTTAAAATATATATCCTCAGCCTTTTCGTATTTGCTCGGAGTTTCAGACTCACGGAATATATAAGTATTATCCGGAATAAGCTTAGCCACATCAATCAGGAAAGAGTTTTTAGTTGTATCCCAATTCCAGATATTTTGATCCGAAATCTCGGTTTCATCCTCATTCAGAAGCTTAATAGCTGCGCCTATTACGTCCTTTCCTGAATCGTCAACTTTCTTAAAAAGCAAACCTGGTTTGTTTTCAAATTTAAGATTACTTTCAGGAAGCGGCATTATCATCATTACATCAGGATCGAAATAATATTTTCCACTTGTTATATTTATTATCCCTGCCTTAGTTAAACTGATATCAGCAACATCAGAGTTTAAAGATTCAATTGTCTCTATTCTCTTTTCAGGAATATTTAATGTAAAAGTGTCAATGACATCATCATTTTTATCTGATACTGTTATGATTCTTTCACTTATTCTATTACCTGCGTAGGTATCAGTTATATCAAAATGCCATTGAGCAATTTCTGCATCATTTTCATCGCTGATGATGAACGATGTTCTAACGTGCGTTGGGAAAGTACCTTTACTTCCATTTGCAATTGTATTTGAAGTATCAACATTCTCCTCAATCTGAACGCAATACTTTGTATCCGATTTAAAGAAACCTTCAGGAGAAAGTATTTCTGAAATCTCATATTTTTTCGTAATTGTGATATACTCCGACTCTGTTCCGATATCCTGAGCCTGTAGTTCATCTGATATGTCAGAATCTGTAATATCATTATGCTTTTCAGTCTGTTCCGTTTCTACAGCATTTTCATCTTCTTGAGAACTCTGATTTTCAGTATCATCAGTTGTTGCTGTTTCGTCAGATGTTTCCTCTGATACAATAGCCGTTGTCGTTGTCGTTGTTGTAGTTGTCGTTATAGTTGTTGTAGTTGTGTAGAATGTTTCACCCGAATAATCAACAGCTGTAGGAAATGGAATGTACACAGTTTCTCCGTTGCTTACCCACGAAAAGACTGTTTCTCTTGTATCAGTATCAATTGCTGAAAAAGAAGCGCCTGCCAGACCATTTTCAGTTCTTTCAATAAATTTATCAACCGGAACTGAATATCCGGATATAAGAGAAAGAATTTCACTGTTGCCTCTGTAAGGTCTGTAACCAAATTCAAGATAGCCCTCAAATGACCTGGCGATAAGAGCTCCGGAAAGATGTCCGGCGGCTGACGATGTGCCTGCATTATCCGCTTCTGTATCAACATCTGCAAACGGACAGAAAATTGTTCCATTTAAACTTTCACGAATATGAATTTTTTCAGCTTCGTAGAAGTTATATAAAATTTTTTCTGAAGCAGGAAAGTTGTTTTGCATATCGTTTCCGGCATGAACAGCTTCGCCATTAACATAAGTTTCCAACTTCTCGCCATCTGCAGCAGTACCAAAAGTAATTTCCTTTCCGCCGCAGTTCACAATCAAATTGCAGGTCGGATAAATCTTATCATCGCCTTGGTCATTTTTCATCGTTGTTGTTGGAACATTATTAAAACTAACTTTGTAATAATTCCACTCCGGTACATTAAAATAAACAGTATCTCCTGCTTCAGTTCCATCCGGACAGGTTAATTCCAATTCATTACGATCATTGCCTTTCACTTCAACTGTACCCGTTGATTTAAATTTACTGAGCGATATTGAATGCTTCCTCAAATAATTAAACATCTCCTGGAAATCAATAAGAGGCTGTTCCTGCTTATAAATTTGAGCCAGCTCATTTACATTGCCAAGATAGGGGTGTTTTTTATCTGCGCCATTTTCATCCGTTTCACAATCGCCTGGATAATCATGTGAATGAGAAGTCGTGTACGCTGCTCCAGGCGTTTTATCTTCAAAATGCGTTGAGTTATTAATATCGCCAACAACTAAGCGTTTAAAAAGATCTTCTTCCGGTTTGTAGAAAAAGGTGTAAGAGTAATCAGTTCCTTTACCTGAGGTATGATAATCTCCGGGATCTCCATTATTACTGCCGAATTTCTTCGATCCGCTTCCTGTACTTGCTGTGTTAACGTTAATTATTTTTCCGTTAACAATAGCATGAGCATAATTGGTGACTCCGGTATAATTAGTTGTATTTTTTAACGCATTACCTGTAGCGTAATCACCAGAGCCGATCTGATAATTCCACTCGTTGCCTTCCTGATCGAATATTATATCTCCGCCAACAGCCACACGTCCCTCAGCGTCAGCAGCTTTAGGCTTAAAATCGCCCTCAATAAAAGCACAGAAATCATAAGCAATTCCAAGGAAATATTCTTCCTTAGCTCTTTCAACAACATCTTGTGCGGTTGTACAGCCTTCTGCCCATGAAAGACTGTCGCCTTCTCCTATAAGAAGCGTTATTGCCGACATTTTTTCCGGGCTATAAACTATGCCATCTACAACATTTCCGTCTTCGCCGGCAGCATTAGTAAGCATTTCCCCACCGCTGTCAGCATTATACGATGCCAACTGATCGGCAACGATTGAATAATTGTCCCGTGTCATGCTGACAGCCGGCATAATAAGGCTCATCGGTACAGCAAAAGTAACGACGATAGAAAGCGTCATAATAACTGCAAAATATTTTTTCCGCTTTTCATGATCTTTAAGGTAATTTCGGATTATTGTCTGTAAACCTTTCAAAGAAATCATCCCCTCCTTAAACTTATTTGCCTCCGGAACCTGTCAGACTGTTCCGATACTTTCAAAAGGCCATATGCGGAAGATAACCTTTCCGATAACATATTCGTCTGCAATGCATCCTACTGTTGTGGAACGGCTGTCAATAGAAACAGAGCGGTGATCTCCCATAACAAAAATCCTGTTATCAGGCACCTGATACGGCATTTCAATATTGCACGTTCCAAGAGCAAGTTCGCTTACGTAAGGTTCATCAAGTTTATCTCCGTTTACATAAACAGTTCCATCACTTGTAATATTTATGTAATCTCCGGCAGTTCCTATAACCCTTTTCAGAAGAATCTTGTTGTTAAAATAAAAAGCAACTATATCACCCTGCTTAAAATTACTTCTTTTAGAGCATATTATTAATTCGTCATTTTGCATAGTAGGAGTCATGCTTGAACCTGTAACACGTAAGACAGGCAAAAAAAGCATAGACACAAGAACTGCTATTGCAGCAACGACGATTAAAGAGGATACAGTGCTTTTGAGTATTTTCCTGAAATCTTTTTTATATTTTATTTTTTTAAGTTCTGATTCGAGTTGTTCTGCGCTTGGCAGACTGTCGATTGGATTACCGATTTCGGTTGTATTCATTCCGAATCGTTTCCCTCCTTTTCATTGGGACATACAGCATGAAAAATTTTTTCAAGGATTTCCCGATTTGAAGAGGCTTCGCTGAGCTTTTGCTTCAGATCACCGTTTTCAGTCTGAAGTGCGTCGATCTCTTTACGCATTGTAAAAAGAAGTTCAAGTAGCTCCGACTTTTTCAGCTTATGCAATTCCTTGTCCGTCATACATTTCGCCTGCCTTTGCTGAAACAGGATTCCACATCCAATTTATAAATGCATCTGCCATGTTTCAATTACCGGAAAATTATTTCTTTATTTCATGTTCTTAGTATAGCACTTTTGAACAAAAAAGTCAAGTAAATCATTTTTTTTTGTAGATAATCACAAAAAATAAAAATATTAAGCCTGTGAATCGGGAACATCATTCGTGAAATTTATGCAATTTGTATAAATTCCATTTTTTTCTAATAAATGTAAAACATTGATTTAGCAAAAATCAGATATGCGCAGCAAATATCATCAACCGCTCTGCACACTTTTCTTATGAATATCAGACGTGTGACAACAGGCAGCACACCTGACTTCCAAAGCACCATTTTCCAGAATAAGCGATGTCAGTTCAGTAAAAGTACTGCCGGTAGTACATACATCATCCACCAACAGAATACGCTTCCCAAAAATTATTTCAGGTGATCTTACGGCATATGCGCCTTTCAGATTAAACATTCTCATTTTACGGTCAAGCATCTTTTGCTGTTTCGTTCTGCGAATCTTCACAACGGCTCTGTCAGCTACCGGAATGCCAAAACGTTTTCCTATGACCCTGGCTATGACGTCCGATTGATTATAACCTCTTGCTCTCTCGTCTTTTCTGTACATAGGAACGGCAATTATTATGTCAATCTTATCCACAGTTCCGTCGTCTGCAAGTCTGTCTGCCAGTTCATTTCCGAGAGCGTATCCAGCATTTCCGCATATTCCGTCTTTCATCAGCATTACAGCAGGAATAATACCATCATCGTATATGAAAGAAGCTGTAAAACTCTCTGCACCCTTGATATTAAAATTTCCGTTATATCTATGAAGATTCTCAGCACAGTTTATACAAAATCTATCCATGCTTCCGATAAAACAACCGCATACCGGACATTTTGTCGGAAATAAGAGATGAAGTATTTTTCTTTTAAATTTCTCATTCATATTTATCACCAGATCAATCAGAAATATGTTGATTTTCCTTATTCTCTATGATATAATCAATATGTTACAACATATACTCCCCTCTATTCTAAAATAGACAGGAGAATAATTGACAGCAAACGGGAGGTACACATGAAAAAAATACCGAAACCAACTTTAATACAGGAACGTGATTTTCCGTTTGAAAGCAGCATCAGCTGCGGAGTTGAAAATGGATTTCACGAACTGCACTGGCATAAGGAAACAGAAATCTGTTACATAAAAAGCGGCACCGGAAAATATCTTATCAACGGTACCGACTACAGTTTTTCTGCCGGGGATATTTTTATCATAGGCAACAATGATATTCATTTGTGCTATGATGATAAGAAGCTGGTAATGCAGGTAGTTATGTTCGATCCGTTCCTCATAAGCAGCAGAACGTCAAATTCATCTGATATTGAATATCTGCGCTTATTTTCAGACAATTCATACACAGAATGCAGAAAAATAGAACATTCAACAGAATGTGCACGGCTGCTTTCTGACATTCTTGCTGAAATTGAAGCGGAATATGATTCAGAACAAAAAGGATATGAAATGATGATACGTTCACTCCTTCTCCGCTTTTTTGCATTTGTTTTCAGAAATAATCCGGACAAGCCTGATTCCGGAAAAAACCTCAGTGCAAACTCTGCCGCTAAGGTACGCAGTATTCTTCAATATATCGACCTGCATTATTATGAACATATTGATCTTGCGCTGCTTGAACAAAAATTCGGGATCAGCCGTCCGTATCTTTGCAGGATATTCAAAACAATGACCGGTATTTCCCCCATTGACTACATTATCAGAAAGCGAATTGACGAAGCAAAACGCCGCCTTATCGAAACTGCCGGAAGCATACTTAAAATTTCAGATGAATGCGGATTTAACTCGCTCTCAAATTTCAACAGTCTTTTTAAAAGAATGACCGGATGCACTCCGGGAAATTACCGAAAAAACGGCGCAGCAAAGGTTCAGATATGATTACAGAGTGAAATCTACCTTTCCGCTGTCAAGGTGATACATTGCACTGATTATTTTCAGTCCACGTTCCTCTTCAAGATGCATTATATCGGCATTTTCTTCTATCATTCGTACGCTGTGTCGGGCATTCAGACAGCAGGCACGGTATTCGTCATTTTCCGTACCGATCGCAGTCCTGATTTCTTCCACCAGATAGCCGATGTGACCATCGGGATCATGATTCAATGCTGCGTCAACTGCGCCGCAGTGATCGTGACCGAGAACCACAACAAGATTTACTCCGAGATGATCTGCCGCATATTCGATGCTGCCGAGCTGATGTCTGTCAATAACATTTCCGGCAACACGGATAACGAAAAGATCACCGATCCCGGCATTAAATATCACCTCCGGAATCGCTCTTGAATCGGAGCAGCCGACAATAATGGCATATGGTTTCTGACCGGTATTATAGGTATGCAAGCGTATCTCACCGGAAACATCTCCCGTGTTTTTATTATTTGCAAGATATTCACGGTTTCCTGCAATAAGCTTTTGCAGCGCCTCTTCGGCAGTGCAGTTCTGAATGTTGTTTTTCATAGCAATACCTCGTTTCTGACTGATGTTTACAATAAATATTATAGCACAGCAAATAAAGTTTGTAAAGGCAGCACCGCACAAAGAAGATGACAAAAGTCAGCAGAAAATATCAGGAATTTTATTCTTAAAAATGATATCATAGGTACAGCAGGAGGGATAAAAATGAATTGGATAAAAGGGCTTCAGAGTGCTATCGACTGCATGGAAGCACATATCACAGAACCGACAGATTATGAACTTATCGCACGTGAAATGAATGTTTCGGCATTTTACTTTCAGCGGATATTTACTCTTATCTGCGGCTTTACTCCCGGAGAATACATCCGTAACCGCAGACTCGCACTTGCCGGCAGCGAGCTGATTTCAAAAAATGCAAAAGTAATCGACATTGCCTTAAAGTACGGATACGATACTCCCGAGGGATTTTCAAGGGCTTTTGTGCGTTTTCACGGAGTTACTCCTCACGCTGTGAAAAAAGGCGGAGCTGCTCTGAAATCATTCGCTCCCCTGCGTATAACAATATCATTGAAAGGCGGAGAAGGTATGAACTACAAAATTGTTGAAAAAGAGGCTTTTACTGTCATTGAAAAGGTTGAGATCCATTCTGTGACTGACAATGAAAATCTGAATACCGTCTCGGCGTTCTGGGACAGGGCGCTTACCGACGGTACAACAGATTTTCTGGTGAACTGTCTTTCTCATGACGAGAAAAATCTGTACGGCATTTGTTATAATAATGATTCTGCCGGCAGCAGTACCTTTGAGTACTCTATTGCTGCAAAATGCAGTGTCGACTGCACTGTGCCGGACGGATACCGAATCAGAGAAATACCAAAACGTACATGGGCAGTATTTGACTGCAAAGGTCCTATGCCCGGTGCGATTCAGGAAACATGGCATCGTATAGTTACAGAATTCTTCCCGACGGAAGACTACGAACCAACTTATGAAATGGATATCGAAGTCTACGACGAGGGGGATACATCGGCAGACGACTATAAAAGCCAGATCTGGGTGGCTGTAAAGAAAAAATAAGAACCTGTCTTCATAAGATATGTTCTGATTCCGGCAAAAACACCGCCGCACATATACCGTGCAGCGGTGTTTTTCTTAGCTCTGCTCTGAAAGCAGTATCGACACTCTGTCCTGAATGTATGATGCACACTCCTGGGCCGTGATCTCGTCATTGGCATAGCGGTAATACTCATCAGAAAGTATGGAACGCACATCGTCATTATTATATTCAAGACGCTTGCTGTTCAGAACAAGATCACGATACTTGTCAGCCTGTTCTGCGGTCACGGTGACCGGATATTCGTATGTAAATGTATTATTGTCAGAACTATGGCTCACCTTTTTTATTTCAGGCTTATCTCCGTCCGTTATTGTGTTTTGCAGAGCTGCCTCAAACGCTTTCTTGTTTGTCCAGTTAAATCCGGCATGGCTGGCAGTCTTAAGCTGTTTTTCCTCACTGAGAAGATATGAAACAAATGCCCATGCTCCATCAGGACATTTTCCGGTATTCAATATGGTATAACAATTGTCGCAGGTAATCGTACCTGTACCGCCGCTGTCGGGCATACAGAGAATAGTCGTATTATCCAGCGTCAGACCTGTCTCCCCGAGTGACGTTGCAATATCCTCCAGCCCGTATCTTGCCCTGCTGTCTGTATTCAGCATTGCCTTCATGTCTTTCATACAGGTTAATTTTTTTTCAATATATTCGGCAGTATAACTGCCGTTTTCAAGATATGTCGGATTTTCTGTATTCTTGCAGAATTCCATAAGCTTTATGAATCTGTCATTATCGAAATTACAAGTCATTTTTTCGCTGTCTATCCACGGCGACTGATAATCCATTATCAGAAAATTCTCCAGAGCGTCGTATGATTGAACCACAAAACTCATTCCCTGAGGACGATTATCGTACAGCTCATACATATCTTCAAACGTCCAGTCTCTGTATTCATCGCCGATATAATCACTGTTTGCATAACAAAACGATACACAGAAGTTTTCCGGAATGGCATACAGCTTTCCATCCATATCAAAGGCTTCAATTACGTTCGGCATGAGATCATCCGGCTTGACTCCGTCATAGCTTTCCATCATGGGATATAGATCAGCAGCAGCCCCCAGATTTATCATTCCGTCAAGAACCGATCTGTTACCATAATATATAAGATCAGGCGATTCTCCCGTAAGGACAGCTTTGCTAAGATCGTCGAGGCTTTTAAGGTCTACAGCGTACTTTACCAGATAATCGTCATTCTGCTTATTGAATTCAACAGCATCTTCATCGCTGCCTCCACCATATATCTGCCATACGTTCACCGTCTGCCGGTTGTCGGTATAGTCGTCGGGACGGCGTGTGTAGAGTTTCAGGGAATCAGAATCATATCCGACAATTAGGAACTGACCGTCGCCACAGCAGATAAAATCACTGACAGAGCTGGCTTCTATAATCGAGCTTTTGAAATCCACTACAAGGATTAGTTCGTTACTGTCCGTAAATCCATATATTCCGTCATATCTCCTGAAAAACGCCTTGAATCCCATTGATCCGGACTTAGCGCCTGTGGAATAATAATTAAAATCCGCAAAGTTATCCGTCCCTGACGGAAGTGCAAGAATATCGTCCTCATTAATATATGAAAAATTGCTCGGTGTTGTAAAAATGATTTTTCCCTCGCTGTCTTTGCCGAAATAAGCCAGCGTCTGATCGTATATCTGACTGTCAAGGACGTTTCCGTTTTCGTCGATAACGGCAGCGCTGCTCAACATTGAGACGATATACCTTCCGTCGTCAAGCGGAGTCATATCTGATATCTTGCACCGGCGCATATTGAAATCTTCTTCCAGTCCGGGGACATCTGTCTGACTTACCACGCTGCCGGAACCGTCATATTCAGTGAGCACAAAAGAGATGCTGCCATTTATGGCAAATTCAGTGTAATTGCTTATATCACCATATTCGTCATATTCAAGCTCAAAATCGGTAACAGGCGAAAGAATAGTAAAACTTCCGTCATCATGTACAGTTATACCGTAGCCCATGCTGATCGATCTGCCCAGGGATATCGGCTCGGAAGCTTTAAAACTGCTGTCTAACCTGACCATTTTAAGTTCAAGTTGTCTGTCCTCATAAAAATAGCAGTAACCGTTATCATATTTCTGTAAGCTTACGGTAGTAGCTGCGATATCACCGAAGATGATCTGCGATTCCTTATAGGATGTCTGGACAACGCTTACAGTCTGTGCTGTTCCGCCCTCGGTTCCGGAACTTCCGCTGCCGCTTTTCTTTGCGCAAGCCGTTGTAAAAATTATAGTAAGTGTAAGTAAAAACGCTGATAATTTTTTCATGATATTTCCCTCCGTCTTAGAACTTGTTCTCAAGGATATTGCATACATCTTTTCGGCAAATTTTGCCGATTGCTGCGTTTAAAAAGCTCACCATACGACAGTATGCTTTCGCTTTTTCGTCTGGCACTCAACAAAATTATGCTCGAAAATCTGCACACAAATCCTTTGAGAAAAAGTTCTTATGAATTTTCAGCGACCAGAATACTGATGCGGTTTTGCAGATTATCAGCGCATTCTTCGGCTGTTATTTCGTCATTGAGAAATCTGTCGTATTCCTCATAGAGAATAGTTTTAACGTCATTGTCATGATAAGAAAGAGTGCTGCAATTCATTACAAAGTCATAGTAGCGCTTGATCTGCTCTTCGGATGCAGAAGCCTCGTAGGAATGTTCTACATCGTTTATACTGGAGTGTTCTATTATTCTGCCTCCGTCGGGGTCTATGAATTTCTCAATACTTTTTTCAAATGCCTCCTTAATGACCGGATGCATATAATCACCACTCCACTGATTTTCATAGTTAATGGCATATGAAATGAATTCCCATGCCCCGTCCGGACAATCACTGCCTGACATAATTGAGTAATTTTTGAGTAGACTTATCATTCCTTTTTCCTTTCCCGGAAGATTAAGCAGCGATACGTCTTCAATGGTCAGTCCGCAGGAGCCAAGGTATCTGAACAGGTGTTCAAGACCAGAAAGTTCTATCATCTGTGCTCCGAGCATTGCCTTATTGTCCTTCAATATCGACATCATCATCTTTATATCATCGGGGTTGTTATAATCAATCTCAGGATAGTTTTTTTCATGTTCTTTGCATATCTCCAGAATACGTATAAATTCGTTGGAATCATAATTGCAGGTACCTTTTTCACGGTCTATCCATACATCTTCACTGCAAAGCATTGAGGTGATATACTGCTGATCGAATACCATCATTCCCTCCGGACGGTTATCGTAGATATCAAGAAAATCTTCTATTGACCAACTGCGGTATTCGTCCCCGATAAGATCCTTTTTAGCCGTAATGAGCTGAACGCAAAAACTCGTGGAAAGCGTATATATTCCGCCCTTGTACTCATAAGCTTCCAGAACATTCGGCAGTATCTCATCACGTGAAAGACCTGTGCCGCCGTCCAGATAAGGCGTCAGATCGGCAAGTGCTCCAAGATTCACAAGCTTGAATATCTCCCCGGAATTAGCATTATGAATGATATCAGGTCCGTCACCGGAAAGCACCGCAGCAGGTACATCATCAAAACTCACATTTTCCGTGACATTTATATAATACTGGTCATTTACAGCACAAAAGTCAGTTGCCATATCATGCATCCCGGTAGATCCGCATTCGATCATCCACAGATCAATGGCTTTTCTATTTTCAACATAACCGTCCGGACGCCGTGTATATACCTTGATCATGTTCTGACCGCCGCTCATAATGAACTTTCCGTCTCCGAACGGTACAATAAAGCCGGATGTGCTTGTCATAAGCGATTTATCGTAATCTACAACCAGTATAAGTTCTTCGCTTTCCGTCAAGCCGTACAGACCGTCATTCAGATTGAAATATGCAAGAAAATCCCCGCTGCCCTCAATAGGCGCTCTGAAGTTGCCTGCGAGCAGTTCGCTGTACTTCATATCCGAAGGAACAGCTACGGAATCAGGCTTCATATAGCCGTATGAAGCGTTCTGTGTATAAAGTATCCTTCCGTCACCGGCAGGAGCGATATAGCATTGACTATACTGATTTCCGGCGTCAATATCTATGATATTTCCGTCCCGGTCAAACAAAACAAGACCGCTGCCGAAGCTGAGCATAAATTTGTCGTCACCGCATGGGACAAGTTCTTGCATACCTGATATTTCTGCATCGAAATATTTTCCGGCATCTTCTATATCACACTGACCGGTGAGATTTCCCTCGCCGTCAAAGCTCAACAGCCGGAACGTGAATTCGGCTTCAGCTAAATATTTATCGTAATTGGTTATCGTCTGGTCGTCAGCGAATTCAAATTCAAAATCCGTATCGGCAATAACAGCGTCAAAGCTGCCGTCGTCATGAACATTATAGGATACTCCGAGATTTTTGTCGAATATCACAGCGGAAAGCTCAACGTTGAATTCATTATCAGTGCGTGCAAATTTACATTTTCCGTCGATACTTATGTAAAACAGACAGATACCGCCGTCATACGGGGAAATATATTGTATATAGCTTATGTCATTCAGATCATTCAGAAAAATCTCCTCTGCGCCATAGGTCGTCTGTGTGACACTGACCGATTTCGAAGTTTCTTTCTCTTTATTTTTTTTCTTGTCTCCGCAGGCAGTTGATGTAAATATCATTGTAAGTGCAAATAAAAATGATGTTAATTTTTTCATAAAACCACTCCTTTATTTCGTCAGATTGCATAAAAACTCCGCAGGCAGGCTGACGCCTGTCAAGGGATTTTTGTGTAATATGAAGGAAAATATGTACCCCAAGGGCACTTCCTTCGGGCGCAGCAGATGACGTGCAAAGCCGTCAGGCGGTCTTTTTGCGGTTCTGCCATAACCTTAGCCGGAAATCATTTTTTACATATAAGTGATTTTCAAGGGCAAAAAAGACGAAGTTTTTATAAATATTTTTATTTTAACTTAATTATTAAACAAATACTATAATCAAAACTGCGCACCTCCATCACAATCTTTGTGCGGTATTGCTTTAAATAATAAAAATATCAGATCGTTTGTATGAAAATATTGCTATTAATCAGAGTGAGAGTTTTGGCTGTATTGAATCGACTAAAGAATAGATATAAAATTTCAGAATTTATGTTTAGTGGGGGATAATATGTTTTCAATTATTTCCGGAATGATACTTCCGTCGGTATTTCATGCAATTTTTCACATGATATGCAGCAAAAAATACATGGCTTCCGGGGTGGACAAAAAGAAACGACATAATATTTATAGAAGTTTTGTAATTATAATAATACTGGAAATAGTTATATTTACAACTTTGAATCTGATATCTATATACGCCATGCATAATTGCGGCAGATACATTCATCCGGTCATTTTTATCATTGCAGGTGTCTTGCCGTTTTTGTATGCAGCCGCAAAGAACCTTATGAAAAACGAGGGTCTCCGGAGCTTTCTCAAAAAAATATCAGTTCTGGCGCTGATTCTTACGGCAGCAGAGGTGCTTATATTCAACGGAAAAAGCTTTGACAGCAAAAAAAGCAGCACAGTTATATCTCCTGAGAGTATCTCTGTCACCGAGGGAGCAGCTTTGGAAAACGGACGCATTACGATTAATTCTCCGGCATCACTGACAATAAATGATATTCCGGACGGTACAACAGCTCTTATGATTGGTTTTGACAGGACTATTGATCGTGACAGCCGTCCGATAGGTATTTCACTTTTCATGAAAGACGATAATTTGAGTAGGAGTTATGAGCCTGTTCAGAATAAAATAACCATGGCAGGAAAGTATGAAACATCCCTTTCCTTTCAGCCGTATGGCAAGGTGCGTTCTCTCCGTGTGGATATAGGCGACATAAACGAACCTGTTTCGATAGATCACATCACAGCGGTCAGCACGATTCCTTTTGCTTTTTCGATGATACGATATTTCGTGCTTTTAGGTATCGGATGTCTGATATTTGCAATTGTTTCTTTTAAATTATGGAGAATTACATATCAGAAAAGAAATCCCGTACATATATTTATTACCGAAGCTATGGTGATCCTCTGTACTCTGTCCGTATTCATAATGACAAACCCATTTGAAGAACCGCTGAAGTACAACGACAAATCTCCGAACACATCCGACCCGTGGAGCCTGACTTTTGATGCTTTTAAGAAAAAACAGCTGAATCTTGATATTGAAAGTGAACCGGGACTGGATGCTCTTGAAAATGTCTACGATACCAGTGAGCGTAATGAGACAGGGATCGGAGGATGGTTTGATCTTGCTTATTACAAGGGAAAATACTACTGCTATTTCGGCTGTGCTCCCGTACTGACATTTTATTACCCATATTACTTGAAAACTGGAATGCTTCCCACAGTTGGAATGGCTCTGGGATTTTTCGGGGTACTGGCTGTCTGGTTTATGTGCAGAACTATTCTTGCAGCGGTGAGGTTAATGGTACCGAAAGCAAATTTGCTTCTGCTTCTTGGATTTATGGCGGCTGCTCCGGGATTAACCGGAATATATTATTGCGTCAACGGCATAAATAATTATACGCTGCCTACTATCTGCGGCTTGTGCTGGATATTTCTCTGCCTCTGGACAGGTCTTGAGGCGTGTCTTTCAAAGAAAAAGATTCTTAGGCTCGTTCTGTTGTTTATTTCTGGAACTTCACTTGTATTGTGTGCAGCGTCACGTCCCGGAATAGTTCTGTGCAGTTTGGTTCTTGTACCGTTGTTTATCGGTATTCTGCGCAACAAGAAACTCAATATCCGGTTTCGTGGAGCACGGGCAGCCTGTTTTGTTGTTCCGCTGCTTGTCGGCGGATGTCTCCTGATGATGTACAACAATGCAAGATTTGACTCTCCCTTTGATTTCGGTTTTAAATACCAGCTTACCGTAAGCAATATTTCAGCAAATAAGATTACTCTGGCAGGATTGCCGCCAATGCTGTATCATTACTTTTTTCAGCTTCCGAGAGCATCAGCAATCTTTCCGTTTTTTGAACCGACTTTCTGCATGCTGTATAACTACAAAAAATACACATATTTTGCCGATTGCATTGGAGTGTTTACATACCCTCTGATTGCGGCAGGAACTATTTTAATGCCCGCTGTAATAGGAAAACGAAAGGGCAGAAATCAATTTGACGTGACCGGAGTTCAGCGCAGCTTCTTTATTATTCTTTGCTTTGTGACAGCTGTTCTGATAGGTTGGTCGAATTTCTGTCTTGGCGGAGGCGTGACAAGATATGTCATTGATTTTATGCCGATTCTTATGCTTGGCACGCTGCTGTGTATACTCCGTGGTGCAGGAGATCCCGTAAATCATACTATGAGGTATGTTCTGATATGTATCTCAGAGGCGGCTACATTTGTCATATGCTGGCTTCTGGTTCTTCAGGTCAGAGACGGCAGTATTCTACGACGTTTCCCGGAAATATATGATACCGTTGAAGATCTCGTGATCTTCTGGCAATAACCATATTATAAACAACACCGCACAATTTCTGTGCGGTGTTGTTTCAGGGTATATGCGTTTTTTTGCCCCACACCATGCCAGAGGGACATTGTCCCTTTGCAATCCCGGCATTAGTCAGGAAACTCTTTTTTAACAGGAATGTTTTTCCATTTTCCGCTCAGATAATGTACAGTGAACATTACAAAAAGCATGAAATTATGAATAATCATGCAGCCCCAGGCAGATACAAGACCATATCCGAGAAGCTGTGTGCAGAGAAATGTTCCTGCAATTCGGACACACCACATTCCCAGAACATTATACACAAACGGGGCAACCGTTTTTCCCTGTCCCTGCATAAGACCCTCTATTACTATAGGAATACCGTAGAACGGTTCGGAGACAGCAACCATTTTTAAAACTGTTGTTCCAAGAGAAATAACCTCCGGATCATCCGAAAAAATACTCATCAGCTGCGGTGCAAAGATAAAAAGCATTCCTCCGGAAAAGATCATAAGTACAACTTCAAGTGGAATAACTGTCCGTGCAAGACGATCAAGACGCTGATTGTCACCGGCACCATACGCATTTCCCGAAAGAGTGGCAGTGGCGGTCTGCATACCGTAGCCTGGAATGTAAAACAATGATTCAACAGTATTGGCAATTGTATGAGCGGCAGTGGAGATCTCCCCGATAGAGTTTATCATTGCAGCAAATGCCACATATCCCAGTGAAGTCGCAAAACGCTGAAGCATATTTGGAAAAGCAACTCTCAGGCAGGGTTTTAGGAGCATCATATCTGGAAGCATCGGCTGCCCCTTCGGAGAGATGTCCTTGTGTTTCCACAGTTTGCAGGTAATTGCTATTCCGCCAAAAACATAGGCTATTGCACTCGCAGCGGCAGCTCCGTTTATGCCAAGGCCTGCCCCCGGCATCGTAAACGATCCAAAGGGCAGAACTATAGCCCGTGTCGGATAAATCAAGAAAAAATTAAGTACGATATTTATTATATTTACAATAATACCAGTCCGCATGGGAGTTTTTGTATCTCCAGAGGATCGCAGAACTGTGCCGAAAATGATACTTGCACTGCGAAAGAGCATAGGTGAGTAAATTATCCGGAAATATTCTGCGGAATCGTCCCTGATATTTTCATCTACCTGCATCCACACAGGCACCATATTGCTCAAAGACAGAGTGAGAACAGTAAAAAAAGTTCCCACTGCAATTACAGTAAATACCGCCTGGGCTGCGTTTTTTTTTGCTTTTGTATCGTCACCTGCACCTTTTGCCTGGGAAATAATCGCTAAAAAGCCTATTCCAAGGGCAGAAACAGTACTGCTGATGAGCCAGTTCACCGTTCCGGTAGCTCCGACGGCAGCGGTAGCCTGTGTTCCGAGAGAACCAACCATAGCTGTATCAATATACTGTACGGCTGTTTGCAGCAGTTGTTCCAGCATCGTTGGCCAGGCAAGAGCAAGAATCACCGGCAGCATTCCGGGAATCGTTTTTTTATTTCTGACAGAGTTCATTTGATAATTATTTATCCTTTCATTACCCTATACAAATATTATTTCATAACTCTATACATTATAATATGATTTTTAGGCGATGTCAAGAACCGGTTGACAAATCAAAAATAATAAATTATAATACAATTAAGGCAGCACCGTACAAAGCCGACAAGCGTTCTTTGTGCGCTGTTGCCTTAATAATACTATTTTTATACGGAGGGAAATATGATAATCAACAATGCCGGCTATAATCATTGTCATGATTCCGACTTTAAGATAGAGCGTCCGAACGGCAGCGGCGACAATCTGCTTTTGCTTCTTAAAACAGACACCATATTTACTCTTGACGGAAAAGATACGTTTGTACCATCTGATTCTTTTTTTCTGTACAAAAAAGGAAGTCCGCAGTTCTATCGCTGTGTACCAAATCATACTTTTGCCAATGACTGGATCCACTTTGAATTTGAGGAAGGAGAGGAAGAAGAGTTTCTGACGCTCGGACTTCATTACAATACGCCCGTAAAATGCAGTGACATCTATATGCCAAGCTTTTTTATAAAAATGATAACATATCAGCATTATTCAGATAATCTGCATAAAAGTAAAAATATTATATATTATATGTTTCTGATTTTTAACAGCATAAGCGAACAGATTCATACAAAAACTGCCATAAGATCAGAAAATTATTATGAAATGCTTTCAACAATACGCAGTAAGATTTATGCCGAACCGCATATACAGCGCAACATAGACTATGCCGCTCATGAAGTAAGAATGGGACGTTCAAATTTTCAGCGTATGTATAAAAAATATTTCGGCACAACTTTTAATCGTGACCTGATATGCAGCCGCATTCAGCACGCAAAACTTCTTCTTCTCAAAACTGACCTGAATGTTGCAGAAATTTCCCGGAAATGCGGATACTCATCATATTCTCATTTTGAAAGGCAATTCCGCAAGGAGACTGGCATGACTCCGGCAGAATTCAGAAACAGTAAGAACCTGTCTTCATAAGAACTTTCTCTGATAATTTCTATGAGGCACTGTGAAAAATAATCTTTTTTGATATGGAAAATAATTTTTTAAAGAAATTTCAAAAAATAGTGGAAATTTCCCGAAAGATATGGTATAATTAATTTTGAATGGTGTAATTTGCAATGATTTGCATATTTAACCTTTGTTATTTATACTGTCCGGTCAAAAACGGAACAGATGTATATTTTGAGGAGGTCTGTACATGAAAAAAGTGCAATTGACAGAAACCGTGCTGCGTGACGCTAATCAGTCGCTGATGGCAACACGTCTTCCTTATTCGGATTACGAGGATATCCTCGCCGATATGGACAAGGCAGGGTATTATTCCATCGAGTGCTGGGGCGGAGCAACTTTCGACTCCTGTCTCCGATATCTCAATGAAGATCCCTGGGAGAGACTTCGTAATCTCAGGAAGCATCTTCCGAAAACAAGACTACAGATGCTGCTCAGAGGACAGAATCTTCTGGGTTACAAGCATTATCACGACGACGTAGTAGAAAAGTTTATCGAGCTTTCGATCAAAAACGGAATTGACGTAATCCGTATTTTTGATGCTCTCAACGATTTCAGAAACATCGAAACTGCCCTTAATGCAACAAAGAAATTTGCCACACAGAAAACTATCGCTTCCGGATGTATCTCATATACCCAGAGTCCTGTACATACTGTAGACAAATACATAGAGATGTGCAAGGAACTCAAGAATATGGGCTTTGATACTATCTGTCTCAAAGATATGGCAGGAACAATGTCCCCCTACGAAGCTGAGCACCTCATCAAAGGCATTAAAGATGCTATCGGTGATATGACACTTATACTTCACACACATTGTACTACAGGCATGGCTTACATGACAATCATGAAAGCAATCGAGTCCGGAATTGATGTTATTGATACCGCTTGCTCCGCTTTCTCCGGTGGAACTTCACAACCGTCTACCGAGACAATGTTCTACGCTCTTCAGCAGTACGGCATAAAAACAGGTCTCAACGAAGATATTATCAACAAGGTAAACGATTTCTTCAAGCCTGTAAAGCAGAAGTACGTTGATAATGGTCAGCTCAATCCCAAGAGTCTTAACACCGACGCTCAGGCTCTTGTTTATAAAGTTCCCGGCGGAATGCTCTCAAATATGATCGCAAATCTTACCGATATGCACGCTATGGACAAGTTCGACGCCGCTCTTGCAGAGATTCCTAAGGTACGTGCTGACCTCGGATATCCTCCGCTTGTAACGCCTCTTTCACAAATGGTCGGAAATCAGGCTGTAACCAACGTTCTTATCGGAGAACGCTACAAGAATATTTCCAAGGAAGTAAAGAACTACATCAAGGGCGAATACGGTATTGCCCCCGCTCCCATTGATGCAGAGCTTTCAAAGAAAGTTCTCGGCGACGCAAAGCCTGTTGACTGCCGTGAAGAGGATAAAAAGCGCACAGGAGAAGATTTCAAGGCTGCCAAAGAAGCACTTGGCGATCTCTGCCGCTGTGAAGAGGATGTAATGAGCTACATCTGCTATCCTGACCAGACAGTCAACTTCCTTAAAAACCGCAAGGCTCAGGAGGAAAATGAAGCAGTTTATACCATTGAGGAAATGTAAGGAGGCTGCCATATGATAGATGGAAATAGTACATTTGATATCGAAACGTTCGATACAGATGATGAAATCGGAATTATAGGCGGCGAAGATGAATTTATCGACCCGCATTCCGCAGACGATTCAGAAGAAACTACCGAGATGACTACGGCAGAGGAAGCTCCAAAAAATGCCAAGGAAATGAGCGTTGCCGACGCCGGAATCACAGCTATTTTCGGATATGCCGTTGTATTCTTCGGTCTTGTCATCCTTATGGTCGTACTCTACTGTACAGGTGCGATCTTTAAGAAAAGAGACGAAAAGGCAAAGGCTGCAAAAGAATCTGCTGCTGAAACTGCTGCAAAGAACGTTCCTGCTGTACCGGCTGTAAACAAGCCTGTTGCTCCGGGTTCTGCCGGACACGTAAAGCTTTTTGACGTTCCCGATAAAGAGGCTGCAATGATTATGGCGATCGTTGCCGACAAAATGCAGAAGCCTCTTAACGAGCTTCACTTTATTTCAATTAAGGAGGTTAAGTAACCATGAAGTATAAAGTAACACTTAACGGTAAAACATATGAAGTTGAGGTCGAGCACGGCAAAGCAGTCTTACTCGATGAATATGAGGCACTTGCCCCTGCGCCTGCAGCCGCAGCTCCGACTGCTTCTCCTGCCGCTGCCGCTCCGGCTGCATCGCCTGCCCCTGCTGCTCCTGTTGATCTTGCTGCCGGCGAAACCGTCGTAGCACCTATGCCGGGAAACATCATCAGAGTTGACGTAAAACAGGGAGATACAGTCAAGTCAGGTCAGATCCTTGTTATTCTTGAAGCAATGAAAATGGAAAACGAGATTGTCGCTCCAAAGGACGGCACTGTTGCACAGGTCGTAACAAGCAAGGGTTCTGTTGTTGATACAGGCGCTCCCTTAGTCGTTATAGCTTAAGGAGGGCAATTTATGGACATTCTCGAAACCCTCAAAACCTTGTGGAACGATTCCGGTTTTCACAGCTTTTTCGTGAACGGGGGCTGGAAAAATCTTATAATGATTTTGATATCATTCGTTCTTCTTTACCTTGGTATCAAGAAAAAGTTTGAACCGCTTCTTTTGGTGGGAATCGCTTTTGGCTGTTTGCTTGTAAATCTTTCTTACTTTACAGCAGAATCAGCTGATGCGCTCTATCATCTTGATCTGTGGGATAATTTCCTCGATCATGATAGTCCGGACTACCACAGTTACGGCGCTATCATGAGAAACGGCGGTCTCCTCGATATACTCTACATAGGCGTTAAAGCAGGAATTTATCCGTCGCTTATATTCATGGGCGTTGGCGCTATGACCGATTTCGGTCCGCTTATTTCAAATCCTAAGAGTTTACTTCTCGGAGCTGCCGCACAGATGGGCGTTTTCCTTGCATTCTTCGGCGCTGTGCTTCTTGGATTCGACGGAAACGCCGCTGCATCTATCGGAATTATCGGCGGTGCGGACGGACCTACGGCTATATTCCTTACATCGAAGCTCAAACCGGAACTTCTCGGCCCTATAGCGATCGCCGCTTATTCGTATATGGCGCTTATCCCCATGATACAGCCGCCTATAATGAGACTTCTCACAACTGAGAAAGAACGTAAAGTCAAAATGGAGCAGTCACGTATGGTATCAAAAACAGAGAAGATAATCTTCCCGATTATTGTAGCGCTCTTCGTTATTCTTCTTCTTCCTTCCACAGCTCCTCTTGTCGGCTGTCTCATGCTCGGAAACCTCTGGAGAGAGTGCGGAGTAACTGAGAGACTTTCAGATACCGTACAGAACGCTCTTATGAATATTGTTACGGTTTTCCTCGGAATTTCTGTAGGCGCAACAACTGTTGCTTCACGTTTCCTTTCACTGGAGACTATTAAAATAGTGGTTCTGGGACTTACAGCATTCTGCTTCTCAACTATCGGTGGACTTCTCGCAGGAAAGCTCATGTATAAGCTGTCTGGGGGAAAGGTTAATCCGCTTATCGGTTCTGCCGGAGTTTCCGCTGTTCCTATGGCTGCCCGTGTATCGCAGATGGAGGGACAGAAAGCTAATCCTGCCAACTTCCTTCTCATGCACGCCATGGGACCGAACGTTGCCGGAGTTATTGGTTCGGCAATTGCTGCCGGATTCCTTCTTGCAGTATTCAAGTAATCATTTTGAGTGCAAATGTTAAAGAACCGGATTACATAAGTTTACTGCTGATGTAGAAACTTTTGCCATAGCATTTTTGATTACATTCAGAAGTGCTATGGCTTTTTTTATTGACAACAAATGTGTATTCCCAAAATATTAACTAATTCCTGAGCGAACTGATTATACCACAGGCTATTTTTTCTCCCGAATTTCCTGAAGGCTGCGTATGAAAATCGTCAGGATCAGAATGTATTATTACGGGATATCCCTTTACCTGCATCGGCTGAAAACGATTTGTAAATACAGCGCTCCATGCATAACCATTATTACTGAATAACGCCGGAAGATCACCTGTATGAAATGGATGTTTATTATTAAGTAAATCAAGATGAGTACCAGAATTGGCAAACGGATCATTTTCATTTCCAGAGCATTCAGTTCCGTTATGAATGTGCATTGCAAATACTCCGTTGTCAGAAGGCAGATTAAAAATCTCAGCAACTACTAAAGTACCGCTGCAAGCTCTATAGAATGAAACTGTCCCGTGTATTTTACTATATTTTGGCGCCCCTGAAACAATAGCCCTACAGCATGGACGCTGCAACAGAAGCGAATGATTTACTGTAAACATATATATCACCTCATTTTATAATAAACGTTATTGCAAATTGCGCAATAGCGTTTATTATATATATGCACATCGCAGAAATTCTGTCTCTGACATCATATAAAAAGAGCTGACCTGCCAACAGATCAGCTCTTTTCGATTCAATTTTTTATCTGCGCTGCCACAAGGCTTTCACCACAGTACATTTCACGAAGCTTCGGCTTCTCAATTTTTCCAGTAGGATTTCTCGGAACATCCGCAAAAATCAGCTTATGCGGTCTCTTGTATCTGGGAAGCTTCTGACAAAAAATGTTGATTTCCTCCTCAGTACAAGTACACTCCTCCTTGATTGAAATAATTGCCGCTGCAATCTCGCCAAGACGCTTGTCTGGCAGTCCGATAACAGCAACATCCTTTACAGCCGGATGTGCTCTGATGAAATCTTCGATCTGCACCGGGTAAAGATTTTCGCCGCCGCTTATGATAACATCCTTCTTACGGTCAACAAGATAGATAAATCCATCCTCATCCTCCTGTGCCATATCACCGGTCAGCAGCCAACCGTCTTTCAAAGTTTCAGCCGTTGCTTTTTCATCATGATAGTAGCATTTCATAACACCGGGACCTTTAACGTAAAGTTCACCGACCTCTCCTCTCTCAACAGTATTACCGTTCTCATCTGCAATCTTGACTTCCCAGCCAAAGCCTGCCTTTCCGATAGCGCCGACTTTATTGATATTTTCCACTCCGAGATGAACGCATCCAGGACCAATTGATTCACTGAGACCGTAATTTGTATCGTAGAGATGTTCGGGAAATACTTTCTTCCACCTTGCAATAAGAGACGGCGGAACAGGCTGAGCACCAATATGCATAAGTCTCCACTGAGAGAGCTGATAATCATCCGGATTAATTTCTCCCCTGTCAATAGCATCAAGAATATCCTGCGCCCAAGGCACAAGCAGCCATACAATAGTACATCCCTCATTTGATACTGTTTCAAGTATTGACTTCGGTTTTACGCCTTTCAGCAAAACGGCTTTGCCTCCTGATAAAAGACTTCCGAACCAGTGCATTTTTGCCCCTGTATGATAAAGCGGCGGGATGCAGAGGAACACATCATCTCGCGTCTGTCCGTGATGTTTCTGCTCTACAACAGCAGAATGAACAAGGCTTCCATGATCGTGAAGAATCGCCTTGGGAAATCCCGTCGTGCCCGATGAAAAATAAATCGCAGCATCATCTTCATCAGTAAGTGCTATCATCGGATCTTCACTCTTACAGTTCGCAACCAGACTGTCATAATGCTCTGCAAAGCTGGGACATCCCTCGCCAACGTAAAAAAGCAGTCTGTTGCGGCTTATCTCATCGGCTATCTCCTCAACACGTCCGATGAATTCCGGACCGAATACAAGCACATCAACCTCGGCAAGATCAAGACAGTACTGTATCTCAGAAGATGCATATCGAAAATTAAGCGGTACTGCCAGGGCGCCAGTCTTTAGTATACCAAAATATATCGGCAGCCATTCAAGACAATTCATAAGGAGGATTCCTACCTTGTCACCCTTTTTCACACCTCTTTCAAGAAGCATATTTGCAAAACGGTTAGACTTTTCGTCAAAGACCTTCCAAGTTATCTCACGTCTGTAGCAGCAAAGGGGATTCGGCTCGATAAGCTCATAATCCTTCCATGTAATGCGTCTTATTTCGGTAATTTCCGGATTGACCTCCACAAGAGCCGTATCGTTTCCATATAATTCTGCATTTTTTCTGAGCAAATCTGTAATTGGCATTATATATATTCCTTTCATTTATATGCGCCGATATTGCAAAATGTCCAAAGAATGCCGAACAGAGAATTCATGTGTCAAGGAAGACGACGAAAGCATACTGTCGTATAACGAGGTAACTCCCTACGGTGTAGGGTGATTCCCCCATTGTATTGGGAAATGTCAGTTAAACTGACAAAGGTGACACGCCCCGGTTAGGGGATATCACGAAGTGACAGAGAATGACCGCTCCGATCAGGGGGATGATGGCAGACGGATTTTAGTCGACATTACTGGATAATTTGCAATAGCAGCGAGTATAATCACCGATTTATGGGCAACACCGCACAAAGCACGCCTGACGGCTTTATGCGGTGTTGTCTATATACAATTTTAACACAAAAAAGCGAAAAAGTAAAGCATTTTCAATTATTATTTCTTACAAAAAAAACTTATTTTTATCAGCAGTATGCACAAATTCAAAAGCGGCAAGTATTACTACCGCCGCTTTCAAGAAATATTAATTAAAGTTTTGTACCACACTTGTCGCAGAATTTCTGTCCTGCTTCCAACTGTGCACCGCACGTCGGACAAAAAGCAGCAGGCTGTGAAACATCTGACGGCTGTCCGACAAATCCATTCTGTGCAGGTACAAGAGGAGCGCCGTCATTATAGCCCTCAATGATCGGAGGCTCAACAAATTCCACCTTGCATCCGCACTTATCACAGAATTTCTGACCTCTTGTTACTTCAGCGCCGCATCCTGCGCAGGGCATTTTATCATCAAGAGAAGCAAGAAGCAGCTTGAATTTTTCCAGTCTGTCGCTGCACTTAATGATATTTGTAACCGAAGCAGTATACTCATCACCAGGATTAGCCGAGTTAAGCTCGAAATACTTTCTGCCTATAGCAAAATATGAAGAGTTGATTTCTGCCTCGAGATTTGCCATTTCTTTCTTTACACGTGATTTCTCCTGCATTTTTTTAGAGCTGTCGCTTACACTTTTAGCGCCTCTTTCAACAGAATCGCCTACTTTTCCTGCAAAGCCCTTAACAGAATCCATAAATCCCATGGTTATTACCTCCTAATGTATATATATTTATATTATACCACATTTTCCCATTAAGTCAAGGGGATATGGTAATTTATTTTTTCAGATATTACAGCATTCACGGCTCTCACAGCTGCCTCAGAAAAATCGCTGCATATAGTCGAATACAGCGTCATGATCGTCTCCCCCGCCATAATGCAATCTCCGGGTCTGACGTTCATGACTATTCCGGCAGACATATCTATCCTGTCGTCCTTTTCGATTCGTCCTGCCCCCAGGAGCAGCGATACCATTCCGAGTTCCTCGGTATCGAACCCGGAAATCTTCATATCATGTGCGGCTTTCACCTTGTAGCTGAATCTGCTGTGCGGCAGTAGTGAAATATCATCACATACAGCCGGATTTCCGCCTTGCAGTTCGATAGTCTTTCTAAAAACGTCAAGAGCAGTTCCAGAAGATATTGCATTCTCAGCCATTCTGACACATTCGCTGCGGTTTCCTTTACCTGCAAGCTCCAGGATATCAGCCGTCAGATCAATGCATATCTCATAAAGCCGTCCACGTTCATTTCCACGGAGGATGTTTATAGCTTCCTCAACTTCAAGTGCATTTCCGATGTTTTTTCCGAGAGGAATATCCATATCCGTAACGACTGCTCTGCATTTTTTACCGGCAGATTTTCCTATTTTTTCCATAATAGCGGCAAGCTTTTCAGCATCTGAGCGTGATTTCATAAATGCCCCTGATCCGTATTTCACATCAAGAAGCAAAACATCAGCATTTGTAGCCAGCTTTTTGCTCATAATACTTGCACAGATCAGCGGAATGCTGTTCACAGTACCCGTTGCATTCCTGAGAGCATAAATTTTTTTATCAGCAGGGCACAGACTATCACTCTGCGATATTACAGAAAATCCAATTTTATGCAATATATCTTCAAATTCATGCACAGACAGATCTGTCCTGAACCCCTTAATGCTTTCTAACTTGTCAATAGTTCCGCCAGTATGACCCAAACCTCTTCCAGACATTTTTGCCATACATACTCCGCAGGCTGCAGCTGTCGGTCCGATTATCAGGCTGGTTTTATCCCCAACGCCTCCGGTACTATGCTTGTCCGCCGTCATAGGAATATCGAGGTGCAGAATATCACCGCTGTCACGCATAGCATACGTAAGCGCCAGCGTCTCTTCTTCTGTAAGACCGTTAAAACATACTGCCATAAGCCACGCAGACATCTGATAATCCGGCAACTCTCCTGCGGTATAGGAATTAATAAGCCACTTTATTTCGTTGTCCGTCAGTGGAACATTTTTTTTTGTTTTGTTTATTAAATCAACTGCATTCAATGAAAATCACCTCCTGAATATGTATATTATACCATATTAATACTAAAATTTCAAGTACTTTTATAATATTTTTGTATTCTTTTCTAAATAAATTTAAAAACTACAGCACATATTAAAAAAGGAACTCCAAGAACTGCGCTTCCGCATACATTAAAAAGGTTCAGCGGCAAAGCAGCTCCGAATCCTCCGCCGAAACTATTGAGCAGAAGAAGCGCAGTAATTCCTGTAAAAGTTCCGAAAAATACGGTTTTAAGCCTTTTAAACCGAGTCAGATAATAAATGCTCATGGTCAGCGCAGCAATGGCGCAAAGACTCACAAATATCGTATTTACCATATCATGTCATGTCCTTTTTACATAAAAATATAGCCGAGAGCAAGAATCAGCTTTGGATCTGCTCCCTCCTTAAGCAACAGCAGAATAAGTGCCGCTACAAGTATCTTATCACTATCGAACGGACTTCCAAAAATTTCTTCTGCAAGTCTTGAAAGCTGATTTTCCGTCCGCTTCGCCGTCGATTTTTCTCTGGGAGCTTCAATGACCGGAACGCTCTCCGGAGCTTTGTCTACATGATTGCTCTGGGAATAATGAGACGAACTGACGGCGTGATTTTTTCTGCCGGATTGTCCCCTGTAATACACCGCCATGCTCTCCCTCCTTTTAAGGCAACACCGCACAAAGATTGTACGGCATATGCGTATTCAGATTTTTCGTCAGATTGTATAGAAATGATGCAGGAATACTATCGTATTTCAAGGAAGTTCTGTGCAAGATGACGAAAAATATGCAAGCAGATGACGTGCAAAGCCGTCAGGCGTGCTTTATACGGTGTTGACTTAATACCAACCTGTTGAAAATCCTGACAACTATCGGATTCATCTTTATATAAGATCGTTTAACAATCCGCTTTCTTTAGCAAGATTCCACACCGCAATGACTTTGAGCAGCTTCACCGCCTTATCCACACGTTTCTGTTTTTCCTCTCTGAGATGTGGACGAAGAGCCAGAAGCAGCTCCGTATTCTTATCATTCTGAGAAGCAGAACCAAGCAGTCCTGTCAGCTTCATGATAGAACCAATATCCAAGCCGCCGTTCTCCTGCCCCTGTCCCTCCGAACTGCTGTCGGCATCACTTTTTTCCTCCGGAGAGCCGCTGTCAGACATGAGCATCTGTGCAATCTCTGAAAGCTGCTTCACACTTTCTTCATCCGACAAAAGCTCTCCGATTTTTCCCATTATATCATCCAACTACACTCACTCCGGTTCATTTTTCTCCAGAAAGCTTTTTATAAAGAGCTACTGCCTGCGGTGTGCTCATCATCTTTTCAACAAGCTTCGGATTATTCAATGCCTGCTGAAATTTCACTGCATCACTCTTGTTCATTGCTGATAAAGTGCTGTCAAATTTTCCTTCCTCAAGCTCTTTTTGCAGCTTTTCCGGCGGAACTCCAATTTTTCTGCTGATAGCATTGATAAGTCCACTTGCTTTTCTAGGGTCAATATTATTTTTGTTCATGTACATACCTCCGTAAAAATAATCGGCAAATCTATTGCTTTTTTCCTCATCCTGTGCTATAATTAAACATATTCAAATTAGGAGGTTTTTATGCGAATTATTGTTATGTCTGATTCCCATGGAAATTACCAGGCACTTGAAAAGATTATTCTTCGTAACACCGACGCTGACTGGATATTCCACCTCGGGGACGGTGAGTCAGAGCTTGATAGGTTTATCATCGCTCATCCGATGATAGCCCCGAAGATCATTCACGTTGCCGGTAACTGCGACTATCACAGTCTCAGCAGCAACGATTTCGTTCTTCCTGTTCCTGGTCATAAGATCTTTGCCACACATGGTCATCGCTACGGCGTTAATTTTTCTCTTGACAGCATCAAAAGCCAGGCAAGAGAACACGGATGTGACATTATCCTCTACGGTCACACACACGTCCGCTTCAACAAAACCGAGGACGGTTTCTATATCCTCAACCCCGGCAGCGCTTCTGCTCCCCGTGACAACAGAGCGCCGTCTTTCGGACATATTGACATTTCCGTACAGGGAGTCGTCACCAACATCGCAGATGTATGATTTTATCCCTCCTGACCTATTATATGTATTAGATCAATAAATGTTCCCCGTGTTCCACAAATTGAACACGGGGATTTTTTACATACCCATAAACGTAAACGGTGCTTCTGCCTCACGAATAAAATATCCCTGTTGAACTCCGCATACTGGACACTCTGTGGGCGGTTCGCTTCCGGTATGGATATGACCGCAGTTCAGGCACATCCAACGTTCCTCGCTGCTCTGAGACCGGAACATCATACCGTCACGCCAGAGACCGGCATAATAAGCAAATCGTTCACGATGTGAATTTTCAATAGCGCCGATCATTTTGAACTTAGCCGCAGCCTGCTGAAATCCCTCATCTCGGGCAATGCGTTCAAAATCGGGATAGATTATGCCGTTTTCCTTTTCCTCTGCCTTTGCGGCGGCATCAAGGAGCTGCTGCATATCTGTGTAAACATCGGCAGGAAATCCTGCGTTTATCTCAATCTCCTCACCAGCTGCATCTTTTAGCAATTCAAAATATATTTTAGCGTGCTGCTCCTCCTGTTCGGCGGTAAACCGGAACATTCTCTCCAGACCGACAAGAAATTGCTTCTGTGCTGCCAGAGCGCCCTGGTAGTACCTCTGTCTCGCCTGGCATTCACCGGCAAAAGCACGCATAAGATTGATTTTCGTCTGACTTTCATTGAAATTTGTCTTAGGAATCATTTAAATCCCTCCTTTCAGGAGATATTATCTGCATTAATCCAAAAAATATACGACTACTGACTCCATTGATTTTTTAAAGATAATAAAAAAGCGCTTTACCTTTTATAGATAAAGCGCCCATTTTTAAAGTATTAATTAGTCGTTGATCTTTCTCTTAACATAAGATGTGTGGAGAATCTCATGAGCCTTATGGCTGCCGGGATTCTCAAGGAACTCGTCATAGAGAGCCTTTACAGCAGGATTCTCGTGAGACTGTCTGAGAGGCATAGATGCATCAAGATTGTAAAGCACCTTAGCTCTTTCAGCTCTGAGATCAGTAAAGTTTCTGATGCTCATAGGTTGCTGAGGCTGACCGCCGCCGTTTACACAGCCGCCGGGACAAGCCATGATTTCAATAAACTGATAATCAGCTTCACCCTTCTGAACCTTTTCAAGAACTTCTCTTGCATTTGCAAGACCGCTGGCTACGCAAACCTTAACATCCATACCTGCAACGTTGTAAGTAGCCTCCTTGATTCCGTCTGTACCACGAACCTCGGGAAGATCAGTAACATTCTCGCCTGTAAGCGTATAGACAGCCGTTCTAAGAGCAGCTTCCATAACACCGCCTGTTGCACCGAAGATAACGCCAGCACCAGTAGAGATTCCAAGCGGATCATCAAACTTTTCATCCTCAAGACCAAGGAAATTAATTCCGGCACGCTCGATCATTCTGCCAAGTTCACGTGTTGTGAGGGCAAAATCAACGTCAGGAACACCTGCTGCACTCTGATCTTCTCTGCCGATCTCAAACTTCTTAGCAGTACACGGCATGATAGAAACCATAACGATATCCTTGGGATCAATACCCATTTTCTGAGCATAATATGTCTTAGCTGTAGCGCCAAACATCTGCTGCGGAGATTTACATGAAGAAAGATTCTCTGTCATATCAGGGAAGTAATGCTCACAGTACTTGACCCATCCTGGAGAACATGAAGTAATAAGCGGAAGCTTTCCACCATTTTTAACTCTGTCAAGGAATTCGTTTGCCTCTTCCATAATAGTAAGATCAGCAGCGAAATCTGTATCAAATACCTTATCAAAACCAAGGCGTCTGAGAGCAGCAACCATCTTACCCTCTACATTGGTACCAATAGGAAGTCCGAAGCACTCGCCAAGTCCTGCACGTACAGCAGGAGCTGTCTGAACAAGAACTGTCTTTGAAGGATCTGCAATAGCCTCAAGAACAGGCTTTGTATAATCTTTTTCAGAGATAGCGCCTACAGGACATACAGCAATACACTGACCGCAAGATACGCAGCTTGTCTCACCCAGACCCATGTCAAAGGCTGAACCGATGTAAGTCTTGAAACCTCTCTCGTTTGCACCGATAACGCCTATTCCCTGTGTTTTGGAGCACACAGCAACACAGCGGCGGCAAAGAATACACTTATTGTTGTCACGGTACATATGAGCGGCAGAGTTATCAACTTCGTACTCATTCTTTATTCCGTCATAAACAGAAGCATCCTCAACACCGTAGTCCTTAGCAAGCTTCTGAAGCTCACAGTTTCCGCTTCTTACACAGGAAAGGCATTTTCTGTCATGTGTGGAGAGTATAAGCTCAAGTGTCTTCTTTCTTGACTCGATAACCTTGGGAGAACTCGTAAGGATCTCCATGTTGTTTGAACAAGGATATACGCATCCTGCAACGAGACGGAAACCTCTGCCCTCGTTTACTTCTGTAACACAGATACGGCAGGCACCGATCTCATTGATTTCCTTCATATAGCAAAGTGTAGGAATCTCAAATCCTGCCATATGAGCAGCCTCAAGGACTGTAGTGCCCTTAGGTACGGAGATTTCTGCACCGTTTACTTTTACTGTTATATTTTCCATCGTTATTCCTCCGCTTATTTCTTGATAATTGCCTTGAACTTACAAGAAGCGATACAAGCGCCGCACTTTACACACTTTGTCTTGTCAATTTCCATAGCTGCAAGCTTCTTGCCGGGAGCAATATAATCTGTTCTTGTAATAGCTGAAGCAGGACACTGCTTAGCACACATTCCACATCCGATACAGCTATCCTTTACGATCTCAAAACTGAGAAGATCCTTACATACGCCGGCGGGGCACTTCTTGTCAACAACATGAGCAATATACTCGTCTCTGAAGTATCTGAGAGTCGAAAGAACGGGGTTTGGAGCAGTCTGACCAAGTCCGCAGAGAGAATTCGCCTTAATGTGGTAGCAAAGCTCTTCAAGCTTGTCGATATCTTCAAGAGTACCCTTGCCCTTTGTGATCTTGTCAAGGATCTCATACATTCTCTTTGTTCCAATACGGCAGGGCGTACACTTTCCGCAGGACTCATCAACGGTAAATTCAAGGAAGAACTTAGCGATATCAACCATACAGTTGTCCTCATCCATTACGATAAGTCCGCCCGAGCCCATCATTGAACCAATGCCGATAAGGTTATCGTAATCAATCGGGATATCAAAGTTTTCAGGTGAGATACATCCGCCGGAAGGACCGCCTGTCTGAGCAGCCTTAAACTTCTTTCCGTTAGGAATACCGCCGCCGATCTCCTCAATTACTTCACGGAGAGTCGTGCCCATAGGAACTTCTACAAGACCAGTATTCCTGATCTTTCCGCCGAGAGCGAATACCTTGGTACCCTTTGACTTCTCTGTACCCATTGACGCAAACCATTCAGCACCGTTAAGGATAATCTGAGGAATATTTGCATATGTTTCAACGTTATTAAGAATAGTAGGCTTCTGGAAAAGACCTTTTTCTGCCGGGAACGGAGGCCTTGGTCTTGGTTCGCCTCTGTTGCCTTCGATAGAGGTCATAAGTGCAGTTTCTTCACCGCATACGAAAGCGCCTGCGCCGAGACGAAGGTCAATATCAAAGCTGAAATCTGTACCGAAGATATTCTTACCCAGCATTCCTGCCTCACGAGCCTGCTTTATAGCTATATTAAGACGTTCAACTGCAATAGGATACTCTGCACGAACGTAAATATATCCCTGCTTAGCGCCGATAGCGTAACCGGCAATAGTCATAGCCTCAAGAACAACATGTGGATCGCCTTCGAGAACGGAACGATCCATAAATGCACCGGGGTCACCCTCGTCAGCGTTACAGCATACGTACTTCATATCTGCATCGGGAACGATATTTCTTGCAAGCTTCCACTTCATTCCTGTAGGGAATCCGCCGCCGCCTCTTCCACGGAGACCGGAATCAAGAATAGTCTGAATAACATCCTCAGGAGTCATTGTGGTAAGTACCTTGCCGAGAGCCTGGTAGCCGTCACGTCCTATGTACTCATTAATATTTTCAGGGTCAATAACACCGCAGTTTCTGAGAGCTACACGATGCTGCTTTTTATAGAACGATGTATCGTCAAGAGCTTTGATATCATCGCCGTCAACGGTTTCTTCGTAGAGAAATTCCTTTACAGGATTTCCGCCGATAAGATGTTCATCAACGATCCTTGGGATTTCATCAACATTTACACGTGAGTAGAAAGAACCCTCCGGATAAACGATCATGATAGGTCCTCTTTCGCAGAGACCGAAACATCCGGTTTTTACGATCTGAACCTTATCTGTAAGTCCCTTTGCAGCAAATTCCTCATTAAGCTTCTCGATGATTTTTGGAGAGCCGGAAGAAGTACATCCTGTACCGCCACAAACAAGGACATGTCTTTCATATTTAGAAGAAGCATTGCCGTGAGTTCTGAGAGCGACCTCGCCTGCAAGACTGTCTCTGACAACATTGAGTTCTTCAAGAGTCTTCATATAGTAAACCTCCTAAATGGTATTATGTAAAATTAAGCATATTTTGCAATGATCTTGTCTACATCGTCAACAGTGAGACGACCGTAAACATCCTCATTTACTGTGAGAACAGGAGCAAGACCGCAGGCGCCAATACAGCGGCAGGCATCAAGAGAGAACTTACCGTCAGGGGTGCATTCGCCTCCGGCAATACCGAGTTTTTCCTGAAGCTTATCGTAGATGTCGCCAGAGCCCTTAACATAACAGGCTGTACCGAGACATACTGAAATAGTATATTCTCCCTTCGGATAAAGTGAAAACTGTGCATAGAAAGTCACAACGCCGTAAATCTTTTCAAGCGGAATACCTGTATTATTGGAAATAATTTTCTGTACCTCAATAGGAAGGTAACCATAAATTTCCTGAGCTTTCTGAAGAATCGGCATAAGAGCGCCCTGAGTGTCCTTCTTTTCTGCAATGACGCTGAGGAGCTGTGCTTCCTGTTCAGGAGTACCCTTGAACGGAACAGTAGATTTTGCTGAATTCATTAGATGAACCTCCTTGAATATATAAGTGTGAAAAATGTAACAATGTTGTTGCCAGATAGAATTAGAGCTTATTACATCCCACATATCTGATATATATTATAACATATAACCTCAAAAAATACTACTGTTTTTTCTGACTAATTTGCGCTCACTTTTTTGTTGATTTTGTACAAGTTGCACGTTATATAATACTAACGTTTTAGTATTTCTTATAGCATATATTGTAATTTTTTATAAATTTCTAGTTTAATTTATGAATGAACCTGCATTTTTTTGGACAATATGCTATAAACACCGTGACGCTTCTCCCCGTGTTTGCGCTAAAAAACAAGTTCAGGGGAATTTTTCTGCGACTGTTGCAATTTTGAACAAAATATGCTATAATGTAGTACAAATATTATTTTAATTTATTAAACGGAGTGAAACCAATGGAAACCTTTAACAAAATAATTGAAAAAATTGACAATTTTGTCTGGGGTATCCCGCTTATACTGCTAATTTTCTGCTGCGGTATATTTTTAACTTTACGTGCAGGAGGAATACAATTCAGAAAACTCGGTCTCGCACTAAAATATATGTTCAAAGGCGAAAGTGACGGAACAGGCGAAATATCCAGTTTCGCAGCCCTTTGTACCGCACTTTCCGCTACCATCGGAACAGGAAATATTGTAGGTGTGGCAACCGCTATTGCAGCCGGAGGTCCGGGAGCGCTTTTCTGGATGGAGATCGCTGCCCTTTTCGGAATGGCAACAAAATATGCCGAAGGACTTCTTGCCGTTAAATACCGTGTCAGATCTGATGACGGAAAAATGCTCGGCGGGCCATTCTACTACATCGAAAACGGTATGGGAAAACGCTGGAAATGGCTAGCTGTAATCTTTGCGATATTTGGTGTTTTCGTCGGTCTTATGGGCATTGGCACTTTTACACAGATCAACAGCATAACCGCCGCTGCCAACAGCTTTTTTGACCCTAAAAAGACACATACACTTAGACTTTTCGGTTCGGATTATACATATACGCAAATCATTGTCGGACTTATTGTAACAATACTTGCAGGCCTGATAATTATTGGCGGAATCAAGCGTATCGCTTCATTTTCAGAGATTATCATTCCGGTCATGGTAGTAATTTATGTGGTCTGCTGCCTGCTGATAATCTTCACACATATAACGGAGATTCCGTCTGCTGTTGTAAAAATAGTCAAAAGCGCTTTTGGTTTCAGGGCTGCTGCCGGAGGAGCACTCGGCGCAGTCATGGTCTCAATGCAAAAAGGCGTTGCAAGAGGAATTTTCTCAAACGAAGCTGGACTTGGTTCTGCTCCGATCGCTTCTGCTGCCGCCAAAACGAAAGAACCCGTCCGCCAAGGACTTGTGACAATGACCGGAACATTTATCGACACAATCCTTGTCTGTACAATGACTGGACTTACTATTGTAATTTCCGGATGTATCGAAACAAACCCTGATCTTGAAGGAGTAGAGATAACCAATGCAGCATTCCGTTATGGACTGCCGTTCCCTGAAAAAGTCTCTTCATTCCTGCTTATGACATGCCTGATGTTCTTCGCCTTTACTACAATTCTCGGCTGGAACTACTATTCAGAACGCTGCCTTTCGTATCTAACCGGATCGAGCAAAACTGCATCAACGTTATTCAAATGGCTGTATATTGCCGCCGTGTTCATCGGACCATACCTTACTGTTTCGGCTGTATGGGGTCTTGCCGATATTTTCAACGGACTAATGGCTCTGCCAAACGTCACAGCCCTCATTGCACTTTCAGGTGTCGTTTCGGCAGAAACTGCAAAATATTGCCGGAAACTTAAATCTATAGAAAAGAAGTAAATAAAAATGTCAGATACAACTAAATTCGCAAAATATGCAGAAAGCATGAAAAAATGCCGTAAAGTTTATAACATTGTTCCGATAGTTTACATCGTATTCGGCGTGCTCTATTTTCTTGTTTCATTCATGTTCCTGATTGTGACCAATTTAGGTGCATATTTTGTATTTATTGACAGCCTGATTTTTTTGCCGTTTGTATGTTATCTCGGATTCAGGGGAGCATATTGCCGCCATGATCTGGCTGCCCTCGCTGTGCCAGTGATTTCCTTTCTAAATCTTGCAATACTCGGATACGGAGCTAAGCATCTGGCAGGAAAATCATACGGAATCGCAGCAATGAATGTGCCAAGATTCAGTTTATATATATGGCTGATATTTTTTATGGCATCATCATTTATTGCATACATTAATATAAGAGCCAACAACAACTTCCGTTTTCTTGAAAAACAAGTCGGATTTCCTCTTTTCAACGAACGTGCCGAGGAGCAGCGTGTTGATAAGATCAGGCGTGAAATAAAGGATCCATTCCAAGTCGAATATGATAAACGAATGAGAACCGCATCAACAAAAATGGACTCCATAGCCCCCTCAGAACCGGATATTTTTAAGTAAAAAAGAGAATATTTTCTATTATTTAATATGATAAATCAATATATTATTTTTTTAAAAATTCACATTTCAAGTTGTTTAAATTTCATTGACAAATACAATAAATTATTGTATATTAGTTTTAGACGGTGAACTGCACTGCATCGCCTTATATCAAGCTGTATGGAGGTATTACATATGAATATTCCAAGTGATCCTATCATTCTTCTGAGCTACATAAATACAAAACTAAGAGATACCAGTCAGAACTTTGACGAACTTTGCAGCGAGTTATGTGTTGAGAAAAGTGAAATTTTGAAAAAGCTTGAATCCATAGGATACACCTACGATCAGGAAAAAAATCGTTTTGCATAGGATATTCCGGCAAAATGCAAATTTACGGAGGGAAATATGAAAAAATTATTTACAAAAATTACAGCTGCTGCTCTTTCAGCACTTATTGCAGCAGCTTCCTACGGCACTATACCAATCTTTGCCGCAGCAGACAAAGAAGCTGAAGTAACCATTCACTTTGATCTCAGCGAAGAGGGAGTTAAGGTCGAAGATAATCAGTATGGAAATCCTCAGTATATCTACGATATCAGTGGTGAGCCAGGCAAATCACGGAGACTTTCAGATCTGAATCTCGAAAAAAACGGCTATACATTCTCCGGCTGGACATTCAACGGTGTCCAGGCATATGAACCGGGCGACGTTATTCAGTT
This sequence comes from Oscillospiraceae bacterium, assembly GCA_021769725.1. Lineage (GTDB taxonomy): Bacteria > Bacillota > Clostridia > Oscillospirales > Ruminococcaceae > Ruminococcus. The sequence goes on along the minus strand of JAETSI010000011.1, from coordinate 24,248 downwards.
CCCGGATGCAGACGCTACCCTTACCCCTGTCTGGAGCAAAAATTCTGATTCGGTAAAATATACTGTTCACTATGAAGCAGTATGCGACACAGGAACTATCGACAAAGACGGCAGGCTTCCTGATACTAAGCACAAAGCAGGAGAACTGGTCGAGATACCTCTTGATGTTTTCGATCACCCGGAATACTCTTATTCACAAATCGGCTGGATATATGACGGTATAGGATATCTCGGTCAGCAGAAGATCATCATGCCGTCACATAATATTGAACTTACGCCAAACTGGATGAGATACTGCAAATTTACCTACAGCGTAGGCGATGTTGACCGTGTACCCGGAGTCATCGAACAACATCTTGAGCGAATCGCAGGTCTGCCTACAAATCTTGCAGAAGCAAGCAGATTTCTGCGTATTGGTTTCAGGAACACCGGATGGCTTTGCAGTGTTGACGGTAAAATCTATCCTCCGGAATATTCCTATATTATGCCCGATGAGGACGTAGTATTTACCGCAGTCTGGGAACCTGTCACCTACACCATTGTGTTCAGACCAAATCCCGAAAACAAAGAAAACCTCATCAATATTGATGCTCAGACCGATACAACGATCATCTGCCCTGAAATCAACATAACAAGACCGGGTTATAAATTCGGCGGTTGGAACTATAATGGTACAATCTACCAACCCGGCGATGAATTCTTCGTTTACGGCGAACTTGCCGGACTCGGCATACTTTTAGAAGCAGTCTGGATTGAAGAAAGTTCGCCTGAACTTACTGATCCTGTCTATGGAGACGCAAATTGCGACGGATCAATATCCCTTTCAGATGCAGTTCTTATCATGCAGGCAATCGGAAATCCCGATAAATATGGTCTTGGCGGTCTTGATCCATCAGCAATTACCGCTCAGGGAATGTTGAATGCCGACTGCAATTTTCCCGGAGACGGCATTACAAATTCCGATGCACTGGCAGTACAAAAATATTGCCTTCACCTTACAGAATTACCAATAACAGAAATCACTGAATAACGAAAAGGAGAACCATTATGAAGCAAATACACAGCAGACTGACGGCTTTCGTTCTCTCAGCAATTACAGCCATTTCAGCTTTGTCAGCTTTTCAGGTCATGGCTGAAACGAATAGTTCCAGCGAAAAAACACAGATCACAGTTCATTTTGATATCAGCGATCCTGATATAACATTTGATGTTGATGAAGACGGAAATCCAATTGAAATCACAGACATCACCGCCGATGCAAATTCATCGGTAAAAATTCCTGAAATCTACGTTCACAAAAAGGATTATTCTTTCTCCGGCTGGACTGTTGACGGTGTAAGAGGATATCCTGTAAATTCCGTAATCCAGGTCGGTGATGAAGATGTTACTCTTACTCCTGTATGGTATACTCTTTCTGACAAAACAGAGTACAATATTGAGTATAAGGTCGAGATAGAAGGAGAAGAAGTTGAAATTCCCAAAACTCTTCAAAATCTCAGTGCACGTCAGGGAAGATTTGTCGAAGTCTCTTTGCAGACATTCTATTATCCTGATTCGAGCCGCTCACAAATCGGTTGGAATTACGACGGAAAAACATATCTTGGTCAGCAATACATAATCATGCCAGACCACGATATTGTTCTTACACCTAACTGGCTTAGATTCTACAAGCTCAGATACACTCCAGGTGACGTTGACCGTCTCAACGGCGCTACTTCCGGAGAATTTGACCGCCTGGAAACAATTTCTTATGAACTGGCAGAATCTTCAAGATTTTCACGCAATGGTTTCAAGATAACTGGTTGGATCTGTGATGAAGATAATAAAATATATGCTCCTCTTCAAGCTTATACAATGCCGAGCCATGACGTTACCTTTACTGCGGTCTGGGAACCTCTTACCTATAAGGTTGTATTCATAGGCGGCACGGGAAAATCCGAAGATATTATCAGGATAGAAGGAAAAACAGATACTAAAATCATCTGTCCTGAACTCACGGGAACAAAATCCGGATATTACTTTGACGGCTGGAAATTTGAAGAGAAAATTGACGGAGTAACCACAACAACTATCTATCAGCCAGGTGATGAATTTCTGATAAAAGGAGCTAAACCCGGTCTTGGAATTTCACTTAACGCAGTATGGAAAGAAGGTACACGCCCCACAGAAGAAACTGTAAAGTACGGTGATGCTGACTGTAACGGTGAACTGTTCCTGAATGATGCTGTGCTTATCATGCAGGCAATCGGAAATCCTGATGCATACGGTGTTGGCGGCTCTGAACCGTCTGCAATAACAGCTAAGGGAGCAAAAAACGGTGACTGCTGCAATACAGGAGACGGACTGACCAACCTTGACGCTCTTTCAGTTCAGAAATATCTTATCGGTATTTTAACTGAACTTCCCTGCAAAACTGAATAAACGGATTTTTCGTATACTCACATATATTCTAAAATGCAATAAAGGTTGCAGGCAAAAATTTCGTATGTCAAGGCAGTTGACGAAAGCATACCGACGTATGATGAGGCGGACAACGCAGACAGACGGAATTTACGCATGCAAAACTGGTGTATTTTAGAATAGTGGGGAGTATAATATCAATAATTGGCTGCCTCGCAATGAGACAGCCAATTATTCTTTTGCAGCCTGATACTAATCCTCGACCAAACTGATAAGAAGATTGGTCGAGGATTAGTATGAAAAACAAAACGGAGCACCATAATGCTCCGTTTTTAATAATAGATTACTGTTTGTCGCTTTCAAGCCATTTATATGTGAGAGCAGCGAGGGCTGCACCGATAAACGGAGCAATAATGAAGATCCATACCTGAGCGATAGCATCTCCGAGAGCAAAAATTGCAGGTCCAAGACTTCTTGCAGGATTTACAGATGTACCTGTCAGTCCGATTCCAAGAATATGTACAAGTGTAAGTGAAAGACCAATGATAAGTCCTCCGAATGAACCGTGATTTGCCTTCTTAGATGTTACACCAAGAATTACCATTACGAAGATAAATGTGAGAATGATCTCAACAAGAAGTCCGGCAATAATACTGTCGTTTACACCGGCAAGTGTATTTGCACCCATTCCCCATTCTTTTCCTTCAGGAGCTGTCATATCTCCTCTGTCAGCAAATACATAAATCAGACGGAGCAGTGCAGTTCCGATAAGAGAGCCTGCACACTGCGAAACAGTGTAGCCAAGGAATTCCCTCGTGTTGAGTCCGCCGTTCATATAAACTGCAAACGATACGGCAGGATTGATGTGGCATCCTGAGATATTGCCGATACAGTAAGCCATGCCCACGATTGTAAGTCCGAAAGCCAGAGCAGTAAGGATATAGCCGCTTCCGGAACATCCGACTGTCATTGCGGTTCCGCATCCAAGAAGCACCAGCACACACGTTCCGATGCATTCAGCCACATACTTTTTGAGTGTTGATTTTTCCATTTTGTTGTCCTCCTGTTTAATTATTTTCCTGGATTTATCCAGACATTTTTATTATATCATCATTTTTCTGTGCAGTCAAGAGACTGTGTCAAAAAATATATACTTATTTGTAAACTGCCGCAAACAAATAAAATAACAGTAGATCGTCAAAAATGTCAAAAACCGCACTCCTAAAGAGTACGGTTTCTGATTTGTCCGTTTTTACAAAGGATATTGAAATACTGATAACTGCTTTTTGTGCAGAAAAGTTATCGTTAGCGTTTCAATATCTTTATTATACATTAAAATCGTACGAGTGTAAATGATAATTTAAACCATAAATATGACATTTCCTATCTTTATTTCCGAAAAAAATTATGGAACAGCATAGAGATTGGTCTCCCATGCCGGAATATAAAGCTGATGTCTGATATAGAGCTTGTAATTCGGATTAAGCGACTTTATCAGCAGGGGCAGTTCAAATATATCCTCGTTTCTGTGATAAAGCGACACCATGAGCTTAGGGGAATAGTGTGCAATATTCTGAGATGCTCCCCAGATAGCCTCACGTTCAAAGCCCTCTACATCCATTTTTATAATAGTAGACGGACGCCTTCCCAGAATGCTGTCAACAGAACGTGCAGCAACAAGTGTATCAGACGCCCCTGTAATAGCCGACTGACGTCCTGCCTTTGCTGCAAACGGAAGTTCCGTATCAATACACCACGCAGCGGCGTTAAAAGCATAGACATGATTCATACCGTCAACTGATTTTGCAAGCTTCTTGAAATTTTTCTTATCTGGTTCAAGTGCATAGATCGAGTGATAAAGACCGTGAGTAAATTCCAGCAGTTCTCTTATCGTATCACCGTTATACGCCCCTAAATCGACATATGTCTCATTGAGGGTCGGTCTGATTATTTTTTTGTATATCTCCGCTTTTGGTGTTGTAACAGCAGAGAGATACTCGATTTTTCCGCTTATTTTGAAATTCAGGATATTCGCATAGACCTTTCTGGAATAGTCGTCGGCAAGACTGTCATAGACAGCACGGATTTTTTCGGCATTTTCCAGGCAGTACTCATATGTAAACAGCCCCCTTCCGACAACCGGAACATCAGGGACGTAAAGAGGATGGCGTGCGGCAATACTGTGGATTTTGTCAACAATTTCCTGATATCCTGCGGCAAATGCAAGGACAACGGCAAAATCCCCGACCATTTCCTCGACTTCAGACAATTTATGCACACGGAATCCCTCAAAAGAATGACCACGAACAAAATCGTCACTGGCGAAAATGCCTGAAACAGTAATTTCCTTTTCATTGAAAACTGACATAATCTTCAGAGCGCCGTCTCCCATTCCATATATAAATATAGGTCTTTTCTCAGCCTTCAGCCTTTCCCAGCAGGACTGTTTTTCTGTTATAAAGGACAACATTCAGTCTATTCCCCCGTCATCAATATTGTTCATCGTTATAATCGCCGCCATAATCAGCGCCGTCGTCATCATCGTAATGATCGTGACCGAAAGTCATCATATCTCTGCCCCGTATGCCATATCGATCACGCATAATCGTAAGATGCTTGTCAATAAGTTCGGAGACAGCACGCACGTTTTTTATACAATGAACTTCCTTTGAAGGCGTATCTGCATCACGACTGTATATTATAATAGTACCACACTTGAACATTCTCTGGAAAAAGGGAAATCTCACCTTTTTGTCAATTATTTTGTAAAGATCAATCTCATCTTCGTCAACATTCAGGAATCCCGTGCGTGTAATAAATTTTGTTTCAGTAAGATAATAACGTGTGAAAGAAATTGGCAAACCGAAGATAGTGCGTTTTTTATCAGTCCATACATATTTAAAAGCGTCTTTTTTCATGCATATTCCTCCTTGGAATGTTAATCACATATTTATTTTACCACAAAATTCACTGTTCGTCAACATTTTTTTATACATTTCCATAATGACTTGGCATTTTTATAAAAATATCTGAAAACCCCTTTACAAATCATAAAAAATATGATATAATAAAAAAACCGTGTACCCGGACTGTGGCTTGACCTCTTATACTAATTTTCTGATTAGATGGCAGCCGTCAAGATTGTCTGTAGGCTAATCAGATATTTGTATTAATTTTCACCTCTGTCTGAGTGAACGGAATTTATATTATGAGGTGCTTTCAATGTTACTGAAAGAAGAAAAAACAGCCGTTATTGAGGCTAACAGAACACACGCAAATGATACGGGTTCTCCCGAAGTTCAGATCGCTATTCTTACAAAGAGAATCAATGATCTTACCGAACATCTCAAGAACCACAAAAACGACCACCATTCAAGAAGAGGTCTTCTTAAAATGGTAGGTCACAGACGTAACCTTCTCGGCTATCTCAAGAAGAAGGATATTAACAGATATCGTGCTGTTGTAGAAAAGCTCGGTCTCCGTAAGTAATCCAAAGCGTATCAAGGCAGAGGGACAGACCTTCTGCCTTTACGTCTATATTTAAAACAGCAGAAAAAGGCTTTTAGCATTAAACTGTGCTCCGCAGAACTAAGGAATCTCTGTCACGGAGCAGAGTTTATTGCTAAAGCCTCTGCAAACAACAAGGAGGATCAATTTATGTTTGAAAATTACAGAACTTTTGAAACTACCTATGCAGGCAGACCTTTCATTGTTGAAACAGGAAAGGCTTGCGGTCTGTCAAACGGATCATGCTGGGTAAGATACGGCGATACCGTTGTTATGGCAAACGTTACGGCAAGTGCAAAGCCCAGAGAGGGTGTTGACTTTTTCCCGCTTTCCGTTGACTACGAAGAAAGACTTTATTCCGTTGGAAAAATCCCCGGCTCATTTACAAAGAGAGAAGGAAAACCTTCGGAAAAGGCTATCCTCACTTCAAGATGTGTGGACAGACCTATGCGTCCCCTCTTCCCAAAGGATATGAGAAACGATGTTTCCATTGTTATGACTGTTCTTTCTGTCGAGCCGGACAACTCCCCTGAGATTGCCGGAATGATCGCCGCTTCTATCGCTGTTTCAATTTCCGATATCCCATGGAACGGTCCTATCGCCGGAATAAACGTAGGTCTTGTGGACGGAGAAATTGTTCTCAACCCTACTCTTGAACAGAGAGCAAAAACTGATCTTGTACTCACTGTTGCCGGTACTGCCGAAAAAATCGTTATGATCGAAGCCGGAGCTAACGAAGTACCGGAAGACAAAATGCTCGAAGCAATTATGACAGGTCACGAAGAGATCAAGAAAATGGTTGCATTTATCAGCGATATCCGTGCCCAGATCGGCAAACCGAAGTTTACTTTTGAGTCTCAAGAAGTAGATCACGATATGTTCGACGCTATCGAGGAATTTTCAGCAGAGCGTGTAAAGTTTGCTCTTGATACAAATGACAAAACTGTACGTGATGCAAGACTTGCTCCTATTATAGACGATATCCATGCTAAATTCGACGAAGTTTACCCAGAACAAATTGCTATGATAGACGAGTGCATATACAAGCTCCAGAAAAAAATCGTCCGTACATGGCTCTACGAGGGAAAGCGTGTTGACGGCAGAGGAATAGACGAAATACGTCCTCTCGCTGCCGAAGTAGGACTTCTCCCCAGAGTTCACGGTTCAGGACTCTTTACAAGAGGTCAGACTCAGGTGCTTACCATTGCTACTCTCGGTCCGGTCAGCGATTCACAGCGTATCGACGGTCTTGACGAAGAAGAAACAAAGAGATATATGCATCAGTACAACTTTCCGAGCTATTCGGTAGGAGAAACAAAACCCTCCAGAGGTCCGGGACGCCGTGAAATCGGTCACGGAGCTCTCGCTGAAAGAGCTCTCGCTCCTGTTATCCCCTCCGTTGAAGAATTCCCATATGCACTCAGACTTGTTTCTGAGGTTCTCTCCTCAAACGGATCTACATCACAGGGATCTATATGCGGATCAACTCTCGCACTTATGGATGCAGGTGTTCCGATCAAGGCTCCTGTTGCAGGTATTTCATGCGGACTTATCACTCTTCCTGACAGCGACGACTTCATGACAATGGTAGACATCCAGGGTCTTGAGGACTTCTTCGGCGATATGGACTTCAAGGTCGGCGGAACTCACAAGGGTATCACAGCTATCCAGGTCGATATCAAAGTAGATGGTCTTACTCCTGCTATAATTAAGGAAGCATTTGAAAAGACAAGAAAAGCTCGTATCTACATCCTTGATGAGATCATGCTGAAGGCTATTCCTGCACCAAGAGAAAGCGTAAATCAGTATGCACCTAAGATGCTCCAGACAAAAATCCCTGTTGAAAAGATACGTGAAGTTATCGGTCAGGGCGGCAAGATTATCCAGAAAATATCTGCCGACTGCGACGTAAAAATCGACATAAATGACGAGGGAAATGTATTCGTCAGCGGTATCGACGGCAATAACACAAAGAAAGCTGTCCAGATAGTTGAGACAATTGCTAACGGTCCGGAAGTAGGTGCAATATATAGGGGAAAAGTCGTAAGAATCATGGAATTCGGCGCTTTTGTAGAAATAGTACCCGGAATGGATGGTCTTGTTCATATCTCTAAGCTTGACAAGCAGAGAGTTGAAAAGGTCGAAGATGTTGTTTCAGTCGGTGATGAAATAGTCGTAAAGGTAACAGAGATAGACCGCATGGGAAGAATAAATCTCTCACGCAGAGACGCTCTTGCCGAAATCGAAGCAAAAAGACAGGGCTGATAAAATCCCAGCAGCGCCGTACAAAGCCGCATGTCGATCTTTGTGCGGTGTTGTTTTAATCATTTTCATTGAAGGAGGAAATAATGATAACGTACAGTGAGGCAGTAAAAATTCTTGCGGATTACGGGCAGGAACATATCCTCAGATACTATGACGAACTCTCTGAGGAAGAAAAAAACGAACTTCTGAGACAGATAGAGCTGACGGATCTTTCCGTTCTTGAAGATTTTAAGCACAGAAATGACGAACCGGGCAAAAGAGGCAGTTTTGAACCTCTTGATGCTGTTACTGTAGACGATATTGAGAAAAATAGGAACGAATACCTGAAAGCGGGAATCGAAGCCATAAAAGCCGGTAAGGCTGCTGCTGTGATGCTTGCCGGAGGTCAGGGAACACGTCTTGGTTTTGACAGTCCCAAGGGTATGTTTAACATCGGTGAAAGCAGAGAACTGTGTATCTTCCAGTGTCAGATCAATAATCTGCTGGACGTTGTAAAACTTACCGGAACTTTTATCCTCCTGTATATAATGACAAGTGAGAAAAACAATGACGAGACGACAGCGTTCTTTGAAAAGAATAATTATTTCGGATATGACAGCAGCTATGTAAAATTCTTTATTCAGGATATGGCGCCGTCGGTTGATCTTAACGGTAAAATTTTAATGGAGAGCAGATCTAAAATGGCTCTCTCACCAAACGGCAACGGCGGCTGGTTTTCATCTATCGTCAGAGCCGGATTTCTTAACGAGATACATGAAAAGGGCATCGAATGGATAAATGTTTTTGCTGTTGACAACGTACTCCAGCGTATTGCTGACCCCATGTTTATCGGTGCTGTTATCAGCTCCGGAATGCAGTCCGGCAGCAAAGTCGTAAAGAAAGCATCTCCTGATGAGCGTGTTGGTGTTCTATGTCTGGAAAACGGAAAACCATCAATCGTTGAATACTATGAAATGACTGAGGAAATGCGCACGCTTACTAATGAAAGCGGCGAACTTTCTTATAAATTCGGCGTTATACTGAACTACCTGTTCAATGTCAGCAAAGCTGTTGAAATACTCAACAATAAGCTTCCTATCCACATTGCGAAGAAGAAAATCCCCTATATGAATGACAAAGGCGTTCTTGTCAGCCCGGATGAAGCCAATGGTTATAAATTTGAAACTCTTGTTCTGGATATGATCCATATGCAGGACAGCTGCCTTTCCTATGAGGTAGTACGTAACAGAGAATTTGCTCCGGTGAAAAATGCCATCGGTACTGATTCAGTTGAATCAGCAAGAGAACTTTTGAAACAAAACGGCGTCAAGCTCTAACAGGTGCCGTAATTCATGATATGAAAAGACTATTAAAATACCTTAGAAATTATAAAAAGGAACTAATCTTCGGTCCTTTTTTCAAGCTGCTTGAAGCGATCTTTGAACTTATAGTTCCCGTTGTAATGGCAAAGATTATTGATAAAGGCATAGGCAATAACGACAGCGGATACATTCTGAAAATGTGCGGTCTGCTGGTTGTGCTGGGTATCTGCGGTCTTGGATTTGCTCTTACCTGCCAATTTCTGGCAGCAAAATGTGCATACGGTTTCGGAACCGAACTGCGCAGAGATCTCTACAGGCACATAAACGCTCTCTCCTACAGCGGTATCGACCGTGTGGGAACAGCATCCCTTGTAAATCGTCTTACAAATGATACAAATACCGTTCAAAACGGTGTCAATATGTTTATACGTCTTGCAGTAAGAGCTCCGTTTCTCGTTATCGGTGCGGCTGTAATGGCAGTGATGATTGACTTTCGGTTATCACTGATATTCTTTATCGTTGCACCGCTTATTTCAGCAGTGATCTTTCTGATAATGAGAAAATCCATTCCAATGTACAAAAAAACTCAGCAGAAACTTGACAGAGCATCTATGCTTACCAGTGAAAATCTGGAGGGAACAAGAGTCATCCGTGCTTTTTCACGTCAGCAGGAAGAAATAGAGGAATTCGGAGAGGCGGTGAATGATATTGCCGACTGCTCGATTTCAGTAGGCAAAATCTCAGCGATACTCAATCCGGTAGCTTTTGTGGTAATGAATCTCGGTATCGTCGCCATTCTCTGGTTCGGCGGAATAAGGATCGACAGCGGAAGCCTTAGTCAGGGTGAACTGACGGCTTTTACCAACTACATGACTCAGATACTTCTTGCTCTGGTAGTACTTGCCAATCTTATAATAGTTTTTACTAAGGCATTCGCCTCTGCAAACCGTATAAAGGAGCTTTTCGATATTCCTGCCGAAGAGCACGGAACGGCAAAATCCCCCGACAATAACTGCGATACTATACTTGAATTCAAAAACGTTTCGTTCGCCTATCCAGGTGCGGGAGATCACTCTCTGAGCAACATTTCATTCAGACTTAAAAAAGGTCAGATGCTCGGAATTATCGGAGGAACGGGAAGTGGAAAATCCACCCTTGCAAGTCTCATCCCCTGCTTTTACAGAACTGTAAAAGGCGATGTATTCGTTTCCGGAATAAATGTAAATGATTATGACCCGGATGTCCTTAGAAAAATGATCGGATATGTTCCGCAAAAATCTGTGCTTTTCTCCGGAACTGTCCTGGATAATATGAAATGGCGCTGTGCAGACGCTTCAGACAAGGAAGTTATATCTGCTCTGAAAACAGCTCAGGCATGGGATTTCATATCCCAAAAACCTGACGTTCTCAATACTCCAGTATCACAGGGAGGAAAAAATTTCTCCGGCGGTCAGAAACAACGGCTTTCTATCGCACGTGCACTTGTAGGAAAGCCGGAGATCGTCATTCTTGACGACTCTACCAGCGCTCTTGACTATGCTACCGATCTTGCTCTAAGAAAATCGCTGAAAACCGATCTTGAGGGCACGACAGTCATTATGATCTCTCAAAGAACTACTTCGCTTAAAGAGGCAGATTTGATCCTTGTAATGGATGACGGAGAAATCGCAGGCATGGGAACTCATGACGAACTGCTTAAAAATTGTAGCGTCTATATGGAAATTTATCAGTCACAGATAAGCAAAAAGGAGGGTGAAAGTAATGTTTAAAACGCTCCGGAGAGTAGCTTCTTACGCCCGCCCCTATATGATCTATTTCATTTTGACGGTCGTTTTTGCAGCCGCAGGTGTTGCACTTTCGCTGTCTGTGCCTGTTTTCATAGGCGAAGCAGTCGATATGTGCGTCGGAAAAAAACTTGTAGACTTCGACAGTCTAAAAAAGCTGACTCTCATTCTTGCCACAATAGTGATCCTGAGCGGTTTTTTTCAGTGGCTTATGAGTTTATATACTAATAAACTGGCATTTTTTACAGTTCGTGATCTCCGTGCGGATACCTTCAACAAGCTTGAGCGTGTACCCATAAAATATATTGACAGTCACACAAAGGGAGAACTGACAAGCCGTGTGATAAATGACATAGAGATAGTTTCCGATGGACTTTTACAGGGATTTACGCAGTTTTTCAGCGGTATCATCACTATTATCGGCACCCTTATTTTCATGATGACGATCAACGTAAAGATCGCTCTTGTCGTGGTGTTCCTGACGCCGCTGTCATTTATTGCAGCTTCAAAAATCACCAAGGCTTCTCACGATTCCTATGTAAAACAGTCGAAACTACGTGGAGATATGGTAGCTCTTGCCGAAGAAATGGCAGGCAACCAGAAGATCGTCAAAGCTTTCGTTTACGGCAGCCGTGCCGAATCACGCTTTGAAGAAATAAACAAAAACTACGGAAAGATCGGTGCAAAAGCAACATTTTTCAGTTCAATGACCAATCCCACTACACGCTTCGTAAACGGACTTATCTATGCCGCAGTCGGACTCCTCGGCGCTCTCGGCGCTGTAGGCTCGGCTTCGTTCGTTGGAAAAATGTCTGTAGGAAAACTGTCAAGCTTTCTTGCATATGCAAATCAGTATACAAAGCCTTTTAACGAAATATCTGGTGTTTTTGCAGAGCTTCAGAACGCTGTCGCTTCTGCACAGAGAATTTTCGATGTTCTGGATGAAGAAGAAATCCCGGACGATTCCCACAAGGAAATTCTTTCGGAATGTACCGGAGAGCTTAAATTCACCAATGTAGAATTCTCCTACTCCCCCGAAACAGAGCTTATCAAAAATTTCAGCCTTGATGTCCGCCCTGGTGAACGTGTGGCGATCGTAGGCCCTACAGGATGCGGAAAATCTACTATCATTAATCTGCTGCTGAGATTTTACGACATCACCAACGGAAGAATTGAAATATCTGGAAAAAATATTTTAGATATCACTCGTGACAGTCTGCGCAGCAGTTTTGGCATGGTTTTACAGGAAACATGGGTGTTCACCGGAACAGTTGCAGAAAATATCGCTTATGGCGCTCCGGATTCTACACGTGAACAAATTATTGAAGCGGCAAAATCCGTATATGCTCACAGCTTTATAAAACGGCTGCCGGACGGCTATGATACCGTGATAAGCGAGAACAGTGGACTTTCTCAAGGACAGAAGCAGCTCATATGCATCGCAAGAATAATGCTTATGAATCCGCCTATGCTCATTCTGGATGAAGCTACAAGCTCAATTGACCTACGCACCGAGCAGCGTATTCAGAAAGCGTTTACAAAACTCATGGAGGGCAGAACCAGCTTTATTATTGCTCATCGTCTGTCAACTATAAAGAATTCAGATACTATTCTTGTAATGAAACAAGGAAAAATTATCGAACAAGGGAATCACAGCCAGCTTATGTCCAACGGCGGCTTTTATTCCGAACTATACAATAGTCAATTTGCATCATAAAACACACCAGTATATTATACCGTCATATATAAAACTGAACGATATGATATGCTGGTGTGTTTTTTATTCTGAAAATCGTCCCTGCCATGTATCAAGCTCTGACATACGCTTGTCAATTCCGCCCAGAACCGATATTTTATCGGCTGCCCACATAGGAGCAATAAGCTTTGATTTATCGCCGTCGCCTGTTATGCGTTCAACAACTATTCCGGGAGGCAGAACTTCAAGCTGACGAACGATAATATCTATATATTGTTCCCGGGTGAGGAGGTCAAAGGAATTTTCTCCATACATCCGGGCAAGCTGCGTTCCCCTGATAACATGGAGCATTTGCAGCTTTATGCCATCAGTATGAAGTCTCGCAGCCTCCAGTGCACTTTCAACCATCATTTCCGGTGTTTCACCCGGCAAACCGTTTATCAGATGAAGGCAAAGACGTATTCCACGCTCTTTCAGCGCAAAATATCCGTTTACAAATTCATGGTGAGTACAGCAGCGATTTATATGACTTATAGTTGATTCATGCATTGTCTGCATTCCAAGTTCGACTGTCAGTTCAGTCATGCCGTTTATTTCGGAGAGCAGATCAAGAACCTCATCAGAAAGACAATCAGCACGTGTCCCAATGGATATCCCGACAGCATACGGAAAAGACAGTGCCTCCATATAAAGGTTCCTGAGAGTATCAACAGACGCATACGTATTTGTATTCGCCTGAAAATAGGCAATTATGGGAGCATCACTACCGTATTTTGACGCAATTCTTTTGTGTTCTGCTTCAAGCTGTTTTGTAACGCTGAGACCATGAACGGTAAAATATCCGCTGCCGCCATCACAGAAAATACAGCCTCCCCTGCCCTTTGTTCCGTCAATATTTGGACAAGAAAAACCGCAATCCAGAACGGCTTTGAAGATTTTCCTGCCGAAACGCTGCATATTGCTATAATGAAGAGTATGATAACGCTTGTTGTCAATCGAATATGGAAAAGGATTGTTTTTCATTGTTTGTCACCTGATGCGGAAGAAATATTTATACGATCTTTTTTATATATGAATGTAAATATAAGCGTGAAAAACTCTGCTGCCGGAAATGCGAACCATACACCATATATCCCGAATATCCGTGACAAAATAAATGCAAAGAAAACAATAGCGGCAATTCCCCTTGAAACAGAAATTATAAAGCATTCTTTAGCACAGCCTGTCGCACTGAAGAAACCTGCTTTTACGATATTCCAGGCTGCAAGCGGAAAGCCGATACTGTAAAGCCGAAGACCTGTTACTGCAAGTTCCGCCATTTTCTGGGAATTCTCACTATTAAATACTCCGACTATCTGTTCAGCCCATATCCAGAGTGCAGCCGTCATCACAACCGAAAGAATGATACCGATTTTCAGCGAATTCCTATGTATATGCCTTTTTGCATCCTCATCTCCGACTCCCTCCGCTTCGCTTGCCATAGGCTGGAGCCCCTGTGATATCCCATTAAATACGGCAATTCCTACAAGAGCTATATTTGCAACTGCTCCATAAGCGGCAACAGCTATATTCCCCACTATATCAAGCAGGATGAAGTTAAACGCCATACTTGTCACGGCATTTGAAATTTCCCCGATAAATCCCACAACACCCAGCGAACAGGACAATGCCAATATACGAAAAGAGGGCAGACTTCTTACAAATCTTATATTATTTTTTCCGGACAGAAAATGCGTCAGACAAACGAGCATACTTACTATAGGCGATATTCCGGTTGCCAGAGCTGCCCCCGTAATTCCCATTCCCATAGGAAACATGAAAACGTAGTCAAAGATTATATTGAACATACTGCTTGAAAGAGTGGCAGCCATGGCAGTTCCAGGCGCTCCGTCGTTTCTCGTGAACGCAGTAAAGGTATAATTCAGCATGAAAAATGGCGCAAACAAAAGAACTATTCTGATATATGACAAACCTACCGACATAATTTTGTCATCCGCTCCCATAAGTCTCAGCACAAGCTCCGGACACAAAATTCCAAGAATGACGAAAATCAGACTTATCAGCAGTGTCCAGAATATCGAATTAAAGAAAAAAGATTCAGTATCTTTCCTTGACATCAGCCGGCTAAGACTGTATCTTGTCGCCGAACCTGTACCTATCATTGAACCGATCGCAAACATGATGCCGTAAACAGGCAATGCAAGATTCAGCGCAGTTATTCCGTTTGTTCCGGCGGCTCTGGACACAAAAAAAGTGTCTGCCAGAATGTAGCAGGAAATTCCTATCATCGCAAGTATATTTGGTATCAGATATCTGCGTAATTTCTTTTCTGTCATCATACTATTCCTCCTGCTTCTATTATAGTTGATATCTCACATATTGTCAAGCTTGACAACCTATGGAATATATGCTATAATTAAATGATTATTAAATTAAGGTAACCTCTAAAACCCTGTTTCGGCAAGAAAAAACAGATAGGTTCGGCAGTTGCAAGGAAGTAGTCTCAGCTGTTGCTTCGGTCGGTGCTTCTGCTTCGCAGAGGTGTCCACCGGACACCCGCCCCCATCAAAGGTAGGCTGACGCCCTCCGAGATGGCTTAACGCATCAAATGCTGTGCATAGCTATTTTTCTCGAAAGTGGTTTTTAGAGGTTACCTGAAGGAGCATATAAAATGAAACGGAGAATGACACGTCGTGGAAAACTTGTCATTATGGCATTTGCAGCGATCATGATAATTGCTGTATACAATACTGTACACAAAAACAAATCTTCTGATTCAGTACCCGTACAAAAGAATACCCCTGCCGATGAAGTCACGACTATTCCAATAAGCACAGAAACCGTCTCAAATACCGATGCCGTCGCAGAAACAACAACTATTCTTCCGCAGATAAAACTGTCAGGCTGCACATCTGCTGCGGCATACTGCCTTGAAAATGACACTCTGCTGTTCAGCCAGGATGCTGACCGGAGCATAGCTCCTGCCAGTCTTACAAAATTGCTTACCGCATGCACCGCACTTAAATACATATCTCCTGATATGTGCTGTACGGTCGGAACTGAGCAGTTTCTTGTACAGCCAGAGTCAAGTCTCTGCTATATATCTCAGGGACAGCAAATAACGGCTGAAGATCTTATAACCGGTATGATGATGGCTTCCGGCAACGACGCCGCATATGCTCTCGCCGTAAATACAGCCCGAAACGTATCTGCCGATGCAAATATGTCCGACTATCAGGCAGTTGAATTTTTCTGCGGTCTTATGAACAGCTTTGCCGCAGAACTTGGAATGAAAAACAGTAATTTTGTCAGTCCTGACGGCTGGGATACCAACGGTCAATATACAACTGTTTCCGATCTTCTTATTCTCGCAAGATATTCTGCAACAGTTCCGGAAATACGTAAAGCCGCAGAGTGCTATGAAAAACAGTTGAATATTCTGTCCGGAGAAGGTTTTGCCTGGCATAATTCAAATAAACTTCTTGACCCTAACAGCGAATTCTACCGAAAAGATGCTTCCGGTCTGAAAACAGGTTCTACCATCAACGCCGGAAACAGTCTGATTGCTGTTTTCGAGATCAATGGACTTACTTATCTCACTATCGTCACCGGATGCGAAACAGATTATGACCGCTACTCTTTGACACTCCAGCTTATAAATGAATACACTTGAAAAATCCTGTTCCGGTATTCTGCACCGCCCCAGATTATGCAGACACCCCCTATGGTTATATGATAATAAATATTAAGCAACGAACTGACTTCGTAATTCAAGCGTAGTCAGTTTTGTTTTCCGTTTTGAGAATTGAAGAAAAATTTTCAGCTAAAGCATTATCATACGGATTCCCACGTCTTGACATTGAAGGAGTAATGCCGTATCAGTTTGTTCTACATTTCCAATCGTTTGATATCTCTCTCTTTCATCGCAAGCTCAATTGCAGTTGTGTAAGTTTACTGAATTGCTACATAGATGGCGGCAGGTTCGGTTCCATCCTTGCTTGGTCTGTCTTTTGGCTTTATGACAATACTTGCCAATGGCACAGTGAGGGTACAGCGTACAAGTGCAGCTATGCCAAGGAATAAAATGAAGAATATTTCTTAAATCAACAAAAAACTTTATTTGTGTCGTTTACTTTCGATAAATTTTGTAGTAAAATAAAATAAAACAAGAGAAGAGCTCTTGTAGATTTAAATTTTACGGAGGTTACTTTTATGAACACAGACAAAATTTTTGCAGAGGCAATCGCTAACGAATACTCTCCTAAGGACACTTCAAAGGTTGTTGCATTAAAAAAGCTTGACAGAAAAGCAAAACGTCCTGCCGAGATTTTCGGATTTACTTTCGGCGTAATTGCTGCACTTATCATGGGCGTCGGAATGTGCCTTTCTATGAAGGTCATTGGCAATGGAAGCACAGCTATGGTTGCATTAGGTGTTGTTGTAGGTATTGCAGGAATAATTATGATAAGCGTGAATTATTCTATTTACAAAAAAATACTTGAAAACGGCAAGAAAAAATATGCATTTGAAATTATAGAGCTCGCCAAGGAAATCAGCGATAAATAAAAGGATGAGGTGGAACGAATGAACAAATCCGAAAGCAAGTACTTTAATACTGCCGTGAAAATGGATAAAGCTTTTCTGGAACTGCTTGAAAAGAAAGATTTTGAGTTTATCACTGTAAAAGAAATCTGTGAAAAAGCAGAAGTCAACCGTTCCACTTTCTATCTTCACTATGAAACCGTCGGAGATTTGCTTGAGGAAAGCGTACAGTATATGCTTGATAAGTTTATGAACGCATACCCCTATGACAGTGAAAAATTTATACACAGCATTAAAAGTGCAGATCTGAAGGATCTGTATCTGGTTACACCAAAGTTTCTTAAACCTTACCTGACATCTATACTTGAAAATAAAAAGTTATTCTCCACATTTTTATTAAAGGCTGATTCTTTAAGGCTTGAACAACATTACAATAAAATGTTTACTAATGTTTTAAATCCTATATTAAATAGATTTAACATTCCTGAAAATCAACAGAAATATATGCTTGCATTTTATGTGAGAGGAATTATTGCAATTATTGATGAGTGGCTTAAGGGAAATTGTACAGAAAATATTGATTTTATTATTGATATTATTGCAAATCAAATTCCGAAAATTAAAGAGGATATATGAAGCCGACAAAAAGTATTAAAGGAAAAGATAATTCATGAATAAGAAAATAGAATCAGCCGTAAACAGGTGGAAAAATGAATATGAATTCAAAACGGTCATAAACTCATCGCTGTCTTTTTTTATAACATTTATTTTTGCACTGTACAACGGCTTTCTTGGCATCAGATATAAGATTATCTGGAATCTAAGCATAAGCGTATATTATATTTTCCTTGTCATAATGCGAGGAATTATTATAAAACAGGAGCACTTGTTTTTAACCCAAGGCGCTGACAACAGACAGAAGATTCATACTATAGTTTCTATTATTCTTATAATAATGAATTCAGCACTTATTATGCCCATAACACTTATGGTGATTGATAAAAAGAATGTTTCAATAAGTATGATTCCTGCAATATCAATTGCAACGTATACAACATTTAAAACAATTATGGCTTCAATTAATTTAAAGAAATCTAAAAAATCTGATGATTTGCTTATAAAAGATTTGCGGAACATCAATTTTATAGACGCACTTATATCGGTTTTAACCTTACAGAACACTTTAATTTCTGTAAAAGGAGAAAACAACCGACCGGAAATGTTCAGATTGTCGGCTGTTTCAAGTGGTATAGGACTTGCTGTGATTATTACTCTTACAATAATGAATTTACTACAAAAACGTAAATGATAAAACTTAAGGCAACAAAAAGCTTTTTTGCGTATTGATATAAAAAATTTCCCATACAAAAATAGTCGATGTTTACAACTTTCTGTAAACATCGGCTTTGTCATGTTCGGTTTTGGTT
This sequence comes from Oscillospiraceae bacterium, assembly GCA_021769725.1. Classification (GTDB taxonomy): domain Bacteria; phylum Bacillota; class Clostridia; order Oscillospirales; family Ruminococcaceae; genus Ruminococcus. The sequence continues at coordinate 5,326 of JAETSI010000011.1, read as the reverse complement.
ATTTTTCGTTAAGAGTATCTCACATTCTGATACGGTTTTTATTGCTGCTCGGCTGCCGATATCTGCTCCATTACCTGCATAGTATCCAGAAAATTAAACAGCGCAGTAAGAATATCTCCATAGCTGAATGAAGCAAGATGTATTCCGTCCCCGGCAGAATAAGAGCCGTTCAGCGCAAGGGTATTACAGTCGGCAAGCACTGAATATGCATCAAAATAATATACCTGCGGTGAACCTATCGAATATACCATATTTTCCAGAGCATAATTGTAATTGCAAATATTTTCGTTTGTCGAATAAGAAACAAAATCGCTTACGGGAGAAATACCTGCTGCAACAATAACAGTATCCGGAGAAACTTCAAGTATCTGCATTATCAAGTCATAGTATACTGCCGCAAAGCCATCCGGATCACAATTTGGAAGATCATTCATACCCATTGATATGTACAGCAGACTTGGCTTCATATATGCAACCGACTCGACCATTCCCATATCTCCACAGCCAAAATTAAAGGTATTGTCGGCATAATTCCACAGTCCCACCGATTCTTTAGCTATGTTGTGCTCATATGGAATATAGCCGTAGAGATTGAATCCAGTAGCAATGGAATCACCTGCTACTGCCATACGTTCTTGATAAAAAGCGCTGTTCGGAGAAACTCCAGCATACAAATAAGGAGATAACGGCTGACCCGGAGCGTAATTGTCCGGTTCTGTTTCAGTCTCTGGCTCTGTTGTGGTCGTTGTCTGTGTAGTTGTGGATGCGGAAGTGCTTGTTACGGAAGTTGTTGACGTTGTAAACGAAGTAACGGTCGTGTTCGTTGGTGCTACCGTCGTTTTCATTGCCGTAATAACGGTCGTCACAGCAGCAGAAGTTGTTTCAGCAGTTATTTCCTTCCGGACATCACCACCGGGATAGTTGTTTTTCCTGCCCGAACCATAAGCCCAGAGCACTGCAAGCATAGCTGTTAAAAAAAGAATCAGCACAAGGGTCGGACTTTTAAAAAAATTAATAATTTTATCTTTCATTTCTTCACACCCGATATTATACTATTTTTATTTTACCACATTATGAAAAGAATGTAAAGATATTTTTGGGATTTGTGTTGTTTTATGTATTATTCTTGACAATCATTAATATATATAGTATAATTGATTATATTATTATATATGGAGATGAACTGCAACAATGAACAATGTTAAAATAACTGATCTTTACGATCTTTCTCACACTGCCGCCGCCAATTATCTCAGACAGTTTACGTATCCATGGGAGGCGCTGAAAGGTATAAGCAGCATGATAATTGATCTTGGCAGCCGCCTTGATCCGGAAGAATATGACAATCCGTCTGAAAACGTATGGATTCACAAAACTGCCCAGGTATTTCCCAGTGCATATATCGGCGCTCCGTGCATTATCGGTGCAGGTACTGAAGTTCGCCATTGTGCATTTATTCGTGGCGGTGCTTTGGTAGGAAAAAACTGTGTGATCGGAAATTCAGCTGAACTGAAAAATGTAATTATTTTTGATAATGTCCAGACTCCTCACTATAACTATGTTGGAGACAGCATTTTAGGCTATAAATCACATATGGGCGCCGGATCTATAACATCCAATGTCAAATCGGACAAGACAAACGTTGTTATAAAAAAAGGCGACGAAATGCTTGAAACAGGTATCAAGAAGATCGGAGCAATGCTTGGCGATTTCGTCGAGGTGGGATGCAACAGCGTCCTTAATCCCGGAACTGTTATCGGCAGGAATTCAAATATATATCCCACAAGCTGTGTTCGAGGAGTTATACCGGCGGACAGTATCTATAAAACCGGAGGAATTATTGTCGCAAAAAAATAATTTAATTGTATAAAAGCTGCTGCATTCTATAACAAATGCAGCAGCTTTTTATTTTTATTGTCTGATTATCAGACGTCTTATCAAGATCATATCAAAAGCGTCAAGTACGCCGTCCTTGCAGAGATCGGCAGCTTCAGCCTGTTCCGGCGTAAGCTCTGCCGTTCTAAGGATATACTTCTGCAAAAGCACAGCATCAGCGATGCTTACCTTACCGTCGGAGTTAACATCTCCCGGAACTACAGGCGGAACAGTCGTGGTAGTGGTCGTTGTTGTAGTGGTGGTAGTGGTAGTAGTGGTAGTAGTGGTGGTGGTCATGGTCTGAGCAATCCACTTCTGGCAATCATTTCCTGTATCTTCCCACTGCTGAACGTTTGCGCCGCTTTCCTTTGATGCCGCAGCAACTTCAACATAGCAATTATAATATGATGCAGCAGTCATAATATAATATGTGCCGTCAAGATTTCTGCTGAATTTGAATTTCATTTCGCTGCTGTCAGCATTGAATTTATCAATGCTGATATTTCCGCCATTTTTATTTCCGTCAACACGGAGTGCATAATTTTCATCAGATGCAGAACGAATATAGTAATATGTCTCCCAGCCCTGACAAGGTTCGAGTATCCATCTCTGGAAATCAGAACCACTTGCTCCCCACTGCTGAACGTTAGTGCCGGAGTTCATTTTTCCTCCTGCAATATCCATAACAAGTCCGCTGTTTACGTTTTCAAACTCGTAGAGAACTGTTGTATCCATAACAGCGCCGGGATTTGATGCCTCTTCCAGAATCCAATCCTGACAATTTACACCGTTGATCTCCCACTGCTGGATATTAGCTCCGCTTTCTTTGGAAGCATTGGCAACTTCAACAGCCGACTTTCCGTCGGAAACACGTGTCAGTATCTTATAAGAACCATCAGAATTTTTAATGAACATAAATTGCTGATTTATACCGCCGTTGTATTTATAGAGACCAATGTTTGTACCGTTCGCAGTCTTTTTTCCCTCAACGTCAAGCATATACGAAGCGCCGTCGCCGAGAGCAGTTGCAATATAGTAATATCCGTCACCTGCGTCAATCAGCTTCCATACGTCGAATATGGCGTCAGCATACTGTTCTGACTGATGAACGTTAGAACCGTTTTCAGCTGATTCAGTCAGCATATAAAGTCCGGAATTAACATTTTTGAATCTGAAAAACGAGCCGTCGGGGAAAGAAGCGGCTACAGGTGCGAGCGGTTCGCTCGGAGCTTCTGTATATCCTGCACTCGGAATTCCTTTTTTGCCGAAACGAAGATACATCATATTTCCGGATGCTGACTGACATCCGCTGTATTCCGAACAGTAGTTTTTCGCCTGGTCAGCCGAAAGCGAGACATATTTATAATTTGAGGAGGGTCTCCACGTACAAACCTTTGCCTGTCCCTCGATACCAAGTCGTCTGCAATTTACTCCCTTTGAACCTGAATCAGCAAATGCACCAGGATGAGTGACTGAATTCCAGTCGCATACAACATTTCCATTGGTCGATGCACCGTCGTAGTAACAGTTTTCAGCAAAAAGCTTGCAGTCGCTGTGAACCGTGTACGCCATGCTGAAATTATAAACATAGTTGTTTATGGAATGAAAATATCCGTATCGCATAAGACCAGGACCCCTGGTAAGCGTATCCTTGAATCTGCTGCTTATGATCGACATTCTCGGGAAGTTGTTTTTGTTCTGATAAGACGATTCGGTATCGTCAGGATAACCGAGTATAAGACCGTATTCATGGAGACCGAAATAACAGTCGGAAACGGTGCAGTAATCGGCATCATAGCAGCAGGCAAGAAACTTATCCCAGTCAGGAGTACCCTCGCCAAGAGTATTATAATCAGAATGACCGGTAAATGTAACATGATCGACCCAGAGATTTTCACCTGAGCCAAAATAAACGACTATTGAATCATTACCGTTTGATTTGGCGTCGTGCTGCATATCGAAATTCTTGATGATTATGTTGTTTCCCACACCCTTGTTGGTTGATGTACAGAACTGAACATTAAAAAGCGTATGATTTCCGTAGCTGCCAATGATAGTCTTATTGCTGCGGACATAGATACGTCCGTCAGGGCAGTATAAATGGTTCTGTGAATCCTGCTGGAGAGTGTTCACACTGATATTCTTGTTTACTATGATTGTATAGGGAGTATCGGATTCAGCATATTTTTTAAGATCGCTGAATGTTGATACCTCGACAAGTTCTCCGAAAAGTCCGCCTATATCCCCTGCCTTGATATTGCCTGTATTATCATTGGAGCAATATCCGGCAAATCCCTGTAAGCCGTCAGAATTCAGCAGCCAGAGCTGATTGTCCGCTCCGGTATAGGAACTTAAAGTAATATCACTGCTCCCCTGTGTTAATGCGAGTGAGGTATCGGAATAGTTCACGATCTTGTAGTAAAGACCATTGCCCAGACGGTCGTTTTTCACCGGAATAACGTACCAATGCTGAGATTTTGCCGATTCGCTGCCGTATACAACGACGCTGTTTCCGGAAGAAACACTGTATCCCTTAGGAGTAAGGAGACGTCCGGACTGTGCATTTGTCAATTTAAAAAAAGTACCGTTGGAGTCGCTGCCTACACGGTCAAATCGCCATGACGGAGAAAGATCCTTGCCAAGAACCGTCATCGAAAGCGTTGAGTTATCGGTAATTCCATTTTCAGTCAGTACTTTTGAATTGTCTTTTGACGCCAGATTCATGAACTGCGCCGGGTAGTCAGCTGAAATAGCACTGACATCTGTTGGTTCAATAAACGCAACCGGACTTATAACAGCTCCAAAAACACATGAAATACAGACAAACAGTGCCGTAAAAACTGCACGTATTTTTTTCCTCATAATAATCCTCCTTTATTTGTAAGAAAACCTTCCATATTGATGATATTATTAATATTATACAAAAAAAAGCGCCTTATGTCAAGGAATAATAATATCTTTTTAATGCAGTTTTGTGATTTATATGTTGATATCATGCAATATAGTACTTTGATATCAGTAAAAAAGAATACTATAGTACACATTCTCAATAAATTATTATTTATACAATGTCTTTTCGTTGTATATTGGCATTTTCCGGACTATTAGTGAAAGGAGGTGCGCTATGACAGAAATAATTATAGCTCTTCTGTCGCTCGCAGGGACTTTGGGCGGAAGTCTGGGCGGTATTATAATCAGTTCAAAAATGACGAATTACAGAATTCAGCAGCTTGAAATCAGAGTTGCGGAACACAACAATTTTGCCCGTAGAATGCCTGTTATCGAAGAGCAGATCAAGGTCATCAATCATAGAATAGAAGATATTGAAAGGAGCAGTCAGCATGAAAAATAAACTTGCAAAGCTTATCGACGTAAAGTCAATCGTAACGCTCGTTATGACGGCAGTTTTCGCCGCTCAGACGCTGAAGGGAAATATTTCGCCCGATCAGTT
>JAETSI010000074.1 GCA_021769725.1 Oscillospiraceae bacterium | reverse complement strand
GTATTTACAACCGATTGTTACTCAATATCTTGTATGTAATAAATCAGAAATATGGCCTTAATCTTTAATGGTACATTCTGAAGGGCGAATATTTAACGCTTTTATTAATTCTTAACTCTCTTGGAACTTCAATATAGGCTGTTCTTTCACATTCCAGTGCTATCTGCGCTCTATGTTCCACATTAATTGGGGCTCATTATACAAGCCTTCGCAAATATAGTATATTTATAGAATTTAGTGTGGTTTTCTGAAGTAATCTTACCAAAATACTAATGAGCAATCTTGAAATAAGCAGACACCAAACCTACATCGCAAAGTGTTTATATTTTGTGCATACATACACTTTTTTTGAATTATACAAGAAAATCCACGAAAAGGCATTACCTTTGTGACTGAAAAAGCAACTGCGCTAATGACCTGAAGAATAAGAATAAATAACATACGAAACTCCTTCGCTGTCTTATAGGCTTTGGTCTGCCTCGCAGGGATAGTGATGGAGTTTTACTTTTATATACGACCATGGCAAAAAAGGCAAAAACAAAAGATGTAGCAAAGAAGACCATCGAGCAAACTTTGTGGGATTCAGCAAACGAATTACGCGGCAACCTTGATGCTGCCGAATACAAAAGTGTAGTGCTCGGACTTGTATTCTTAAAATACATCAACGACTGCTTCAAAGTTAAGCACGATGAACTTGTAGCAGAGGGTGCCGGCTTTGAGGAAGACCCTGATGAATATATCGGTGACAACATCTTTTTTGTTCCTACAGATGCCCGTTGGGATAAAATCGTCAAGGCTTCGCTTACTGCTGAAATAGGAGTTGTCATTGATACAGCAATGGAAGCGTTGGAGCAGGAGAACAGGCAGCTTAAAAGCATTCTCCCGAAAAACTATGCCCGTCCAGAACTCGACAAACGCCGCTTGGGCAATGTAATTGATATTTTTGAAAACAACCTGCATTTCACAGGAACAGAAGCCCGTGATGTGCTCGGGCGTGTATATGAATACTTCCTTGGAGAGTTCGCTCGTGAAGAAGGTAAGAAAGGCGGTGAGTTCTACACTCCATCATGTGTTGTCCGCACCATTGTTGAGGTTATCCAACCCTACAAAGGAAAAATCTTTGACCCGGCTTGTGGTTCGGGAGGTATGTTTGTACAGAGTAGTAAGTTTATCGAACGTCACCGAGGTAATATCAACCAAATTTCTGTTTACGGGCAGGAACTCAACAGCAACACATGGAAATTGGCACAAATGAATCTTGCCATTTGTGGCATTGAGGCTAACTTTGGCGACAGCTTCGGCGATTCATTCCACGATGACAAACATCCGTTCCTCAAAGCGGATTTCGTCATGGCTAATCCACCGTTCAACATTTCCAAATGGGGCGGCGACCAACTGCGTGACGACCCTCGCTGGCAATATGGCATACCGCCGGAGGGCAACGCCAACTTTGCTTGGATGCAGCATATGCTTTATCACTTGGCGGACAACGGACGCATCGGATTAGTGCTTGCCAACGGCTCGCTTTCCTCACAGCAAGGCACAGAGGGCGAAATCCGCAAAAACATTGTCAATGCAGATTTGGTAGAGGGCATTGTAGCTATGCCGTCGCAGTTGTTTTATAATGTGCAGATACCTTGCTGCCTTTGGTTCTTGACGAAGAAAAAGGCTCAACCGGGCAAGACGCTTTTCATTGACGCTCGCAACATGGGCTATATGAAAGACCGTACACACCGTGAACTGTCGTGTGGTGAAGAAACCGAAGACCACGGTAATGACATCGGACGGATTGCAGAAACCTTTGAACAGTTCCGTGCCGGAACGCTGGAAACTGAAAAAGGCTTCTCTGCAATTGCAACCATTGAGGATATAGAAAAGCAAGACTTTATCCTTACTCCCGGTCGTTACGTTGGCATTGCGGAAGTGGAGGATGACGGTGAACCGTTCCAAGAGAAGATGGAGAGGCTTACTTCCGAACTGTCGGATTTGTTCGCCCAATCGCATACACTTGAAAATGAAATCCGCAAGCAGTTGGCAAGAATTGGCTTTACCGTTAAGTAAAAAACTTCTACTCTTCGTTATGTTCACCCAAAAATAACGAAGATATGAAAGAGAAATTAATCCAAGAAATCAGCACCGCAATGGCAGAAGTGTTAAGTTTTGAACAAGTAGCTCACCTTAATAGCGTATTGCTTCAGGTTGTAAGCCAGTACACTATTACCGAGGACGGCGAGACATTGCATGAAAATGCAGTGTCGAATGACCGTCTGCTTGACATCTTCTTGTCTGCAAAACAAGTGGAGGGCTGCACCACTCCGACTATCAAATACTATGGCTCTACCATTCGGCAGTTGTTCAAAAAGATGCCTAAAAAGGTAACAGATTACACCACCGAGGACATCAGGGCCTATCTTGCCGTGTTCCAGCGGAAGAACAAGTCAAGCCGTGTAACTATCGACAACATCCGCCGGATATTTTCTTCATTCTTTGCTTGGCTTGAAGAAGAAGATTACATCATCAAAAGCCCCGTCCGCAGAATACACAAGGTTAAGACCGGAACACAAGTAAAAGAGGTATTGAGCGATGAGAATATCGAACAGCTCCGTGACAGTTGCACCGAAATCCGCGACCTTGCCATCATTGACATATTGGCTTCCACTGGTATGCGTGTGGGCGAGTTGGTGAAACTTAACCGTGAGGACATCAACTTCAACGAGCGTGAATGTATTGTTTTCGGCAAAGGGAACAAGGAACGTATCGTTTACTTTAATGCCCGGGCAAAGATACATCTGCAACAATACTTGGCTTCTCGCAAAGACCGAAATAAGGCACTCTTTGTTTCATTGGCTAAGCCGCACAAGCGTTTGGGTATTTCGGGCGTGGAAACACGTCTGCGCAAACTTGGCCGCTCGGCTAAGATTGTACGTGTTCATCCTCATAAGTTCCGGCGCACATTGGCTACAATGGCTATCGACAAAGGTATGCCTGTCGAACAAGTGCAACGGTTGCTTGGTCATGTCAAGATTGACACGACCATGCACTATGCTATGGTTAATCAAAGCAACGTAAAACTCTCACACCGTAAATTCATAAATTAGCATGTGGTGTTGTTCGACATACGGCAGAAGAACATCATTTCCCAAAAATAAGCGTGGAAATGATAATTTAGAGCAGCAGGCACAGGCGTTGTTCAAGTCGTGGTTTGTGGATTTCGAGCCATTCAAGGACGGCGAATTTGTGGATTCGGAACTTGGAATGATACCAAAAGGTTGGAGGGTTGTTTGCTTGGGCGAAGTTACGAAACAAGTTACTGAGAAAGTTGGTAATCGAGAAGATGTAACCGTTCTTTCTCCTGTAAATTCAGGTGAATTGGTTCTATCAGAGGAATATTTCACAAAGCAAGTGTTTAGCAAAAACTTGTCGAAATATTTGATAGTTAATCCGTTGTCGTTTGCCTATAATCCAGCTCGTATCAACATCGGTTCTATTGGATTAAACGAATATGATTTTGTCGGCTGCGTTAGCCCGGTTTATGTTGTCTTTAAGTGTGAACCGAATTACCACTATTTCTTTGACTTTTATAAAAGGACTGCGGTATTTAAAGATGAGGTCGCATTAAGAGCTATTGGCGGTGTTAGACAATCATTGGGATATGACGATTTCTCTTTGATTAAAACAATATATCCAACACCTGATGTTGTAGCCGAATTTAATAACCTCTATCTGAAAATGAAGGAGGTTATAACGCGGAATGACATTCAAAATAACAAATTGACCACTTTGCGAGATTCACTTCTCCCAAAGCTGATGTCAGGTGAACTAAAAATCAATAATTTTAACCGCTAAATTCTCATTTATGGAACAGTGGAAAGAATATAAATTAGGAGATATTTCCAATATGAAATATGGGAAACTACCTCCAAAGCAAAATAACGGTTCATATCCAATTTGGTCTGGATATAGAAATGTAGGATTTGCAACAACTTATAATTGTCGCAAAGGAACTATCATTGTGGTTGCTCGTGGCGTAGGTGGAACAGGCGATGTTAAAATTTCCAGCGAGGATTGTTTCCTAACGAATTTATCGATAGCAGTTGAATTGGATAATAAGATATGCGAGCCACTATATTTTTACTATAAATACAAATTATCAAATCTAAGGTATTTAGATACTGGTTCAGCTCAATCTCAAATTACTATTGATGATTTAAAGAGATTGTCATTAAAACTACCTCCTCTTGAAGAACAGAAACGTATTACGGAGATTCTTTCCTCTATTGATTATAAAATCGAGCTGAACCGCCGGATAAATGATAATTTAGAGCAGCAGGCGCAGGCATTGTTCGACCACTACTTTGACAGTGGAAGCATATATCTTGAAGATTCTATTATGGGATGTTTGACTGATATAGCCGTCTATCTAAACGGGTTGGCAATGCAGAAATTTCCGGCAACTGATATTGAACGAAGTTTACCAGTACTTAAAATAAAAGAATTGGGACAACGTAAATGCGATGATTGTAGCGACCGCTGTTCGGATTCCATAGATGCAGATTACATTATAGACAATGAGGATATTATATTCTCATGGTCTGGAACTCTTATGGTTGATGTTTGGTGTGGAGGTAAATGTGGATTAAACCAACATTTATTTAAAGTTACTCCGTTGAAAAACTATCCACGGTGGTTTGTTTATTATTGGACAAACCGTCATTTAAAGAAATTCAAACTCATTGCAAAAGATAAAGCTGTAACAATGGGGCATATAAGGCGTGGTGACCTTGAAAATGCAGAAGTTGCTATTCCTACAAATCTGAATATGTTGGAAATTAACGCTCGAATAAATCCGTTGTTTCAATCTATCATTGATAGACGATTGGAAATTACTAAATTAGAGAATATTCGCGATGCGCTTCTCCCGAAGCTGATGTCTGGCGAACTGACAATAAACGAAATATAATAAGGTTATGGATAAATCAATCGGCATATTAGATAAAGATTACACGCTATGGGTCAAGGAACTCGTAAAGCGTTATCGCAGTAGCCAAATCAAGGCGGCTGTAAAGGTAAACAATGAAATGCTCCGTTTTTATTGGGAGCTTGGCAAAGACATTGAGGAAAAGCAAGCGGACAACAAGTATGGCAGTAAGTTTTACGCCACATTGAGCCGTGACTTGCGCCATGAGTTACCCAATGTTGAAGGACTATCTGAAACCTCAATCCGCTACGCAAAACGCTTTTACTCGCTTTATAACCAACAGATTACAATTCTGCCACAACTTGTGGAAGAATCTAAAAAGGCAAATCTTCCACAGCTTGTGGAAAGATTGCAATCGGATTTATTCTCTGTACCTTGGGGGCATCATCGCTATATAATCGACAAATGCTCGGACGAGTCCGACAAGGCTCTGTTCTATGTCCGCCAGACTTTGGAAAATGGTTGGAGCAGGGATATGTTGCTCAATATGCTGGGAACAGACCTGTATGAACGCAGCGGCAAAGCGCAGACCAATTTCAAGAGTACACTTCTTAATACAGACAGTGATTTAGCGCAGGAAATAACACGTGACCCTTATAACTTCTCTTTTACTAAATTACGAGGAAAATACAACGAGCGTGCCCTTAAAGACGCATTGCTTACCAACATCACAAACTTTTTGCTGGAGCTTGGTACAGGCTTTGCTTATGTAGGCAAAGAGTATCGCTTGCAAATTGCTGAAAAAGAAAAATTTATCGATTTGCTCTTTTATAACCTAAAACTGTCCTGTTATGTGGTGGTAGAGGTTAAGATAGGCGAGTTTGACTTTGCCGATGTCGGGCAGTTAGGCGGTTATGTTGTGGCTTGCAATCACCTTCTCCGCAAAGAAGGGCGTGACAATCCTACGATAGGATTGCTTATTTGCAAACAAAAGAGCAACACTCTGGCTCAATATGCGCTTGAATCAAGCAGTCAGCCCCTCGGAATATCCGAATATGAGCTTGAAAAGCTATATCCCGAAAAGGTGGAAGGCACAATGCCGTCCATCAAGGAGATAGAAGCTAAATTAGATGGTCAAACCAATAGCTAAATTCTCATTTATGGAACAGTGGAAAGAATACAAATTGTCAGATATACTAAGCATTGTCAGTGGCTTTGCCTATAAAGGGGAGTATCTTGGAAAAGGAGAGTCATTATTGCTTGGCATGGGCTGTGTGTCTTATTCTGAATTATTCCTTGAAAAAGGAATGCGCCCTTACGCAGGAGAATTTCCCGAAAGGTATTCGGTTGAAGCTGGTGATATAGTTTTAGCTACACGGCAACAATCCGACAATCTTCCAATTTTAGGTATGCCAGCTATCGTACCTCAAAAATTCAAGGGGAAGAAAATGGTTTTTGGCGCAAATCTCTATAAAGTTGTTCCCAAATCTCCTGAGTTTCCAATCGACTATATATATTGGCTTCTTAAAACCCCTGCCTACATTCGTCACATACGGTCGTGCCAAACAGGAACTACTGTTAGGATGATAACGAAAGCAAATATAGAAGACTATGCTTTCATGTGCCCTTGTAAGGAGCAACGTAATCAAATAAGCAAATTGCTCTGGGATATTGAAATGAAAATCGTGCTGAACCGCCGGATAAATGATAATTTAATGCCAACCTATTATGCCTAAGACGTTTCATTTCACAGAAGATTCATACGAACAAACGATAATCTCATTGTTCAAGGATATGGGCTATGAATACCATTATAGCCCGGAACTTGACGCAGATACCAGCAGGGAACTTACCGATTCCACCATACCGGGAGCATTGCGTAAGGCAATGTTGGCTATAAACGGAGCGGACAAAGTCGCCGCCGTGGATGAAGCCATCCGCAAAATCAGAGAACAATTCAGCCAACCTTTGGTAAGTGCAAACATAACCCTCACCGATTGGCTGCAAAATGGGCTGGATGTGACCTTCAAAACCGCTCAAGGCTCATTGCGTAGCGACCATATCAAGATAATCGACACAGACAATATCAACAACAATTCTTTTGTGGTTGCCAACCAATGGACGGTTACAAATGGCAAATCCACCAAACGTGCCGACATAGTGGTATTCATCAACGGACTGCCAATCTCCGTTGTTGAGTTGAAATCCCCTTCCCGTGAAGTGACGAACTCGGAGGAAGCCCACCAACAGTTGCAGAACTATATGCGCATTGTTCCGCAACTTTTCACTGCTTGCCAAATGCTCGTGATAAGTGATATGGCAGACACACGAGTAGGCACGATTACCGCACCGCTTGACCGATATATGGAATGGAAAACCACGGATGGAAGCTATGAAAGCACGGCGTTTGCCGACTTTGAAACATTCTTCAACGGCATATTTGAGAAGCATCGGGTCATTGATATAATTGCTAACTTTACCCTTACAATGGGTGGCGATAAGAAGATACGCATACTCGCTGGCTATCACCAGTATTTTGCCGTGAAGAAAGCCCTTGAATGTACCAAACAAGCCCTGCAACGCAATGATGGAAAAATCGGCGTATTCTGGCACACACAAGGTTCGGGCAAGAGCCTTTCGATGGTGTTCTATGCCCACCAACTCTTGAAAAATCTGCTTAGTGCGACCTTGCTTGTGCTAACCGACCGTCTTGACTTGAACGACCAACTGCACAGCACTTTTGCATCGTGCAGCGACTATTTGCGCCAAAAACCAATCAAAGCTACTGATGGCGAAAACCTCTATGAATTGCTCGAAAAGCGCAAGAGCCACGGGATAATCTTTGCCAATATCCAAAAGTTCAAAGACCGTGATAAGCTCATCACCAGCCGTTCGGATGTGATTGTGATTAGCGACGAAGCCCACCGCACACAATCAAACACCAAGACAAAGATTGATACACAAACTGGAGAACTGAAACTCGGCTTTGCGGCTATCGTGCGCAAACTCCTGCCCAATGCGGCTTTTATTGGCTTCACCGGTACGCCTATTGAACAAGACGACAACGACACGAGAGAGGTGTTTGGCAACTACATTGACATCTACGACATGACCCAAGCCGTGGAAGATGGTGCTACCGTGCCTGTCTATTACGAGAGTCGTTTGGTAAAATTGGATTTGGACGAGGACACGCTCAAATTGTTGGATGACGAGTATGATAAACTGGCGGAAGAAGGTGCTGACGAACAGGACATCAAACGTTCAAAGAGTGAAAATGCACGGCTACGCGCCTTGCTTTCAGCCCCACAAACCATCGACACACTTTGCAAGGACATCATAAATCACTATGAAAACAACCGTGCCGACTTGCTCACCGGAAAAGCCATGATAGTAGCGATTGACCGTGCTACTGGTATAGACATATATAAAAAGTTGATGGAGCTTCGTCCTCAATGGAAAGATATTATCTGCGTAGTTATGACGCAAGGAAACCAAGACCCTGTAGAATGGAACGACATCATTGGCTCTGCCGCACGTAAAGAAGAACTGGCTCGCCAGTTCAAAGATAACAATTCACCGCTAAAAATCGCTATCGTAGTCGATATGTGGCTCACAGGCTTTGATGTTCCATCGCTTGCCACAATGTATGTTTACAAGCCGATGAAAGGACATAATCTTATGCAGGCTATCGCCCGTGTAAACCGTGTGTTTCCCGAAAAGAGCGGCGGTTTAGTAGTGGACTACATCGGCATTGCCAAGGCTCTCAAAAAGGCCATGCACGACTATACAGGACGTGACAAGAAAAACTACGGCGACCCGAACATCAAGACAACCGCCTATCAACAGTTCGTCGCCGCACTCAAGCGTTGCCGGGAATGTATGAACGATTACGATTATTCCTCTTTTTCCGATTGTTCCAATCTGCAGCGTGCTAACCTCATTAGAGGTGGTGTGAACGTGTTGCTTGATAAGGATAACCTTGTCTCGTCCGAACCTACCACTCAAACTGATGAAAATGGTAACATTATTCTTGTGGATGCCGTTCCTGCCGAGGCGAGAAAAGTCTTTATGGAAGAAAGCAAACGCTTGTCACAGGCTGCTTCGCTTTGCCGCAGTTTGCTCACCCCTGCAGAACGTTTTGAAGAAGCATATTTTGAAGCTGTACGGACATTGCTCTTGCGCCTTTCGGGAAACAATAAAATTACCCGTAAAATTATAGACGAACGCATCACACAACTGTTGAAAGTTGCAATCAAGGCAGAGGGAATTGTGGAAATTCTCAATACAAAAGGCTCGGAATTTTCACTCTTTGATGAGAATTTCCTGAAAGAGATAGCCGAGATGAAAGAGAAGAATTTTGCTCTCGAATTGCTCAAACGGCTGCTTGAAGAACACATCAAGAAATATGCTAAAAAAAGAATGGTTGAAGCCGAGAAATTCAGTGAAATGCTTGATGCCCGGCTTGCTGAATACCTCCGTGGGCTTATCTCCAACGAGGAAGTGATTAAGGAGCTTCTCAAAATGGCGCAAGAACTGAAAGCCAATGCGGGACAAGCATCTGAATTGGGACTGACCGAGGAAGAACAGGCTTTCTATGATGCTTTGACAAAGCCGCAAGCCGTAAGAGATTTCTATGAAAACAGCCAACTTGTTGCTATGGCAAAAGAACTGACTGAAGCCCTGCGTAGTAGCAAGACCATTGATTGGCGACAGAAAGAATCAGCCCGTGCCAAGATGCGCTCTATGGTGAAGCGATTGTTGAAAAAGTACAAATACCCACCAGAGGAACAAGAGGCTGCTCTCGAAACCGTTATCCGGCAATGTGAACTTTATGCGGATTCGGATAACGAAAGTTAGCTATAAAGTTTCATATCCTATCTGGTTATCATTTTTTGATTATATTTATTTGTACGCAAAAATATATTATGAGTAGAGGATTACCTTTAAATGTTAAATTATGTTTGGATAAAGCATTGGATTCTGCTTTGTTGTCAGTTGAAACATATAATAAACCTGCTGTGAAATTTAAATCAGGTGGGTACATTGTTTTAATGTGTATCGCATGGACATCATTGTTTCATGCAATATTTTTCAAAAGGGGGATAAAACCATTTTATCGAGAAAAAAATAAAGTACGATTTAAAAGAGTTGATGGAGAAATTCAATTTTGGGAGTTAGCCACATGTGTAAAAGAATACTTCAAAGGAGAAGATTGTGCAATAAGGAAAAACATCGAACTCTTTATTCCATTAAGAAATAAATTGGAGCATAAATTCTTACCAGAATTAGATGCTAATATTTTCGCAGAGTGCCAAGCTCTATTGCTAAATTTTGATAAGATTGTAGAGAAAGAGTTTGGTGAAGATTATTGCCTAAGAGAGTCTTTGTCCTTTGCATTGCAACTATTTCCCTCTTCGAGAACTCTTGCAATGGGGATAAAAATGAGCAAAGATGCTCAAAAAATTATATTGCTGTCCGATAAAACTTTTTGAGGCAAAACAAAATTAGGACTGGCACCTATTGCAGGAGTCAGTCCTTTTAGTTTAGTTTGTGTTGACCAAAACATATTCTAAACTATGCC
>JAETSI010000205.1 GCA_021769725.1 Oscillospiraceae bacterium | reverse complement strand
AAAGGATATGATGTTGGGGGTACCATTGGAATGATCGCATTGAGTGTTATCGTGGGTGGTTTATTGGGAAGCCTTATGATTCCATATTATGTTGTGAGAGCATTCTATGTGACCATCCGGTATATAGTAAAACGATAATGAATAGTAGATTTGAGGCAGGCTTGCGAAAAAAAAATTCGTAAGCCTGCCTTTTTTTTGTGCGATAAAGCAGGCAATTCAGGGGGAATCCCCTTTTGCATAAAGAATAAGACGGAGGAGAACGAACATGAGAGACCGAATCAAGAACAAACAGATTAGCAAAGAAATCAGAGGGCAGCTTCCGGTTATTACACCAGCTATGTTCCGGGAAAGGGGCTGTTCCTATTGCCCTTATTATGCAGGAAGTTATGAAAAATTTCCACGTTGCATGATGGCAGCCTGTGCCTGGGATGATGAAGAAGAACATTTCCATCCGGTTCTTCGCCAGATGCTTCCGGAATTTAAAAGAAAGATGGAAAAAGCGGAAGAAAAATATCTGGAATTGAGAACGGCTTATGAACTGCTGATGAGTATGTTTGAGGCTGAAATGGCACAGGAGGAGCTGGAAAAGGATGAATGTTACGACTGTTGTTATGCCAAGTGTGGTCCATGTATCGGGCTGTGCTACAAAACATTGAAAGGATAGGAGGATGCGAAGTAATGAATACAGCAATTATTTCCGGAAGACTGGTTCGTGATCCGGGCTATACCGAGACACAGAATGAAAAAGGTCTTCATAAGATCGCCAAGTTTGTACTGGCAGTCAGAAGAAATTACTCAGACGATGTCAGTTTCATTCCGGTGAAAGCCTTTGCAAAAAAAGCGGAGTTTGTCCGGGATTACCTGGTGCAGGGAACAAAGGTGATGGTAGAGGGTGAAATCGTAACCGGCAGTTACGATAATAAAGAGACCGGAAAAAAGGTGTATACGACAGAACTTTTTGCAGACCGTATCGAGTTTGCCGGGGCAAAAGTGCAGGAGAAAATGCCGGAGCCGATGGAAGGGGATGGTTTTCTGAACATCCCGGAATCTATGGAAGAAGAAATGCCGTTTCGATAGGAGGAAAAACCAATGGTAATGTTAAATAAAGAGTACATGATCAATCACATGAGAAATGAAAATGG
>JAETSI010000073.1 GCA_021769725.1 Oscillospiraceae bacterium | reverse complement strand
GAAATCAAATGCGGTGCAAGCGACGGGAATCAATCATATGTGAATTGTCAAGATGCTCCGGCTACTGAAAAGTAGCCGGGTATTTTTCTATCAACGGCTGAAAATTAAGCGCTTACTTTATATCTTCCAATAACCTGTGAATACCACGAATTTGCTTTTCTGTTGTAAAGCTATCTATCACTTTTCCTTTCCTAATTGCATCAATCAAAATATGTGCATAGCAGGCAAAAGAACTTCTAAAGATAGATTCCTCATCAACATAATACTCTGGTAAATCCACAGGCACATCTTTTCTATCAAGCCTTAGCTTATGTTGTAAATCAAATTCTATTTTTCCATGTTCCCCAATAATTGTTATATCAAGTTCCTTGTCTCCCTCTATTATTGCTGTAGCCGCAAGATTTACTGTAATATCATCCTCCAAAAATAACGATACATTGCAAAATTCAGAAACTCCTTCTCTTTCATGCGCATTGTATAACCGCCCTCTTAAAGATGTACATTCTTTATCAAGCCAAAAATAAAGTAAATCAAGAAAATGCGGCAGAATTGCCAATCTTATGCATCAGACTTTCTTTTTTACGCCCTCATATAACGAAACGCTCAGAGGGTAAAATACAGTGGGCAAATGCAAAAAATTTTATTTTTTTGTTTTTGTCTCTCACATATACAAAAGAAGAACGGTGTTTTTACAGGGTGTTGGAGAATAATTTTTTATTTTTGCGCAAAAAAATAGCTATAAGACTCCATTTTTGAAATCTTATAGCTTTGCTATACATGATATTAAATTGTGTTTCTAATCATCAATTATTTCCCAGTGTCCATTGGAACCACGACCAATAAATCGTACAATACCTATATCTTTGATGTGACGTTTTACAGTCTTGGAACTTATTCCTAACGTCATTGCCATTTTTTCTGTACTGATTTTATTGTCTCTTTTTATCATATTCAATATTTGGATTTCCAACGGATTGGTCTCTTTTTTCTGAGGGACATTCCGAGGGACATTCCGAGGGACATCCTGAGGGACATTGTAATTCAAATTTGGCATCACAACTGTAAACTGGTACCGATCCGATCTAAAAGACGGCTTTTTACTTTCATCATAGTTAATCTGAAATTCATAGCCGCCGATGATTTTTCCGAATCCACTACCTTTACGTTCCATATATCCCAGCCGATTAAATATATCTGCCAAAACCGGGTTTCTTCTCGTTGACGGAACGGTAAGCGGATCTCTGTCCTGAATAATGGAACCGTCCGGCATGCCTCCTGGCGAATAAATTTCCATACGATCATCGTAAATATCAATATGCACTTCACTGCCATTCACAAGATAATCTCTATGAGCCAATGCATTAACCAATGCTTCATGATAACTACGTTCTACATATTCCGGCATTTCTTCTCTGGAATTAGCAGTCTTTCTCCACATTAATTTCGCATTTCTCTTAATAAAAGCTTCTCCATTATCAATCAAGGACAATACACTTCCAGAATATTCCGCATCGTCAAATGCATCTATTGTACCACCACTTTTATTTAATCCATTCCACCGGGTACAAAATAATCTTGACCATCGAATAGGGCTTTCATCTGCAACCAAGGCTCCGGCATTTGTCAAATATCCTTGCTCATTCGCCATCCCAAATGATATAAGATCTTTCTCATCAAAACTATTTCCTGTCCATTTTTTATATCTTTCCCGGAGTTTGGAAAAGGCAAAATCTTCCACCTTATACGTAGAAATCTGTGAATCATAAGATGTATTTCTACCGCGCAATACCAGTCTTTTCAATTCCGTTGATGTCGCTTTCACACTCTCGTTTCCAACACGAACATATGCTTCCAGCACACCATCACCCGAATAATAGTACGGTGTCTCTTCACCTTTAAAAATATCCAGTATAATTAACACTTTTCCATCTTCGACCTGTTCAAATCGAAGACGAAATTCTGGAATTGGATTCATCCTTGTCTTAATGATTTCACTTATTTTCTCAGCATCACTATTCGGATTCTCAAGTCCTACAATTTCATCATTATCGGCTATTCCAAAGATTAATGCTCCACCAAGTGTATTTGCAAAAGCACTTACGCTCTTACACCCTATCTAGAACTGTCATTAACCGACAGCCCCCATACATAATCATTTGCAGCTACAAAATTAACAGTTATATTTTTTTGATTTGTTTAACAAAATATAAATTCCAATCAATACCAAAATAGTGATTCCAAGTATCATATACATCGTTCCGATATTTACTTGACTTCCGAAAAAATAAAGATTGCAATCAAGGGAATCTTTTAGTTTTTCAATAACCTCTGTTGGAATACCTTGATTTTGCATTTCGGCAAGCGCCCCTTGCATTGTATGATTTCGGATAAGTGATGTACCATAAGTACCCGGCAAAAATGAGATTATTTTTTGCAGCCCTTCTCCAAATGAAGAAATAGGCATATATGCACCACAAATGAAACCATATCCCGCACTGATGATTGTGCCTACCGCTGAAATTTGTCCTTGTGTTGATAAGAAAAAATTAATAATCGAAGATAATGCTGTTCCAAACAAAACAAGGAGTAAAATATCAAGAAACAAAAAGAATATATCTGCGAGCGACATATACCAACCGACAATAGCCACATAAGTAAGACAGATACCCGTTGCAGCAAAGCAAATAATAAGTGTTGAAAGCAAGGTTGCAACATAATAACTCAGCGAAAGTGTAGCTGACTTCACAGGAGATATTCTTAAATCTCTTATCGTACCATTTGCTTTATCTTGCACCATTAAAAAATTAGAACAAAAAGCAACCGTTACACACGAAACAGCAAGAATAGATGAGATAAGTTGACCGCCTACCAGTCCCTCTATTATGCTTTCTGATAGTTTTAATGAATTAGGTAAATTAGATGTAAAACTATCCCGATACACATTCCCAAGAAAAGTCACATAAAGTACAAGCAATATAGCAGGCGTTATCAAAGAGGTAAAGAACATTCCCTTATCTTTGAAAAACAATTTGATATTTCTTTTGATAAGAATGAAAGCCATACTCATTTTTCTGCACCTCCCACCAATGTTTTGCCCGTAACAGCAAGAAAAACATCGTCCATTTTTCCTTTTGTTATTTCGTAATCATTAAACAACTGCGGATTACGAATAATCAATTCAGTTGCAGCCTTTGTATTCGGTACAGAAAGGCGATAACCGTTTCGGATTTGCTCATATTCTACATCAAGTTCTTTAATATCCTTTTCATCTACATCATAAATTGTGATGTAATCCCCAGTATAAATATTTTTTAATTCAAGCGGAGTACCCTCTGCGGATATTTTCCCATCATCAATGATTACAACATAATCAGCTTCCGCAGCTTCTTCCATATAGTGCGTAGTTAAAAATACAGTCATATTTTCATCTTTGCGAAAACTTGATATAACATTCCAAATAAGTCGGCGTGTCTGCGGATCAAGCCCTGTTGTCGGCTCATCAAGAATAAGGATTTTAGGCTTATGAAACAAATCCTTTGCAATATCAATTCTTCGGCGTTGTCCTCCTGATAATTTACCAACGGTG
The DNA here is from genome assembly GCA_021769725.1 of Oscillospiraceae bacterium. Classification (GTDB taxonomy): domain Bacteria; phylum Bacillota; class Clostridia; order Oscillospirales; family Ruminococcaceae; genus Ruminococcus. Next base: position 7,296 of record JAETSI010000073.1, on the reverse strand, counting down.
CGTTTCAATAAGTTTTCAAAATCTAATATTTTCGCCAGTTCCTCAAGTCGTTTCTTAAACTCCATTCCAGTAATGCCATATAAAGCGGCACGACTTTCCAAATTATCATAAACAGAAAGGGCAGAATCCAAGACAGATGATTGAAAAACTACACCCAGTTCACGCTTAATATAGTCCATATCCTTATCTAAATCGTGTTTATCAATAAAAACGCTTCCACTGTCTTTCGACAGTTGTCCACACATAATATTGATTGTAGTTGATTTTCCTGCCCCATTGATACCAAGAAAGGCAAACAGCTCTCCTTTTTTCACACGAAAACTCAAATTCTGAACAGCGTTTACACTTCCAAAACTTTTATTAAGATTATTGATTTGAATAATATTGCTCATTCAATTTCCTCCTGTATAATCGGTTTTAATCTCGCATAGAGAGCAATCAATATAATCTTTTCCTGTTCTAATCGAACTCCAAATTAGTAGATGCAGTGCGATACCGTAAATTAAATTCATTATAGCATAATGAATTACCAAAGTCATTATGAAAGAGAACACATCGAATCATAATTGTGGCAGACAAAGTTTTAATTTTTGACTGCCACAATTTTAATATTCTATATGTTACATTTTTTACTTATAGATAATATCGGCATATACAATTTCTCGTGCTCTTGCCTGTATCTCATTCATTCGACCAACCCACAACATCGGGTTTTCTACTTTAAGTTGTTCGGTCACGCCCTCCTTGTCAGCCATTTGCTCAACCAATCGAAACATCATTTCCGTTGCTTGTTCGTCAATATCGGCAAGGTAATTATTCAATTCGCCGCTTGTGAGCAGCGAAATATAAACTGTCCGTTTATGTTCCTGTAAATAGCGTTTGTGTCGCTGTCCCCATAAGCCGATAGGCTTGTATTCTTTTTCGGCTGGTAAAGTAAGACAAGGAATATAATAATCTCCTTGTAGTTCATACCAAAGACCATTGCTTTCATCATAAATGTACTTATCCATTAAAAAATCCTCCGTTATAATATATTCGCACATACATCACATTTCCCCGATTGCCACACTCTGTTATATCTTGTTATGAGATTTTCTTGCCCTTGATTTTGCCCTTATAAGCAATCAGGGAAAGAATAAACTTGTGTGAAATCATATAAAGGGATAAGGCGAACACATTGCGATAAATCCTTTATTTTCAAGGCTTTTGGAGGATTTTATTAACGCCCTATGAGTGGCAGTAACCACTTATAAAATCATAGTTTTCAAATTCTGATTTTAACGGGCAAAGTCAAGGGGCTAATGCCCCTCCTAAAATAATTGATGAACAAAGAATGCTTTATCTCCTGCTATCTATTGGGGCAGCTACTTGGCTCGTTGCTCGCGGGAATAAACACAGTGCCGCAAGGCCCGTTCTGGCATCAGATTCATCTCGTCCAAAATGAGCTTGCTAACCGGTGCTTTCTCTTACAGGCGCAGCCCCTTGATATCCTTGATCCGAGACAGGATGATATTACAGGTACAGCTCTCCACGCCAGGAAGTGTATCGATAACCTCGTGGATCAGTTTTTCCATTTCCCCGCTTGAAGCGGCAACGGCATGAACATGAAGCTTGTCTTTTCCAGTAACACGATACACCTGCGTGATTGTTTCGTTCTGCTTTAATATCTCTGCCACCTCTGCCAGCGTATCCGGCAACGTCTCAATTTCAAAGTAAGAGGAAACGGCACCGCTGATTTTCTGCGGATTAATGATAGTCGTATATTCCTCAATAACACCCCGCTGCTCCAATGCCTGGATGCGGGCTTTCACCGCCACACGGGATATCCCCACCTCCTGCCCGATGTCCGAATAGGAGATACGGGCGTTTTCAATCAGAAGCCGGACGATTTTCTGGTCCAGCGCATCCAACCCTTCCAAAAACATGGCAATACCACCTTTTCTGCTTTTTTATTCTCATTATAAATGAAATAGTACAAAATGTAAACAGCAGATTGACTTCCGCATTAGTTACTGATATAATAATTGCATATCGTAAGTTTTAACTTACTATTTGGAGGTGTGGGAAATGCATCGAGATTTAACACAAGGGCCGGTTATGCGCTCCATGTTGCTTTTCGCGGTTCCTATGATTTTGGGAAATCTGCTTCAGCAATGCTATAATATCGCGGACACGCTGATCGTCGGGCAGTTCCTTGGTAAAAATGCCCTGGCAGCTGTCGGCTCAGCTTTCTCCCTGATGACGTTTCTGACTTCCATCCTGCTGGGGCTTTGCATGGGCAGCGGGGCACTGTTTTCCATTCGGTTTGGCCAGCAGGATAAAGCCGGCCTGCGGGAGAGCATATGCGCCTCTTTTGTGCTGATCGCGGCGGCGGCCCTCCTTCTGTGCGGCGTCGCTTTTGCCTGCCTGGATTTTATCCGGATCTTTCTGCGGGTGCCGGCAGAGGTATGGGGACTCATGCGGGAATACCTGTTTGTCATTTTCTGGGGCATCGCCGCCACATTCTTGTATAACTATTTTGCTTCGCTTCTGCGGGCACTGGGTAATTCCATAGTCCCTCTCATATTTCTGGCAATCTCCGCCGTGCTGAATATTATCCTGGATCTGTGGTTCGTGCTGGGATTGAAGCGAGGCGCGGCCGGAGCAGCGGAGGCGACTGTGATTGCCCAGTATGTTTCCGGCATTGGCATCGCGCTCTATGCTTTAGCGCAGTGCCCGCAGCTGCGGGACATCCGCAAAGATTTCCGGGTTCGCTGGAGCTGCGTCCGGGAGGTTGCCGGTTTTTCTATCCTGACTTGTGTCCAGCAGTCTGTGATGAACCTGGGCATCCTGATGGTGCAGGGGCTGGTGAACAGCTTTGGCCCCACGGTTATGGCGGCTTTTGCGGCAACGGTAAAAATTGACGCCTTTGCCTATATGCCCGTGCAGGATTTCGGCAACGCCTTTTCCACCTTCATCGCGCAAAATTACGGAGCCAAAAAAGATGACCGTATCCGCGCCGGTTTGAAGGGCGCAGTGGCCGCGTCCATGGTGTTTTGCCTGACAGCCTCTGCCTTTGTATGGATCTTTGCCCGCCCGCTGATGAATCTATTTGTAGACGTGCAGGAAACGGAGATCGTTCTGGAGGGCATTCGCTATCTGCACATTGAGGGCGCATTTTACTGCGGTATTGGCTGTCTGTTTCTGCTGTATGGCCTATACCGGGCCCTGGGAAGGCCTGGGATGAGTGTGGTACTCACTGTTATCTCACTGGGAACGCGGGTAGCACTGGCTTACACACTATCGGCAGTACCTTCTATCGGTGTCGCCGGCATCTGGTGGTCAGTGCCTATCGGCTGGGCACTGGCGGATATCACTGGAATTCTCTATTATATATGCCGGACAAAACAGTTGCTCGCTTTTGGGAAACCAAATTCAAATACAAATTAAATTTAGAAGGTATACTACAGAATGAAAATCGTACTGTTGGAGGGTCTGGGCGTTTCCGATCCTGTGATCCAGGCGGAGCGGAGCCGCAACGCTGATGTCATCATGCTGGCGAACATGCCCCTGGCCCCATCTGTACTGGAGGAAGCCAAGTCCCTGAAGTTCATTGATGTTGCCTTTACCGGCGTGAACCACATTCCCATGGCTGAGGCGAAGAAGCGGGGGATTGCTGTCAGCAACGCCTCTGGCTATGCTACCCAGGCCGTGGCGGAACTGTGCATCCGCTTTATGATCCAGCTGCTGCGGAACGTGAACAAGACAGAGGAACGCTGCCGGAACGGCGGCACCAAGGAGGGCCTGGTGGGCCACCTGCTATGGGGCAAGGCGGTGGATATCGTGGGTGCCGGTGCCATCGGCAAGAGAGTAGCCGCCCTTTGCAAGGCTTTCGGCTGTACCGTGCTGGCCTACAACAAAAGCACCGTTTCTGATCCCGCCATTGATGAACAGGTATCTCTTGAGGTCCTGCTGAATCGGGCGGATATTGTGTCTCTGCATTGTCCTCTGACGGCAGATACCAAGGGCATGATCGGCAGGGAGCAGCTGGCCCTCCTGAAGAAGAGCGCCCTTCTGATCAATACCGCCCGCGGCGGTGTACTGGATGCTGTGGCTCTGGCGGAGGCCCTGGAGAATGGCAGCATTGCCGGTGCCGCTTGTGACGTCTTTGAGACGGAGCCTCCCCTGACCGCCGACCATCCCTTGCTGCACTGCCCCAACACCATCGTCACACCTCACATCGCTTTTGCCTCTGTGGAGTCTATGGAGCAGCGGGCAGACATCGTCTTCAACAACCTCTATGCTTGGCTGGATGGAAAGCAGATCCATGCGGTATGATTCCGGATTCTTCGGACAGGAAAATTCAGAGAGGACAGTAGGCCGGCTGTCCTCTGGTTTCTTCGCATCTGCCAAATTCCATTAGAGAACATATCAAAGAACGCCCCCATATCCGAAGATAGAAGAGCGTTATCACTCCGTTAGAGGCAGAGATATTTTTTCATCTGCTCCTTTATCTTTTCTTTTGCACGGGTAATAGATTTACCTACCGAAGAAGCGGTACAATGCTCCATTGCAGCAATCTCATAGTAATTGAAATCGTATTCGTAGTAGAGCAGGAAACGCCGCCTTTGTATCTCTGGCAGAGCAGCAATGGTACGGCGGAGCAGCTCGGAGCGTTCCTGCTCGATAATCAGCTCGTCAACGCCTTTCGGCGTAACCCTTGCCCTCCTGTTAAGGGCTTCATCGGAAAGCTCAAAAAATTCTTTGTGGCGTTCATCCGATTGCAACAGGTTACGGTTTTTGCTCTCCATCTGCCGAAACTCAATAAAGAACTGTTCAGATACCTCTAATTCGTGGTTGCCGCCTTGCCCGTCCTTGAAGCTGATAAAATACCTTGTACCATTTTCAGAAGCTTCCTCCCGAAGCATATATGTCTTAACTCGGTATGCCATTATGTTTTCCTCCTGCGAAAGAAATAGGGCGAGAGGCTTTTGACCTCTCACCCCATAGCCCGCAGGAGAATGTGATTTCTTCCCTTACCGCTTAAAGGCTTTCAGCTTTTTCCGCAGATGGTCTAACCTTGCATAGATAGCACCCGTTGTCAGCCCGACAAGCGGGGCAATCTCCTTTGTGGAATACCCCTGCATTTTCAGCAGAACGATTTGCAGGGTACGCTTGTCCACCGTAAGTAATACCCGATACAGATTTTCGTTTTCACTCTCGTCCAATAAATCTGTAGCCGAATGTACCTCTGTCTGCCGCTCAGTGTCTGCCATTCCCTCAAGGTATTCCCCGACATCGTTCAGATAGCGGTAAAACCGTCTGGTTGCATTAAAATCCGCCCTGTCATAGATACGGATTTTCTCGATGGTATCCTCGTCAACACCGCATTTTCGTAAAATTCTTTCCTCGGCTTCTTTCCAGATACGCCATTTGCGTTCTTCCCGTCCGTGGTTATATGCCATTCTAATTTCCTCCAATCTGAATTTTGAAAATCATTAAAATCCAGATTGAAAGGCGGGGAACGGCAACCCACGCCAGAAACCGCCTTACGGCGAATTTCTGCAAATAGTGACAAAAGAAAAACCGCAAAGGCTGTCACACCTTTACGGTTTAAGGAAAGTTTATATCTATTATGTAGAGATTTGACTTCTATTTTTGAGGTGCAAAGTCCCCATGCGGTAGCGAGGATTTTTTTAACAGGTTATCCGCCCATCCTCGGCAGGGTATATGTAAATGCAGACGAAAGCTGCTTGCAGGCAAAAGAATTCCCTCCAAACTTCAAAAAGCGAAGTCGGAGGGTATTCAGAGCATAGCAAATCAGCCCACCGATACATCGTTTTTTTTATTCGGTGGGCTTGTCCTGCCTATGTAAAAAAGAAAGAGCCGACAAACTGTGATTGCTCACTTGTTTATCGGCTCTGCGTCTTATGCGTCTGGCTCTTTAATAACCGTTACCTGTAAATTCTTTGCGTCAATCAAACTTTCCTGTTTGCACTTCGGACAATAAAGAGGAAAGTTTTTCAGCTCTGTATCTGCCCGTAACTGCAACCTTGTTTTGTTTCCGCAAAAAGGGCAATGCACCCAATCAGTAATAGCATCCTGCTTACTCATAATTGGCACCTGCCTGCAATTCTTTCTCTAAAAACTGCCTTATATATGGATTATTTTCCTCACTCAATGTAGGTTGAAACGCCATGTAACGGCATTTCTGATACTGCTCACCATCCAACGCAAAGGTATATCCCATTACACACTTCGGATTACAGTCATCGGGATTGATAAGCCGCTTGCAGACGGACGCTTTCTTGATTTCCTTTTTTACCTTTTCGGGGAGAGTATCAAGAAAACTCTGATATTCCTGTATATGTTCGGGATAAATGCGGAGCTTCATTCCTGTTTTTCGGAATACGAATGTTGCCAGAGTTCTTTTGCTGCTGTTTAGCACATAGGACACAACATAGCCGCTTTTTTGTGATTTAATGTCGCACTTACAGCCGTTCTCTGCCAAATACCCATTGATTTGATTTACAAATCCACGGAAACGCTCATCAACCGTTTCCATAAACATATTAAATTTCTCGTCCATAAGTCCCTCCGTTATCCCTTTTTCTTTGATACTGGTATCCATACCTCATATTGTGCGTTCTGTGGGTCTGGATTTAAGTAAACCTCAATATCGGGGGCATTGGCATACTCATATCCAGAGGTGGGAAGCCACTCTGTTATAATTCGCTGCTCCAATTCCTGTATGGACTGGTTTGTACCCGTTCCAGAAAAGATTGCCCAAGTAGACGCAGGCACAGTATATTCTTCAAACTCACCGCTTGTTTTTGTACTGGAAACGGCAATAAAATATTTCCATTGTTCTTCATCATTGCAGGCACTCACGCCCAAAAGCCCCATTGGCGGTGTATCCATCATTCCTGCCAGTTTCTGTATTGTTCCATTTACAGCGGCATCCTGCCACATCTTAGGTACAACCATAAAGTTATTTTCGATTTCCTTATCAAGCGGTGCAGATACGCCAATAATGCGGAATGCTTCTTTTGTTTCAATTCTATAATTCATTTCTGTCGCTCCTTTCACAGCAATTCTAAACACAATGGGGGAAAAAGATTTCACGGATACGCCCTCGTCTTTCACAGATGAGGGGGCTATTCCATGAAAAGACTGAAACGCCCTGTTAAATGCAGTCGGGGAACGGTAGCCGTACTTCTCTGCAATATCAATAATCCGTTCATCCCCGCCCTGCAAGTCTACTGCCGCTAAAGACATTTTTCTTCTTCGGATATACTCTGCCAGAGTGATGCCCGC
>JAETSI010000072.1 GCA_021769725.1 Oscillospiraceae bacterium | reverse complement strand
AAAGCCTTTTACGAAAACGCATTAAACTCCCAAACTGGAGTTTTAGTAAGTATTTACTAACGATGTTGTTAACGAGCACCTATTCCGCCTAAACGGCGGCAAGCTGCATCCCATTATCAACCATAAAGCACATAAATATGTACGAAGAATTTTTAGAAAAGAGCCTCAATAATAAGAGGCAGGCAGTAGATGATACTTTTATTGCCAAATATGCTGATTTGTCTTATCCCGAACTGAATATTTTATGGCAGGAGGTCGGGCTGGGCTGTTATTGTAATGGGCTGTTTAAGCTTATCAATCCGTCCGATTACCAAGATGTGATAAACTCCTGTTATGAGAAGGAGGATGACAAATCGTTTCTGCCATTCATGTGTACGGCTTTCGGCGATGTCTTTGCCTATGTAAAGAACCCAAGACTGAATAATTACGTTGTTTATCTGAATGTCAGATACGGAACATATTTAATACTTCCTGCCAATCTTCGTGCAATTTTTAATAAGGTAATGGTAAATCAAAGTTTCTTGAAAGGTTGGTTTGACTTAGAAAATTATCCTGTAATACAAGAGAAACTCGGAACTCCCGACTATGACGAATGTTTCGGGTATTCCCTGCTGTTGGCTATGGGGGGAAGTGAGGACATTGAAAACATCAAGATAGTCAAGACTATTCCGTACATTGACATCTGTACACAAACAATCGGTGAATTTGAAGTTGCAGATAAATATTAGAACAGGTTGATAACAACGCAGGATAACGGGCAAGCCGTTCCCTGCTAACCCATTAATGGTAATTGAATATGATAGACTATTTATATTATAGGTTTTATAGATTATGGCTTCATTCTTCTTTAGCAGAAGGAGCCGTATTTATGGCAATGCTTCTGTTTTCGGTCATATTAAGTACCAATATTTTAACCGTATGGGGCATATTAACCCAATACGGAATTGGTGAATACCCGTCCGATACTCAATACTATATCATTGAGGGTAGTTTAATAGTATTGTTGAGTGGTACTTTTTTCTTCAAGAAAAGATATAGAAGAATTATAACTAAGTATGAGAACGAAAACACTATGCAAAGTAAAGCCGGAGCATGGATACTTACAATATATATAGTAGTAACCTTGATTGGCTTTTTTATAGAAGCATTATACCGACAAGGAAAAATATAATTCACCATTAACGAAGCAGGATAACGGGCAAGCCGTTCCCTGCTAAGCCTTTATCAGTCATTAAAAACAAAGATGTATGAGTAAACAAATAAACTTCTATTCGTGCCCAAATGATAAGGAAATGATTGCCAATACACTAAAGAATGTATTTGGGCAATTATTATGTGTTCCTTATTATAAAGGGAACTTTTCACTGTTTGATAAGAATATGAATGAAGAAGTATTCCACCTGACAGAAAATTCTTTGCAAACACACATATCTTACTACACCCATGAATATTATGACGGTACGACTGCCGAAGTCTTGGATTGTGTAAAAAGTCCCGTCTTAGAATATTCTGTTCCTTTTCAAAGGGAAGATATGGTATTTGTTAGTGGACGTTTTTATTGTTGTTCAGACAATATTGAGTTCTCCCAAAAAGTTTCCAAGTTCTTTGGTAAACTCAAAAAAGAATTTCGATATGTAAAACAGTGGAAGTGCTATATATCAAACAGCATTGACATAGAAGTATCCCGCTTCTTTGTTCCGAATAGAGTTATTACTATAAATAAAAAAGAGTTGAAGTAAAAGTGACTGATAACAAGCATCTGTGCCACCTAACGGCGGCAAGCTGCATCCCATTATCGGTAAAATAAAGAAAGATGAAAATAAAAGATTTAACAACAGAAATAGGCTTCATTGGTGGACGAGATGCTATAATGATTGAACATATCAATATTATAAATTCTCGGACCATTGAAATCTATGTGGATGTAGCTAACAATAATTTATGTAGTTTCTTTGATAAAACCAAAGAAGGTTACAAAATGAAATTTGGATTCGTGGGAGTTGTTTATTACAGTCTATTTAGTTATGAACTGTTTGAGAAGTCTATGTTTGATAGCTTGATAAACATAGATACAAAGAACCTAATTGTAAAAACTGATTCAGTTTCTTGCATACAAGAAATTATTGGTTCTTCTTTATCTGAAAATGCGCTGCATCACATTGTCATAACAGCTTATGACAATATAATAGAGGTTGCATGCAAGGAATTTACCAATGAAGTAATAACCGATAACAATCACCTAAACAGCTAAACGCTGTTAGCTGAATCCTATTATAAACAATTTGAGATTAACATTATGAACTGGTATATCTATTGGTATTTTACAATCAGGTATTTCTTCTGGGGATTACTTGGATATGGTAGAGCTGGAAATAACATTGGCTTTTTGTTTTTCCATCTCCCATTTATTGCATTGATAATGGCACTGATAGCACCAATCCATTTTGTTCATGAAGCCAAATACGTTGCTTTCCTATCTGTCTCCATCTTATTTATGCTTATAAATGAAATCGTATTTTGGGATGATACAAAAAGATACCGAAGATGGGACAACCATTACAGAAACAATAACACCAACAGGAAGAATTGGTTTTTTGTTGCTATCTCTATAATAGGCATAGTAAGTTGGTTTTTTCTCCCGCTTCTACTTAAAGACTATTATACCAATAGATAAATTGAGTTTATAACGAAGCGTGATAACGCCTTACAGCGTTCCACGCTATCCCATTAGTTGCCAATATAACAAAATAATAGAAACATAAGAAGAATAAATTATGAGTTACGATTTAATGGTTTTCGAGCGGACAAAAGCTCCGCAAAAGCGCAAAGAGTTTCTTGTATGGTATGGCAAAGAAACAGAATGGAGTGAAGAACACGGTTACAACGACCCTGCCGTCACATCGTCTGCCCTGCGGGAATGGTATAAAGAAATGATTAAGACATTTCCAAACATGGATGCTTCTGACGTAGAGGTGGAAGACGATGATGCCGAAGCACACTTGACCGATTACAGCATAGGGCATAATGTCATTTATGCAGCATTTGCGTGGTCGGTAGCAGAAGAAGCATACGAAAAGATGAAAGCCTTGGCGCAGAAATATGGTGTTGGCTTCTTCGATGTGAGTGGTGATGACGGAGATATTATTTTACCTGATGGGAATTTAATGGAATAAGGCAACTAACACGCAGATAGCACCTCTAAGAGGTTGCTATCTGCATCCCATTACTAACAATCGTGCGATGAATAAAACCGTCCAATCCATAGTATCATTGACAGCTTTCAGTGTTTTGCTGATAGTCATAACATTATTTTGTGGTGGTTTAGGTCTTGGTCGCCTATTCGAAATATATAGCATTATGGAATATAGCTTTTTAGGTATGCTTATGGTTATAGATATGCTGGTAATCTACAAGGTTTATAAGCTATATTTCAGTCAGCCCAAAGCTATAATGTTATTGTTTGGTGTGGAATGTTGCTCTGCTCTTATGTGGCTTGCCTTTATTTGTATAGACCAAAGTCTATTGGATTGGCAATTTACAAACTTCATATTGGAAGCTGTCAGTTTAGAGGGCTTCACTGGAGATGAACGAGGATTGAATATACTCGCTGTCTTATGTGGTATTATTTATCCTCTTATTGGGATTGGGTGTTTATTCATCGGAGTGGGAATTATAAATAAGTTAGTAACAACGAAAGATAGCATCTGACGATGCTCCTTTCTAACCATTATGAACAATTAAGTAATATCAATATGATACAATGGATAAAAAAAATACTCGGTCTGGCTCGTTCTGAACAGATAACAAAGGAGCAAATAGAACAACTTTCGGCGGCTAAACTATGTCGGAAATTTATAAACGGAGAGTTGGCGAGTGATGTCGAATGTAAAGCATTCGATAGTATTATGTGCGCCGTAGAGCTACATGCCGAAGTTATTAATGGTGGTTTCAATCAGTATTATTATAATTCCGATGGAGAACGGGCAGAACGGGCAAGAGAAACATTTATCAAACTCGGTGCAATGGAAGTGGCGGACTTGGTAAGACGTGCCAATGCACAGTTTTCCTCCTGTCGTAATGAATTACATTCCGAATGGGACGGGACGATGCAAGGTTTTGCTCACGGCTACAAGAAAAAAATTTTCGATGCTTTCGATTGTGAATATTACGCCTTAATGAAGAATGACAAACAGCTTTACACGCTGATAGGCACATATATCAAGCAAAAACCGCAAGAGTTTCTAACCAAAGGAGCAAAATAGGTTCATAACAATTCAAGTTAGTTGCTAACGCAGCTCCTTGTTGAACCATTATGTGCAACTAAAAAACAATGTAAATATGAAAACTGAAAATAATATGAACTATAAACTGTTTGTGCCGCTTATGGCGATTGTTTGTTTGCTCTTTACAGCCTGCGACAAGGATGATGTTTTACCCGGTGAACCGATGCTCTTGACGCATGAAATTCTGACACCGGAAAGTGTAAAGTATGAAGGTGGCTCTGTAGATTGGGTTCCCAAATATTATTTCAAAGCAAACGGTAATGAGGGATATATCGTGATGACTTGTGAGAATTTCGATGTGCTCAATCCTTTTCCGGGCGGTTCTTACACATACGATTGTGGATGGGCAACGCTCAAGGTGGAAGCCAATCTGTTGAAGATTCACTTTCCCCGTCATGTTTCGGAAGCCCCGGATGCATACGAGGAGATTACAATCTCGACAAATGATGGAAATAGAACTGCAAGGGCAATTATCTGTTTGTCCAGAATCTTTAAAGACGAAGGACAGCCTGATCCCAAACCGGAAGTTTTGCCTGAAGAAGCTAAGTTCAAGATAATTATGGCAGAGTTTACTCCTTTAATGAATATTGAAAGTCCGTTGCCAGCACCTCTTGATGTGATAACGTTCAGAATCACAGATATAAACGGTCAATATAGGCCTGTAGGTTTTCCTGAATTCACACACTATTACGATTCTATTGTGTGGAGTGCTGATGATTTCCCTCACACATTCAAAGTGTATGAAAATAAAGTTACAGCAGGAGGACCAGAAGAGCATCTTTCTACACAATGGAGTTCGCACTTCTTCAAGAGTGGCACAATAAAGAGCCATCTTAAAGGTTATCGTCATGGAAAAGTGAAATATGAGGCTTCACTCCATACAACGCTTTATAATCGCGATTTCTTAGGGCTTCAATGGGGCACAATCGTCTTACAGAAGCCGGAGAATCTAACAGCCTATTGTCGATTGGATAGAGACTATGAATATAAGGTATATGACATCGTTGCAAAGAATGGTGCTCCCTATTCTCAAATTATTCCGATGAATCATAAATTGCTATCAGACGCAGACTTTCTGCCAACAACGAAAAAGGCCATCAAGACACTGATGGAAAACAATGTTGGCGAGGGACAAGATGGCAAAGGGAAAGAAAACCTGTTCAAATGCCTCCCCGAAAAAGGAGTGACAGCCGAATGGTATTGGGAAAACAAAACCACTCGCATGTTGATGTTGCATCGGCTTTATGATGACACAGGCGAGTTGGCGCAAGAAATATACTATTTGCATGTAGAACCTATATGACGACCCTATGAAAAAAGTAATTATCACATTCCTGCTTTTCTTCGGCATAGTTGCATCATCCTGTACAACCTCAAAAAGTGTTGTATCGCAAAATGATGATTTGTCGAATTATGTATAACAAGCACCTGTTCCGACTAACAGCGGCAAGGGGTAAACCATTAAAGGACAATGAAAAAATTTCTTCAAGGAATACAATATCTTATAGTAGCAATCTGTATCATTTTAATGATAAGTTGTGAAATTGGTCCTATCTCAAGATTATTTTATCTGTGTTTGACAATAGCTATGATAACTAATTTATTTTCAAGTAATAAATATATCAAATGGGGTGGGATGATTTTAGGTCTTGTCTGCATATTTATTCTCATAAGGTATTATTAGTGAAATCCACAGATTAACAATCGGTAACTATTTGAATTGATAGGCATAACTTAATAGTCTATTTTTAACAGTCAATAAATAGAAACATGCCGATGATGCAAAATCTCGTAGGGATGGTATTTTCAGCAAAATTTGGAACAGCTCTTTATTTCATAACCCCGATATTTGCTGCAAAAATGACAAGATGAGATTGACAACACAGTTACGGCATACAGCCGATACATACCCCGCCTTGTCCGAGAACCTGCGCTGCATTACGGACAAGGCGGAGGTGATTATAAAGAAACGATATTCAGTGAGCAGGACTGTCCGGGAAATGGACGGTTTTGCCCGCGACAAGGATGTTGTGCGCCTGATAGTGGACACGTTCAGGGCGATGCCTGAACTGCCTTCGCTCGCCATGCGCGACTACAAGCCTTACATGGCTCTGATAGCCTGCTCGCCGGAAGATTTTGCATTCTGTTATCTGAGCAACGACCTTGTTGCCGTCTATGAAACGGAATACCGCACGACGGAACTTCTGTTTTTCTGCGACCTGCTGCGCTGCATGAGGGGTAGGTCTTATCTCAATTGCGTGACCAACCGCGTGTGCGACTACTTCTTCCGTGCGCGGCGCGACACACTCCGACATATCGACACGCCATTGAGAGAGATTGATATGCAGTATGCCGAAAGCCGCCTGAAAGAACTGGAAGAGGCTGTATTCCGCTGGAAAGTGAGGATATACAAGTGGCGCACTTTCACGGCGGATGAACTGGCGGAGATGTGCGGCATGAGCTATTCCCATTTCCGCAACCGCTTCAAGGAATATTACGGCTGTACCGCCGCCGACTGGCTACGGCAAGAACGCATCAGCCGTATCAAGGAAGATATGTCCTACCGACCGGAACTCGGCATAAAGGAGGTGGCGGAGCGTAACCGTTTCCTGTCCGCCAGTAATTTTTCCGATTTCTGCAACCAACAGATGTTGAAAAATCCGGGAGAACTGAAACAGGCGGGCTATGAGGAATGGTGCGAGAGAAGGATGAAATTCTGGAACGACCAATTATGAATACATTTTCGGCAAGATTTGGAAGTCGCGGCTATAACGGCGCACATATCCCTGACAAATGAGAGCATCCGCAAGTAGTATTATCATTAAATATGATGTATGAGATTATATCGCATATTATTGGCCTCCGGCTATTTGTCCATATTCCTCATGGCTCTGTTGGTGGCTTACACATGCCACAACGAACAGCGCACGTTGAAACTTCAGGAGGAAGGGAACCAACGTATAAATGAACTGCGGCAAGACATTAACCGCCTGAACATGCAGATTGCCGGATTGTCCTTTCAAGGGGAAACCGTTGCTGAATGGGATGAGGACGATATGGCACAATATCACATGCAAAGGCTGGTGATAGACAGCACTCTGTATGCTTTCAGCGACATATTCCAATCCAAGCGCACGGAAATAGACACACTCCGTATGATGTTGGCGGACAAGGAAGCCCGGTTGAATGAGCTTGCCGGAATACATTTGCGCCAAAGGACACTTAACAGGCGCATAGCCGACATAGTCCCCGTCATAGCCCGGCAAAGTTCTGAAGAAAAACCAAGCAAGCCGAAACGTAAAGGTTTCTTGGGCATCTTCGGCAAAAAAGAGGAAGCGAAGCCAACGGTAACAACTACCATGCTCCACTCGCTGAACAGTAACGTAATCAGGGAACAGAAAGCACAAAGCCGCCGGTTGTCGGAACAAGCCGACAGTCTTGCCGCTCGCAATGCGGAACTAAACATGCAACTACAAACGCTTATCAATCGGATAGATCGTGATGTGCAGAGGGGGCTGCAAACTCAGGAAGCCCAAACAGCCTCCATGCGCAGGAGGTCTTTCATGCAGATTGGAAGCCTGACCGGATGCGCTATCATACTATTGCTGTGTCTGTTCATCATCATACATCGTGACACGAACCATATCAGAAGATACAGGCGGAAGACCGGGGAACTAATCGGGCAACTGAAAAAGTCCGTGCAACAGAACGAGGCACTGATAGCCTCTCGGAAGAAGGCGGTGCATACCATTACCCATGAACTGCGCACACCGCTGACTGCAATAACAGGTTATACGAAGCTGTTGCAGAAAGAGTGCAGCAAAGGGAATAATGTGCATTTTCTTCAAAGCATACAACAATCCTCCGACCGTATGCGGGATATGCTCAACGCTTTGCTGGACTTCTTTCGATTGGACAACGGCAAAGAACAGCCCAGACTGTCACCCTGCCGTATTTCCACAATCGTGCATACCCTTGAAACGGAGTTCATGCCAATAGCCATGAACAAAGGGCTATCGCTGACAGTGAAGGACGTAAGTGATGCCGTTGTATTGACCGACAAGGAGCGAATAATCCAAATCGGAAACAACCTACTGTCAAACGCCATCAAGTTTACGGAGGAAGGGGGTGTGTCGCTGACTACCGGCTACACCGATGGAGTTCTGATAATTACGGTTGAAGATACGGGTACAGGCATGACCGAAGAGGAACAGCGACGTGTATTTGGTGCATTTGAACGCCTGTCAAATGCCGCCGCTAAGGACGGCTTCGGACTTGGACTTGCCATCGTGCATAATATCGTAACGATGCTTCATGGAACAATACAGTTGGATAGCGAGAAAGGAAAAGGAAGCCGTTTCACGGTGGAGATACCCATGTCGAAAGCCGAAGAAGTGCCGGAAAAAGAGATACAGACTTATATCCACCGACAGGATAGAAACCTCAATGTTGTCGCCATCGACAATGATGAGGTGCTGCTCCTGATGCTAAAAGAAATGTATGCCCAAGAAGGGATACATTGCGATACTTGCACCGATGCGGCGGAACTGATGGAGATGCTACGCCGGAAAGAATACAACCTGTTGCTGACAGACTTGAATATGCCCGGCATGAACGGCTTTGAGTTGTTGGAACTGCTGCACTCATCCAATGTGGGCAATTCTCAGACAATCCCCGTGGTCGTGGCAACCGCTTCGGGCAGTTGCGATGCGGAGGAACTTTTGGCAAAAGGATTTGCCGGATGCCTGTTCAAACCTTTCTCAATATCAGAACTGATGGAGGTTTCCGACAAGTGCGCCATAAAAGGAACACTGGACGGAAAACTGGACTTTTCTGCCTTGTTGTCATATGGCAATGAAGTCGTCATGCTGGAGAAGCTGATAACGGAAACAGAGAAGGAAATGAAGGCTGTACGGGATGCGGCAACAGAAAAAGACCTGCAAAAGCTGGATGCCCTGACACACCACTTGCGCAGCTCGTGGGAGATACTCCGTGCTGACCAGCCGCTGAGGGAACTTTACGGATTGTTTCATAGCAATGTAATCCCAGATGAAGAAACGTTAAGCCATGCCGCGACCGCCGTGTTGAACAAGGGAGCGGAAATAATCCGGTTGGCAAAAGAGGAAAGGAGAAAATACGAAAATGGATAAGACAAGAATAATAGTGGTGGAGGACAATATCGTGTATTGCCAATATGTCTGCAACCTGCTGATGCGAGAGGGATACAGCACCGTGCAGGCTTACCACCTTTCGACAGCAAAGAAACATCTGCAACAGGCAACGGATGACGATATAGTTGTTTCGGACCTGCGTCTGCCCGATGGCAACGGGATAGACCTGTTGCGTTGGATGCGCAAGGAGGGAAAATTGCAACCCTTCATCATTATGACCGACTATGCCGAAGTGCATACGGCTGTCGAAAGTATGAAACTCGGCTCTTTGGATTACATACCCAAACAACTTGTGGAAGACAAACTCGTCCCCCTTATCCGCTCCATACAGAAGGAGCGTCAGGTGGGACTCCGCCGTATGCCCATGTTCGCCCGTGACGGTTCAGCCTTTCAGAAAATCATGCACCGGATAAGGCTGGTAGCCGTCACTGATATGAGCGTAATGATATTCGGTGAGAATGGCACGGGCAAGGAGCATATCGCCCACCACCTGCATGATAAAAGTAAGCGTTCCGGCAAGCCATTCGTGGCGGTGGACTGTGGATCACTTACCAAAGAACTTGCGCCGTCTGCTTTTTTCGGACACGTCAAAGGTGCGTTCACGGGTGCGGACAGTGCCAAGAAAGGATATTTCCATGAGGCAGAAGGCGGTACGCTTTTTCTTGATGAGGTGGGCAACCTCGCGTTGGAAACCCAACAGATGTTGCTCCGCGCCATACAGGAAAGACTGTATCGCCCGGTCGGTGACAAGGCAGACAGGAGTTTCAATGTCCGCATCATCGCCGCCACCAATGAAGATTTGGAAGTAGCGGTGAATGAAAAGCGTTTCCGACAGGATTTACTCTACCGCTTGCATGACTTCGTGATAACCGTGCCGCCCTTGCGTGACTGTCAGGAGGACATTATGCCGCTTGCGGAGTTCTTCCGTGATATAGCCAACAAGCAATGTGAGCGGTTTCAGTTCCGAAGCCCGTAAAGCGTTGCTGACCCACACATGGCCGGGCAATGTGAGGGAGCTTCGACAGAAAATCATGGGAGCCGTATTACAGGCGCAGGAAGGCGTTGTCACGAAAGAGCATCTGGAGCTTAGGATAGCTGAAACAAATTCTGTTGTCGGCTTTTCCCTGCGTAACGATGAGGAAGATAAAGAGCGGATTATACGTGCTTTGAGGCAGGCTGACGGCAACCGGAAGGTTGCTGCAGAACTGCTTGGAATAAGCAGGACAACACTTTATAATAAACTTGAAGAGTATGGACTTAAATATAAATTTGAGCAATCATAGCCCGCAATTCGCTGAAAATGGCTATCTTTGCATGAAATATTAGAAGGTAACGGCGATTGGCAGATCCTTTTGCCGCCTATATATAACATAAGACCGCAAGGCGTTTCGAGCGAAAATCTGGTAAATTGACACTACGGAGACGATTGCGTGATGCTTA
>JAETSI010000204.1 GCA_021769725.1 Oscillospiraceae bacterium | reverse complement strand
TTTGTAAAGTTTTTTTGCTCCGGTGCCCGGAAAGCCAGGTTCTTTCCCTGACGGATCTCATATCCGGCAAGCTTCATTTTTTGAAGAAACTCATCATAGTTGATGGATGACCAGATTGCTTTATCTACAGCGACTTTTAATTTTGCTTTCCAGCTGTTTCCACGATGATATTCCATATTTTCTTTATAAGATTTCCCTTTTTCGCCGGTTGGCATACTGGTGACAAGACCGTTTTCCTGACAAATACGGTTGCTGATCCGGCAGATTTTATGATAGCTTCGTTTGTTGGAGACATATTTATGATGGTCAACAAAGCTGGTAGCATTAAAAATGATATGGTTATGAATATGGTCCTGGTCAACGTGGGTGCTGATGACATATTCATATTTCCCTTTTAGTACTTCGTCAGCAAATTCTTTGCCGAGCTTATGTGCAGTTTCAGCGTCAACCTCTCCAGGCTTGAAAGATTGAATTAAATGAAATGCCAGATTGCTGCCTTTGTCCATCACATTCTTTTTACCTTCTTCTCTGGTGAAAGCAAATTCCAGATCAGCAGATTCTGGGGAACAGGCGAAACTGGAAATCAGTAATTTCTCTTCGGTTTTGTCCGGATTCATAATATAGTCCAGTGCTTTTTTGTCAGTTACTTTAATGGGGAAGATTTTAATATACGCCATATCTCGCTTACCATCCTTTTCAATTCTTCCATTTCTTCCGGGTACAAATCACCAGTGGTGTTTACCTTTTTTGCAATCTGATTGATGTTTACACCGATTTTGTGCATCTCTTCGTACACCTGCTTGATCGGGGCTGTGTCGGTGTTGATGATATAGCCGTCGATAGCCATTTTCCTAAGATAGGCTCCCATGTTTCTGGTCTTTGAGAGAATCATCTTTTGGCGGATCAGCTTCTTTTCCTCTGGGGTAACACAAAATAATATTTGGATGTTTCTTTTTCTGTTTGACATGTCTATTTTCTCCTTCTGTACGTAATTCGGTTTTGGGGTGCTTCGGGGTTTTCAATTTAGGGCAGGGTTCCCTAAATTGTCATTTTTGCGGAAGTGTATATACACTTCCTGTCCTTGCTGTTCTACCCTCTAATAGATAAATTCAGGTGAAATAGAGAATTGCAAAAGAATTTGAGAAACTGAACAGGTAGTGCAG
>JAETSI010000203.1 GCA_021769725.1 Oscillospiraceae bacterium | reverse complement strand
AGTTACTTCTATCTCTTACTATTTTTGTCTAATGGAGATGGGATAATGTGGGATTTTGTGGGAAAAGATGAGATTTGTGTCCAAAGAGGGCGATTTAGCAATGGAAATGTGCGAACTTTGTTGTTGCACATTTCGTATAATAGCTTATCGCTATTGTAATTTTGCAGTCTAAACACTTTTGAATATGAATGATAACCGAAATAATTTTGAAACTGAAAGGAGTAAGGAGGATTTGAAGGCGTGGAGGGAGTGCCATCCGCATGAGTATGGAGAAGTGGCTATGGAAATGGGTGAGGCTGATCTTTTCAGTGTGTTTCTAATGGCGCAGGCTGCATTTATCTCCTCGCCGGAATTTCAGAAGCGGTTGGAGGATATGGTTGATACCGATAGTGTAGATGTAGGTGAGCTTGTAGAGATTCTGCATCAATCGAGATTTACCGAAAAGATGCTTACTAATCCGAATGGAAACGAGGATTGGGAGAAGTACCGATTACCTTTTGCCGCTTGGCTGAAATATGGACGGTCATCGGAAATGGTTATTGAGAATATTGAGGACGCAATCGCCTTGACCGATAATCAACAAGCCAAATGGCAACTTTCCAAGTTCCTTAAAGATGTGATGAAACGTCTGGTCGGAACTAAACAGCGTTCTCGTGAGGAGTTGAGCGAGTATCTTGATTATCGAAAGAGTTTGGTAAGTGGTAATATCGCTGAATGGGCGTTAAGTGGGATTGATGACATGGAGGAAGATACTCTTTCACCTATCAAGCCAACCCAAACGGAAGAATTTATTGAGGATTTGACAGCTCTTGTTGCGTCTCATGACAAGGATACGGTAACCTATATCGGGAATTGGTTGAAGTATAATGTGCGTGGAATTGATGTGGCGCGTTTATACGTTGCGCTTATTGAGACTGATGAGATCAGGGCGAATCTGACTGTTACGCGCTATATGGATGCTCTGAAGACCTCTTTCCCTAAAGTCAAAATCGTGGGAACGCGACAAGTCCAGAAGGATGTCAATTATCTCCAAAGCTTGTTGCCTCACGGCAAGAGATATGGAAAGGAAGAGCCTGAAAATCGTTTCGCGATTGACAAGATAAAGGTCGAAGTTTTGCTAAAAAATCTTGAAAACATTGACTGAAATAACCTCTTTTCAATTCGTTTGATTCGTT
>JAETSI010000071.1 GCA_021769725.1 Oscillospiraceae bacterium | reverse complement strand
CCGTTGTCAATCACACCGGGTGCGACAAAACCGCCGGTTGGAGTCCATGTCGAGGCACCTTTTGCAATACCTGCTGCCTGACGCTCTTCTTCCGACTTATACCATTCTTCTCGTCCGGCCAGTGTTGCAAGGCTTTTGCCTGATTCGTGAGCAGCACGTGCCGACATAGAATACAGATCAGCTCCAACCTTTACATCAAAAAGTGCGGTAAGCCCGAAATTCTTGTAATGGAATGTTGTGCTCAGACCACCTGTCCAGTCCCAAGATGCATTTCCAAGAACGTGATTGCTCTTGTCGTACATCGGCAAACCGGTTGCTGGGTCAATAAGAATATCTCCGTTTTCGTTTCTCTGGAAATCGGGACCCACGATAGAACCGAAGTTCTCACCAACCTTTGCAGCGATCTGGACATCAAGCCACGAAGCCTTTTCAAGTTCAAACATATCCATGCCGTCTACAAGCTTACGCACTTTATTGTTGTTCTTAGAGAAGTTGATACCCAAATCCCAAGAGAAATCGCCTATGATAATGGGACGTGTGTTAAGTGCGATTTCGATACCTTGGTTCTGGATTTCACCGGCATTGATAAGACGATAGGGGTATCCTGTGGCCCAGCTACTTGCCATGCCCATAATCTGGTCTTTACTTATCTGATTGTAGTATGTGAAGTCAAGACCGATACGGTTGTTGAGGAACTTTGTTTCAAAACCCACTTCAAATGAGTTGGTCCGGGTAGGTTTGAGGTTCTTATTGGGGGTAGTGGTATTGTCAATAAATCCGATAGTATAACCGGGATATGTGAACTTAGATTTTGTATAAACCAGACCTAACTGATAGGGATCAGTGTCACTACCAACCTGTGCGAATGACAAGCGAACTTTACCGTATGGCAGAATGTCGCCACGCTTGATCAACTCTGAGAATACAAAGCTACCCGATACCGAGGGGTAAATATAGGTGTTATTGCCAGTAGGCAGAGTTGATGATTTGTCACCACGGATAGTCGCATCAAGATACAACAGGTTTTTCCATCCGAGATTGACGGCTGCGAACAGCGAGTTAATCTGCTTGCGGTAGCTGTTTTCCTGAAGACTTGTCTCGTTGAAACTCATAAGAGCAACCACATCACGAATCTGCATTTCCTGAGCGGTGGTAATGTTTGTACGGTTATCGACCTTATAGATGTTTCCACCGGCTGTACCTGTGAAGTCAAAGTCACCCCAGCGGTTGTTATAGGTCGCAATGAGTTCAAAGTTATACATCTGGTTCTTGAACTGGCTCTGCTGTAAGTAACCAGACTCGTAACCAGGAGTTGTCGGTGCTTTGAAGTCATTAAAGTTAAACCAGTTCAATTCAGCACCTGCTGTGCCTTTGATTTTGAGGTGGGATGTTACGTTATAAATAGCAGATGCGTGTAGACGGAACAGATCCTTTTTTGAATCATTGGAGTTTTTGTAAACGTCCCAGTAAGGGTTCACGTTATAGGGGTCCATGCCGTTCCAGTTGGAGTATTCGCCGTTGGCATCCTGATATGTACGCAACCAACGCTGGTCGTAGGTGGTTGCAAGAGTCATAAGGTTCTTGCCGACGTTTGATTTGCTGTCGCCAAGAGCAGGACGATTCTTGACATTTTCGTGAGTATAGTTTACAGTGAAGTCGAGGTCTACTTTGCCCATAGATGTATTGGCCCGCAAATTGACGATGTCACGGCTCATGTGAGTCTTGGGGACAATATCCTTGTTGCGCATATCGGTGAGAGTGAAACGTATGCCTGTATTTCCCGAGTTCGATGAGACGGTAACTGTGTTGTTTGCGGTAAGACCGGTTCTGAAAAATCCTGATGTATTGTCAGGGATTATAAGATAAGGACGCTCAACGCCATCGAAATAGCGAAGGAGATTACCTCCGTCTGCTTTCGGCCCCCAGCTCTTGTTGGTATTTGATACGGCATCGATACTGTATGTGCCGTTGCTGCCCATACCGTAGATTTGCTGTACGTTATCCCATTTCGAGAGCTGTTTGTCGAATGTCAGTGTCCCATTATATTCTACTGAATATTTTTCTTTGCCAGCTTTCTTTGTGGTGATGAGAATTACACCGTGGCTGGCACGGCTACCATAGAGAGCGGACGCAGCCGGGCCTTTAAGTACCGACATACTTTCGATATCATCCGGGTTGATGCTTGAGATACCATCACCGAGGTCATAGCCTCCTGATGTCCCGGCACTACCGAAATTCGTATTATCCAAAGGCACGCCATCTACAACATATAAAGGCTGATTATTACCTGTCATCTCAGTGCTACCTCGCAGAATTACACGGGTAGATCCGGAGGGGCCACCTGCGGTCTGACTTACAACGAGACCGGCTACACGACCTGCCATGGAGTTGATGACGTTAGTTTCTTTGGCTTTTTCAAAGGCATCACCTTTTACTTCATCAAGACCGTAACCGAGAGCCTTTCGGTCACGTTTGATTCCAAGGGCAGTGACCACCACTTCGCTGAGCATCTGCGTACTCTGCTCCAAGGTGATTTTCATCGGAGTCTCTGTCGCCTTGACTTCAACAGGGTCACTGCCGACATAGCTGATTTTCAGTGTTGCATTTGGTGATACCATCAGCGTAAAGTTACCGTCAAGATCGGTAGCTGTTCCATTGCTGGTTCCTTTCTCAATTACTGAGGCGCCGATAACGGGACCTTCTGCATCTTCAACGACACCGGTCACCTTTATCTTCTGAGATGATGATGCCTCAGCTGCGCTGGGTTCTGCAAACGACTGAAGCGGCATAGCAAAGGATACCGCCCCGACAAGCAGGAAACCGCACAGGAGCTTGTTTGTTAAAGTTCGCTGTTTCATGTGTATTGATTAGTTTGTTGTGGTTACTTTTATCCAGTCGATATACATTGATGCCGTCTGGCCATCCTTTAAAGCTGTTAAGCCTTCGATGTCATAGATACCGGTGAATGATCCGCCAACAGCAAGGTTAAACAGAATATAAAAGTCATTGTGAAAATACGGATTACCGGTAATATCAAAACTATGGAAATTGACATCATCTACCGAAATATCAATCTTATTTTCATTCCAAGTAAGCGTGTATGTGTGATATTTGCCGTCCTGTAAATTTGAACGGGCATCTCCAGCGAAATACTGCTGTTCATGTCCGGCGACATCAGGGCCGTAGTGGAGTGCGGTGTTTACTCGCTTGTTGCTTGTCCCGTCGGCGATACCCTGGGCATCTCCCATCTCCATTATGTCTATTTCACCACAGGCAGGCCACTCCTGCTTATTGTTGCCCATCATCCAGAATGCGGGCCACAGACCGTTTGCAGTCTCAGGCAATTTTATACTTGCCTCAATCTTTCCGTACTTGAAATACTTCTTATTCTTTGAGTTCACACGACCTGACACTACCTTGTTGCCGGTACGTTTGGCTGTGAGGATAAGTACGTTTTTTTCGCCGTCCTTTCCTACCTTGACCTGACTTGTACTATAGGATTGCAACTCCTGATTCGTCCATCCTGATTCGTGCGTCTCTTTTGACCAATAAGCCGAATTGAATGAATCAAAATCGTCAAAGAACACCACATCATCTGCCGGATTAACTCCCGGCGATATCGGTGTGGGTTCATCATCCGAAGCGCCACATCCTGTTAAGGCCGCTACTCCGAATACGGAAATGAACAGATGTCTGAGATTGAATAAGATCATGATATTGATTGGGGTGTTTATTTATCCCCATATAAACCTTATATGGGTTTTGCAAAATTACCACAGACCATTCATATTCAGGTTTGATTACTGACATTTCGAGGTCTGTTTTCTGACATATAAGCTATATCCCAGAGAATCAATCAATTCAAAAATCAAATCCTTGCTAATCTGTTTCGCCAAATCTGCTTGGTGACACCCCGAAGTGCTTCTTGAACACAGTGCTGAAATACTTTGAATTGGCAAAGCCTGTCATAACCGCTACTTCTGCTACCGGGGTCTTTTGCTTAAGTAATTCGGCTGCACGTTCGAGTTTCAGGAATCGGATAAATTCCTGCGGTGCTTTTCCGGTCACCGATTTCAGACGTCCAAAAAACAGAGTTCGGCTCATCGCCATTTCTCGGCAGAGGTGCTCGATATCAAATTCGGAATTGGACATATTCGCTATAATTATATCGACAACATTATCGACAAATACCCTGTCTGATGCCGGCATTTCACTGATCTGATTGTCTTCAGCATGTTCCTCCTCGGTCGATGTGTTTGTTTTAGCTTCGACATCTTCCCCTTCGGCTCTCATCAGTGCGAGCCTCATCAGATATTCACGAATACGCTTGCGGTTATGAAGCATGCCCCTGACCTTGCTTTTGAGAATATCGAGGCTGAACGGCTTGGCGATATAATCGTCGGCTCCTTTTTCAATACCGCTTACTATTGCATCGTGAGTGGTTTTTGCAGTAAGCATGATAACCGGGATGCCGGCAGTATCAGGGTTGTTCTTGATTATACTGCATAGCTCGTCGCCCTGAATGCCCGGCATCATCACATCCGATATGATAATGTCGGGATAATGATTTTCCAGAAATCGTAGGGCATCTTCTGCAGAAATTGTTGAGACGACATTATATTCAGCCGAGAAAGTCGCCGTCAAATAATTCCGAAGGTCATCATTATCCTCGACAATCAACAATGTTTCATCCTTTTTTTCTGAGACTGCCGATACAACGTGAGATGGTATGCGTATTTCATTCAATGCCTCATTCAGATTATTGGGATTCCAGTGTATTACAGGCTCGTCATAGATACGTTTGAACGAGATTGTAAAGGTAGTCCCTGCATTCTCTTTGGATGTAAAGCCTATGTTGCCGTTGAGCAGTTCCACTATACGCTTGACCTGAAGTAGACCGAAACCGTTGCCGGTTTCTTGCGATGCTCTCGCATTCTCGGCTCTGTAGATATTGGTAAATATGTTTTTCTGCTCTTTCTCTGGTATACCGATTCCTGTATCCGAGACTTTTATCGTCGCTTTTGACTTGCTTGCTGTCAGAGAAACCTCTACGTTACCACCACGGTTGGTGTATTTGCAGGCATTCGACATGAGATTGTCAAGCATTAGTTCCAGCAGATGCCTGTCGGCAGAGATTACAACCTGTTCGTCGGGTACATTCAGGCACAGTGAGATACCGCGTTTTTCACCGACATTACTGAAACAACTCAGCTCTTCCGACAATAGATAATTCAGATTTATCGGCTCGATGTTGACTTTCGCTTTTCTCGAATCAATCTTTTCAAAGTCGAGCAGCTGGGCGGTGACGGCATTAAGCTTTCGTATATTTGCGCCTGCCACCTCGAGCAGATATTGTGCCTTGTCGGAAAGGCCGTCCTGTGCCTTCAGTTCTTCAATGGGCGACATGACCAACGACAAGGGAGTGCGGATGTCATGGGCTGTATTGATGAAGAATCTGATTTTGTCCTCGTCATGCTCTTTTCGCAACTGATACCATTTATACCTTATTATAAAATATATCACAAAGGCTAATATAGCCAGATAGCATATCCTGGCCCATATAGTGTTCCACCACGGTTCTTTGACTGTGATGCCAATAGTGACTTCATCCAAAGCGCGTCCGTCGCTTTTACGCAAAGCTTTTATTTTGAGGGTATAACTGCCCGGCGGTACATTCGGGAAGCGGGCGGTACCGTTCATGGTCATTTCGCTCCAATCGTGGTCATACCCCTCAAGGATATACTGATAGGCGATGTCATTACGATAGCCTATGTTTATTGCCTCGAAATCTACATCAAACGAGTTCTGACTGGCACTGAGCACTATTTCCCGATTTTGCAGCATCTCAAAAAGCTCAGGTTGAATCTTGGCAGACACTTCCTCGCTTATGCCGTCGATAGAGAATCGGGATATTCGCAATGGCGCAGAATATTCGGCGACGCTGATTTTGTCTGGCAACAGCCTGACTGCGCCGGCCGTACTGCCAAAAATCAAATCTCCGTTCGACACCCTTAAAATCGAGGACTTATTATACTCTCTGGCTATTCCACTGATAAAATTAAGGCTGGAAACTGCTGAATCGCTTATGATTGCAAGGCCATTTCCGGTGCTTGCCCAAAGACGGCCCTTGTCATCGCGCACAAGTCCGTATATATCATTTGATGGCAGACCGTCCGACATCTTAATCTCGCGTATGATTTTTCTGTTCTTATAATCATACAGATTAAGACCACCACCTTCGGTTCCGAGCCATACGGTGCTGTCGGTTGTGAACATCATCGGGATTATATATGCACTTATGTCCCGCTCTGACTGTTCCTGAAAATTGGCATACCAGTTATAGCTGTTTGTGTCAGCATCAATAATGTAAAACCCATTGCCGGTAGCCACGCCTATTGATTTATTGTCAATGACATTGATTGACATTACACCGTTTATCTCAAACCTGTGGCATAACGAGCCGTCACTGTTAAGAGACGCGAGTAAGCCGTGAGGAGAGCCGACCCAGATCTTGCCACGATTATCTGTCTGTATGGCGAAAATATAGTTCGATGACAAGGCGCCTTCGTTTTGAGTCCAGTGACATTTGATGTTTCCCGACATGTCCAGTCGATACACTCCATCGCCATAACAACCGGCCAGGATATTGCCGTGGCCGTCCTCACACAGCGACACAACGACGATTCCCGATAGTGAATTGCGCCAAAGTCCTGTACGGGGATTGTAAATGCTTATTCCTCGGTCTGTTGCATACCATATATTCCCGTCCGATGACTCAATTATATAGTTCACATTGTTATTGACGAGAGAGTTGTGATTGTCTTTGAAATGGGTGATAATCTGAACGGGCGACGGCGACAGGCTAACCATTGTCACTCCTCCTGTATAACTGCCAATCCACAGATTGCTATGACCGTCATTCATCAATGCATAAATGCCATTGCCAGTAAATGAAAACTCCGGCGCGAGTTCAGTGTTGACAAGTGCGGTCAATGAATTGTCGCGTGTATTATAAGCAAAAACGCCGCTACCGTCAATACCTATGGCAAGCTGTTCCGGGCTTAGATTGACGATCGAACGGATTGGTTTCTGCAACAGGCTGTTTTCCGCATGAATCTGGTCAACGCTAAAGTCAGACAAATCAAGTTTATACAAGCCCTTATTGAAAGCCCCGATATACAGAGCATCGTTTCCGTCATCGAAATACAGACTCTGTATATTAGTCTCTTTAAGTAGTCCAACGTCTTTGACCGCATGGTCATTATGCATGATTTTAAGTCCTGAAGATGTCGCTGCAAACAAATAACCCTTTGCAATAATAATGTCGTTGACAACCGCTCCGGGCAGTATGGGGCGATAATCATTATCTGACACATATTTGAACAGGCCGTCATTGGTCGCATACAATATACTGCCGTCACTGTTCACAAGCATCTTGTTCAACACAACATCGCCATGGCTTAAGTCTGAAAGATTGCTTGTCAATACAAAAGAGTCATATACGGGTGAATATTTGTGGACTTTGCCCGAACTCTCATATGCATACAGATTCCCATTATTGAGATACAGCCGGATTATACGACCCGCTCTATCCCCATAGAACGAATTGCTTTCAAGAGGGTAATTTTTAAGAATCCTACCATTATACCTGTCAACCCCCGACTTGGTACTTATCCAAATAGCCCCGGACGAATCTTCAGCAAGCGAATACACCTTCTGACTACTGAGCCCCGTCGAATTGTCAATACGCAAGACTTCTGAAATTGCATATTGACTCCCATAGCCCTTCTGTGCGAGAAACAGAAAAACCATTACAACCACTGCATAAAACAGCCTGTTCATAATACGCTTTGATGAAGTTGGCGTATAATTACCCATAATACTGCAAAGTTAGCAATATTTGCTGGATATATCTGTATAAGATATTAGAGAGTATTTCATATACGAAATTATAAAAAATCACAAATACGCCAAAGCAAATCCCCCAAATACGCAAACACATCCATTTTCTATCAAAAACATACGCTATTCCATAAAAAACCGAGTACGTTATACAACTGTCAACATACCCGGTTTCATAAAGACATAACTATTTTGCCTAAAAAGCTGATGATTATTTTAATAGTGCTGGGAACCACTCTGTATTAAATTCTATACAGCTGTTTATGCTTAATCTGCAATAATCAATCTAAGGGATAACCTTTGGATTTATTCAAATCCCTTAACTGCACATATAAATCAAACATGCTGCCTCTATTGGAAATCCAGTGAACCACGGCTGTTATTAGCTCACTTATGTCGGGATTGTAGGCCATTCTTCCATCCGCGCCTCGCCGACCATCAGGAGATTTCCGATGTCCCCTTGTTAGGAAAGTGTTTTTCTCTTCATAGATTAATTCCCGATGTTTCTGATATTCTGCACCTTTTGGCAAATGCTTTTTTAAAAGCTTGTTCAAAACATCATAATAAAGGTGGTATTTTTCTTGAGGATTTTCGATTTGGGCCACCACCATATCTGCAAGTTCGTTTTTGAACTCAATCTCTCCGTCAGAGCCAAACGATAATGTTTCCTCCTTGATTTCATTGGCCTGCATCAACAAGGCTTCCTGCTCCATTTCCTGCTCCAGTAATTTACGGTCAAGTTTCTTTTGATTACCGGTTTTATCATTTTCCATGTGTATATTTTTTAGATGTTAAATATCAATTCTTTCAATTCTTTAACCGATTCAATCAGCTCTTCTTTCTCAAATGGATGTGTATTAAGATACTTTAGAGCCTTATCGGAATTAGGGATGCGCGGTCTGTATAACCCCCATTCATTGGTGACGTAGCAATGAATCGCATATATCAGGGATGGATGAACACCCCATTCTTTAGCATATTGTTCAACATGATACGGAGAAGACATATATGGTTTTAAGAAATTCATGCGGGATTCATCAATGAAGTATTTTCGGGCAAAGTCATTCGCACGCTCCTCGTTCATAAGGAACAAGTCCTCTCCGTCATTGCTTATATGATAAGATTCCTCTTCTATTTCTTTCAAATCATATAAGACATGATACAGTTCATGCATCAATGCAAACCACAGGTTTGGATAGGATTTATTCAAGTCAGACAAAACGATACACGGTTTTCCGTACACCACCATTGTAGCTCCCCTTACTTGCAATTGAGCCATGGACGGTTGGTAGATTACAGTTACACCAATTCGATACAGGGCTTTAATCACAGTTTTTAGCCCATGCTCTTCATTTCTCGAATACGGCTTGATTCGAGGGATTATTCCCAATAAAGCCTGCCGTGAATAAGGGTGTGGATTTTCAATCTCTTTGAATTGATAAAATGCCGATTTAAGCCAAAAATCGCGGATTTTCGTGTCTTTCCCGATTGCGGTTTTACTCAATGCAAAACCAAAAAGCGATTCATTGTATTCAAATATAGATGACAGCCCGAAAAACCGGCATATACGCGTTGCCAGTTCATGACCGGATATATTTTTTTCTATGAACTTTTCTTTTTGCAAAGTGGCTATATCGAAATTCTCCATTACATAGCCCGCCTCCCGAGCCCTTTGTATTTCTCCAATTTGCTCCGGGCTGAGTTCAGGCACATAGACCTTAATCATATCATTGACGGTTAGGCCAAGGAAATGTCCGAGCTTAACCATGCTGATGAGGTTGATTTGCTTTGCGGTGCCGTTCAATATCGGTTTCAATGAATTTGCATCCATACCAAGAATCTTAAGCACTTGCCTGTCGGTAAGATGCAAGCTGTCACGTCGATTCTCATACAGCTCTTTCAAAGAACTGATTTTCGAGATGTCAATCGTCGATGTCGTTGAAGCATTTATTATCTCGGCAATCTGTATGTCTAAATCGGTCATATAAAGAAAACTTTCCACAAAAATATAATACACGCAATAAATGCACAAACATTTTAACGAAAAGTTTCTTCACAAACTTCACCATAGCCCTATGGGAACTGTAGAAAGCAACTGAAATGAGAACCTAAGCATTATCGCCACAATGATACATACCCAATCTTCATAAACAAACCGGGTAGATGGAGTTCAAAGCTCCATCTATCCGGTTTAAAATTGCCAATATTCTTTAGGCTTCCTGCGGGATTACTCAATCTATTCCTGATGACGATACTGGCTTATTGAAGAACCCATCGTAGGATAAATCTTCGTCAATGTCAGGCCAATGAATACCAAAATATGATAAAACATAGTTTTTTCTCTGGGCATCATCTGCCGTGGCAAGACGTATGTAATCAGCAAAACGCTCATCAGCACGCCTCCCGTCAGTAAGTTCTATCCATATCGCCGTATATGTCAGCCATATCTTAGAAATCTGAGTCCGATTCATTCCTTACCTCCTTTCATTAGTGTCCACTGATGCTCCAAAAAAATAAACAACGATGGCATCACCTTTGAATAATCATCCATAAACATGCTATGTATCCCATAGTCTATATTTGCGACATCTACAATTTGACCTTCAATACCTTACCATCAACAACTATTATATATAAGCGTCCTCTTTTCAAGCCACTGATATTACGACCAATTCCACGATATATTGTACGCCCTAATTCATCAAAAATGTAAACTTCGGATGTATCAGATTCTCCGCATACACTAATTATACCGTGTTCTATCCTAAATGGAACCGTAGAATCACATACTACTAAATTTAGGTCTGAGGGGAATCCAACTTTTACAACACATGACACACATATATCTTCACAATTAGCCGTAACAGCGGTTTCTCCTTTTGAAACACCTGTTACCATTCCATTTTCATCAACAATCGCAATAGATTCATCCTCACTATACCAATTAACCTTACAATCATCAAATTCATTCGATATTATATTCAACGATAATTTATACGTATTGCCGATTCCTAAATCAATCTTGTCATCATCTAAACTTACGTCAATTGCGATATCCCCATCAACGTCTTTAATATTTTTAAATCTTCCCCATATAGGATCCAACCAATATTCTAATTTACTACCTTGTGGCACATACAACGTGTTTTCATAGACATTACTGTCAAATAAATAATCTCCCATATAAGTTGCTGGTGGATTAACACACATACAATAAAAATCTTTAATATTAGGACTCCAATTAAATGCAAATGCTCCTATTGACTTAATCCCAGCTCCCAATATCAATGTAGTTAAATTATACGCCGCCCCATAGCACATGACATTTTTAGGTATTCGTCTCAAGGCGCACAAAAGCAAGCACATACGCCCATTGGGAGTCAATTTCAAGTTAAAATGTCTTGTATCGCTTGCCTTTACCAACTG
>JAETSI010000070.1 GCA_021769725.1 Oscillospiraceae bacterium | reverse complement strand
GCCTGTACTTTGTATTCATGGTCATATTTACGTGCCACTTTGAATACCTCCTTATTCTCTTGGTTTTATTATGAAATCTTTGAGTATAAGGTGTCAACTTTTTTTATACCACACCACGCTCAGATGTGACATTAGACATTTACACGACGGTGACAAAGGAGCTAAAGCAGCGGGAGTTTGGAAACTTTGAAGCGAAGCTGAAGGAACAGAAACAAGAGTGGAAAGAGAGATTGGATAATAAAGAAACGGAAGAGGGAGAGTGATTCTCCCTCTTTTATGGTGAAATAGGAAATTTGTTTGTGTAGATATAGAATCCTGTTGCATAATATTATTTTGATAGATATAATACAAGTAGCTTTGACACAATGATAGCCGCAAAAATATGTGTTGAGAATAGTAGTATAGCCGAGGAGTGATTGGTTTTGCAGAAGTTGGTAATTAATAAACTTGGTCCGGTTGAGAAATGTGAATTGGAATGTTCGCAGTTTATGACGTTTACAGGATTTCAGGCATCTGGAAAAAGTACAATTGCGAAAGCAATTTATTATTTTAGGACTATAAAAGAAGATATAATTGAACTTGCAAAAGCGCAAGCATTAGATGTTGCTCCTGTAAGTGGTCTGGAGAATAAGTTTAATGTAAAACATGGTATTAGCCTGAAAAAAGCAATAGAGAATTATTTGCGCGAAAAATTTTTAAGAACATTTGGCTCATCGTGGGGTATGTCAAATGAGATGTACATGGAATATTATTTTACAAAGACCTGTGTAATAAAAATTTCACTAAAAAATGATATGAAATATTCAGCCCCCAATTATATATGGGTAACACTTAGTACTGATTTAATCGACTTTCTACAAGAAAACAATAACCGTCTTTCTGTGACCCCATTAGGCGTAGCGGAAGAAGAACTGAGAACGTTTAAGACAAATTTGTATAGGATATTTAATGATTATTGCTCTGTGGTGTATATCCCAGCGGGACGTAGCATGATATCTTTGCTGTCACAGCAGTTTGGTTATATATATGCAACTATGGATGATATGCAAAAACGTTCTCTGGATAGTTGTACGAAGGATTATCTTGAGAGAATATTGCGATTAAAACCGGAATTTTCAGAAGGGCTTCAGGGATTAAATGCGTATTCTGCAAGAAAATCGGTATTACCCAAAAAGCTTGTAACTCAAGCATTAGATTTAATAAAAAAGATTTTACGCGGGACATATCGTTATAGTAATGGAGAAGAACAAATTGTCCTTGATGATGGGAAATATGTGAAAATCAATTTTTCATCATCGGGACAGCAGGAATGTGTTTGGATTTTGAATTTGCTTTTTTACTATTTGATGCAGCAAAATCCGATTTTATTTATAATTGAAGAACCGGAATCACATTTGTTTCCGGAATCCCAAAAATATATTACAGAACTGATTGCTCTTGTGAATAATTGTAAGCATTCTGTGGTGTTGACAACACACAGCCCATATGTATTGGGAACTTTGAATAATTTGTTGTATGCCAATACGATTTCGTCTCGACACTCAAAGAAGGCAAATGAAATAATTCCAGAATCATTTTGGTTGGATTACAATATTTTTAATTCATGGTTTGTAAAAGATGGAGGGATCGAGAATTGTATGGATTCAGAAATCCATATGATTCAAAATGAGAGGATTGACGAAATATCAAAGGTTATTAATAATGATTTTGATAAACTTTTGGAGTTACAGGATACAAATGAGGAAAGAGTGGTGTTATAATGCCTTTAAAGGGTTTTGAATCATTATGCGAGAAAAATGCAGAACAAATAGTGTCGCGTGATAAAGGAAATCCACAATATCATAAGGGGATTAATGTTGCAAAGGTGTATGTGACGCATTATCAAATAGATGGGATTGTAATTAAATCTGGAGACAGATGTGACTATTTATTAATGAACGAGGAGAATAAAATTGCGTATTTGATTGAATTAAAAGGCTCTGATTTGATAAAGGCGGCCAAGCAGTTAGAAACGACAGAAAAAGTACTGCATCAGGAGTTGGCGGGATATAGTTTACGATATCGGATTGTTGCGAATAAATGTAAAACACAGGAGATACGTTCTTCTGAATATAGAAAGTATCAAATTCGTTGGAGGGGCAGGCTTGTTCAAAAGACAGGGGCTATCGAAGAAAGAATTTAAAGCTTGTCTGGCAAATTTGTATCAATTTTGTATTATTCCCGGAGTTGGAAAGCAAGGAAATAGTAAAGTAAAAACAGAGGATATATGCAACGGAGACAATTGATTATTGGGGGGGAATAGTGATAGACAAGTGGGTGAAGGGAATCAATTAAGGTGATTAGTCCTGTACCAATCTTGTGTCAATTTTGTACCAAATGGCGTTAAAAAGAAGAAGAGTTATGAAGAATTTTGTGGTATCACAGAATTGAAAAAACACAGAAAAACAGGGATATTTGGAGAAAGCAAGAGTTTCGTTAAGAGATATTGCGACAATCCCGACGATGAAAACATTAGACGCCAAGAAGAATGACAGCAAAGCAGAAAAAGTTGCCTCCTCTTCTGACGAGGCACCGGCTGTAAGCGTGCCTGCGCAGAGTGTGCAGCTTGATCTTTCCAAGGTGAAAATTGAGCCTCTGTTCGCGGACGACGTGGATTTTGAAACATTCAGCAAATCTGATTTCAGAGTGGTTAAGGTTGAGGCCTGCGAGGCTGTGCCGAAGTCAAAGAAGCTTTTGCAGTTCACCCTGAATGACGGTACTGACCGGAAACGCACGATTTTGAGCGGCATTCACGAGTATTACGAGCCGGAAGAGCTGGTTGGTAAGACCTGCGTGGCGATCACAAACCTGCCGCCGAGAAAG
Source organism: Oscillospiraceae bacterium (assembly GCA_021769725.1). GTDB lineage: Bacteria > Bacillota > Clostridia > Oscillospirales > Ruminococcaceae > Ruminococcus. The sequence continues at coordinate 8,564 of JAETSI010000070.1, read as the reverse complement.
ATGATGGGCATCGCCTCCGAAGGCATGCTGATTTCCGCAGTGTATGAATATGACGGACGGGAAGGGTTAAATCTTCTGATGCTGGATGACAGCATCCCGGCCGGCGCAAAGCTGTATTAATAAAATGTACTATCAAAAACGCAAAGCGCTTCCTGGAATTGGTCCGGGAGGCGCTTTTTTGCAGTTTATTCCTGCTGTATAAATGCAAACAAATGTAAAAATAATACAAATGAATTGAAATAGCAATAAGTATATATTATAATGTGAAAAATAATTGGAGGAAATGGAGGAATAGCAGATGGCTAGTACCATTCAAGTGCGTGTTGATGATGAATTAAAGAGTAAATCAGATCAGTTGTTTAAAGATCTGGGTACGGATACTACTACTGCGATCAGGATGTTCTTGACACAGGCTGTTGCCAATAATGGTTTCCCGTTTGAAATAAAAAGGGTGGAGCATAAGCCATACACTGGCATATCTGAAGAAATACTGCTGGAGAAACTTGGAAGATCGAGAGTATCCGCATCACAGGGGGACTATCGATCGGCGGATTCTGATATTGCTGATATGAGAAAAAAATATGGAATATAAAGTAGTAGTAACAGCGGATGCAGAAGAGGATTTAAACCGATATATCAGATATTTGGTTATGGTGGAGAAAAGTGAACAGGCGGCAAAAAATCTATTAGACGATTTTGAAACTATTGGAGGAACAGGAGGTCATTATGAAAGCAAAAGAAGCTTATGAATTTTGGATGAAGGATTCTTACTTTGACGAGGAAACGAAAAGCGAGCTGGCGGCAATTCGGGAAGATGAAAAAGAGATCGAGGAGCGGTTTTACCGCGATTTGGAATTTGGAACGGGCGGACTTCGAGGGATCCTGGGAGCCGGGACGAACCGCATGAACATCTATACGGTACGGAAAGCCACCCAGGGGCTGGCGAATTATATTATAAAAGAGGGCGCGCAGCAAAAGGGCGTCGCGATCGCCTATGATTCCCGCAATATGTCCCCGGAATTTGCCGAGGAAGCTGCCCTTTGCCTGGCGGCCAATGGGATCAGGGCCTGTGTCTTCCCCTCTCTTCGGCCGACGCCCATGTTGTCCTTTGCTCTCCGGGAGCTGGGATGCACGGCGGGAATTGTGGTGACTGCGAGCCATAATCCGCCGGAGTATAACGGGTATAAGGTTTACTGGGAAGACGGCGCACAGATCACGGCGCCCAGGGACAAGGAGATCATCCATGAGGTAAACGCGATTACAGATTTTCATCAGGTAAAGACGATGGAAAAAGAGGCGGCTGTGCAGGCGGGACTGTATGAAACGATTGGCCCTGATATGGATGACAAGTATATTGCGGCTTTGAAAAAGCTGGCCATCCATCCGGAGATCATCAAAGAAGAAGCGGCGAACCTGAAAATTGTCTATACGCCCCTTCACGGCACAGGAAATCTCCCGGTCAGAAGGATCCTGAAAGAGCTTGGATTTACCCAGGTCTATGTGGTAAAAGAGCAGGAGCTTCCCGACGGAAATTTTCCGACCGTTTCCTACCCCAATCCGGAGGACAAAAATGCCTTTGCCCTTGCGCTGCAATTAGCGAAAGAAGTAAATGCGGATATCGTGCTTGCCACCGATCCCGACGCCGACCGGCTGGGCGTATACGCAAAAGACAGTGCTACCGGGGAATATGAGAGCTTTACGGGAAATATGTCTGGCATGCTGATCCTGGAATATATTCTCTCCCGGAAAAAGGAACTGGGGCTCCTTCCTCCCAATGGGGCGGTAGTTACGACCATCGTATCAGGAAAGATGGCAAGAGAGATCACGAAAGCATTCGGTGTGACATTGATCGAGACACTTACAGGCTTCAAATATATTGGGGAGCAGATCAAGTTTTTTGAGCAGAATCAGAGCTATGAATATCTGTTTGGCTATGAAGAAAGCTACGGATGCCTTGTGGGAACCCATGCAAGAGATAAGGACGCGGTGGTGGCCGTGATGGCCCTTTGCGAAGTGGCGGCATGGTGCAAGCATCAGGGGATGACTCTCTGTGACCAGATGAAAAATCTGTTTATGACGTATGGGTATTATAAAGAGGGTCTGTCTACCGTCACATTGAAGGGGCAGGACGGAGCGAAAAAGATTCAGGAAATGATGGAAACCATCCGGCGCGAAGTCCCGGAGCAGATCGGCGGCCTGAGCGTGACACAGTTCCGGGATTACAGGGAGGACATCGTGCTCGACTGCGCCACAAAGGAAAAGACCCGGACGGGGCTGCCCGCCTCCAATGTCCTCTACTTTGAGCTGGAAGGCGGAACCTGGTGCTGCATCCGCCCCTCCGGAACGGAACCGAAGATCAAGTTTTATATGGGCGTCAAAGGCGCAGACCGGAACGAAGCAGACCAGAAACTGGATGGAATGATGGAAGCTTTGACAAAGCTGGCAGAATAGAGAGGATGCTTAGGGCATTTTGCACAATAGTGACGCGCTAAATTTTGGGCAAAATCACTTTTGAAAAGGCAGGCTTGCTTTTGTTATAATAATACCGTAGTGCTGAGAATTGAGAGATCTTCCGGCAGAAAGGAGAAAGCAATGCCTGTTAAAAATAGTTATGTAAACTATAGTTCCCAGGGAATCTGCAAAATTGAAGACATCTGTCCGATGAAATTCAGTTTCGACTCCTGTGAACGAGAGTATTATATCCTACAGCCGATTCATCAGAATAACGCCCGGATCTTTGTGCCTGCGGAGAATCAAAAGCTGGTTGAGCAGATGCGACCGGTTCTGTCCGCGGAGGAAATAGACAGGATCATTTTAGACGCCAAAGATCACAGCATTCCCTGGATCAGTGACCGAAAGCAAAGGGCAGTGAAGTTTCAAAGTATTTTATCCAGGCGGGACGAATGTGAGCTTTTACAGCTGGCCACCTGTCTCTATTTAAAATCAAGAGATGGGGCAAAGGGATTTTGCTCCAGCGACGGGCAAATCTTAAAAAAAGTAGAAGTAATCATCGCCCAGGAATTCGCGTTCTCCCTGAACATCGACACACAGGAAGTCGGCGCGTACATACGGGAAAAACTAAATATGCAGGAATCAATCAGTGAGTAAACTTACAACGTGTAGCTTGATGCGTAATCCCAGTTGCGTACAGGCTGCACGTTTTTTTGTGTGGAGACATAAGACAAGAGGAAAAACCAGCAGGTTCCTCGTTCAGAAAGGGTAACAGCTCAGGTATCTGAACTGTTATCAGAAAGGTAAAAAAATGGAACAGTCAAATCAGTTTTTAGGAACGGAGCCCATCGGAGCATTGATGAAAAAGTATGCCGTTCCCTGTATCATTTCTCTTCTGGTCGGAGCGCTGTACAACATTGTCGATCAGATTTTTATCGCTAACGCCAGTTATCTTGGCTCCTACGGAAACGCGGCAAATACGGTAGTCTTTCCGCTGACCGTCGTCGCGCTGGCAATCGCCGTTATGGTTGGCGACGGCTGCTGCGCGTTTGTCAGCATATCCCTTGGAAAAGGAGAAACGGGCCATGCAAAGAAGAGCGTTGGAAATTCCGTGATGATGATCGTGGGCGGCAGCCTGCTGCTGACCGCCGTGTATTTGCTGTTTCAGACACAGATCATAGGGATGTTCGGCGGAACGGTCAATGAAGAAACCTTCCACTATTCCAAAGAATACTTCTTTTACATCAGCCTTGGAATCCCCTTTTATATGTTCGGCCAGGCCATGAACCCGATCATCCGCGCGGATGGGAATCCCCGGTTCGCGATGGTTTCTACGCTTGTGGGAGCCGTGGCAAATATTATTTTGGATCCGATTTTCATTTTTATCTTCCGCTGGGGAATGATGGGAGCCGCCGTGGCCACGGTAGCCGGCCAGGTGATGACTGCCGGTTTGGCGGGATGGTATCTCTGCCATATGAAAACGATCAAACCCTCGGCAAACGATTTGAAATTAAACAGAAGGATCTGCGGGAGAACCCTGCTGCTGGGAATCACGAGCTTCCTGTCCCAGATTTCGCTGGTGGCGGCCATGGCAGCCATCAACAACATGCTTCGGAAATACGGCGCTCTCGACGAGATCTTTGGACAGGCACAGTACGCGCAGATTCCCATGGCTGTGGTGGGCATCGTGATGAAATTTTTCCAGATCGTGATTTCGATCGTTGTGGGAATGGCGGCAGGCTGCATCCCGATCGTGGGCTACAACATCGGAGCAGGAAAGAAAGACCGTGTCAAAGCTTTATTCACAAAGCTTCTGATAGCAGAGGCGCTGGTGGGGGCCATTGCCTTTGTGCTGGTGGAAGTTTTCCCGAAACAGTTGATTTCCATTTTCGGCGCGGCAAACGAGAGCAGCTATTATACCACATTCGTCATGAAAGCGTTCCGTGTTTACCTGTGTATGGTTATCCTGGCCTGTGTCAATAAAGCGTGCTTCATTTTTCTTCAGGCAATGGGAAAAGCAGCGGCCTCCACAGCCCTCTCCATGATCCGTGAGGTGGTGTTTGGCGTTGGCTTCGCGCTCGCACTTCCCCTTTTCTGGGGACTGGACGGCGTCCTGTATTCGATGCCCGTATCCGATGTACTGACATTTATTGTCGCGGCGTTCTTGATTGTGCGTACATATCAGGAGTTGAAGAGGAGTTAATTGAGCGGCTCCTTTCCTGGCTATACGCAAAACCTGCCGTTCCTGGGGAGTTTTCCCTATTTTTTTTTGCCGAAAAAGATACGAACTACCATGTAGACCCCGGCAATATACGCCACACACAGAAGACCGATGACTACGCAGTAGAGAATCCCACGCAGTCCGAAGGATTCTGCTGACGAGGCAAACCATTTCAGCAGGAATCCTGCTGCGAACAGCCCTATGCCGGCCAAAGTCATTTTCCACCCGTTCTTTTCCATATCATTCATATCGTATCACCTCCTATCCTTTTGCGACTTTCGCCGGATACCATTTTTGGAACCATGCGGTAAATGCTCCCATCAGCAGCGGCAGGATGGAGTTGATGGCTCCGATCCAGCCGCCGATTCCTGTGCCGAGAATGAAATAGGTCCATATGGGAGTGAGCAGATACAGCACACCCCATGCCAGCGTCAGAATTCGGTTCGTTTTGACAAAAAGCGGATTGGACAGGGCGCTCTCCCCAGCGTAGTCGTTCATGGAATAATGCGCCGTGAGGGGGATTCTACTGAAACAGCTGGCCGTCCACATGATACCGAAAGACAGATAGGCAAGGGGGACAACCCATCGGATCGGCGCGCCCAGCAGAGCTGCTACGGAAAAGCATAGCACCAGTCCCACAGACAGCACATCATAGAAGGTCTTTTGATTTTGGTAAAAAACAAGCGGAACCAGAACGCAGGCCGCTAGGCTGGCGAGACTTCCCCAGAAGGAATGGATGGAGGCCCCGGCCCAGAATACGATCCATGGAAGAAGCAAAATGGTCAAGCTGGTGGCTTTCGTCGGGACATGAATTCCCCTGGCGGGAGCCGCTTTTTCTTCCCCCTGTGGAGCCGCTGTCTCTCCGGTTCCGGCAAAATAGCTGTCCCAGTTCAGCAGCAGGTCAAAGTCGCCGTCCACCCGGTATTGGTGCTGCATCAGCGCCTCGCTGCCATTGATTTCGCCTCCAGCGATCGCTCTCCACACCGTGACGGGTGTTTCTATGGTAGTAGTTGCGGGCAAGAAATCATCCGTCAGCGTCCGGCTGCCGGACTGCCCCAGGGCGATCTGATAACGTTCATTCACGTCGGTGTAAGCCATCTCCAATACCAGATCATGGCCGGGCCAGCTCTCCGGCCTGTAAAGCGCGGCCATCTGCCGGGTAAAAATCAGCGTGTCCGATTCCCGCCGTCCGGTTTTCTTGTCCACGCCCCAGCTGGCGTCCGCCCAGGTCTCGAACACTTTCCGGGGGAACAAGGGCTGGCTCAGATTGCCGCGGGTTTCATCGGAAATACCGCCGGTCATGTACTCTCTGCCTGCCTGGCGGACATATCCCAGATACTCGTCCGTCCTTTGCTTCACGTCAGGCATCCGGAACAGTTCACCCTGTCCGCAGAACAAGGTCGTGTAGTTTCCCCTCCCGCAGATATGGTCAAACAGACTGCAGACACCATCGTAATTCCCTTCCGCCGTGTGGAAGCCTCAGGTGGAAATCACCACCGTCCGTTTGCCGCTCATATCGTAGCGGGTTGGGTGGCTGCCGCTGCCGGTTTCGCCGCCGTCTTCCGCCATGAAAGGGAGAACCATGGGGAGCTGGCGGTCAATGAGGTTTTTCAGCGGCCCTGGTACAGAAAAGTAGTACAATGGAAAACTCCAGATGGTCACATCCGCCCACAGCAGCTTTTCGATTACGGATTTCATATCGTCCGATATGCAGCACTGTCCAGGCGTCTTGCTCCAGCAGGAGAAGCACCCCAGGCAGGGGCGGATATTCAGACGGCTGACGGACAGTTCCTGGGTTTCAAGGGGCTTGCCGCTTTCGCCCATCCCCGCCACGAAAGCATTGGCCAGCTGCCAGGAGTTGCTCCGTTCTCCCCTGGGGCTTCCGTTGATGATTAAAATATTCATCGATTTCCCTTCTTCAACCGCTCGATGCAGTTCTGCGCCCAGTCGATATACATCTGCAAATTCATGCGCCCATAATCGATGGTCATCTCCCAGTAGACTGCTTTCCCCGGATCATCCAGAAGATCCCGGTATTTGCGAACATGTTCCCAGGCTGCATCAAGGCTCTGAAGGAATATCCCACAGTATTCCTTCAGTCCCTCAAAGTAGCGGATATTTTCCTCGCGGCTGCGTTCTCCTAAAAAGAATACCTTCATCAGAATGTGGTTTCGGGACTCGAAGGCCGGTTCGCCGTCGGAAAGCCAGCGGAGCAGCTCCTCACGTCCCTCCGGCGTGACGTTGTAAATATTTTTGTCCGGCCTGCTCTGCTGGGGAACCGGGGTTTTAGTTACCCACCCCTTTGCCTCCAGGGCTTGCAGTTCCCGATAGATCTGGCTGGTCTGGGCATTCCAGAAGAAATGCAGAGAATCCCGGAACACGGTCATAATCTCATAACCTGTCATCTGATGGTAATTCAAAAGGCCTAAAATTCCATGCTTGAGCATTGAGTATCTCATCTCCCTTCGATTTGTAAATTCACAGTATACCATTAACTGTCTCCAGTATATTCCACAAGTGGAATAAAGTCAAGAAAAGACAGATGTTTGACATAAGCTTTAGGAGTTTTTGCATTAAAATAGGCAGCTATCAAAACAGCTGCCTACACGCTAATGGAATATTTGGAATTCGGGCATTACCCATGCCTTCCTATGGTCTAAGATTACCTCAATCTTTTCGTTTTACATTCTTAACAAAGCATCAATTTCATCAAAATCCTCATCCGGCTCATTTTGCCTTTCCTTTGTATAATCACCATATCCTAAATCGAATTGTTGCATAAACCGTATCATTCCCACAGGTCCTAAAACCTCTTTGAGTGCCTGCATACCAACAGTGCGGATTTCAAATGGATTATTTAAATTGATATTTAACACCTAAATCACCTCCCATGCAAACTTTAATGGATTCATTACCCTAATTTTCAGGTCAAGTTTTCCAGACATTTTTTCCAGTTTATCATCTGTCGTTAACATCACATCTACCTCTCCCATCTCTGCGGACGCAATATGCAAACTGTCAAACGTCTTAATTTTTGATTGTTTCCTAATTTCCTTTGCACGCTCTTTAATCTCTTTAGTATAAAGTATATGCGTATCTGAAACTTTGTATAAATCTTTCACCTGCTGTTTCTTAACCACATCGTGCATACGCTCTATCTCAAGTTGTAACACATCACTTCCAACGATTGTATATATTCCAGATTGCCCTCGTTGTAAAACTGTCAGTATCGCTTCACTTTCTAAATGAATTCGCTCCTGAGTTTGATCATCAAACGGTCTGTTATAACAACAATTATCCAAATAGATTTTCATTTTCTTCATTTTCCCCACTTTCAAACTCTTCCATATACTGTCAGTTTCTGAAATGCCTTGCTTTCTTATGCATATTGTACTGTATGTTGCTATTTTATTCAACGCTTTTGTTATGTTTTCCCAGACAAAATTTAAAGCTGTGGGGTATCAGAAGGAAAAGTCTCTCGCCTTGTGGCAAAGGACTATACTTTCAAATCTACCATTTATATACCGCATATCATTCAGCGGTAGAGGGGATTTCTTTTGAAATGAAGCTTCCGGATTGTGAAGAACCAGTTGCATATGGTTCTTTTACGAAGGAGCAGTTTGGTTCAGAAATAGAGAAAGGTATGGAAGATATCAAGAATGGCAGAGTATATTCAGCAGATGAAGTTGAAGCAGAAATGAAACGGGAATTTGGTATATGAAATATAAAGTGGTGTATACAGCGGGAGCGAGAAAAGATTTGCGAGATATATTTAGCCCAGATTATTCACGGCACAGCCGTGAAAATAGCTGAAAGCCGCATAGTTACTGTGCTTTAACTGAATATTGCTTTTCACCTATCAAGTGAATGAAAAAAGAGCATCCATTTGTGG
>JAETSI010000069.1 GCA_021769725.1 Oscillospiraceae bacterium | reverse complement strand
GGGCGCGGGGATTGTCGATGTATGATTCCCGGGGTGCCGCTTCGCTCTGCCCCGGGCTATGTGCTCGTTGCCCCGACGGGGCGCATCCATCCTATATCCGAGTGATTATGTAGTTTGATTCTGTTGACCAACTTATTAAAATACAGAATATGACATTGTTGCAATTGAGTAATTTCGTATTTTAACGACTCCGCTCATATAACGTTCATTTTTGAAATACAATATAAAAAGTCAATTATTTAAATATCATACAGTTATTGCTAAATTTAATGCTATTTTGATACTAAAAATGAACCACAAATTATGGGCACCCTACCCGCCACGCCTCTATCCGTTTCCGCAGTGTAAAATCGGCTATAAACTCAGTTTTTTGTAAAAATCACCGTTATAATCGCAAAAAATTGTACCTCGCTCCGGTTTTAAACTCAATTTTTTGTACGGTGATGCAATTTATGGGAATAAATTGCATCACCAACCATAACCAATTTCAGATAACATTGAAATTCTTTTTATATTCGTTCTGTATCAGCGGTGATAACAAATCTTTAAGTTCATCTAATGCATTGCAAGACTTTAATCTTAGGCTTGATTGTCCCCACCAACCGCTATATAGTCGTTTATAATAGCCCTCGATGCTTCTTCTCGGAAATTCCCCCACAAAACTATCAAATAAATTATTATAGGTTTTTACATGGTAGTTAGTAGGTTGAATGAAGTCATCCCACGTATCAAGCAATTCTGACTCAGGCTTTACATCAATAATTTCAATTTGGTCATAACGCCTAAACGTAGAAGAAAATGCTGTTTTCATGGCTTTTATGGCTTCAACATCAGTTTTTGGCGCACTATAACCAAATACCGTCAATATGCTGGCATTTTTAATTATTTCCAAAAAGCCATTCCAAGCGTTGCTTATATATGGATCTAAATTGTAATTTTTCTTTTTTACTGGAAATAAAAGTTTGGGGCGATGTAGTGATTTGTTATCGCATTTATAACAGTGTGAGTTTCTATATGCCTGTATCGCTCCACATTCACCACATATACCAACTCCTATATTTCCATGCAAAAACACTAATTGCGGTAAATCATTTGTAAAATGACAAACTCTGTTATATGCTTGAATTAGAAGGTCATCCCAATTAAACGTAAAAATGTAATCTTTTGACCTTAATGACAAAATCAAGTAATCATATATAGTAGGTTGGTCGGGCAATTCATACTGGGAAAACTTTTGTATTATTTTATTTTCCAATTCATCCTTCACCGATGAATATTCTGACATAGTATCCAACTCCGAGTAAATATCCTCCAAATTGGTACTTGTAGTTTTTAATTCTACGCCAGACAATATATGCGATAAATCCAATTCCTCAAGAAAATTATTCATAACGGAGCATTTCAACCCGTTCCTATCTCCATTAGGAATTGCCGCAATAGTCGCGCCCGCACCCAAAATAAACACATGAGGACGATTTAAGATAAAGTCATGTATGTACTTTTCAATTTCTGCTTTGTCTTCCATTTCGGTACAACCGATCTATTTAGTATCTACAATCTCAAACAATTTCGGCAATCTGCTATATGACTCTCCTTCCATACCTACTATATTAGCATTGGCTATTGCTTTATCAAGACGATTATCTGCAAGCAATTCCGATACCCATGCTTCTTTTGAAAGGAATGATTGGTGTTTACTGAAATTGGGCATATATCGGTGAAGGACATCAATCACATCATCCGATGTTGCGAAATATCGGTTGGTGTTCAGATAGTGCAAAAGAAACCAGAACTCAATTGACGGCATACTGTCACACAATATGACCACCGGATTGTCAGCATACTTACGCCTCATATCCTCAAACTTTGCTTTTTCTGCCGGTCGTGTACGGGTAACATCGGCATCAAAAACACATACGGCAATTCCATTGTCAGCAAGCACTCGTTCTATCTGCTTCTGCATTTCATCAAAAGTCTGTTCTGTGAAATTTCGCGGTTTGCAGACATAGTTATATCCACGCAGTCGTTTGAGGTGGGTGAAATAGTATCGCTCGGTCGCCCCTTCTCCGATAATTGTGATTGTCGGATTTTTGAGTTTACGCTCCTTTATTCTTCGTGCCATAACTTTACCTCTTACAATACATTCGGTAATGCGCCAAACTGACCGTTCATATATGCCCGATGGATTGACGACAACTTGTTAAGCCCTTTGAAATCAACGAGAGAAAACAGCGTAGTGTTACCGTCTTTGCCCTTTTCGGTAAACCATACGGAGTCCTTGCCAAACAAATCATCAATATCCTTCAATATCGGATCATAATGCGTCGATACAAGCAATTGCGATTGATTGTCCGGGGTATTTATGAATTTGGCGAGGATGTATTCCATCAGATTTGGGTGCATAGATGCCTCGATTTCATCAATGCACAAAAACGCTTGCCGTTTCAACTGTGTATATATAAGCGATTCAAGTTCGACCATACGTTTTGTTCCTGTACTCTGACAGTTCTCAGGCAAAACATAGCTTTCGCTCCCGGCTTCGCTTTTTACGGTATGACCGAACAATGCCGCCATTTTCTGAATTTTGATGTCGGAAATATTGAAATCAGCTTCCTGTGCGAACTGCATAAGGTTTTCCCGGAAATCTTCGCTGTCGGCAATCATCTTCTTAGCTCCCTGCGACAATGAGGATAGTGAACCGCTCTGCAATGGCAGCATACGGTTGTCAATCCAGCGGCGCATATTGTCAAGATAAGGCACGGCGATATTGACTTTCTTCAATACAGCAAGAACCGACATATTCCGCAGGCAGTTCATTGTCATAATATCTACTTCCGCCGGCGAAAGTTTGGCGACAGTTGGATTAAATATCAACTTTGATACCCCCTGCACGTCCTCACGGCAAAACACCTTTGTCGGGCGGTTTGTAAGATAGACAAACAATGCCTCCCGGCATACTTTTTCGGGATTTACCGTAAGCTGATACCAATAACGTATGCCATCCACATACAGCTTGATTTCAAACTCCGTGTCATACGACAGCGCGGACTTTCGCATAAGAAATGGCTGGACATTCGTGCCGTCATCATTCGTTGCCGGAATATTATTCCAAAAATCACGAAGGAACTCAACAGCATCCAAAAGGTTTGACTTGCCGCTGGCATTGGCTCCGAAAACAACTGCAAAACGGAGCAGTTGTACCCCGTCGGGCATCGTTACAACGCTGTTGTAACGGTCATCTCCTGAAGGCTCGAAACTTAGTTCAACCTCATCACGGAAGGACTTGAAGTTTTTTATTTTCAACTCTTGTATCATCGTAGGTGGATTTAATTTGACAAAGTTAGCCATTAAATGCGACACCACCAAAACAAAACGACGATATTTCAAATTTTAATTCCAAAATAAGAGCAAAAGCAGCCAAAAGAGAAATTAAAATTAAAATATAAGTTGATTTAGCAAGCAAAAGGGAGCCGAAAAACTCCGTAAATCCACAACCAAATTAGTGAGGGAGCAAGGATTAGCGAAAAATGGGGCAATAAATAAGGCTTATTTAACGCTCTTAATTGCCGAAAATCAGTGAATTATTACTACCTTTACATAGTAAACGAAGAAGAACATTGAAATATCGGGGTGCGCAAAAAGGGAGCATCACGATTTTTGGAGAGCTAAGTATTTGATAATCATATAGCATACGCCTGTGACATAAATACCAGGCGGATCACAGAGAAAAACGGCAAGATGCCGCAAATCGCTGAAACTAAGATAGTTTCAGCGATTTTTGTAATGCCTCTATCCGGCAAAATGACGCACATTGTAGGTCACCCGATAATTTTTTATGCACTGCACACTTGATTACTCCGGCTCAGCGGGCATTTGTTGAGAAATATGTTTTGCTCTTAATATCATAAACGAGACCATCGCGACAATTAAAGCAAAAACAGCAATTCCAATAAATGATATATTTAAACCATATTGTTTCCCAACGAATCCAATTATTACCGGACCGAGGAGTATCCCCGAATATCCGAAGGCATTAATAAAACTGATAATGTTATGTACAGCCATACCTTTAATGTGTGCCGCAAAGGAAACCAATTGAGGGACAACATTGGCGGCACCGCAACCGACCATCGCAAAGCCAACGACAGCAGCAATGGCACTATCAACCAATACTACAGTCATAAAACCGATAGCAATAAGCAAAGCTCCCCCGACCACAACAATTCTTTGTCCCAACCGATCTACCATTTTGTCTCCACAAAGTCTCATAATTGTCATTGTTATGGCAAAAGCTGTATAAAAAAATCCGGCCATAGACATTTCAATGCCACGCTCTTGACTAACAAATATTGCCGACCAGCCCATTACAGCGCCCTCCGAAGCATACATGACAAGGCACAACAATCCAACCACGACAACCATAGGAGGAATATATAATTTACCTTTCCTTGGTTTCTCAACAGGCGTGTCTGGCTCAAGTTCCTCTTTCGGTAACAAATCCTTGCATCCTAATACCAACGCAATAATTGTGACCACCATACAAATGATGACAGCCCATTTAGGTATGAGTCCCAAAGTAAACAGTACGCTCATTGTTCCGGCACCAATCAGTGTCCCCAACGAGTAGCCGCCATGAAAGCTTGACATAAAAAACCTGCCCGTCTTACGCTCTATGGCAATACCATTCACATTTGCCGCAACATCAATGGTTATGGTGCAACCTCCGAAAATCATAAGCATCACGCCTGTCAGCCATACATTTACAAGCAGGCTTATAGCTAATAATGCAAATGCCATCAGCAGTCCAGACACATAAATAACTTTCTTCGCGCCATAACGATTTACCAAAAAGCCGGAAAGCGGAAGAGCGCAAATAGAACCAAACCCACTACACAGCATAAGCAATCCAAGAGAACCCTCATCTATTGCAAAAGCGCTTTTGACATATGGTACAAGCGGTGCCCATGCAGCCTCAAGAACCCCTATTACCATAAAAGCGACCCGATTAGCGACAAGCAAATGCTTATGTTGGCTGTGAAGTATATTCATCTCAAGTTAATTTTAAACATCATATTGAGCAGGCAATCATTTTATTGATTGCCTGCTCGCTTTTCATTGGATTGCAGTTTATTGGTTTGCGGTCTGTTTGAAACCTGTGTCTTCTGCTGACCAAGACTTCCATTTGCACTCTCCGACTTCCATTTCAGAGAACTGTGCGGTGAATGAATGCTCAACCGGGCTTGCCGCATATATTCCGAACGAAATTTCTCCATCACCCTTGTCTAAATGAAATGTGCGCATCTGGTGGAAAGCGATACCGTCAGTGCTCGTTTCTATATAATAGTCACTTCCCCGGCGGCTAAGACGATACCACATTTCTCTTATGGAAGATGGAATGTCATGTGTGGCCCAGTCGGAATATCCGTTGTTTGTCACCACACTGCCCAGTCTTTGATATTCCTCATTCTCGTATTCAATTGACGCCTTCATCCAATTATCACTGTCAAGATAGATTGCAATACCGCACTGGTCAAACAAGGCAGAACTGTTGAACGATGTCTTTACGGTGAAAGAAAAGAACTTGTTAGAAGTTTTCATTTGCAGCACCGGAGCATTGTCATTGCTGAACCCATAATAGGTGCGCTGCCATAGGTCGGTGTGAGGCTCTGAAACGATTGTAATCAAAGAGTCCGTGATTGTATATTGTTTTGGTTGACGAATCCAAAACAAGTTTTCCGCCACAAATGGCTTTAAGATTGTGTCTTCTTTTTCCATATTCGATTTGTTTGTTGTTGCTGATTGTTGTCTCTGCCCATTTTGACATGATAACAGGGTGCATGCAAGTAGTGACAATGCTATGAAAATTTGATTTCTGTTCATTTGTTGAGATATTAAACCTGTTTATAAAGTCTGATTATAGTGTAATATAAAAATCTTATTCCTTGTTTAGTTTGCCTATGCGAAAATCGGGGACAGCCTCTTGCTTAAGCGATACTTCCGTGAAACAGCAGGTGTGTTCATCGTCTTTAGGACTTTGGGAACTCAGACCAAGAAGCAACTTCTCAGGAAAATCATTCTTGTAGAGGCGAGCCATATGCCATATTTTCCCATCTTCTGAAAAATAACTGCCAAGAGTGGTGCCATCGGAGGATAATCTCATATAAACATACGGACCGACAATTGCCTGATGATTATTGTCATCAGAGGTACCTATTGTGCGAACTGACACTACCCGATGGTCACCATATTCGTCCTGCTCGAAACATAGTTTTTGACAATGAGTGTCATTCTCGTATGCGTATAACACACCAGCCGAATATGTTCCGGTTTCAGTGAAGTCCGGCTGTACTTTAGCCGTAAAAGTGAAAGGCCTGGTATTGTCAATCTCTGTGAAAACGACCGCAGAACTATTAACGACGCTTCCGTCCGGTGAACGGAAATAATCAGTTTGTGGACCGGCTACAAACTTGATGGTGTCGCCCGCGAGTGTAATGCTTTTCTCTGCGCCGTTTTTAGACTTTGTAAAACGGATTCCGCCTACATTGATGTCACATGGAGCGAGTTCAACGGTTTCCGCCATAACTTTTTCGCCCAAACAGCCTGTCTTTTTCCCGGATTCTTTCTGAGTGCATCCAGTCATTGCAAGACTTGCAATGACTGCGATAAATACCATTTTTTTCATTGTGATATTGATTTGATTATTATTCATTTGCAACTTCCTTGTAAATTGTTTGTGGTTGCAAAATTAAATAGAATGCAGGATGTGCGCAATACTGATTTCTAACCAATTTTCGCATCAGTTAAATATAATTACTAACCAATAATAACTGGTGCAACACTTGTTTTTTAACCAATAATTAAGTGGACAAACCTATTAAATAAGGTTCATTCTTAATGCAATTTCTACTGCCGCTGCAGTATTTGCTACTTTTAATGCCGCCAAAATATCCTGACGATGACGATTGACAGTATAAATTGAGATGTTTAATTTATCAGCGATCTGTTTACTTGGCACTCCTTTTGCCATCAAGGACACAATTTCGAGTTGTCGGCGGCTAAGAATTTTATGGTCACTCACTTCGTATATGTCTCGTCCAACCGTCTCTCCTGTCAATAGATTGACAATGATTCCGTCTTGCCGGTTATGAGAAACGGGGTATGGAATGTAAGTGCATAGACCGAGTAAAACACTTCCGTTGGCACTACAGCCAAAATATCTCGTTGTATGGAGTATTTTGACTTTTTCATTGCCTCCGGTCCGATAAAAACTGAGGATGCATGAAGCTGAAAAATTTGTCTTTTCTTTTACTGAAAGTTCTTTTATGAAGTTAAAGAAACGAAGTTCCAGCACATGACGTTCAATAAGTTCGTCTTCTTTTGCATGACTGAATACTATGTCCTCAAAAGCTGAATTACGGTTTACCATATATTCAGGGAGATTCATTATAGTTTGACCGAATTTCCCAGAGAAAATATGGCATTCGTTGTTCTGAAAATCAGACACAACTGCTATACCTTCTGTTGCAAGCGCATAACCATTAGCACATGCTTTTGCTTTAGCAAGTAAAATGTCTCTATTATCCGAGGACTCAAACTGTTGTTCAGTCAAAAGCGATTTTAGTTCATGTTCTTGCTTCATTGTGAATTGAATTAGTTGTTATTCACCATTGCTGGGTTGTGCCATTTGACCTGGATTGCGGAACATCCCATCCCTCTCCATAAAAAACACTTCAAACAAAAAAATCCTGCCTCCAAAATCTTGGATTGCAGGATTAACCTTTTCCCTTTGTGGGCGCTGACGGATTCGAACCGCCGACCCTCTGCTTGTAAGGCAGATGCTCTAAACCAGCTGAGCTAAGCGCCCTTACTTCTTGTAAGCGATTGCAAAGGTAGTGCTTTTTTTTGTAACCGCAAACTTTTTTATTCATTATTTTACCGAATGATAAAAAATAATTCAAAAACAACTCAAATAACCGATTTTGAATCGTATCTTACATACAATATACATCTTAAAGATGAAGATTATCCTAAAAAGCATTTCCGTATCTCCTAAAAATAAAAAAACAATAACATAAATAAAAAAAGAGACTGCATTGTGAGATCATCACGACACAGTCTCCGTTATGTCAATTCTACATTCTGTTTTAATAGAATACCGATATCCTATTATTAGTTAGTGCCAATACCTCCGGAGTGTCCTGTAGTATCGTAAGTAACGTTAAGAACATCCACCCTAATGGCACCGTAAACAGTTGCTGTAAACTGTGTATTGCCTGACTTGTATGTTATAATTTTCTTGGTCTGGATGACACGGATACGAGCCGAGCCCTCGCCAGTAGAAGAAAGAGTTCCTGTCTTGGCTACATTCGTAAGTTTTGAACCGAACTGACTTATCAAGAATGTCTCTGCAATACCATTACGGTTTGAAGATACACCTGCCTTTGCCGTATAATTGAAAGCATTGCTGCCTGCATGTATCAGAATATCTCCATCAAAAAGAACTTCTTCCTGCTCTTCAATCTTGATTACACGAGCCATCAGCGAGAATGTCCAGTTTGAGAAGTGATCAACCTTAGCCGAAAGTGTATTTTGTCCGACACTAATGCTCTCAGCAGGATCGCCTTCTTTATCGTTAGTACACTCGAAACTCAAACCTTCAGCATTCTGAGCTGCAACAGATATTGTAACAGGCTCGTCAAATCTGGCACCATCGGGCTCGCAGACAGCAACAAGCACATCGTGAGGCTTGTCGTTTTCTACCTTATCCTCTGTAACTTTAGGCTCTTCAGTAACGGCAACTACATTATACACACCGATACCAAATTTAGCATCATCCGATACACTTTCGTTTGTTTGGGTTATACCTGCAGGGATAACAATCGAAGAGTTATTGTTACCGTTTACTTCTGTTTCGCTTGTACTGGCTTCTGCATCAGCAACAGAAGTATTGGAAGTAGGTTTCTTAATCAGAGTAACATCAAGTACAATGTTCTTGTTTTCACCAAGAACAACGTTGATTGTCTGTGCTACATAACTATCATCAGCAGAAACAACAAGTTCACCATTCTCTTTTGTAGTGAATGTCTTGTCAACAGGCTTACCGTTGTAAGTCAGTTTTGCATCAGCAGGGTTCGTCTTCACTGTAATTGTGTAAGTAGTCTCAGCAGAAGGAAGAGTTACTTCCGGTTTCTCGTCGAAAGTAGGATCACTAAAACAAGAACTGAGCAAACTTGTGCTTGCTGCAATCGTAAGGATTCCTAAAAGGAACTTGATTTTTTTCATAACCTTTTTTTATTTTAAAAATTAATACTAAGAATTCTTTATATTCAGTCATCTTGATATACCATTCAGGTATCGCTGCAGATTCTGCTCTATGTATTCGGCCTGAAAATATCGTGCCGAACGGTTTTCGTCTGCGCGGACAGTATATTCACGCCCCATATTTTCATTGGCATACCTGTAGTTCGAAACCATACTGTATTCCCAATTGAAATATTCCGGCATCCTCAAACGTATTCTCCCGTTGCGCTTCTGCCGTTTGCCCATCATCGGAATTGCAAAATGGAATCCGGCATTGTGCTCTCCATCTGTCAGAACACCATATACACCTATTGCATAGTCACCGAAATGACGTGTCACGTCCATCCGTCCTCCATAGTCACCATAAACGAACCTGCCGGCCGTAAGCTGTACTTGCAAGCGAGAGAATCTCTCATAATAATCAGCTTTTGCCAAAAACGTGAGTTTGTCAGGCTTGACGAAATGATAGCCTTTGTTGTCCACATAAGCCTCGCCCAAGTATCCCACCTTAAGTTTCAGTCCCAATGCGTCTGTCAGTTGACGACCGGCCTCGACATTCGCTCCCATGAAGTTAGAGTATAGGATTCCAGCCGCAGCCTTCAGACTCCAGCGTCCTCCTTTCATAAATTCCTGCTCAATATCGGCTATACCGATACGGCAATATCTCAACGTGTTGTCCTTCCGCAGATTACCGCCTATCAGCGGTATCACCGGTTGGACCGTTATCCTGCTACCACGCCATAAGGTCGTTTCTATCGACGGTGCTATGGCTACCGCATATTCGTATAGCACATCAAAACGATGGTTGTCAATGGACACCTTAGGGTGGAAGGTCACATCTATTTTACCAAACGAATTGCCGTTTTCATCCGTATTGTCAAGGATAGCCATTGCATTCTCCACCTCATAGTCAGCCTCCAAAGACCACCTTGAATCTACATGGCTTGCATGTACACATACCTTAGGCACTTTTGAATCGAGTACCACTATTTCAAATCTCTCCGCATCGAGATAATATTGCGACAACTGTTCGAGCATGATGCCAAACCCGCGATATGTTCCACGGTAAACAGGATCTTCAAAAGCGGCATAGACCACATTGTCTTCCACGCCTACCCTTACATTCTCAAATCCCATGTCCACAAGTCGCGACATGATGTCAACATCCGACTTGGCCATGCAGAGAAATGTCTTCAACAGCAAAAGAACCAATATGCAATATCTCTTCATCTTCATATAATGTCAATATTTAATTGTATAAAGATAGCTGAGACCTCCACACACTCCCTCAAAATCGCGTGTAAGACACATTGCTCTAAGATGTCGGAAAAGCACGACCGATGCCCCGACATTGATTCCTCTGGTATCGTATTCTGCCATTATCTTCAGATTGTCAAAAGATATCGGCGAGACAGAAATGCCTCCAAAGACTCCATCATACGTAACACCGTCATCTATAGGATGTGCATAACCCAACGTTGCTCCTACGTTCACCATGCCGCCCAAACGGACATTCTTGGTAATCACTCCGTATACTGCAGCATATTCACTGTTGCCGTGATCGGAATATATATCATTTACTCCTACCACAACACTCGGCCACCATTTACCATCCTTCTCTCTCACAGGCCGCAAACGAAGTGTTGTAGAACGGTCTTGTTGGTAATATCCCATTTTGGGGTTGGTGGCACTTTTTCTTGTTTTCCGCAATGTCTCACGAAAAGTTAGTTCGACAAAAGAAAAAGGTGTAAAATTTATATAATAAAGTCCGGTATAGTAGTCATATACGTCTACCATCATCCTCTTCTGAAGAAGATTCATCCCTCCTTCAAAAGTTCCTTCCGGATTCATTTCCGCAGACGGTATGTTCATTAGTCCTTGTGTTCCTATCAACTGCTGAGACATTACGGGTAATTGAAATACCCAAACAGTCCACAAAACAATAAACCACCGGTTACGGACAAATTTTGTCATAACCTCTTTCAACATGTAATTTCTCATTACAAACGGAGCAGACATCAAAATATCTTACTCCTACTTAATTCATATTGCCGTTGCAAAATTACACAATTAAATCCGAATATATTCCATTAGACATTGTCTTTTTTTTATCCTTTCAAAAAAAATGGCTCATCCGACATTTCGAGTGATAAAGTCAATAAAAAAAATAAAAGAAAACTGCCGAAGTTTTTGTATATTTGAATAACCACAAACAAATATATAAAAATGAACAGCAGTTTT
>JAETSI010000202.1 GCA_021769725.1 Oscillospiraceae bacterium | reverse complement strand
CCAACATTCAAGAACGAAGTGCAAAAATTTCGTTCTGAATAGCCCTACAAATTTTTGACGTTCGAGACTTAATGGCGGATTGGGGATGGGGCTTCATAAAGCCACAGCCCCTCCCCAATCCGATATTAAGTCACGCCAAAGGTAACTTTCAACCGGCAATACAAAAAAAGGAGACCGAAGTCTCCCTGAGATTAACTAATTTTGTATTGCCTTATGTATCATCAATTAACCTCGCAGCAAAGGTCGCAAATTTTCGCCTTACTGCAAAGAAAAACTTCGAGAAAAGAAATCGCCCTCATAGTAGGGTGCAGTCAGTCAACGCTTTGCCGCGAGCTGAAGCGTAATTCCACGACCAAAGGCAACTATCTGTGGGACAAGGCTCATGACAAGGCAATGGAACGCAGAAAAAGAACCACCGCCAACCATGCAAAGGATCCCGCTATAGTATGGGAAGCACTGGATCTGCTCAAGGAAGAGGACTGGTCTCCCGAACAGATCTCTGCCGATATGAAATGCCGTGGCAAATTTATCTCACACGAGCTGATATACCGCCACATCAGGGCTGACGAAAGCGGGGAACTCGCCGCTCATTGCCGGCACAAGATGAAATACAACCGACACGGACGTCCCGACCGCACCACAAAAGTGAAGAACATACCTGAACGGGTAAGTATCCATGAACGACCTGCGGAAGCCGACGGCAAGCGGTTCGGAGACTGGGAAATGGATACCATAGTGGGGAAAGACGGCAAAGGTGCGATTGTCACACTTACCGAAAGAAGCACAAATATGGTGCTCATGGAAAGGTTGCCACAGGGCAAGCATCCAGAACCGCTGGCAAAGGTCGTCATCAGACTGTTGTTTCCTTACAGAAAAACCATACGCTCGATAACAACCGACAATGGATCCGAGTTCTGTGCCCATAAAATGATATCCAAAGCACTCGCTCCAAAAGGAACTAAGAATCCTAATCTTGTTTTCTTTGCCGATTCATATTCCTCATGGCAGAAAGGATCCATTGAAAATGCCAACAAACTCATCCGTCAATACATCCCAAAAGGAACTGATTTCTCAACCTTAACGGATGCTTTCATTCGCAAAATCCAGCAAAAAATCAACCGAAGACCTCGCAAAAAACTAAATTTTGACTCGCCTAAAAATGTTTTCTTCCGTCAAATCGCTAATTTTGCACTTGCCAGTTGAGAGTAGG
>JAETSI010000201.1 GCA_021769725.1 Oscillospiraceae bacterium | reverse complement strand
CCAGTTCTGCAAAAATGGAAAGTAACAGCATTTCTAACCAGAAGGCTCTGATTCTGGATTTCCTGAAAGACAAAAAAGATATAGAAGTTGTTTCCGTCCGGGTTGACGATGGCTACACTGGCTCTAATTTTGAGCGCCCTGCATTCCAGGCTATGCTGGAAGATATCAGGCGTGGGATTGTTGATTGCGTAGTCGTGAAAGATTTATCTCGGTTTGGGCGGGAATACATTGATTCCGGGAAGTACATTGAACGTTTATTCCCAGCTCTTGGTGTGCGCTTTATTGCTATAAATGACAATTATGACAGCCTTCAGGGAAAGAATCAGGCCGATGAAATTATTATCCCATTCAAAAACTTAATCAACGATGCTTATTGTCGTGATATTTCCATTAAGATCAGAAGTAACCTTGAGATTAAGAGGAAAAAAGGCGAATGTGTGACACCTTTTGTGGCATTCGGGTATATGAAAGCAAAGGCAGACAAGCATAGGCTGGAGGTTGATCCAGTTGCAGGCAGTGTAGTACAGGACATCTTTAAGATGAAACTGCAGGGAATGAGCCAGGATGCGATTGCCAACCGCCTGAATGAACTAGGTGTGCTTTCACCATTTGAATATAAGATTAGCAGCGGGAGTCATTATGAAACCGGGTTCCGACAGAAAGAGCAGGCTCTTTGGAGTTCTGTTACCGTACGCAGAATACTGGAAAATGAGGTTTACATTGGAAACCTTGTGCAGGGGAAACGTACGACACCGAACCATAAAGTGAAGCAGTCCTACGTAAAGCCGGAAGATGATTGGATCCGTATTGAAAAGAACCACGAGCCCCTGGTAAGTGAAAGGGATTTTGAGATCGTCCAGCGGCTTTTGGGGATGGATACCCGTACTTCTCCTGACCAGAATCAGGTGTATCTGCTGTCCGGCATTGCTGTATGTGCGGATTGTGGGGCACCGATGACGAGAAAGGTCTCAACAGTGGGTGGAAAGAAATATGCCTATTATTTATGTTCCACAAATAAAGAAACGAAACGCTGCTCCAGTCACAGGATCCCGGAAAAAGATCTGGAAAATGTGGTCTTGGTAATGCTGAAACAGCATATCCAGAACATCCTGCATTTGAAAAGGGTGTTGGAGTTTATCGGGACTGTACCATTTCAGGAAATCAATGTGAAAAAACTCCAGGACAGGCTGGAAAAGAAAAAAATGGAGACAGAACGCTGTAAGGAA
>JAETSI010000200.1 GCA_021769725.1 Oscillospiraceae bacterium | reverse complement strand
GTACCGTTAGTAAGCAGTCCGCTGTGTTTTTTAGTCGAACCCATAACAAAGTTGCCCGATACCTCTACGAGGTCGGATTCATTTGTCATATTAAGCGTTCCGGTACTGTATGTGAAAGTTCCGTCCTCATTTTCTGTCTGGATGAGATAATCTCCGTTTACGATCAGATGTCCTCCGTTGAGGATCACGTTTCCTCCCGATTGAATGAAATCTCCGTTGATTGTTAAGGTGTTTCCGTTAAGATTGAGGTCACCCATAGACAAATGATAATAGCCATCGATCTCAGATTTTCCCTGAATAACCGTTCCTATCGAACCGCCGTTTGCAAATGTGATTTTTGCTCCACTTTCATTTGTGAGCGTATCATAATTGAAAACTTTTGTTATTTCAATTTCGCTGTCGTTTTCAATTATTATATTTGAAAGTTTCGCACCCGCATTTGTTACATTTATGATCTGCTTTTTATTGCCGTTAAAAATAATCTCATGATTTTTTCCTGTATTAAAAGCACTTCTGTACACATTACAATCACCTGATACGAACAGTTTTCCGGCAGTAAGCGACGAATCATAATATCCGCCTTCAAATTTGAAATCGCCTCCGACATGAATCTCACTGCTTCCATTCTCCATATATATGCGTCCATATCGATATTCAACATTAAAGTCTCCGTCACAATCTAACTTTCCGCTTCCTAAATTCAAATAGGAACTGTTATTGTAATTGCCCTTACAATTTAATTTTCCGGTATTTATATACAGATCACTATTCTGAGTTACATTTCCATCCACATTAAATTCAAAAGCATCCAATTTAAGTGTTGAATTAGTGTACAAATCTCCAGCTGCACTGATATTACTGTTAAGGGTATAACTTTCGCTTATCCTGAGATCTCCACTGAATTTACCGTTTACACTTGCACCGCCTGCAAGATTTACATAACCGGTTACAGTACAAGCTGTTCCGTCAAGAATTCCGACTACTACAGCAGTGTCAGATATTGTAACATTGCTGCCTTTTTCAAAGGTAAGATTATTGAAGTGCGAGTAACTGCTTGAAGCTTTTTCAAAGCTGATGTTATTTCCGTTTTCATTAGCTTTAATTATTGTAGTATGACTGCCGCTTGCACTGAAATTGCTTGCAGAACCCGAACCGACATTAAGCTGTGAGAAATCTCTTCCGACAGTCAGAGTACCATTGGTTAACAAACCGACGTGGCTCTTGGTAGAACCCATAACAAAAT
>JAETSI010000068.1 GCA_021769725.1 Oscillospiraceae bacterium | reverse complement strand
TACCAGATACAGAGAAATGTCCATTCCTATGGCTCTTTCTTCTGAGATATTTATTGATGATATATTGAAAAAATCCTTGATTTTCAAGGAAAAAAGACTTGACTAAATAGGGAGGAAAAATAATATGCAAAAATTATTTGATTTAGTAGATAGTTGGTTTATAGCAATGGCGCCGGTTACAGATTTTTTGTGGAGCTTTCCGACAAATTTTGATTGGTATGCTTCAATTCCGATCATTGGGAATTTCCCATTTGCCATTATATTACTTGTTGGAATGGGAATTTATTTTACAGTAAGAACAAGGGGAGTACAGTTTCGTTTTTTTAAGGCGGGAATCAAGACTCTGACACAGAAAAAGAAGGGTGATGTAGGTGTAAGCCCTCTGGCATCATTTTTGTTAAGTACCGCAATGCGTGTAGGTCCCGGTAACCTTACCGGTGTTACCGGAGCTGTAGCAGTCGGAGGTCCGGGAGCGATTTTCTGGATGTGGATTTCTGCAATTTTTGGAATGGCAAGCTCCTTTATCGAGTCTACATTGTCACAGATTTTTAAGGAGAAGGATGGAGATGAGTATGTAGGAGGACTTCCGTATTACGGACAGAAACTTTTAGGTAATAAAAAATGGATCGGAATTGCGCTTGCAGTTTCATTTATTGCTTATGCGATGTCAAGTATTCCGATTCAGACTTTCCATGTGTTTACAGCAACCGGAAAAGCGGTGCAGACAATCACTGGAATTGAAACCAGCAGAACCTCACCTCTTTACTATGCGATTGCGGCTATTCTGATCATAGGTGTTGCAGCAGTTGTTTTTGGTGGTATTAAAAGGGTTACGGCTCTTACAGACAAGATGGTTCCTGTTATGGCAGTTATCTATGGAGGAATTATTATTGTTCTGGTAGTACTTAATATTCAGTATTTCCCATCATTTTTACAGGCGATCGTTGTTGGAGCATTTAAGCCGCAGGCAGTGTTTGGCGGAGGCTTTGGAATTGTTTTGTCACAGGGTATTAAGAGAGGATTGCTTTCTAATGAAGCTGGTCAGGGAACTATTACTATGTCCGCAGCAGTTGCAGAACAGGATCACCCTTGCGCACAGGGATTTATACAGGCAATCGGTGTTTTCTTAGATACTATTGTGATATGTACTTTGACGGGTTACGTAGTGTGCGGCGCACATCTTTGGGATAATGCGGCATATGATTGGGAGACATTGAAATCTTCTACTATCGATGTTTTCTTACAGTCTGCGCAAGCCTTAGTGCCGGGAACAGCAGGTGATTCTATCGTGGCATTTATTATCTGTGTCTGCTATGCGCTGTTTGCATTTACTACATTGCTTGGACTTGTATCTTTTGCGGTTATCGCGGGAACAAGAATTACAAAATCTGCGAAGTGTACAAATCTTGTACGTGCACTTGGATCTTTGATCTTCGTTCCGATTGGTGTATTGTGTGTACTTTCCGGTCAAGAGCTTGATAATCTTTGGAATGTTACAGATTTCATTAATATTGCTCTTGTTTTTGTGAATGCCCCGGTAATTTTGGTTGGAGCAAAGTACGCGTACGCTGCGTTAAAAGATTATATAAAGACAGATGGAGAAAGATTTGTTTCATCTGAGATTGGTATTGAAAGTGAAGTTTGGAATAAAAAGTAATCATAATTTTGATGCAGACATTTCGAAAATCATTATTAAGATGGCATGGCCGGCGATGTTAGAGCAGCTTCTTGCCTGTATGGCATCGCTGGTTGATACCGCTATGGTTGGATCACTGGGAGCAATAGCCACAGCGGCCGTGGCTGTAAATATTTCTTTTGTTTGGGTAAGCAATGGACTGATGGGGGCATTAAGCATAGGATTTTCTTATATGATCGCGCATTCGGTAGGCGAACAGGATGCTAAAAAGACGAGGAGCCTTGGGCATCAGTCTATTACATGCTCTGTGTGTATTGGAACATTCCTTTTTATTGCGATTTTATGTTTGCATCAAAAGCTTCCGGTGTGGATGGGAGCGGCAGATGACGTAGTTCCATATGCCAGAAAATATCTTCAGATTATCGGATATGGTATGATTGCACAGACCTTAGCAGTCGTGCTGTCATCAAATTACAGATCAACAGGCAATACGAGATTGCCGTTGATACTTAGCATTATCAGTAATGTGGGAAATATCATAGGTAACTTTTTGTTGATTTATCCGGAAAGAAATATTTCGATCGGCGAGATGAATGTACATATCTGGGGAGCCGGAATGGGAACAAAAGGGGCAGCAATAGCCACATGCACATCGCAGTTTTTGTTGGCATTTATGCTGCTTGCCTCTATGCAGACAGAAAAATCTCCATTTAAACTTTCCTTAAGGATAAGGGAATATACCGTGGGCAGAAACACACTATTAACTCTAAGAAGAATCAGTATTCCGGTATTATTTGAACGCTGGACACTGAATTTTGGACAGGTATTTCTGACAGCTATGATATCTTCGCTTGGGACAGTTGCATTGTCTGCGCATTATCTTACAACCCAGATAGAAGGGATTTTGTATATGCCCGCATATGGTATGTCTTATACAGCAACGGCATTGATCGGACAGGCGTTAGGAGCAGAAAGAAAAGATCTGGCCAGGAATTATATGAAATATATTTGTTTTTGGAGTGTTATTTTCATAGAGCTTTTTTGTATCCCGGTGGCATGTGGCTCTCATCTGATCATGAAGTTGTTCAGCAGTTCTTCGGATGTGATAGCGCTTGGGACAAAGACATTGTTTATAGCCGCTGTGACAGAGCTGTTCTTTTCGTTTTTTGTAGTTTCCAGCGGGATTTTTAGAGGAGCAGGTGATGTAAAATTTTCATTTCTCGTTAGCTTGATCGGTATGTGGGGAATGAGGATTGGAATGGTATGGATGACCATCCATATTCTGCATCTGGGCATTGTCAGTGTCTGGATTGTCATGGGAATTGATTGTATGGTTAGGACGATTTTGTGCATCATAAGGTTTAAAAGTGGAAAATGGCTCACTCAAGGGTAAAATAGATAGGACTTTTTTGAAGAATTTTTTTGTATTTTAACTTGTTTTTTAGAAATATGTAAGCATAAAAATGTGATAAAAATATGAGATTATCGACTTTTGTTCAGAAAAAAGTACCAATTAAAATACTTCTTTTTTATTTTTTTATGTCCGACAGAAAATTTGTGAAAATACTATAATTAAAATAACAGAACAGGCGAAGGAGGTAAGACATGGCGATTCAAGTGAAAAGTGAAATAGGTAAGTTAAGACAAGTCATGCTTCACAGACCGGATAAAGAGCTGGAGCATCTTGTGCCGGGCGACTTGGAGAGATTGCTTTTTGATGATATTCCGTATCTTAAAACAGCACAGAATGAACACGATCTTTTTGCAGGTATCATGAGAGGTCAGGGGGTAGAGGTTGTCTATCTGGAAGATCTGACCGCAGAGGTGCTGAAAGAAAATGAGGAGCTTAAGGAGAAGTTCATCAAGGAGTTTATAGAAGAGGGACATGTGGCAGACAAAAGGATGAGAGAATATCTATTTTCTTATCTTATGCAGATTCAGGATGCAAAGGAGCTGGTGCTCAAGCTGATGTCAGGAGTAAGAGTAGGAGAACTGAAGGTTCGGACAAACCGTCCTCTTGTTGATCTGATAAAGACAGACAATCAGTTCATACTGGATCCTATTCCGAACTTGTATTTTACCAGAGATCCATTTGCATGTATCGGAAATGGTGTCAGTCTGAACTGCATGTATTCAAGGACAAGGAGAAGGGAAACACTGTTTGGAAAGTATGTGCTTGAGAATCATCCGAATTTTGCTGGACAGACACCTTTCTATTACAAGAGAGAATACCCGTACGCAATTGAAGGCGGAGATATCCTGAATCTGAGTAATAAGGTGCTGGCGATCGGAATCTCACAGCGAACGACGGCAGAAGCCATAGAGCTGCTTGCAAAAAATATATTTGCGGATGAAAACTCAGAGATTGAGACGATTCTGGCATTAGATATTCCTGCTATCCGGGCATTTATGCATCTGGATACGGTTTGTACCCAGGTGGATTATGATAAATTCACCATTCATCCGGGAATTTTAGGAACGCTTCGGATTTTTGAGATAAAAAAAGGTGACAGGGAAGAAGAATTAAAAGTGACAGAGATACATTCCGCGCTGGAAGAGGTTCTGGCATCTCAATTAGGACTGGATAAAGTTATATTGATCCAATGCGGTGGTAAAGACAGGATCGCATCGGAACGTGAGCAGTGGAATGACGGATCGAATACCTTGTGTATCCAGCCGGGGAAAGTAGTTGTTTACGATCGGAATTATGTAACCAACCAGATATTGAGAGAGAACGGAGTGCAGGTACTTGAGATGGCAAGCTCAGAGCTGTCAAGAGGAAGAGGCGGCCCGCGCTGTATGAGTATGCCGCTTATAAGGGAATCAATTATAACACCTTAATCCGGATCATAACCGGAAAAGGTGATTATAAACAAATTAAAAAGAATGAAAAGAAAAGGAGAATAAAAAATGGCAACCAATATCAGAGGAAGAAATTATTTGAAACTGTTAGATTATTCATCAAAGGAGATTCGTTATCTTCTTGATCTGGCAAAGAACTTTAAAAATATGAAGAGGGCAGGAGTGCCGCACAAATATCTGGAAGGAAAGAACATCGTACTCTTGTTTGAAAAGACATCTACAAGAACACGCTGCTCTTTTGAAGTTGCAGGAATGGATCTTGGAATGGGTGTAACTTATCTTGATCCGGGCAGCAGCCAGATGGGAAAGAAAGAGAGTATCGCAGATACGGCAAGAGTGTTGGGAAGAATGTACGATGGAATTGAGTACAGAGGTTTCAGTCAGGAGTTAGTAGAAGAGTTAGCAGAGTATGCAGGTGTTCCGGTATGGAACGGACTGACAGATCAGTTCCATCCGACACAGATGTTAGCGGATCTTTTGACAATTGAAGAGAACTTCGGAAAATTAAAAGGATTAAACTTCACATACATGGGTGATGCAAGAAACAATATGGGTAACTCTCTTATGATCGCATGTGCAAAGATGGGACTTAACTTTACAGCATGCGCACCGAAGGAACTTTTCCCGGAAGATTCGTTAGTTGAGACTGCCAGGGAAATTGCGGCAGAGAACGGATGCACGGTGCGCCTGACAGAAGATGTAGAAGAGGGCGCAAAGAATGCTGATGTTATCTATACAGATATCTGGGTATCTATGGGTGAGCCGGATGAAGTGTGGGAGACAAGAATTAACTTACTTAAGAAATATCAGGTAAATACTGATGTAATGAAGCTTGCCAAAGATACAGCAATCTTTATGCACTGTCTGCCGTCCTTCCACGATACTAACACAACGATCGGCGCACAGATCGCAGAAAAGTTCGGTCTTAACGAGATGGAAGTTACCAATGAAGTATTCGAATCCAAACAGTCTGTAGTATTTGATGAGGCAGAAAACCGTATGCATACGATCAAAGCAGTTGTCTATGCAACACTTTGTTAGAAACTTATGAAATAATTAGTTGATAGTAGAAAAGGAGAAAAATTATGTCATTTGAAATGCCAAAATATCATCATCCGGATTTTACAAAAGAACAGTTTATGAATGCACCGGATGCAAAGTACGAAGCAGCCGAAAAGGACGGTGTAGCGCCGGATAATTATCACAGTACCTCTATGTATCCGGAATATTTTAAAATCAACGGAGAGTGGAAATTAGCGGAAGAAAGCCGTATGGATTCCTGTGTTATCCTCTGCGATGACGGACATCTTGCAGTTGTTGAGGCGAGAAATATTAAGAAGGGTGACAAAGTTTTATTAGGCAGAACTGAAAAATGTGAAGATGGAATCTATATGCATTGCCATGGTTTCGAGGATGAAGAATCTGTGTTAGAAGACCAGTTCGTATTCCGTCAGGGAAGAAGCCGTGAGACATCCTATGCCCGTGACTATGACAGATTGTTTGAACTGTTAAAGCATGAAAGAGAGCATGGAAATATCATCTGGGTAATGGGACCTGCATTTGCCTTTGATGCAGATGCAAGAGCAGCTATGAGCGCTTTGATCGATGCCGGATACGCAGATGGGCTTATGGCAGGAAATGCTCTTGCAACACATGATCTGGAAGGAGCGCTCCTTCACACAGCTCTCGGTCAGGATATCTATACACAGAAATCCCAGCCTAACGGACACTATAATCACTTAGATGTGTGCAACAAGGTAAGAAGAAGCGGTTCTATTCCGCAGTTTATCAAAGATTATGATCTGGATGACGGTATTATCTGCAGTTGTGTGAGAAATAATGTTCCGATCGTTCTTGCGGGTTCCATCCGTGATGACGGACCGCTTCCGGAAGTAATCGGAGATGTGTATGAAGCTGCGAATACGATGAGAAGTCTGGTGCGCAAGTCTACAACGGTCATCTGCCTTGCAACGATGCTCCATACAATTGCAACCGGTAATATGACGCCATCGTTCCGTGTATTAGAGGACGGCACCATCCGCCCGGTATATCTGTATACAGTAGACGCAGATGAATTTGTAGTAAATAAGCTGTTAGACAGAGGCAGCTTAAGTGCAACAACAATGGTAACAAATGTACAGGACTTTATCACACTTGTTGCCAAAGGCCTTGGAGTTATGAAATAGTTTAGATGCCGTTTTTCTGTAGTTCGATAGAACGGCGGAAATTCCCCGGTGTCATGGAACGGAAGCGGAGGAAGATGCGAGACAGAGTTTTCTCTGTGTTGTAGCCGACCTCAAGGGCAATCGTAAGGATGCTTTTATCAGTTTCCAAAAGGAGTTCGCAGGCGCGGTTTACTCTGATGTAATTCAGGTAGTCGTTAAAATTCATCTCTACTTGGAAAAGTAAGATGCGGTTCAGCTCCTTTGGAGATATGCCGAATTGTTCACTTACGGTCTTGGGGTGAAGATCTTCTGCGTAGTTCCGGTATATGTAAGAGACAATAGCGTAGAAAACCTGTCGGTCTTTAATACGGCATTTATCTCCGATAGACTGATAGGTTTTCCGAAAATCATTTGCTTTCATTCCGATTCGCGCCAAAAAGACCTTGCTGATATGGGCGCTGTCAACGAAGCCAAGAATCTCAGCCAGTTCCTCTAAAGTAAAATCTGTATATAACAGGTAGTTGATTGTTTTGCCAACCCTCATCTCATTTAACAAATCGAAAAAGGACAGTCCGGTTGTCTTTTTAATATATGAGCTGATCGCAGATTCACTCATATAAAATTTTTGTGACAACATCGAGAGCGTGATCTTTTCGTTTAAATGAGTATATAAAAATTGAAAGATCTCACTGGCTTCAATTGAGCTTTCCGGTGTTGGCAGGGTACGACCGGCGCGGATAAATGAAAGAAGGATCTCGATTAATTTGTTTGTTATGTAAAGATTGCTCAAACCACGCGACTCTAAGACAGATTCCGGATCAGAGATGCTAAACTGCGACTGAGTATTTATCTCTTCTTTGATCTGGAAAAATAAGCGTTTCATCTGCTCGTGATTTTGTGCATCAAAATAAATGACAGGTGTCTTAGAGATGGACTGTGCAACAGACAGATGTACACTGTCCGGATTATAAAATGTCTTGATGATCTCATTAATATTATCAAAGTAATAAACCATAACAAAAAACTGAAGCGGGGATGTTACCTCGATGATATCCGTAATCTGCCAGGGAAGCACGGAGACTAGGGTACCTTTTGTGAGATGGTATTTTTTATCATTTAATAAAAGGGTTCCCTCTCCTTCATTGATTAACCATAATCTGGACATAGGATGTATCAAAGGAGTAGTAGGAGAAGAGATTACCTCCGTATCGAAACTGCATAATCTTGATTCATCCTCTTTTGAACAGTAAATACTTTGAATTGGTACAAGTTTTGACATTGGTCTGACCTCCGGCTGATTCTTAATTTAAATTATAAAATGTTTGCCTGATAGATACAATATTTTTTTACGAACTTAACTGATATGGAGGAGAATTATGGAGTTACAGCAGATTTTAGAAGATGTGGAAAAGGGAGCCATATCCATACAGGATGCAAAACAGATGATAGAACACCAGAAGTATGTGGAAATGGAGTATGCAAAACTGGATACAAACCGGAAAGAAAGAACAGGTTTTCCGGAGGTTGTATATTGCAGTAATAAAGAGGACAAATATCTTTTGAATATTTTTCAAAGATTATATATAGAAGAGGGAGAAGTGCTTGGGACGAGGGCCACGAAGGCGCAATATGAGATGTTAAAAGCGTCGCTTGCGAATGTGGAATACGATCCGGTCTCAAGACTTCTGAAGATAGAAAACAGGAATAAGAAAAGAATTGGAAAAGTGGCAGTCTGCTGTGCAGGAACAGCAGATATTCCGGTGGCAGAGGAAGCGGCGCAGACGGCAGAATTTTTCGGGACGCAGGTAGAGAGGATCTATGATGTGGGAGTCAGTGGAATCCACAGACTGTTTTCCAAGATGGAACAGATCCAAAGTGCGAATTGTGTCGTCGCAGTTGCCGGAATGGAGGGAGCATTGGCAAGCGTCCTTGGAGGTCTGGTGAGTAATCCGGTGATCGCAGTGCCTACATCGGTGGGATATGGAGCGAGTATGAATGGTTTATCTGCGCTACTTACAATGATCAATTCCTGTGCGAACGGAATTGCCGTTGTCAATATTGATAACGGATACGGAGCAGGGTATATGGCAACCCAGATTAACCGTCTTGCAGTACAAAAATAATTGCCTGTTATAAGTATGTGAATATAAATTAAAAGGAGATGTAAGGTTATGGAAAAAATTGTAATCGCATTGGGCGGCAATGCACTTCAGTCTAAAAAAAGTGCTCCGACAGCGGAGGGACAACTGGAAGTAGTGAGAAAAACATGTGAAAAGATCGCTGATATCAGCAGTCAGGGCTATGAGGTTGCGATCGTACATGGAAACGGACCGCAGGTAGGACGGATTATGCTTGCGTCAGAGACAGCAAAGGACGTAACACCGGCGATGCCTTTCGATGTGTGCGGAGCTATGAGTCAGGGATATATTGGCTATCATATTCAGCAGGCATTAAAGTACGCACTGAGTATTCGCAACAGAAATTGTCCGGTACTTACGGTGGCAACGCAGATGGTGGTTGATGAAAAAGATCCGGGATTTGCAAATCCATCGAAACCGATCGGTCCTTTCTACAGCGAAGACGAGGCAAAAGTACTGATGGAGAAACAGGGATACGCAATGAAAGAGGATGCCGGAAGAGGATGGAGAAGAGTTGTAGCATCTCCGCTTCCGAAAAAGATCGTTGAAATAGAAGCAATTAAAAGCTTGTGGGATTCTTCCATTGTAATCTGCTGCGGTGGCGGCGGAATTCCGGTTGTTGAGAAGATGGACGGAACGCTGGAAGGTGTTGCGGCGGTTATTGATAAAGACTTTGCGGCAGAGCTGTTAGCAGAGCAGGTGGATGCAGATGTTCTTATGATCTTGACCGAAGTGGAGAAGGTAGCTATCAACTGGGGGAAAGAAGATCAGAAGGATTTAGACCATATGAGTCTTAAGGAGGCAGCAGGATATGTAGAAGAAGGGCAGTTTGCACCGGGAAGTATGCTTCCTAAGGTGGAGGCGGCTATGAAGTTTGCCAGAACGTATCCAAACAAAAAGGCAATTATAACAAGTCTCGATAAAGCGATTGATGCATTGGAAGGAAAGACAGGCACAGTAATCACATTTGCTTAAGAGACAGTATATGAATCCTTGATTTTATTAGGGAAAACGATTAATATTAAAATGGATTGTATAAGGAGACAGAGGATAAATCATGGATTACGAAATGCTGTTGAACGAGATATTGAATATTGGAAAAGAGATGATTAAGAGCGGCGCAGAGACTGACCGAGCTGAAGACAGTATCTATCGGATGATTCAGAGCTACGATGTGGAGCAGTGTAATGTATTTGTCATTCAGAGTGATATTCAGGCGACGATCAAACCGGTGGGCGGTCATTTTATTACCCAGATCCGAAGAATTCACAAAGTAGGATTTAATTATGACAGGTTGGACTATCTGAACAACCTGTCCAGATATATATGCAGTCATAAGCCTTCAGTGGAGGAAATACGGGAAAAATATGAGGAAGTTATGAATCGCAAACAGCAGCCGGAGTACCTTAATTACCTTTCAGCGATTCTTGGCGGCGTGGGCTTTGGGGTATATTTTGGGTGCGATCTGACAGATGTGATCGTGGGAACGGCGATCTGCGCTTTAGTTGTAGTTTTTTTAGGAAATATCATCAGCAGAAAGGAAAGCAACCTTGTTGTGTATAATCTGGTGGTTGCGTTTTTGTCATCAGCGGCAGTATTTATAGTGGCAGGATGGGGAATCGGTCATCACCCTGACCGGATCGTGCTTGGACTGAATATGGTGTTGATCAGCGGTCTGGGTGTTACGAATGGAATCAGAGATATTCTGAACCGGGCATATCTGTCGGGAATTCTGAATGTGGCAAATGCATTTCTCGGTGCAGTTGCGATTGCCTGCGGGACCGGACTTGCTATGGTGTTTTTCGAAGGAATCATGTATGAGATGTATATTGCGCCGGGAATTGCGGTGCAGTTAATCTCCTGCGGAATTGCCAGTATGGGATTTGCGCTGCTTTTTAAGGCTGCGATCAGACAGTCGGTCAGTGCAGGAATTGGTGGATTAATTAACTGTGGTGTCTATCTGCTGGTGCAGCATTTTGACGGGAATAATTTTATGGCAGTAATGGCGGGAGCGGCATTTGTTGCAGCGTATTCCTATGTGATGTCCCGTGTTCACAGAGCTCCTTCAACAATATTTTTGACAACAGCGATCATGCCGGTAATTCCGGGCGCGACACTGTTCTATATGATGCATGGATTTGTACAGGCAGATTATGCGCTCGCACGCCAGCAGACAATTAGTCTTGCTCAGACTTGTCTTGCGATCTGCTTTGGATTTCTTGTAGTGGAAGTGGCAATGCGTTATGTGGGAAAGCGGAAAGAATAAGATAGAATTTTATTTAAAATATAAGGAGGAAGAACATGGGAAATAAAAAATTATCATGTGCAGACTGTGCAGTCACCAACTGTAGTTCGATGGATAAGACATATCCGGCGTTTTGCCTGACCACCAATATGGATGCAAAGGTAAAAGAAGAGGCGCTGAAGACTTATGAGGAAGATGATAACCGCAAAGTCATGCAGACAGCAGCGCAGGTAGAACATGAAGGGTATATGCAGTGGTGCCGTGTCCGGGAAATTATTGAATTTGCAAAGCGGATGGGATATACAAAGCTTGGAATTGCGACCTGTGTAGGACTGATCAGGGAGACGAAGATGCTGACAGATATTCTGAGAAGTCATGGCTTTGAGGTCTTT
This sequence comes from Oscillospiraceae bacterium, assembly GCA_021769725.1. Taxonomy (GTDB): domain Bacteria; phylum Bacillota; class Clostridia; order Oscillospirales; family Ruminococcaceae; genus Ruminococcus. The sequence continues at coordinate 1,792 of JAETSI010000068.1, read as the reverse complement.
GGGGTTGCGTGTAAGGCAGGCGCTGTTCCCAAAGTAGAGATGGGGATAGACGAGGCATGCTGTGATGTAGGCGTAAATATGTGCAATCCGATCCTGCAGGCAAAGATACTTAATGAAGCGAAGACGGATATGAATATCGTTATGGGACTGTGTGTTGGTCATGACAGCTTATTTTATAAGTATTCAGAGGCGCTGGTAACGACTTTGGTTGCCAAAGACAGGGTGATGGGACATAATCCTGTAGCAGCGCTTTATACAAGCAATTCTTATTATAAAGGTTTGAAGAAACAGGAGACAAGATCATGAAAAAGGCATTAATCGCAGTACCGATCGGTGATCCGGCAGGAGTGGGACCGGAGATTGTGGCAAAATCAGTTGCATCAAAGGAAGTATTCGATGCGGCGAATTGTATTATCATCGGAGATAAAGCCATCATGGAAAATGCTATTACCCATTCTCAAGGATTTGAGATATAATCTAGAGAATAAGGAGTGAACAAAATGGCAGAAAACAGACAATATGACCACGAATACAAAGTACAAGCAGTGAAGCTCGCCAAAGAAATCGGACAAGCTAAGGCCGCTAAAGAACTGGGAATCCCAAAGAACACCATGTATGGCTGGGTACGGGCTAACCGTCTTGGCAATCTTGACCTTGGAGCTGGCTCACAGACCCCACAAAGCGCTATGACGCTTAACGGGGAACTCCTAAAGCTCCGCCAGCAGGTAAAGGAACTGGAGAAAGAAAACCGCCGTTTGAAGAAAGAAAACGACTTTCTGGAGGAAGCCAGTGCTTTTTTCGCCGCGAGCCGTCTGAAGTCAGCAAAAACGAAAGAATGAAGTTTATTGCATTACAAACGAAAGGCGGCGAATTAAAAGGGGATATCGCTTTTTTCTGCAGGATCCTTCATGTCAGCAGACAGGGATTTTACCAGTATCTTGCAAACAAAGACCGCCCGTGGAAATATCAGCCACTGGCGGATGCCATGAAGGAGATTCTCACGGAAGATGAATGCAATGATACTTATGGCCGTATCCGCATGTATCAGGCATTGACATTGAAGCAGCCGGAAAATGTGGATATTCCCAGCGAACGCACCGTTTACCGCATCATGGAAGAGATCGGAATCAGCCATCATCCCAGACGCAAGCCAAACGGAATCACAAAGGCGGACAGGGAAGCCAGAAAATCAGACGATCTCTTAAAGCGTGATTTCCATGCGGAGGAGCCGCTAAGCAAATGTGTCACAGATATCACAGAGATTAAAGCCAGTGATGGAAAACTGTATGTTTCTGCTGTTTTTGACTGTTTTGATTCCAGCGTGATCGGCCTGGCGATGGATACCAACATGAAGGCACCGCTATGTGTGCAGACACTGGAAAATACTGCTAATGCGTACCCCGGTATCCGTGGAGCCATTATCCACAGCGACAGGGGGAGCCAGTACACCAGCCAGCTTTACCGGGATGCTGTCCAGAAGTACGGCATACAGCAAAGTATGAACAGCGCAGGCGGCAGATGCCACGATAATGCCCGCTGCGAAAGTATGTGGGCAAGGATGAAATCCGAACTGCTGTATGACCGTTATGATACGGAAAAAATGACCACGGATGAACTCAGGACGATCATCTGGAGATATTTCATCAGCTACTGGAATAACCGAAGGATCTGCTCCGCCAATGGAGGGCTTCCCCCTATGGTCAAACGACAGCAATACTATGATTCCCTGAAAGAAGCAGCATAGGGTACAAAATCCTTGAGGAAAATGTGTCAACTAATCTTGACAAAATCA
>JAETSI010000067.1 GCA_021769725.1 Oscillospiraceae bacterium | reverse complement strand
TTACTCAAAAGGCTTCTCCAAGATATCTTCAGAAAACAAATGTGGGTTTTGTCAGGGAAAAAAGTTTGTTATTTTTTAATTTTACCTCTTGACAAAAGTCACTTCATAACGGAGGTTATATTAATGAAAAATACAGTAGATAATTTGTCAAAAAGTAAAGTTATTTTAATGTGCGGCCCTGCGGGATCAGGTAAATCAACACTAGCAAAAAAATTTGAAAGTACCGGGATGACAATACTATCTTATGATGAAGAATCATTCAAACGAGGTTTGAAAGAACATCCTTTACCTCAGGAGGTTTTAGAAGATATTAAAACTTATCTTGATGAAAAACTAATTTCACTTATCATGCAAAACATTGATATTGTTCTTGATTATTCATTTTGGTCTAGAGAAATGAGAAGTGAATATATTTCATTATTAAATTCGAAAAAGAAACGGAAATCATCAAAATGATATCATATTGACGGAGCAAACAGCTTCCACTTATTATGATCATTTTCAACCCCCAACTGCTGAAGAAGGTGAAGTTATAGTAGTTTCTGGCAATAATATAAATGCCGAAGGAATAGACAGAGAGCAGGGATGAGAGGTTTAAAAGCTTTAATTGCTGGAGCAGTTACATTCTTTGTTAAGTAGCTCAACAGAAAATTCCAGTTTTTAGAGCTGAATCAACATTTAATGACGATGGAACTAAAAGTAAATAAATTCAATTATGTTTTATAACCGATATTCGCCGGCAGTGAAATACCTGCCGGTTTTTTTATGCCCGGAAGGATGTGCTATGTGAAGAGAAAAGAGAAAGTAATGTTGATTGTGTTTCTGGTTGTTTCGGTGATATGCGGGAAATTCCTCTTGGATTACTGGCAGGATTCTTATGACAACAGACAGAATTACCGGCAGGTGGAGGAGATAGCGTTTCCGGAAAAGGATACAGAGGATGATGGGACAGAAGCAAATGCAGATAATCCGTTGACAGAGATAGATGACTTTGATTATCAGGCTTTGCTGGATGAAAATGCAGACTGTATCGGGTGGCTGAAGATTGATGCTACCGATATCAGTTATCCGGTCGTGCAGGGAAAAGATAATGAGTTTTATCTCCACCACGATTTTCAAAAGAACTATGCTATCTGTGGAACACTGATGTTGGATTGCCGGAATGATGTTGATGCCAGGCAGGAGCATTTGATTATTTATGGTCATCAAATGAAAGATGGCAGTATGTTCAAGCAATTAAATGGGTATAAAAAAGAAGAGTTTTACCGTGAGTATAAGGAAATCACGCTATATCTGGAAAACCAGAAATACCAGTATGAAGTGGCTGCTGTGTATGTGACGAATGTGGCACAAAGCGGCGGTTATTATGATTATTTACACAAAGAAACACGAAAACAGCAGATGGATTATTTACAGAAAATGGCAGCTTATCAACTTTATCCGACGGGAGTTACCGTCAGGGAAGAAGATGAGCTGCTTTCTTTATCTACCTGTGAATATTCCAGCACCAACGGCAGGCTGATTGTCCTTGCAAGAAGAATTGGACAGTAGGAGGAGAATGAATATGGCAATGAACAGGAATATGACAATGGCAGAAAAAGAAGTCCGGGATTATGCCCAGAGACAGATGGAACGGGCAGAACAGCGGGAAAACATTTTATTTACAGAGGAACAGAAAGAACAGGTCCTGGAATATGCGGCTATGACTGGAGATGATTATGATATCAGAAAAATGGTCAGAGATCTTGCAACCGCTTTACGTTCCTCGAATGAAAAGAAGGTGGATGAAATCTTGTGGAATGCCAGAGAGGAAATTGACGGATTCCCAGACCGTTCCGTGGGTATGGCAGAGCTAAAAGGATATGGCTATACCGCAAATGATATGTTTCCGATTCGTCAGGAGATGGCACTGGAACTGCATCGTATCGGGGAAAAGGTGTACTGCCTGCAGTCCGATGGCACTCATGGGGACTATGCCAGCAGGGAGATGATATTGGAACATGAAGGTCTCTATGGAATTGAAAAAGATGCGTGGCAGCGTATGCAGGAGCAGGAGGACGAAATAGATTTTGAGGAAGCTGGATTGTATCAGCCCCCAATGACAGATATTGAAAGAGATGAAGCATTAAGGATGTTCGATGCGGGGGAGGCAGTATTTCTGGTTACCACTTACCCAAGACCGATTGCGGTGCGGGAACGGATGGAGATTGAGAGAGGACCGGAGTATTACCAGATGGAGATAGAGGATGTGGAACGGATCAGATCATTGGAGAAACGGATGCAGGAGTATCCACAGATAACGTCACTGAAAGAGGCAAACCTTCTTCTGGGGACAGAAAACAGATATGGAATATACCAGATCATAGACGGCAGTCCCGGCAGAGAATATGAATTCATGGATCTGAATTTCATTGAAAGACATGGATATCAGGTGAAAAAAGAGGATTATGAGTTAATCTATTCAGATAAAATGCTTTATGGCGATACATTGGATTCCCTGTATGAGAAGTTCAATATTGCTCATCCGGAAGATTATACCGGGCATTCTTTATCGGTCAGTGATATTGTAGTCATCAATGAAAATGGGAATGTAAAATCCTATTTTGTAGACAGTATCAGTTTCCGTGAATTGCCGGATTTCCTGCAATTAGAGCCGGAACTGAACCAGGAAGAATTGGCTTACCGAATCGGGGATCAATTCTTTGCTATTCAGGTAGCAACGGAAGGGTATGATTATTCTTTTTATGATAAGGAATATAAACTCGTGGACGGAGGCATTTTGGATAATCCGGATATTTCTATGAGAGAGGCTGTCCAGGATATTTTAGAGGATGAAGGACTGGATCAGTTAGAACGGATACCGGTAGATTATGATGAACTGCATGAAAAAGCGAAAGAAGTAGAGGCAGAGATCCTTCAGGAAGCAAGAAGCCAGAGAAAGCGGGTTCCGGTTATTTCGGATCATAGGGATTCGGAAGCTGGATTAAATGGAATGAGCCGATCAGAAATCGAAGAAACTGTATGGGCGATTGCACAGGCAGAGATTATGGAAAATGATCTGGATGCCAGGATACAGGCTGTGCGTGTGTACGGAAGCCGTACAAGGGATGGGTTATATAATGAGGAATCCGATGTGGATGTGGTAATTGCTTATGAGGGGACTGCCCGTGAGGACGATTTGTTTTCCGTATTGAATGAAGCAGGGTATAAGGTCGGAAATATGAGAGTAGATATGAACCCAATCAGACCGGATAAGACTGGAACGTTAGAAGATTTTCTTGAAAAATCCGAATGGTATCTGGATGAAAAAACGGAGCAGATGAAAGCCCTAGGGGAGTACAAGCCATTGGCAAAAGTAGAAGAGTTGGAGGAGGCAAACTACAATATGATCGATAACATCCTGAACAATATGCCTCCGAAGAAAGAGCCGTATCTGGAATACTATGCTGCAGAATGTGATGAATACCATAGTCTTGGCAAAATATATAAGAGTACCAATCTGGATGAGATACTTGCAAAATACCGGGATATCATTGATGACCCTACGTTAAGCTACTATGGAAACGGCATGGGCATTATTTACCGTGACCCTAATGATACTTTTTATGATGAGGCGGAGGTATCTCTGGTCAGCCGGAAAACGATCCGGGGAGACAACCTGGATGATGTGGCATTTCTGGCAGCACTTCCAATGGTACATGAGGCACTGGAAAAGATTGTAGAGGCGTTTCCGGATTTTCGATATTATCCCCCGAAGGAATTGAATGTCCATTATTATCCGGAGAAAATGACTGCGGATGAACTGGCTGCAGCAATGGATCAATTAGCGGAAGACTTTGACTCTTATGATTATCATGACAACTTTAGCCCGGAGGAAGATATGGTGGAAACTGTCGCATTGGAATTAAGATGTGGACATGCCCATAAGTACATTCCGTTTTTGAAAGATATCATAGATGAGGAATGCGAAGAGTCTCCACGGGCAGAAGAACTTCTGGAGAAACTGAAAGCCTATCAGCCTGAGATACCGGAGACAGCAGTGCCGGTTGTTCGTATCAATTTCTGTGAGGATAAGGAAATGGACATTTCCGGGTATCAGAAGCTGGGAAGCCTGGATGAAATAACAGCCAAAATGGATGCGGATCTGGCTTCAAAAGTAGATCCAAGTACAGGAATGCCGGAGAAAACAGTTCAGATGTATTTTACAATTTATTATCCGGATCGTGATCAGATGCAGGAATTAAAAGAGAAAATTAATATCGGAGATGGAAACGGTGGCATTGTTAGTCAGTTGAAGAGCCAGAATGAGATGAAGCTGCATGATGAAAGCTGGATGAATTACCAGAAGGCAAAGGGAGAAGAATCCTTTCAGGCATATATGGCAGAGCTTACAGATATGCAGGAGCATGTGCTGCCATATTTGCAGAGTTTCTGCAGTTTGGAAGAAAGAGCACCAGAGAGATCAGTAGAACCGACCACGGTATCAAAATCAGAAATGGAAACAGGGAAGACAATAGCATCTGTTGGGAATGAAAAGTCGAAAACTGCGCAAACGGAGAGGAAGTCTATTCATGAGCGATTGAAAATCAATAAGGAGATCATTGCAAAACAGCAGGGAAAAGATAGCAACGAGAAAGGGGTTGAGCTTGTTTGAATACTAAAATGTAGTTCGTTCAAAAGATTTGTTCTTCTTTTTGTATTATGGTAGATAAAATAAAGGGGTGTAGAAGTGACGTGAGAAAAGTTGGATAGGAGTATATAGAAACGGTGGTAAATAGCGGATATCGGTTTGTATGGGAAGTATGTAAAATGGGTAATGGCATCTGTCAGTGGATGAAAGCTGGCAGATGCTTTTTTTTCGCAGATATGCTATTCTATAAACAGTTTCTTTATTACAGATACGAGTAAAGCCAGTGAGGCACTGTGAAATAACTAGAGTGATGATTGCCTGGGAAGGAGAAAATAATGGTTGGTAAAAAACTGTTAATTATTGAAGATGATATAGATTTAAGAGAAGGACTACACTTTTCTTTTAAAGGAGATGGCTATGAGGTTCTCGATGTGGGTACCAGAAGAGAGGGACAGCAGGAAATTAAAAAAGGTAGTTATGATCTTGTGCTTTTGGATTGCAACCTCCCGGATGGAACCGGATTTGACCTGTGCAGGGAAGTGCGCCGGTTCAGCATGATTCCCATTATCATGCTGACTGCCCGTGATACGGAAATGGATGAGATCAAGGCATTGGAACTGGGGGTGAATGATTATCTGTCAAAACCGTTTTCCCTGGGTGTGCTGAAAGCGAGAATGAAACGGATTCTGAATGAAAAAGCAGAAACGGCAAATTTATGCTCCGGAAATATTGTCATTGATAAAAGCACCTGTAAAGTCTATAAGGATGAGGAAGAAATTACATTAAGCAAATTAGAATACAGGCTGCTGATGTACTTGATTGAAAATAAAAATCATGTGCTGTCAAAGGAACAGATTTTAAGCCAGATATGGGATAGCGACGGAAAGTATGTAGATAACAATACAGTTTCTGTGAATATCAGCAGATTGAGAATGAAGATAGAAGAGAATGCATCCAATCCAAAGTTCATAAAAACCGTTCATGGAGTCGGATATATTTGGAAGGAATAGGAACATGATACTCAATATCATACTTGTGGTGCTGTTATGTTTCACTGCAGGGTACAGCATTTATAAAAATAGAAAAACCTATCGATCGATAGACAGGTTATTAGATTGTGTGCTAAATCAGGAAAAGATAGAACTATCCGATGTCCAGGAGGGAGAACTGTCTGCCTTGGTAAATAAGATCAACCGGATTCAGGAAGTTTTGGGAAAACAGGTGGAAGTGGCAGAGGCAGAAAAAGAGCAGGTAAAAAGCCTTGTTTCCAATATGTCGCATCAGCTTAAAACACCGTTAGCAAATCTCTCTATCTATACAGAAATATTAAACGCTCAGGAATTGGAGGAAAAGAAGAAAGCTGAAGTGGCTGAAAAAATCAAAAAGCAGATTGATAAGCTGGACTGGATTACAGGCTCATTGGCTAAGATGGTAAAACTGGAGCAGGATGTGATTGTATTTGATGCAGAAGGAATCTCAATCAGAAAAACGCTTCTGGACGCAATAGATACCGTATATGAAAAGGTGGAGAAGAAAGGGATCATGCTTGTTTCGGAACCATATGAGGATATCCTGCTGTTTCATAACCGGAAGTGGACGGTTGAAGTTTTTGTAAATCTTCTGGAGAATGCGATCAAGTACACACAGCAGGGAGGCACAATACAGATCAAGGTTTGTCCCTATGAAATCTATACGGAGATTCAGATTATAGATAACGGATGCGGTATCCATGAGGAGGAGATAACGGAAATATTCAAACGCTTTTACAGAAGCCGGGAAATTGAGCACATAGAAGGCTCCGGTATTGGACTGTATCTGTCGAATCTGATTCTTGAAAAGGAAAAAGGCTATATGGTAGTAAAGTCCGTCTATGGAGAAGGAAGCTGCTTTTCTGTGTTCTTACAAAACTGTAAGAATTGATTACCGCCCTGTAAAGAAAATGCAAGATTCCACAGATATACTGTTGGTATCAACAGGAAAGGAGCGGTAAGCCATGAGTAAAATACTGGAATTAAGCCATGTAGAAAAAATATATGGTGAAAAAGAGAATCAGGTAAAAGCGCTAAAGGATATCAATATACAAGTAGGAGAAGGAGAATTTATTGCTATTGTAGGAACATCTGGCAGCGGAAAATCAACACTTTTAAATCTTGTCGGAGGGCTGGATACTCCTACAAAGGGAGAAATTCTTGTAAAAGGAAAAGAGATCGGTTCACTTACCAGAAAGGAACTGACTATTTTCCGGCGGAGAAACATCGGGTTTGTATTCCAAAATTACAGTCTGATGCCCGTCTTGAATGTGTATGACAATGTTGCCCTTCCGGTAACTTTTGATAAAGGGAAACATATCAATCGTAAGTACATCGAAGAATTGCTGAAGGAGCTGGGGATTTGGGATAAACGGAAAAAGTATCCAAATGAGTTGTCAGGAGGACAGCAGCAGAGGGTTGCAATTGCAAGGGCCTTAGTCAATAAACCTGCAATCCTTCTGGCGGATGAACCCACAGGAAACCTGGATTCAGCTACAACCATAGAAGTCATCGGATTGCTGAAAACGAGCTGCAGAAAGTACAATCAGACAATCCTGATGGTAACGCATAATGAGGCTATTGCACAGATTTGTGACAGGATCATCCATATTGAAGATGGAATGGTAACGTCAGGAACACACCTGTTTCCCCAAAAAGGTGGTGATGGCGTATGTTAAAACTGGCGTATAAATATATGCGGTATTATAAAAGACAAACAGTAGCACTATTTATCGGTATTCTGCTTTCGTCAGCACTTCTCACGGGTGTAGGTTCCCTTTTTGTCAGTGGACAAGAGGCTGCGAAAGAGAACGCCCGGGTGGAATATGGGGACTGGCATTATAATATACGGAGTGATTATTCATGGTTTACAGATTTTAAAAGTAATCAGGAAGGCACAGGCTTTGATGTAGAAAAATATGGGGTGGAAACGGTAAAGAAAGCGATTACAGACCCTTTTGATATCCAGTATGTATCGGCGGATAAAGGGTATCTGGAAATAATGGGCAGAGAATTACTCAAAGGAAAGATGCCTGAAGAAAATAATGAGATGGCTATGGATGTCCAGACTCTTCGTAATTTGGAGATTTCAGAGACTATCGGATCAGAATTTGAACTGGATGGAGAGACTTTTATACTGTGCGGAATTTTGACTGAAATGCCAGAAAAGATCAGTGAACTACTGGGGGATTATATGCAGGTTTTTGTAGCTCCAAATCTGGATTATGGAACAAATGGAAGTTTTTTGTATGTAAAGTTTGAAGAAAACAAACCTGCGTATCAGCAGATGCAGGCGTTTATAAAACAGTATAGTATAGATAATGATATTTTTGAAGTAAATAAAGGATTAGCCGGATATGTAGGGGGATATGATGAGACCATACCTTTTTCGGAGATATGCCAAGCGCTTCGTGATCCTACTATGGGGCTGCCCTATGCTTGGGCTGTTCTGAATGAGAATGATGTTTTGACAGAGACAGCTGTGCTGATTGCGTTAACATTCTTTTGTGCCTTTATCATTTATAGTATCTTTCAGGTATCTGTTCTGAAACGGCTTTCTCAGTACAGCGTAATGCAGACATTGGGAATGACTGGTACAGGAACATTTCGTGTTTTGATGTTTGAACTTCTATTGATTTTTATAGGTGCGTATGCGAGTGGGTGTGTATTGGGAAACGGTGCAGCCGCACTTATTTATAGTAAAACAGGGAGAATTTTTATTACCAGAAATATCAGTATCCATAGTGGTGTCAGTATCGGGGAGACTGCTTCAGAATTATCTGTATCTGATCTGTCAAATGCAGGAGTTTTTCATGTTGATTGGCAGATTATTGTGTATAGTGCTGTATTCTTGTTGCTATTCCTCGCAGTGATTAGTGTCATTCTTGTACACAAAATGAGTACTCTAACGCTTCGCCAGATGATTATTAAGGACACATCGAGGGCAAGGAGAAGTCGGAAAATTTACAGCCTGAAACATGATAACTTAACAGGAATCTTGACAAAACGGTTTATGTTTTCCAGAAAAGGTACATTTATAGGTATCCTGCTCTCTCTATCCATAGGAAGCGTCATTTTTCTTGGGGCTGCTTATGTGGCTGAAAATACTCGGATTAATAATAGTCTAACTTTTGCTGCCGACGATGGGCTGGAATCTGATATTCAGGTATATGAGGAATCAGATCGTCTGTCGGATATTATTCCGAAGCAGATAGCGGAACAGATAAAATCTATAGAAGGTCTTGGATCGGTCCTTCCGGTACGATATATGCTGGGAGAAATTCCGCTGGATGACGGAACTTTAAAATGGACATCCTATTTCCCTGAGACAGCGGAGATAGAAGGATTTGATCCGGATCCTGAGATCATGGAGAAGTATAATGGACAGATTGTTCAAACAGGAGATGATGATTATAAATTGAAAGTCAATATCTATGGATATGATGATGAAATGCTTGAAAAACTTAATGATTATCTTCTGGAAGGAAACATAGATCCGGATCAGATGCGCAGTGAAAATACGGTAATTTTAAAGACGCTAATGGATGGTCAGGGAAATTATAACGGAATTGACATAAAAACGGGAGATGAAGTACAGGTTCGTGTGCCAAAAGATGCAGAGGCAGATCCAGATATATTAAAATTTTTAAGCGATGAACAAAACTACAGCACTTTGAAATTGAAAATAGATGGCGTGGTCAGCCGACCGCTTGGCAAGGTTGAGACTTTTATTGGAGATACAGTAGATTGTAATGTAGATATTATTATGACGAATGAGCAGATGGAAAAGTATTTCGGCATTACAGGATATCGGACCATTAGTATTTCCTTAAATGCGGATGCAGATGCTTCCAAATGTGCTGATGAGATTCGTACTGCAACATCTGGAGTAAAAAAATGTGTAGTTAAAGATTATACTCCGCAGATTGAGGCTCAGAATATGTATCTGAATCAGCAGATGATGTTCTTTTATGGAATAGCGGTAGTGCTTCTAGGAATCAGTCTTCTTCATATCATGAATAGTATGCAGTATTTAGTTGCTGAGAGAAAGCATGAATTTGCAATACTTCGGGCAATGGGGATTACGGACACCGGATTTCTTCGGATGCTTACCAAAGAAGGAATGAGATATGGATTATATTCTAGTATCGTAATGCTTGTCATGTATTTTATTGTACAAAAAGTCCTTTATTATTTTATGACGAAAGTATATTTGTATCTTCATCCACAGATGATGATACCAGTAGGATATCTGGTCTGCATGGTGGTATTAAATTTAGTTATTTGTATTGTTGCAATGATAATATCAGGGAAAAATATTTTGAAACAGTCTATGCTGGCATAGGGAGTGTTGTACAATGGATTAAATTGAGATTATCCTCCATATTACGGCTCCATCTGGAAGGGTAACAGAGCAACTTTTGACCAAATTTGATAATGGATAGCCTATAACAGAGCAAAACGCTGTTCTTAACTACCCTGCAGCGTGTGAATCATGTATTGGGTAGTATGGTGCGGAATCGCATAATCACTCAGGAGGAAGCGGATAGGATAGCATTGGAAAATAATTAGGAAGGACATGGGGAATCTGCTATGCAACTTAAAGAATGGATTTTATGCCCTTCATGCGGCTATAAGACGAGGTTGAAAATACGGCGGGATACGGTACTTGAAAACTTCCCGCTGTACTGCCCCAAGTGTAAACAGGAAACGTTAATCAATGTACGACAAATGAATATGTCAGTTATCGAAGAGCCAGACGCTTAGACGCAGAGCCGATAACCTATTGGGATTACACTCTCAGGTTATCGGCTCTGTTTGTTTTTGTCACATTCTGTCGAACGATTTTTGAAATATGATAAAATCCAGAAACGGTTCAGAACTCATCCAGAAATCGGCAGTGTAGAATAGTAAGCGTTCCTGGCGGAAAATAAGAGAAACCAGCAGAAACAAGGAATTCTTGTCCTACTGGTTTAACCAAGAGTCTTTTGTCACAGACTCACTTTATTGGGAGAAAACCCGTTCGGTTATACAGACCACGGTATTCTGTCTGGATATGTCCATTACAGAAATCATGGAATTGGAAGCATATCAGATTTATGTATTAGTAAAAAAAGAAAGTATACCCTGAAGTAAACAACTTAAGGAGAAGTACCCCTTGTAAGGAGATGATAGTCAAATGAAGATTCTGATGATTGAAGCGGAAGACACAATTTTACAGGATGTGGTTACGTTCCTGAGCGAGAAAACGAGTTGTCATGTCAGGAACTTATCTCTAACTACAGATTCTTTAAATGTACTTACCTTCTCCAGTTTGGAGATCCACCTGCAGGAGCAGATGGTTATTCATAATGGTGACCATATTCCCCTTTCCTCTGGAGATAACTACATCGTCCTTAAAGGCGAGGACTTCAGTGGTACTCTGACATTGACAGTAGAATGACAGGTTTGTATTTCAGAAAATGTCTATCTTATACCATAACTGGTATCAGCGTGATCCTAATCGGAATACTGCTGATACCAGTTGGCATATTGTTTATGCTTATTTTTATTCTATGGACTTCTACGGATGAAATTTTACGATTGTTGGAGGAAAAAAATGAATTATGAAAAATGGGCGTTTCACGATATAACCCCTATTTCCAGACAACTTATCCAGAAGCTGATATATGCCATTTTGAGTAATGAGCTTTCCTCTGGGGATAGTATTCCGTCTGTTCGTGAAATGGCTGAAATACTACATATCAATCCAAATACCGTTTTGAAATCTTATAAGGCGGTAAAACAAGAACACCTCATTATTTGCTCTAAGGGTGGAAAGTATTCTGTTACGCAAGATTATGATTTCATACAGCAGGTAAAGCAAAATACCATTAAAGAACTTTGTTGCTCATATTTGAGCAAGATGTTTGCCTTGGGATTTAGCAAATCCGAAGCTATTGAACAGTTACAAAATTACTGCGATAAGCTAAGTTGTCATCAATAAAGAACTATTAATAGAAAGGCATAAGCCCACCAAATAAAAAAAACGGTGCTTTGGTGGGCGGCTTTGTCACGCCCATATAAAATTCCAACTGCCCTCTAAACCCGTTTTGAGTTTGGAGGGATTTTTGCTTGAAATTGATGAAGAGTAAAAAATGAGCTAGGGTCAGTGATGCATAGTGTAATTGACCTTAGCTCATTACATATGGAGATTATTATAAATCATGTTCCTTTTGTCGGCGTTCAGTGATATCTTTGAAATGTGCGTCATTGGATAACAAGGTGTTGAAATTGGCAGTTATGGTATTTATCGTTGAGCGCCTTTTTTCTAAATCTTGCTTTTCCTTGACAGCAGAGGAATGTTCATTTCTTAGATTATCAATTTTTTTCTGTAGCCTCTCCGGGGAAGGTAATTTTGTAATGCCCAGCTCCTGTAATTGTTGTTTTAAGGTATCATGCAGTTTGTATTCTGCCTGGTGTATGGATTTATATTTCTGAGGATCCGGTGCTGTTTTTGCATCTTCTACTATTTTCCTGCAGGTACGGTAGGACGAACAGTGTTTCTGAATAAGTTCCTGATGGGATATTTCGGAGCTGATTTCAGAAATTCGTTGTTCCGTAGCAATAATAGAATTATTAATATCTGCAATATGCTGTTGGAAGTCCTCGTAATTCAGCAAATTGTTTTCGGATAAATAGTTGAAGGTTCGGGCTGCTTCTTTGAGATTATTGAGTTGTGCCCACCGTTCAAATCCGGCACGATTGCCTGTACTTACATAAGATGAGATATTGATAAAAAGCTGTACTTCTCTGGGGACGTTACGTGGAGATTTTGTTTTATGCCGGTTTTTCTCAAGGCGGAGTAATACATTTTCTTCTGTGTAATAGCTACCCAGAGATTTCATATTTGTAAAGTTTTTTTGCTCCGGTG
>JAETSI010000199.1 GCA_021769725.1 Oscillospiraceae bacterium | reverse complement strand
TCAAGGAACATATCAAGGACTTGTTGACTCCAGAACCGGAGCCAGCACAAATAGCAAATTGCCATCCAACTCTTGACCTCGAATTTGATTAACACTTTTTAAGAGACACTAGTGAGATTCAAGAATAAATGTCATCACCAAAAGGAGACAAATATGAGGCGTTTGTAATGGATGTCCTAAAATCGGAGATAGAAAAAGGTAAACTTCCATTTCCGGTTGGGCAAACTACACTTACACCCAAGAAGAAATATAGAGCGAAGAGTGGCAATGACATTGAAGTCGATGTTGCGATAGAAGTATTTAGAGACCCTACAAAAAAACCGTTCCTTATTGCTTTAGTTGAATGCAAGGATTATGCGAAACCGATTGATACAATGCGAATTGGTGATTTGTATAATAAGATGGGGCTTATAGGAGCTCATAAAGGCATAATCTTTACTACTTCCGGATGTCAATCTGGCGTAATAAGGGAAGCTGAGTTTTATAATATAGGTATTGCCAGATTAAATTATGGAGATGATGAGCCTTTATATGAAGTAGAGCGTTCAACAACTTCGGCAAGAAATTTATATCGAAGCATTGTACTGGATGGAGAATGGCCGGAAACTGGATTTGTCGGGTTGTCTGAACATGAAGCATATACGTCTCTTTGTGCATATATTTACGAGGGTATTATAAAAAGCGACCCAAGGCCGACAATACCATTTGTTACTGTAGAAAGGATTGAACAGTATGCAAATCTTTTAGCTAAAAAGTGTAAGATTGGATATGATCCAAGACTTCTTGATATAACATTATTTGAAGTCTTGACTTTTCTGAATTATACGATAGAGAATATTGAAAGCGACAATTTCTTAGGCAAATGTGACTTTAAGAACAGGAAGATATATATAAGTAATGAGCTTGAAATAGGGAGTCCTCGATGGCGTTTTACGTTTGCACATGAAATTGGACATATCCTTTTACATCGAAAATATTTTGTTAATGATTGTCTTCAAGATGATAAACAAACACTATTCGGTGGTGTATTTTCATCCGCAGACCATAAGCGTTTAGAGATTCAGGCTAACAATTTTGCCTCATATTTTCTAATGCCAAACAGATTATTCTGTGAAAGGTATTTTAGAGCCTATGACATAGCACATGACATTTTTAAGTTGGTTTAGCCGCCTCGTTTTTAACATTTGCCCAGAAGTCGTGCAGCAGGTTGACATATCCATATCGAAAAATACTGATGCGCTGCACATTCCT
>JAETSI010000198.1 GCA_021769725.1 Oscillospiraceae bacterium | reverse complement strand
ACCATTTCTTTTGTCAGCTTCCGCTTAGACATATAAGTATGTATCACTTTCCCCCATCCTTCTTCGATATGATAATCTTTGGAATACCGTACCTGCGCCGTCAATACTGCATCCAGTCGGCTCTTGATATTTTCTATTTCATTGGAATAGATACGGGAAAACTGCATGTATTCTTCTTCTGTAATCAGGCGTTCCGAATAATCCTCATACAAATCAGATTTACGCTTACTGATCCGGCTCAGTTCCCGCCGAAGTTTCCCTACTTCCTTGTCCAAAAGCAAATATTGTGTCTGATTTCTGGAAGCGGAGTTCATTTCCCGGATCATTTTTTCTGTATCCAATACGTTTTTCATATGTGACTGGATCAGACGAAGAACATCTTCATCCACGTATTCTTTTTTGACCCTGTGCCCTTTGCACTGATTTCCTCCTGATTTATGGTTTGCATTGGCACCACAGATATAATAAAATGTCCCGGACTTTTCCCTAGACAGAATCATGCGGTTGCCACATCCTCCACACCTGATCTTGCCGGTATAAAAATTCTGGCTCCGGATGGCTCCATTATTCAGCTGATGCCTCTTTTTATATTCTTCCGTAAATTCCCGGATTTTGTCCTGCACCTGTCGGAACTGTTCTTTATCTATAATCCCTTCGTGGGTATTCTCTGCATAGATCCACTCACTCTCTGGTCGGTTTCTCTGCTTGTTTCCCTGAAAAACGCTCTGTTGATATTTTCCATATACGGAGTCGCCGGTACAATGTACATCCTGAAGCACACGTTTTACTTCATAATTATTCCATGGTTTGGACTCTGGGGACGGTTTTTCCCCGGATCTGTAATATTCCCTTTGTAAAGTTGGGGACAAGACACCATCTGCATTCAGTTTTTTTGCAATATCGCTGTAGCTATAGCCATCCATATACATAGAAAAAATTGCCCGTAAATGTCCGGCAGCTTCCTCATCAACTACCAGCTGGTGCTTGTCCTGCTCTGATTTCCTATATCCATAGGGTTCCCAGGCACCGGTAAATTTCCCTTCTCTCCATAGGGCTTTTTTTGCACTGCTGCTCTTTTTTGCAAGGTCTTTGGAATAGAACTCATTGATAATATTCTTTAAGGGAACAGTCAGATATACTCCCTCCCGGAAAGAATCAAAATCATCCGTCACTGCCAGGAACCGTACATGAAAGAACGGGAATACACGCTCAATATAATTGCTTGTTTCTACATAATTCCTGCCAAGCCTGGAC
>JAETSI010000066.1 GCA_021769725.1 Oscillospiraceae bacterium | reverse complement strand
GGCTATAATGCCCCGATAGTAGTCAGGGAAAACAAGTATTATGAATACGAAGACCCGGATTACAGTATCACTCATCTCCCGCTGAACGATGAGGGACTTGACGCTCTCAACTCGGCCCTCGACATATTGCGTCAGTTGCAGGGTTTTCCGCAGTTGGCTTCATCAATCGACACAATAAGCAAACTCAACGAGCAGATCTCTCGACACACTGGCTCGTCGGTACCGGCAATGGACATGGAGCATGTGGCAGGATATAAAGGTGCAAAATTTATCGGCGACATATATGATGCTGTGCGCAAACAGCATACAATCATTATTGAATATCAGTCGTTCAAGGCTCGTCAATCGGAGGCTTTGACAGTGTATCCATATTTATTAAAGGAGTACCGCAACCGCTGGTTTCTAATCGGCGAAAAAGCCTCCAATCGCGTTCCACAGGTCAATATCTTTGCGCTCGACCGCATACAATCGGTTGCGCTTGACAAAGAACATCCGTTTAAGAAATGCGTTGACTTTGACCCAGAGCATTTCTTTGATGACACTATCGGTGTGACCAAGGGAATCCATGACAAGGCCCGGCGCGTGGTTATTAAGATTGACCGCCAGCAGGCTCCTTACGTTGAGTCAAAGCCATTTCATAAATCGCAGAAAGTGGAGCAACGCTTCCGCGACGGCTCAGTTCAACTCTCGCTGAAAGTGGTTATAAACAACGAACTGGAGCGCCTAATTCTCGGCTATGGTGGCCATGCCGAAGTGATAGCCCCACCGGAGTTCCGCGCCCGAATCGCCGAAAGCGTCAGAATAGCCTCAGCGAGATATAAGGATTAGTCCGGCGAGAAAAAAGCGAGCAAATCCCAATCATCGGGAGAAACCGAAAGGACATGATCATAGGCGATTAGCCTGACAATTCCCAGTTTCTTGTCATCTTCTGTCTGTTCTGCTCTCTGATATTTGGGTTCTATTTCAACATTGCCATTGCCGTCCCTCGCTCCCCATAGGCCGTTGTCGGCTTGGAAAAGAGTCAGGGGTTTGGTGCCGATAAAATTCGGACCGATCTCGGGCTTCGGCTTATATTTGCCCGGTTGATGTCGTTTGCGTTTAGGCATTTTCCACTATGATTATGTTAGGGGTACTGAAAACAGTGTAATCTGCGTTCATAATCGCGCCGTTGGAGAATATGACGCCGTTTTGTTCCTTGATTCCGTGTCGGGCATGGATATGACCGAATAGATGTGCTTTAATGTGAAGGTCGGATAGCTTCATAAGTATCTCTTCTGATCCGTAGTTGATACCATCATCATAATCAAGTATGCCGTAAGCCGGTGAATGAGTAATCAATATATCGGCATCGCCGGGAATTTTTGCATAGTTGCTGCTCTGTCGCTCGGTTATGCAATCTTCCAGAAACATCGGAACACCATAAAACTTAACACCATCAATTTCAACTCCTGAGTTGGAGAGTTGATGAACGTTGTCAGGGAGTCCGTCAATGTTGGCACCATAGAGGCAGTCGTCATGGTTGCCGCAGATAAAGATTTTGTGTTTGTATGGCAAGTCACAAAACCAGTTGAGGAAATCAATGGCTTCCTGTTCGGTCCCTACCATACAGAAGTCACCTGAATGTACTACCACATCAGCCTCGGGTAAATCCCGAAGCCGCCGGTGGTTGTTGTGAGTGTCGGAAAGGTGGAGTACTTTCATAAGACTAATTTAGGGGCAAAATTACAATTATCATGTCTCATTTCCTGCAACATGAAGTATTTTTATGTTGTACCGCAAAATGCGTCACCTTGGATGTAATTTTGCGCTCATAGAAGAATGTAGTGTTTCTTTTTTTAATGCGCAAAATGGTTGCGCAGCGGTATTCTACCTTTGCATCGAAATATTAAAAACAATAGAATATGAAGACAATAGAAGGACATGACGTAAAGATATTTACGGACAACATCGAGGAGAATGCCTTGGAACAGATCAAGGAGCTGCTTTCGATTGACGTGTTTTCCGACAAGAAGATACGCTCAATCTCGGCAAACTTTCTGAGATTGACTATCATGCATTCCATGAGCATATCCGGGGCAATGTGCCTTCGGGTATGATTGTGCGCGAAGAAAGGTTTGGTTTCAAGCCGCTTGTAGGTGAAGAAATGGAAATATACCGTGAGGCAAAACAACTTGTGACCGAACTTCACTGCTACCGTGAGCTTAAAGACTCCGGGCGTATCAACAAGGCAATCGGTTCGCTCGGCGGCGGTAACCATTTCATCGAACTTGATAAGGATGATGAAGGGAATGTTTACCTTGTGATCCACACCGGCTCGCGCAATCTCGGCAAGCAGGTGGCTGACATCTATCAGGCAAAAGCGGTGAAGCACCTTACTGATGGTGCCGACGAGTTTGAGGGAACAATCAAACGCACCATTGAGGAATACAAGGCAGCAGGTCGTCGGTCTGAATTGCAGAGCGTCATAAAGAAGATGCGCAAGGAACATCAGGAAGCGGAACCACGCCTCCCCGCCGCTCTTTGCTATGTCGAGGGTGAAGGGCGTGAGCACTATCTCCACGATATGCGTCTTTGTCAGCGATGGGCTGTACTCAACCGTAAACTTATATCTCTATTGCTCATGCGGTTCTTTCCTGGGGTGGAGGTAAAGGAGGAATTTGAATCGGTTCACAACTATATCAGCGATGATAACATCATCCGCAAAGGCTCTATCTCGGCAGCCTTGGGCGAACGTTGCATCATACCGCTGAATATGCGCGATGGTTCACTGCTCTGCACTGGGAAGGGTAATCCAGACTGGAACTGTTCAGCGCCCCACGGTGCCGGACGAGTTTTGAGCCGAACTCAGGCCTACGAGAAAATCACAATGAAGGACTTCGAGGCCTCCATGCAGGGTATCTATTCGGAGTCGGTCAACGACTTTACCCGTGACGAGTCACCGATGGTCTATAAACCGGCAGAGGAAATCATTGCCAACATCGGTGAAACAGTCAACATTGACACTATCATTCGTCCAATCTTTAATTTCAAGGCATCAAAATAAAAACTATACAATCTCCCGATGGCATCGCACTCCTGATGGAAAATCTATGGCTTCGCCACAAAGCTGGAATGAAGCAGCGACCATATAATGTCTTTATGGTAGAGTTACCACCGCCAACAGAAGAGCTGGCTGAGGCTCGTTGTAAAAGTCATGAGAATAGTCGCCAAGATGAACCTGAAGAACTCTATGGCGCATGGATTTAATAGCAATGAATAATGCGGAGCGTTTCAACTGGATGCGAAAGCGCCATGCGTTCCTCAATGACATTGTCAAGTCATATACTTCATTGGATGACTTTGCAAAGGATAAGGAAGAATGGTTTGCTTTATTGGGAACAAATTTAACCCGTGAAAATGATTGTGTATATCTATATATGTGGTTGGACTATGGAGAATATGAAATGTATTTTGTGATTCCCAATACAGATGGTCATCTTACAATCAGCGAAGTAATACTTTGGCAGGATGACACGTGTGCAAATACCTATTTGAATATCTTCAGTTTACATGGAGCTGCTGATAATGAAATATTGACTTCAATCCATAATTATGGTGAAGATTAAGATTGTTGATTCTATATTGGGATATTTGAGAAATGCTGTCTCGAGATTTGAGACAATGACAGCTTAATTTTGCAACAGAAACATAAAATATATAGTATGAAACTCGCAGAAGCATTGAGCCGCAGGTCGGCTCTTATAGAGAAATCACAGCAACTCCGCTCTCGTCTAAAGGATTGTATCAAAATTCAAGAGGGCGATGAGCCGACGGAAGACGTTGATCAGGTGATCGCAGAATTGGACCAGACTCTCGATGAACTCCGAAATCTCATCTATCGTATCAACATGACCAACACAAACGCCGTCATAGATGAACGTAATCTAACCTCGCTACTCGCAGAGCGCGATACGTTGTCCATGCGTACAAAGACGTTGTATGATGGTCTTAAACATCTGACCGAAAGAGAGGAACGCTATGGCAGAATGGAAGTAAAATACGTTCGGATGATAAACGCAACGGAATTTCGCAAAATTCATGATCAAGTCAGGACCCTTTGAACCGAAGGGACGCTTGCACAGTACTCGGTTCAGCAATGTGCATAAGGGCATGGTGTACAGGCTCTTCGTAAGAGCCGCATAGAGCAATACCTTGCATCGGTCAACTCTGTCTTATTCCGCTTGGCTGGATTTTTCATTTATTGAGTGGTGTATTATAAAATGATACAGGATTTGATTATATTTGCGGTGTAAAACTCAAACCGAATATGAACCAACTGCAAAAATACACTTGGCTGATTGATACAATCCGCCGTGCCGGGAAAATTTCGCACAAGGATCTTTCCGACCGCTGGTCGCGAAACAAAGATTTCAGTGACGGACACGAGCTTCACCGTGCCACATTCAACCGTTGGCGCGATGCAATCTATGAGCAGTTTGGAATAATGATTGACTGCCAGAAGGTTGGCGGTTATCTATACTACATCTCCAATCCTGAGGATATTGACGAGGACAAGCTCAAAAAGTGGATGCTTGATTCATTTGCCGTCGGCAACGTAATCGGAGAAAACCTCTCTTTGAAGGGACGCATCTTGGTTGACGAGATCCCTTCCGGGCGTGATCATCTGACTACCATATTGGAGGCAATGAAAGAGAACCGAGTCGTGAATATCTCATATCGTCCGTTCAAGAAGGAGCATAGTTATAGTTTTCCCATTGAACCGTATTGTGTAAAACTGTTTGATAATCGTTGGTATGTGCTTGGTCACAATAACCGTGACGAGATAAAGATATACGGTCTTGACCGTCTGGAGAGCGTCGAACCAACAGAAACGCTCTTCAAGTTGCCAAAAGATTTTGATGCGACAGAGTATTTCGCAACGAAATTTGGCGTAGTCATCGGATACGATGTCAAGCCGGAGAGAATAGTCATTCGTGCCAACGAAGACCATAAATATTATCTAAAATCACTTCCGCTACATCATAGTCAGCGACTTATCGAAGACTATGGCGAGTACGCCGACTTTGAACTCTATCTCTCGCCGACGTATGACTTCGTAATGAAGTTGCTCCATGTTGGGTCTATGATAGAGGTCGTAAGTCCGGCTTCTCTTCGCAAGACTATGAAAGGCTGGATTTCAGATATGTATGAACTCTATAATAACGACTGACGATGCAAGATTTTGTAGCAATAGACTTTGAAACAGCCAATGGCCGACGCTCCAGTGTGTGCAGCGTCGGTATTGTTATAGTACGAGGCGGTGAGATTGTTGACAGATTCTACAGTCTTATTCAGCCTGCCCCCAATTATTATACATATTGGACTACTGAGGTTCATGGTCTCACTCGGCGTGACACTGACGGACAACCGACATTCCCGGAAGTGTGGGCGCAGGTGGCAGACAAAATCAAGGGGTTGCCTCTTGTAGCTCACAACCGGCCCTTTGATGAGAGCTGCTTAAAGGCAGTATTCGAGGAGTATGACATGGAATATCCCGGCTACGAATTTCATTGCACCCTTGCAGCCTCTCGTCGCTGTCTTGACATTCCGAGCCATCAGCTTCATTTGTCGGCAGCCGCCTGTGGTTATGATATGGAAAACCACCATCATGCGCTTTGTGATGCCGAGGCTTGTGCCGCTATAGCCTTAAAACTTTTATAAAAATATTTTTAAGTGTCACCAAATCTGATACACCGGTGTTATACTTTTGCGGAGTAACCATCAAAAATATCAGATATGGCACTCTTCAAAGTAACAACAAAACGATTCCTTCTTAGTGGAGGCAAGAGACTCGAAGCCGGCATGACAGCTGAGGTCTCTTACAACGGAAGCACTCTTCCTTTCTCAAATTCAACGGTAAAGGCAGAGATTCAGCGTCAGTTCAAGATGAAATACAACGTGGACTTCCCCGTTGGTTACATGAACGGCAACGAACTCAAAGTAGAGAAACTCTAATTTTGCGAACAAATCCATGCAGTGATAGTCAGGTATCTGCTATCACTGCATTACATTTTCAGATGTTATAGTCAGGACGAAGATGAATGAAGAATTTTTATTAGACCAACCTGCATTTGCGAATCTTCCCACCAGCTTCCGCGTAATTGGCATCGGGGAATCAACAAAAGAAATAATTGAGACAGTAAAGTCAAACGCGTATGATTGTGTATCTGCCACGGTATTAACCGCCCCCTTTGAGTGCGTTCCAACCGATGAGGATAAGATGGTAATCATTGTGGCAAGAGACAACGAGGAACATGCGAACAGTATTGCGAAAACATTCCATGATGCCGGAGTTCTGACCCTTGGTTTGCTTGACAATGCCGATTTGGATTGTTATGACAGCGTGGCGTCAGAAGCCTCTTACACTGAGTACCCTGACTTGATAAAAGCAATCCTCCAGCCGATAGTAACGCAAGGCATGATTGCCTATGACTTTAACGATTTGCAAACCACCCTAACTGACGCAAAGCATTTTCTCATTAAGTCCGTAACACGCTGTGGCAAAGAGCGTGTGGCAGAAGCGATAGGTTGCATTAAAAGTTCATTGACTTCATCCTTGCTCAATAAGATTGAACGGCTTTCAATTTTTCTGTATTTCAATAAGGTAGGGAAACAGCCATTGGTCATGCAAGAAATGGCTGCATTGACCGATTTCCTTAGTGAACTACCTGAAAGCATTTATGTTATTTGGGCTGTATATCCCGATGAGAGCATAAACGATGAAGAGATAAAAGTCACGATTCTTGCCGCTGGAAAGGATCTGGAGAATGGATAAAGTAATTCAGAAGCAGTTGGCACTACTTAAATTTGCCATACCCCCCGGAATATTAGGCGGCATAGCCTGCTTTATCGGACCACCTCATTCAGCTTTGATTAAAGCGAATATCGGTGTCGTAATCGGATTCGCACTCCAGCACAAGTATATGCTTCCTGTGCTGAAAGAGTTAAAGAAAGCATCCGATGATTTTTTTGACCAAAATATAAGAAAAGGATAACCTGTATCTAAATCTGCGACATGACGGAGCTAATTTTGCAGCAAGCATAATTGGTCCCGTTTATATAATTCTAACCTCAATCTCAATAAAAATAAGTAAATTTGCATATTACGTACAACAAAAATATAGTTACGTTATGACAAAAAAAGAAATAGAAATAAACAAAGCCTTCATAAAAAAGGGCATTGATATGTCTCTGGTTAGTGCTGAGAATCTGGAGACCGGATTCATATCTGGGCAAGTACGCAATCAGCTTGATAATCAAGAGATGATTGAGATTGCAACAGCATTGAGATCAATTACTCAAACAATTGCAAAATTATTTGAGGAGCGGAACACTATACCCAATCAGGTACAGTCCGGATTGATTTTTCAATATTTCTTTGATAGATCGGTTGAGATATTTTACAAGCAGTATCATGGTATTGAAACGGATTCTGTATCATTCAATATTCAGGAGATATTTGACTATTACGAACCTGACCTGCCCTATAATGTTCAGCAAATCTTGACCAACCGTGTTGGGAACATAGCTGCGTTAACGTCTTCCTTATGGAGCTTCATGGAAAGTACCGGAGTATTTGATACCCCGTTCAATGTATGGTTTTCCAACTTCTTGTCGGTTGCTACTACCATTGGGCTCAAATTTGCTCAGGAGATAGATTTTGAAGATGAGAGCGAATTAAACGCATTTCTCAATATAGACTAATTCTTTATGTCGGTTGAATTTATCTCTGGCAAAGACCATTACGATAAGGTCGTGGCAAGAGTGGCTTCCGTGAGGAAGTCGCTCTGGATTGGTACTGCCGACATTAAAGACCTTCACGTTAAAGCCGGCAATTCATCAGAGCCTTTCCTTGCCGTTCTTGCCAAATTACTCAAACGAGGCGTAGAGGTCAGGCTTATTCATGCAAAAGAACCGGGTCCGGTTTTCCGTGAGGATTTCGACCGATACCCGATTCTAAAAACTGGATTGGAGCGGATGCTATGCCCGCGAGTCCATTTCAAGATGATTATATTTGATTTCGAGTCCGCCTACATAGGATCCGCCAATCTGACAGACGCAGGCATAGGAATGAAGAGCAGTAACCGCCGCAACTTCGAGGCCGGGATATTCACTGATGAAGAATCGCTGATAGATGCCGCCTGTGAGCAGTTTGACAGCGTTTGGCGAGGCGAACACTGCACCCACTGCGGCCGCCGCCAATACTGCACCGACCCAATCAAATGATGTTATACCTTATTTTGCGGGGGAATGACATTACAAAGAGGGTTAAAAGCTTTTTTTCAAAATATCGTTATAGGTAAAACTACCGTATTCTTTAATATAATCCCGCATATTGTCTCTGTCAAGGTCAGGGAACTTGGTATGGAACAGTAATAGTGATAATGATTCTATTGCACCGCCCATCGACCGCTTTTGGTAAGATTGGACATAGGCTTTCTTAACATCATATGACTCATTACTCAATTTGGAATTGAGTGAGCTTGATATAAGCACCAGATTCCCGAAAGAGTTCCTAATAGCTGTGTCCTCGTCCGAATCATCCCAGCGAAGATTGGATTCACTTTTGGGAGTTTGAGGTATGATATGTTCTCGACTACGCCGGTTTGACACGAATATATAATCGTCGGCAACTGCGAGACTATGTTCATCCTGCTTAAACAATTCCTTTCTGTTTTCCCAAATGAGATATTCTAACCGTCGGAACCAGTAAACCTTTACTTCTGGGAAAAAGAGATGGTCATATTCTACACCCCCTCGATACTTCATATCAAGCGCTTTTAGCTCGTCAAGAAGTTTGTCGGCGTCTATATCTCCTTCATTCTTTAGCTTGTGCATGAGAGGCGTTATCCAATGATATAATGGCGTATCTGATACATATAACATTGCCTCGAACTGACGACAACGGGCCATTTTTTCCTTTTCATCTGAATAAAGGACAAGGTCATAATTTAAGCCCCAATCTTCTCGTTCTAATGAAATGAAGTAGTAGTCCAGAAGAAGTCGGTACAATAAAATATCCTCGTAAAACTTCGGAATATCCAATGAATGAATTATTTCATCCGAAAAAGCCCTAAGTAGTTGTTGTTCATAGAAGCTCTCTTTGTTTTGAACATTCTCGTTGTAATTTTGGAGGTCTAATACCATGAGTAAAAACTCAGAAATGGATATCAAAGAAGGATTCCGTGGCGTATCATATGACTTCTCATTTTCATCAGGGATAGGTAGAATTTCTCCAATGGTTGTAGCATCATCTTCTTCGTATGACCCTATGCACATATCCATGGCTGCCTTAATATCCCCCTTGCGGCAAAGGGATATGGCTTGACGATATTTCTCAGCATAGCTGGAAGCACTTTCATTTGCTTGTAACTTGATTGCTTTTTGTGATAAGTCACATGCCGTGTTCCAAATTCTAATCAAGTCTCTCTGATGAGGTTGTCCTTGGATTAATTGTACTTTCAGAATATCTTGTTCTTCCAAGCCCTTCCCTCCGACATTCATATTCTCAAAGTATTTGTTTAATAGATTCTTGTCACCTTCATAGCTACTCGGAAGTATAGATATGAAGAATGAAAGGTTCCTGAAAATCCACTGACAAAAATCGCCGCGTAATTCCGAATCAACCTGATTTTGGAGGAACCCGTCTATTGTTGATATTCCTTCCTCCATGAGGTCATTAGGTTTTGATCCGTTGACCTGTCCAAGAATTCGCCCTTGAAAGTAGGAAGAGTCTGCGCTTCGTGCTATAAAGTGCAGACGGTCTCCTTTTGAAAGAAATTTACCCCATGATGATTGAAATTTATAATCCTTGTTAACGGCTATACCTATTAAGCACATAACCGTCATACGTTGCTGGCCGTCGATTAAATCGTATCGGTTGTTCAGTCTTACGCAAGAAAGAGCTCCGATATAGTATGGGGTATCTTTATATTGGTGGGATTTATAATGCTGATATAAATTGTCCATCAAACGATATACCTGTTTACCGTCCCATGCAAAAAGACGTTGATAGATGGGAATACCGAAGTTAAGGCCATTTTCCACAACTTTTTCAGGAGTCAAACGGATGTTACAAATTGTATTCATAACTTAATGCTTCAATTATTGATGGTACTGTAAATCGAGACTCTAATTGAGTAAAAAGATCCTGAAGATGACTATAGTAGCGCAATTTGATTCCATTCAGATCTTCTAATTCAAGTGGATGTGTTTGGATGCTATTCAAGCATTCTGCTATAAAAAATGACGGAGACGGAGCCTGCAATAACATAAAAACAATATCAGAGTTCATGGCGGCTCTCTCAATTTCTTTTTTTATCGCGGGTTTCTTATAGCGGTGTTGGGAAATGTTGCCTATTATGGCAAACATTGCTTCAGACAGAAATTCTTTACCAAATTTTAGATAGTACGCGAAAGTTAAAGAAACTATCACTGAACTATATCTGCCGTGAGTCTCTCCTTTTAGTGTTCCAAGCAAGCCTGATATTTCGGGCGTTTCAAGGAAAGACTTATACTCATCGAGGTGCCGGGAGGCATAAGTGAAAAAATATTCTCCTCCTGAAATTTTTGAGTAAGGGGCTGTCTGAAGATAAGATGTGTGAATAGACCCGATTTCGGGCGCAGCACTGTATTCATCCAAAGTAGGATGCGAAGCACCCCAATTTGGTTGTTTATGCCTAAGCCATGCTCTCAGTCTTAGCAGATGTATCGAAAGTGTTTCTCCAAGCCCCTCGTAGTCATTAAGCAGGATTTTATTCCATTTTTCTGCAATCCACTCAGTTTGTTCTTCGTTTTCTAAAAATCTTAAATGGTGAGCCTTTAATAAGTCTAAATCAGAAAGGAGTACTCCTTTAGAATTTACATTTGAGAAGAATGTATATGCTAATTCAAGTTTACCTTCTCTCAGAATCAAAACCGAAAGTCTGAGATTGTTTATTATTTTGTTTAAGAGGTTTGAATCCTTGCTTTCTTTTATGAGTTTATTTATCAGATGTAAATTGCGTCCGATTTGTTCTTTAGACTCCTTTGAGTGAAAAGTCTGACTTAATAGTGGAAGCGGGCCTGAATATCCCAGCGATTTGCAAATTAATGTTAATGTAACTAATCGTTGTTGTCCGTCTATCACGCAGTATTCACCTTCAGCTGTCTTGTGGAGAATGATTATACCAAGGTGATATTCTTTCCCTGTTACCATTTCATTTAAGGTCTTCCACAATGACTTTACTTCTTTTTTTCCCCAACAATAGTTCCGTTGATAATCGGGTATTACAATGTTTTGAGCGAATACAGTACCAAGACGACATATATCCAAACATACATCTTCATCCGCAAGAGTTGTCTCGTGAAACTCCAGACGATGTTTGAAAGAAGCACGCTCAAGTCTGGTTTCCCTCTGCTGCTTTGCACAATCTGCAATAAGTTCGTCAAAGATATCTATTATAAGATTAAACGCGTCTCTTACATCTCCCCAGTCTCCGGTATGTTTTAAAAGTGTGCAACTATGGTTAGGGACTCCTTGCCACTTCTTCCATTCAATCATCGGGTTCCTCAGAGTTTTTAATCTGAGTGCTTTACAAAAGTCTTTATATTCCGACATTTTGTATTTTCCTTCCAAATGAAGTTCGACATGGTCGCGGTAAAGTTCATAATGGATGTCCATGTCGTCAGCCAATGAAGTGGCCAATTGTATATATCTATTCCACTGACGAGAATACGGCTCGTACGAAGCCCGTGTCGTTCTATTGGGGAATGTGCTCTTGACGAAATCTTCAAGATGACTATTTATCCATGCCATACTTATACTCTTCTGTGAAAAATTTATGATTCAGTGGGAGGATTATCTACGACTTCACGGTAGTCTTGGTCATCGATGATTTGACGGAGAAGGTTGCGGAAGTTGCCTTGGAAGCCTTCGTTCTGGTTGTACTCGCGGTATAGGGAGTCGTCGCTGCGGCGTCTGCCTCGTTGTGTGCCTCTATGAGAATATTATAAAGATTCTTTTCCTGTCTGATCATAAAGTTAAGTCTTCCTACTGATTGACTGGTCATGGTCTTATTTGGTATTAACGAGCAATTCTCGGATGTTCACATTAAGTAGTTCGGCTATTTCAGCAAGCGTTTTCAAATCAGGCTGTATGGTATTGGTACACCACTTTGAGACCGTTGTGGGGTCTTTGCCAAGTTGTTGAGCCAACCATTTTCCCTGCTTGTCTGTTTCGGCAAGCACAGCCTTGATTCTATTGAGTTTAACGACTTCCTTTTTCAATAAATTGGTATATGATGCAAATTTACTAATAGTTTCGAGGCGTCCAAAACAATGGCCTTTTATCGTCTGAAATTTTTTTTGAAGTTTTTTCCGGCTACGCAGATAGGCTGCATTCGGGCTATCTAACTTTGCAGTGTCAACCTTCAGCTCATCGACCGAAGGGAGATAAACAAAAGGATGTATGGGTGAGCGGTCGTAATCGGCTTGCCGCTTTCGGAGAAAGAAACCAGCCCTCTGCTAAGGGGCCGAGCCTCCCAAAAGGCTCCGAATGTCGAATTGCAAATCGGCGAATACCGCTGAAAATAGACTCAATCTGAGCCAATCTTTCTGCTTCCGCAAATACTGGGGTGTCGCATAGCGGCTATTGCAGGAGACTGGAGCTCCTTGAGCCGCATGGCGAAAAAATCTCCCGTCTTCGGACATCGTAAGTTCGAGTCCTACCGCCCCAACAAAAATATGCTTCCGTAGCTCAGTGGATTAGAGCGTCACGCTACGAACGTGAGGGTCGCAAGTTCGAGTCTTGCCGGAAGTACCAGACACATGTGGGGTGCAGCAGTGGTAGCTAACGAGCTTCATAAGCTCTGAGTCGGTGGTTGCCATTCGACCTTCTCCTCGCTCCTCGGCAAAGATTCAAGTAAGCTTGTCTTTGCTCTCAGAGCTTCATCGAGTCGAGTCCATCCCCCGCAACAAAAATATGTTTCCGTAGCTCAGTGGATTAGAGCGTCACGCTACGAACGTGAGGGTCGCAGGTTCGACTCCTGCCGGAAATACCAGTGAATACTTCCGTAGCTCAGCGGATCAGAGCATCCCACTTCTAATGGGACGGTCGCAAGTTCGATTCTTGCCGGAAGTACCGAAATGAATAAAGGCTTTGACAATATGCCGTGTATCGGTTCTGTCAAAGCCTTCTTTTTATGCGTCTTCAAGCAGTAGTTCAAGTTTGTGTTTCACCTTCGATAAGACATCGCCAAGTTCATGGGCTGGCATGACTGTTTCAAATTGTCTCAGCTTGTCGATTGCGTCGGAAATGAGGTCACACATATTTGAATCCAATGGCGAATTTGATATGGAGTAGTCCTCATCGGCGTATCTGTAGAACTTACCTTCGTAAACCTCAATAGGAGCTTCGTAGCCGAGTTTATCAGACCTCATCACTTGTATGTCGGCCTGAACTGTCCTGACTGAAACGCCCCTGGTTATTCCTTCCATTTCATTCAAGGCATCGGAACAAGCCTCGACGAGATCATCCAGAGTCCACCGCCTGTACTTGTTCCTCAGGCACCGGTCTATGGTTTTGTATCTTATTAGTGCATTTTTGTTTACTGGCATGGCTGCGATAATAGTCTTCTTTGTTCATGATTGAATTGTTTTTGGGTGCCATGCCGTGACAATAGGATAAGCCATAACAGGGCACAAAAAAGTCGGAAAGCGTTGTGGACCTTCCGACTGTTTTATCCTGATTGTCTGTGGTTACGTTATGTCAACTCATACAGACCGCATTAGTATATCGTCGGAGCAATCCACCGGGCACACTTCGGTAGCCTCTATAACTGATGCGATAGAGACTGCTGTCGAAGCTGCGATAGCTACGGCGAAGCATTGTTGACGATATGTTGAGTTGCGTTGTCTGCATTGACTCGTCATTTATTGAGTTTTATGGAAACTCGTCGATTTTCAATTGTTTTCGGTTTAGTATGCGCTCGAAAGCGAGTGCAATTACTTAATCGCGAGTGGAAACTTAGCGCATGTCGGCTTTAGCCGGTGCGCGATGCCGAAGGCAAAGTTATCCACCGCAAAGTTACTTGATTTTCAGCAAATAGCCAAATGACTTCTGAAATCCGGGCGCAAAATTACTATACTGCTACGCAGTCTATTTGCGTACCCGAGATTTTCATTCTATGCCGATGGCTTCTTGGATCAGATGCTTGGCGCGAGCTTCGACCATTGCATTCCATAGACGGGAGTCCTGAAGTTTGGACATGGGTATGTATTGTTGGAAACGTGAGAAGAACTCAAGCGGCTTCTCAATATTCCAGTTGGTGATGACTTCACCCCAGTTTACCTTGTCGGCAAACTTTTCGAGCAGACGCCAGTTGTTGTAGATGTCGTCACGGTTGGAGAGTGCCTTCCAATCCCACTTGGACGCAAACTTTTGAAGCGTTAACTCCGAGAGAAGGTTTTCCGGGCATGAACGAGAAAATTCATCCCAATGGATTCGGTTGGCAAACTTGTTGATGCCTTCGACTGTCCAGATGATATTCCTGTTGCCACTGACCTCTTCCCAGTCGAGTTTGTCGGCAAACTTCTCGATCATTGTCATGCTGAGGCTCCCGCTTTGAGAGACTTCTTTCCACGCCTCAGTTTCAAGAACTGAGTTAAGGAAATCATTACTTGTAATAGGTTCCATATCTTTGGGTGTTTTTAATGTTTCTTTGCTTTGGCAAAGCGCTAAAGTGGTTGTTCGATGCAAAGGTAGAATGACGATGTATCAAAGTGCGACACAGGATTAAAAATTTTATCAATCCCACCATTTTTCCATGTTGTGGTCAAGCCATCTCCATAAAATATGGAAAGCCTTATGGCGATATAACTCTCTGAGATATAACTCATGTAAGTCACCGCCATGATCCTGTTCGTAAGTGTATCTGTCGGCTGTCCGTAAGTTTATGTGTTTACCTGTTATATAAAGAAAATCAGTCTTTGCTATTTTCATAAGATTTATGGCAATATTCATCCGATTGACATCTTCCTGCCAACCGACATGACGCTGTACGTATCGCCAATATCCGATATTGAATTCGATTTTCTTTTTAAGGATACTCAGATTTGACGACCAACTTATTAGCGGTATCTTCGCCTACGGTTTCGCGCCAATATTTACACTGCTTCCTGCGGAAACTTTCTGATAAATATTCCGGCTCTACCTCATATTTTACCGGAACATTATTTTCAAGATTGTCAAGCCACTTCGAAAACTCACTTTCGTGCTGCCCCTGGGTCTTTATAGCATACAGAGTTGACCAATAAAGTAAGTGAGCGGCAAGAGTAGCAGTGTCGCTTTGACGAGCCAGTTCGCGTTTCTCCTTTCCGGAGAGCATGTCAAACGTTTTTAGTCCGAGAGAATCGTTGATAGCTTCCTCATCAAAATTATCTTTCCATGAAGAGAAATCAATCTTAACTTCTCGACCGACGAGCCATTCCTGAGGGTCAGGCGCACCTTTTACCATAATCTCATTATAGCTGTCAAGGCGTATCTGAATTGTTGAGTCCGAATACTTTTCCTCAATAGGCAATGACTTGATTACCTCAACCAAAGAGGCATACATTGGTTTCAGATCTTCGTGTTCAAGATAGAAACCATTGAGGATAATCCAAATATCCTCGAAGTCTGAATTGCGAAAATAGTCCTGATAAATCATATGTCAATGTTTTAGCTGCAAAGTAAACATCAACATGGCGCATTTCGCGGTACAGGATTATTTTATGGCTAAATTCTTGTGTTTTTCTGGATGGTTTATTCAAAGCCTAATTCGCCACGCATTTTCTTTGTCAGCCCTTTTGCAGTCTGATTATATGCGTGGCGAATTATATTTTTCTCTATAGCAACGGGGATATTGCTGTTAAAGTCAATAGAAATCCAATGCCGCTTGTTCATGTGGAACCCGGGACGGATGTTGAAATACCTGTCTTGAAGTTCAATAGAAAAATCCGGATCCACTTTTAGATTATAGAATTGCCAATGACCGGACAATTCCAAAAGACAAAAGATTTTACCGCCTATTCTCAACGCACGAGCATCCGGCCCGAATGGCATATCTTCAGTGACGTGAGGCAGGGAGAGCGCAAACTCTCGTATATCCTCAATATCCATCAGTCCCAGTTGTTGAGGTTGGCGATGAAATCGTCAACTTTGCGTAGTTTCGTATCATCATAAGATTGTCGTTGGGCTGAGAAAATATCGTTTCGATACGTTTACGGAACCTCTTGTATGCCCATGTGGGCGGACGCCGGTTTTTCTGATTAAGCCGATATGGAACATCAAGAGTGATATTTGCTGCCTCAAAGAGAT
>JAETSI010000065.1 GCA_021769725.1 Oscillospiraceae bacterium | reverse complement strand
AGGCGTTACTCCATCATTCCACCTCTCGGATTATCAGTTCTCCTAATAAAGAAAACTTTTCACGTTCTTTTATTAGTGCCTAATCTTTTCAATTAGGAACGTGTCGCACCCTCGTAGAAATTCAAATTAAGCTCGTCCTGCTGATCTATCTCCCACATCAAAACAGGAACTTCCGCACCTTTCTTCGGAACAATGGTGGCAACGCCTCTGAATTCCAGTTCATAATCGGGAATCATCGCCGTTCCTATTACCTTTGAATTGGGACACCTTCTTGCCATCTGCTCAAGGTTTATATTACTTCCATACGCTAAATACAGCCGTTTGTACTCCATTTTTATCACACTCCTACATAGTCATTTCAAATTCATATTCTTCTTCAAAACTCTGCTCAGAATCGCCTACATCGGCTTGAAAATTTTCATCGGGTACATTGCCACTCAATTCCCGAACCTCGCTTACAGGCTCGACACGCTGCTCACGTGCGGCTATTCTTTCCTGTTTCAATCTCTCACGCTGTTTTATCGCATCTTCGGGATGCCGCCACGCTATATTTCCCGATAAATGCTTTAAAAGATGCGTTCTGCAATTTTTGTATTCCTCCCCTATCAAGCCTAAATTCAGGAGCCATACCCGAAAACTATACCTCATATTATCGCTGTGAGAAATTCTCGGCGAACAGTATTTTTTAGTCATTGCCGCATTGTTTATCGCCAACGCAAGCACAATCTGACTTCGCACAACTCCTGCATGAAGACTGGCATTGCAGCAGCGAATCTCGTAATGCCCATGTTGAAAGAAACTGTGTAAGTTTAAAGTTTTATACCGAGTATTCGAGTAATGATGATACACCTCGGATTCATCGCCTCTATACCATAATTTCTGAATTTCAGCTATTGTTTTTGGCTTTTTTCTATTTAACTGATCCACAAAATCCCTGTCTATTTTCTGACAGTAATTCGATCTTGCTGTGGACACCTGAAGTGCGTCCCAGAGATAATCCTCTTTGCTTGAAAAAATATTCACAAGGTTTATAAGTTGTCTCGGAGTAAAATCATCGGCTGAAATATGAAGATGCGTGCCACAGCGGTATGTCGGTCCGGTTACACCGCCTGCCCTTCTCAACGCCCTTATAACCTCCTGCAACAGCGGTATATCGTCATATCCAAGCACCGGAGAATTAAGCTCCACGCTGTATGACGAGTTCGAGGTTCTGCCACGCTCATCGTGAGCCTCGATACTGCTGTCATAAACCAGCGACCACGTTCTGCCGCTGCTGTCACCAACTGTATACTTGTCATAAGAACCGCCAACATGGCTAATTTCACCGCCGAGAACTCCGCTTATCGCATTCGCCGCCTGACATCTCGTCAGACCCGTAAGCTCTATTTCTATTCCGAAATTTCTATGCTTTATTCCGTCAAAATCTCCTGCCAACCTATCAACCTCCCAAAAGAAAAACGGCTTAATACAGCCGCTTTTCCAAATTTTTATTTTTTTTCAACATCAACTTTAACCTCAAATCCGCCCTTGAAAATTATGAGGATTTCCGTCTTGCTCAGAACCTTTACGCACTCGATAACCTTGCGGATAATAATATCGTTGAATTGTTCAAGTTCAAATTTACTGCTTGTAATTTTATCAATCTCAGGATTGCTATTTTCCGCAGTATTATGTGATTTCAGCGCTATTAATTTACTGCTCAGACTTTCTTCTTCCGCAAATAATTTCGCAAATTCATCATCAAGGGAATCTTCATCGCAGGCCTTTTCTGCAATCAGATTTATGAAATCATTCCGCGCCTTTTCGATCTCTTTCAGCCGATTTTCTATTGCCTGAATCTCGTTATCCGCAAGCCCCGACAACACCTTTTCAGCGTTATTTCGCAGAATTTCCGCAGTCTCATTGGAACAGTTATAAAACTCGTTTATCGCTTTCACGATTGCCCTGTGCAGCGGTTCTTCATGAATTGTCGGGGAATTTTTGCAGTATCGGCTGCCGTGATCAAGACGACTTATACACCGCCACACGATCCGCTTGTTCCCATGAACGTTCCATGTGCAACGCCGGAAAGGAGTACCGCATTCTCCGCAGATCAAAAGTTCCGTAAGCGCATATTTGCTGCTGTATTTTCCTTGCTCTGTGGTAGTTTTGGAACTCACTTTCCGCTTGGAATTACGCCGTGCAAGCTCCTGCTGAACGAGGTTGAACGTATCACGATTTATTATCGCAGGGTGTGCGTCAGTGACAAGATACATCGTCCGCTCGCCGTTATTTTTCACAGTTTTGTGGCTGATGCAGTCAATTGTGTACGTCTTTTGCAGCAGACAATCTCCCGCATATTTTTCGTTTCTCAGAATCCTCAAAATGCCGTCACCACGCCAATCCAAGCGTCCGTGAACTGTTGGTCTGCCTGTTTCATTGAGCAGTTTTGCAATATCGCCTGATGAATATCCGTCAAGGAATTTTTCAAAAATCATCCGCACCGTTTCAGCCTCATTGGGAACAATCTCAGGCTTGCCGTCAGCTCCTTTTTGATAGCCAAGCCAGTTTTTGTACTGATACCTGACCTTGCCCTCACGAAATGACATCTGAACTCCCAGCGATACATTTTTACTGATCGATTCGCTCTCAGCTTGTGCAAAACTTCCGTAAAGTGCGATCATAAATTCGCTTGTCATCGTCAGGGTGTTGACGTTCTCTTTCTCGAAAATTACGCCAATCCCAAGACTTTTCAGCAATCTTACATTTTCAAGACAATCCACGGTATTTCGGGCAAAACGGCTTGTCGACTTACACAGTATAAGGTCGATTTTCTTTTGCTTGCACAGCCTTATCATGCGATTGAATTCTGTACGTTTTTTCGTCTGAGTACCTGAAATTCCCTCGTCTGCGAAAATCCCTGCAAGCGACCAATCATTGTTCCTGTTGATGAGATCAGTGTAATAGGAAATTTGCACCTGATAGCTGTTCTGCTGTTCCTCCTGTTCTGTGCTGACTCGGCAGTAGGCGGCAACTCTGAGTTGCCTATATTGCCTGTTTTCAGCGGTTTTCTGCCTTGAAGGAATTATCGTTACATTCGGCGATAACGTCATTTTCTTCGCTCCTCTCAGTTGTATTTCTGATTTTGATTCCATTGATAAATTCAGTTTCAATTGTGAAATTATGACTGACTTTTACCTGTTTTACGGTGGATTTTAAGAAGTCAATATTGAGATTTTCTGTCTGTGCTTTTTCTGAAAAAAGAGTTTTCAAAAGTCTTGTTTTCTGCGGAATATCGCTGTATGTACACCTTTGGTACTTCATTTCAGCAAGTCTGAAAATCTCATTTTTCACTTCATCAAAATCGGATTCGGCAGCGTCGATCATTCGATTTATTTCGTTCTGTTTAAGCAGAATTTCGCCATTTGGAGTGTAACCGCTTATTTTACAATCAGTATCTATCAGTTCGATATTTGCAGCTACAGCATTCAGAATCGCCGATATACCGTCGATCAGCATACTATCCATAAGTCGATATTCAAAGCGTGAACACTCGGAATTACGGCAGTCCCATTTTTCGGAGCGTGTATTTCCGCCGCTTCTGAACAGCCTGTGACCGCATTCATTACATACTGTAATTTTTCGGAGTTCATTAAGTTCCGCTGAAATTTCATGAACAGAAGTCGCTTTTTTGACTCTTTTTTCGTTGGCAGTTTTAAATATTTCTTCGCTTATCAACTGTGGAAAAATTGGAGTTCCGAGGTATTTTTCGTTCTCTAAAATCCGCTTTACCATATTTTTATTCCACTTTGAATTTTCGCTGTACGGCACGTCCATTTCAGCAGAAATCTCGCTTAAACTTTTCCCTGCAAGATACTCGCTGAAAATCGTTACAACCGTTAAAACCTCTTTCGGATTCGAAGTTATTCTGCCGTTCTGCATCATATATCCAAAGGGAATTGTCCTGTTTTTAGCCATTTTTCGCACCTCCTTCACACATCACTATACCACAGAACCTCCGACAAATCCAGTCACCAAAACCAACAAAAATAGTCTGTGATTTTTGGTCACAGACTACAATTTTTCTGTAAATTTTAATCCGCCGAGCAAATGAAATTCAAGTGTTTTCTGCTCTTTTAAAATTATTTTTTCGATCATAAAATCAAAGGATTCGCTTTCAAATTCTGTCATTATTTCATTTCTGCACTCGAAAAAATCTGTAAGCATTTCAATCTGTTCAAGCATCTCGCTGTCATCATCAGAGTGCGTCAGCAATTTTAAGTCTTTTTGATTTTTCGCTATTTTACGCCTTATCTCAGCCGTTTGCTCCTGATACTTCGCTTCTGTAAGAAATCCCTTCGTCCGCAGATTTGATATTACGTGTGACTGTTCACGAAGCTGAATTATGCTCCTGTGAATCTCCGCAACGTTCAGATTTCCCGAATGCTTTTTCATTTTTAATTCCTGAAGTGAATTTTGAAGTGGAATCAAAATCGTTTTGTAATTCAGCAGAATTTTATTGAATAACCGCATAAATGCACTGTAAAATTCATTCTGCTCAATGCTCTTGAAATCGCATAATTCCGCATTTAAATCATGCTGCCGACACACCCAGCATACTTTGCCGTTAACCTCTTTTCGCTTGAAAATTCTTCCGCAGTTTCCGCATTGAATTTTCATTGTCAGCGGATATTTCCGAAACTCTGTATGCCCGAATTCCTCACTACGTTTTTTCAGCAATTCCTGAACGGCTTCAAAAATCTCTCTTGAGATTATCGGCTCATGATGATCGCTAACGTAATACTGGTCGGCTTCTCCCCTGTTTTTCGGCTTTTTAAAAGGGAAAACGTTTTCCGTATAGCTTTTTTGCCACAGGCAGTCGCCGATATATTTTTCATTCGTTAGAATATATCTTACCGCTTTTTGCTTCCATTCAATTCCGGATTTTCCCATGATTATGCCGTCAGCATTGAGATTTCGGCATATTGAATTCAGCCCGAATCCGCTGAGATATTCATTAAAAATTCTGCGGACAATTTCCGCTTCCGCTTCATTTATCACAAGACTACCGTTAACCTTATCGTACCCGTAAGGCTGATTTGAGACTATATATGTGCCGTTCTGCATTCTTTTCCGAATGCTCCACTGCATATTCTGCGAAATCGAAACCGATTCCTCCTGAGCAAGACCGCCCATGATCGTTATCATCATTTCGTCCGTGATTTTTGCGGTGTCGATGCATTCTTTCTCAAACAAAATCGTGATTCCAAGCGATTTCAGTTCACGGACATATTTCAGACAATCCCTTGTATTTCGAGCAAAACGGCTTATGGACTTCGCATAGATTCTGTCGATTTTTCCTTTTCTGCAATCGCTTATCATTCGCTGAAATTCGGTTCTTTTATCATCACGAGTTCCTGAGATTCCCTCGTCCGCATAAATTTCCACGAGTGTTTCTGTTTCGGAATCGCTGAATTTACTGCCGTAGTATGCAAGCTGAACAGCGTATGAATTCTGCTGATCTGCGCTGTTTGAGGACACTCGGCAGTATGCTGCGACACGCATTTTGTGTTCTGTTTTCATTTCGGAAATTGGATTTATTATCGTAACTGTCGGCATTTTTAAGACCTCCTCTCACAACAACAATACCACAAAGCTTTCCGGAAATCAAGTCACCAAACCTGACAAAATTACTCGTCATAATCTGTGCAGTTCAGCTCCCTGTCTGCCTGCCCTGCCGCCTGACAAAGGCACATTGCAAAAACGCCTATGATTCCGCCCGCAAAGCATCCCAAAATAAATTGCGTCATCGTATCATCTCCCATTCTCTTGATGTTGGATAACTCGCCGTTATTTCATTGTAACATCTTTCCTCTATCTGCTTCTTCTGACTTTGGGGAACATCTTTCATCTGCTCCGAAATATATTGGCAGATGAGAAAGATCATCAGGTCCGCCTGTCCGTATTTTTTCATTCTAACCTCCGCTTATTTTACTCCAAAAATCGCTTAATACAGCCGAATCTTCGGTTTTATTTTTTATCGGTATCGCATCGAAAACAGCCTTTTTATAGCGTAATTTACTTTCGCTGTTCAGTCTCGGATCGAGTATCGAAACGATTCCTTTATCACTTTCTGAACGTATCAATCGTCCGATTCCCTGTCTTAATTTTATTATCATTTCGGGAACTGCAATTTCCATGAGCGGATCGTCTGTTTCTGCCATTTTGCAGCTTATTATCGGATCGGGATATGGAAACGGCAGCTTGTAAATTATTACTTGTGACAGACTTTCGTCCTCGATGTTTATGCCCTCCCAATATGTTCCAGTGCCGAGAATTACCGAATCTACGTCATTTTTGAAACATTTCAATTGATATGCCTGCGATGAACATCGGCTTTGGATAAGTATCTTATACGGCAAATTCATATTACTTAGTTTTCTGTAAACAAATTCCATGTCCGACTTTGATGTAAATAATATCAGCGTTTTCCCTTGTGTAATTTCAAGAAGCTGAACGATTTCTGCGATTGATTTTTCACGATATTCTTCCTTTTTATCGTACTTCGGAATCGGCATATTCTGCGATACATATAGCATTGTATTACTTTCATAATCAAAAGGTGATTTTTTAGGCTCAGACACAATTCCACGTGTTGGAAAGTGAATATCATCAAGAAAATACTCATATTTTTCCATAGGAGTTCCATTCTGCCTGCACGAAATTGTCGCTGATGTAAGAATTACATTGCATTTGCCAAAAAGCAGCCTTGAAATATCTCTGCTGATATCTTTTTTACAAATGCAAAGCCTTATATTTTCATCGTTTTTTATCCACATAATATTATCGCTGTCAGGCGAGATTATTTCCTCAATAAACTGCTTTACATCGTGTATGGGAACTTCGGTGAATTTTTCAAATCTCTCTATTTTTCGGTAAAGTTCATTTGCATTTATTAAAACCTCTTTTGTTCGCTTAAAGAAAAACGCACTTGCACCTTCGTCCATAGCTTTCTGCTGCTGATGTATCTGTCGGTTAAGTTCGGCATACAGCTTTTGTATCGTTTCACACATACTGCCTGTGAGTCGATTTGCAAACTTCAATTTCTCCGATGAAAACATTTTGGAATAGCCGTTAAGCCTATTTATAAGGTCTTTACGGCTGTATGAAACAGAAAAAGCGTCACGGAATTTGCTTTCAAGGTTATGAGCTTCGTCAATGATATATACAGAACAATTCTCAGCAAAAATTCCTCGTCCACGTTCGCTGTTTACAAGATGACTGACAAGCATATTCTGATTGCAAATGACTATATTTTTTCCTTTAGCGATTTGCTTTCTTATCGCCGAATATTCACATGACATCGTGCTTTCACAAATATTGCAATACTCGTTCCCGAAATTTCTTATCGTTATTTTTTCAAGAATTCTATCAGGAATTTTCATATTGATTTTCGCTATATCTTGACTTCCGTTCTGCACGATATTCCACAGTTTCTGAGCAGTAAAATCCTGTTTATTACGGCTTACAAAGCCATTTAATCTCCGCTTGCAGATGTAGTTTTTCATACCTTTTGCAACAACTATGTCAATGTTTACCCCAAGCATTTTAAAAACATTATATGCGTCCTTATTAAGCTGTTCTTGCAGAGCGATCGTTGATGTTGCGATTACGATCTGCTTATGATCCTGAGCGATTTTTAAAATAGCAGGAACAAGATATGCAAACGATTTCCCAATTCCTACTTCCGCTTCAACTGCAAGCGGCAAGCACTTTTCAAAAGCTGTACAGACTTCATCTGCCATTTCAACTTGTCCCTGCCGGATTTCAAGTCCATTTTTGGCTGTATTTCTGAAAAAATCCTCTGTTTGTTTTCTTACAGAATCCATTCTTATCCTTTCGCTTTAGTAAATCCAAGGCTGATTTTTAATGCCCTATCAACTCTTTTCATATCGTAAAAACTCAGCCTCCCAACGTAATTTTTCAAACGGTTTACGGAAATTGTACTGATCTGTTCAGACATTACCGTTGATTTTTTCGGAAGCCCGCTGCATTGAATTTTAACGTGAGTTGGCAATTTTTTCTTTCGTTTTGAAGTCACAAATGCGACTATCGTTGTTGGTGAAAATTTGTTGCCGATATCGTTCTGAATCACGACTGCCGGTCTTAATCCTCTCTGTTCTGAACCTCTGGAATTTTCAATTTCTGCCATGTACACATCACCACGATTAATTTTTCTTATTTTTATCACTTCCTATATGTACGGAACTGCCGAAAAATAGGCAGTTCCGTTATCATTTTGCTTTTAGGGAACATCTTTGCTCCC
Source organism: Oscillospiraceae bacterium (assembly GCA_021769725.1). Lineage (GTDB taxonomy): Bacteria > Bacillota > Clostridia > Oscillospirales > Ruminococcaceae > Ruminococcus. The sequence goes on along the minus strand of JAETSI010000065.1, from coordinate 5,002 downwards.
ACACAGCCGACTCAGGCTGTTTCACTGCCGCTCTGCGACAGCATCTGACGGATATTTCTTTCAGATTGTCGCTTATCTGCCCTCCGCCAAAGAGAACACTCCGGATAAACTGAAGTCACGCAGTTTTCGCAGGTCGCTAACCTCTCAGCCTACAATAGCTGAGCCGCTTTTTACGGACGTACCCATTCCACAGCTTACATCTTTTCACAGGACTGACTTTCCCTGCTATTCCTTTCGGATCAATGCCTTCCGCTATGAACTGACGTTCCGGAGTGTCGGTATTCAATTTTCAAGCTGCTTTGAAGTTCAGAATTATTTCTTATAATTTGCCCTTCATATAGTAGCCGCTGAGAACACTGCTTTTTGGCAACTATTCTATAATTTCGGCGATTTTAACAATCCACCAACCTATTGTTCTTCGTGGTATCAGTAAAATTGACGAAATTTCCTGTTGTGTCATTTCAAGAACTTTATTGAGATAAAATGCTCTTCTCATATTTGCAGGAACATTTCTTAGCATTTTACGCTTTTCGGAATCCGTTATGTACTCATACCAATTCTCCTCGATATTGTCAATAACAAATTCATCAATCGTAGTCTGACTGAATTCGTCTGCTTCTGCAAGCGAAACCTTCTTTTCAAAGTACGTCCTATCTGCCCTGAATTCCTTTTCGTCAAATTCCCTGATTGCATTTATCTGTTCTTCTGTCATGCAAAGTTCCCTGTACTGTTTTTCCTTTTTCTGCCATTCAGTTTCAAATTTCTTTTTGGCTAATCCGTGATTGTATGCCATAAAAAATCCTCCGTTCTGTTTGTTTTAAACAAAACGGAGGTTTATGGATATTTTGCGGCTATACACAGCCATTTGTAATTTATTATCATTTTACGTGTCCTTTCTCACTTTTCCATGAGAGGACACTTCCAGAGGTACTTGAATACCGTCTTTTTAGCAAAACGATATTTTGTGTCCTCTTTTTATTAATCGTTATGTTTGAGATAAAAAATCCCTATTCTGTTTTGCAGAATAGGGATTTAAGTTAACCTCGCTCAAAAATGCTTTTAATTCTCGCATAAATATCAGAAAAAATTTATTTATTCTGATAAGCTGTAGAAAAATAGCAACACGGGAACTTAATATTACTTATGGTACTGGTATGGCATTTATTTCACGAATTATTTTATTAATTGTTGATTCATCAAGAACACATGAATTAATTATTCTTAAATATTGTCCATTGATACTAAGGCCTTTAACCATATATGGCAAATCTTTCTCTTCGCCAACAATTATGATCTTTTTTGATAACGAAAAAGCAAATCCTAATTCAAAAAGGGTACTTGTTTGCATTCTCCTTGGATGAATAAATAGAAATATGTCAGATTTCATTATATTTTTCATATCCTTTTCGACTGATTGTTCAGGTGTATCATATTCAGAAGCTGAATCTATTGTTTCTATTTCCGACCAAATTGAATAATTTTGCTGCTTAAGCTTATCAATTAATTTCAACACGTTGATACGAAATGTATCATACTCACTCCAATTATTAAATCCAGAAATTGGAGTAGCAATAAATATTTTCTTCACTCTTCAGGTTCCCCCTCAAACAATACCATACCATTTTTTTCAATTATTCCACTTATTTCATTAAGTGATTTAAAATGATATGTACTAACGTTTTGAATATAATTACCAACTCTCTCAAGCATATATGGCAACCCATCTGAATAAAAAATCACCATTTTTTTACTCAAGGCGATACCGTAACCTATTTCAACCAAGGTACTTGACGGTAATTTTTTAGGGTAAACAACTAAAATGCTATCCACCTGTTTAAGGATAGTAAAATTTTCTTTTATTGCTTTTGTTTTGCCGTCAAAATGATCCTTGTCCTCTTTATCAATCATTGGACAGTAAATATCTTTGAATCCAACTTTTTTAAGTGTTTGTTTTAAATCAATCAGAAATTCACGCAATTCACTATACTCTAAATCCTTCTGTATTGATGCCATGGGTACGCTAATGTATATTGAATTACGTTTAATTGTTGTTACAGAACTAGGATAAACATACTTTGCATTAAAAACGCGAAGATCTTTAAGCCTTTTCAATACGGGCTCAACCTCTACCTTTAGTTCATTATATGTAGCTTTTGCAATTGTTTCGATTTGCTTTTCCTGAAGCAAATTATACTCCATTTTTTTGTAAATGTCATGAATCATTTTGATAAACTTTGCCTGGTCATAAAAATTAACAGCTTGCTTACCATTCAAGGGTGTGTCTTTTAACGCATTAAAATCACAACTTACTAATAATGGAATAGTTTGCACAGATTGAGCAATCATTGCACCAGCTTCATAGTAAATCCAAGGAGCATTGATATTTTCCTTTGTTATACAGAGTATTCCGATTTTACAAGATTTTAACTCTTTATTAATCTTGTTCCACCAATCAGTTCCTGATACTATATCTTCATCTGATACAAAACATTCTAATCCTGTTCCTGAAAAAACATTTTTCTCTAATTTATTTTTTAGTGCCTTAGCAATTTCTTTGCTATTTGCTCCAGACCAGCTAATAAAAATTTTATTCTTTTTAGAATTGCTTCTACTACTTCTATTATTTGATGTTGCCATTTTAACAACCTCCAATATATTTCATACTATTTTATTTACTGTTCAAGATGTTACCACACGCTTCTGGCATGTTATTTTGATTACAGTCTGAATTGATAATAATCTTCTGCTTTTGCCAACTGCCAATGATAATAGTAATTTTATCTTAATTTTGGAAAACTTCATTTTTATTTTTTAAATTTGGCTGATACCAATCCTTTTAATGAAGTCTAGAGGATCGAATCAACAATTTCCACAGCTAATTGTAACTCAAACAAAGCGGAACGTTCATCAATAGTGTGATATCTAATGGCAGAGCTATTTTCTCCTAATTAAATATCAGTAATTGAAATTTCATTTTTACATCTTTTATCTACAATAATTGTAGTTTTAGCTTTAAGATGTTCTTTAGATATCTTAGTCAATGTTATTGTAGCATCTAATGATTCTTTCTTACTCAGTCCTGTTCTAGCCATACTTGTACCCATTGGATATAGATATAGTTCCATACCTTGTCCATGCGAATCATAATATTCAAACAAATTTAAAAGGCATTCAACATATTGATGTTTATTACACTGTGCATTGCAATTCTTATCAAACTCGGTTAGAGCCAAAAGAAAAAATGTAATATTATTCTCTCCATTTATTCTTGCAATTGAACCTAGCGGATACCGTTCTAAATTTCCGTATCTCTTATTACTTCTATCAAGCAGTATAGGTTCATAATCATATTCTGCTAACGATTTTTTAATTTCAAATTCCAAGTCAGCTCTTTCCGTATCATTATGCACATATCTACTCAAGAATTGACCATGCACGGTATTATCACGTATTAAGTCTTTATCTACAACCATATCAAAACATCGATTTACAGCAATTACAACTATTCTTTTAGTTTTATTCTTCTTGGGAAATGCAATCTTCATCAAATCTCCATATCTCACCTCTATTTCAACCTCATCCTTTGAGTAAATGATTCTATTGTTTGAAAGAAATATCCCCCAAATTAAAGAGATTATACCACATAATGCAAGAACGACTATTAGAATTGCTATTTTATTTTTAGTATTGTCAACACCTATATTATCCCAGTCAATAAATATTTGGATTCCAGCGATTAAACCAAAAACTATAGATACAATTAATGTGAATCGACTAATGATATATTTAATATTATTTTTTATTCTACTAATCATTAATTATTTCTCCTTCAAACTCTCCCCAAATCCTTTCATAATCGGATCAAGGAAATATTCCATAACAGTACGTTTATCAGTCTTGATTTCCACACTTCCCGAAAGTCCGGAAACAACATCAATGCCCTCGGGAACATCTGTAATCTCCAGCTTGACAAGATAAACGCTTCCCATCTGTTCGCTTGAGAACGAACTTGGACTGATGTACTTAACCGTTCCATTAACTGTACCATACTTGTTATAAGGATATGCTTCAAGTTTAATCTCAGTTTCCATACCAATTTCAACATCCGCAATATCCATATTCTTCACATAACACACCATTTCAACAGGCATATTATCGGGAACAATCGTAACAAGCTGCTCTGCTGATGTCACCGTTTCGCCAATTGTATTTACAGAAATACTGTTCACATATCCGCTGACAGGCGCAGTAATTTTCTGATACTCCTTAGACAGTCTGTACTTTTCAAGACTATTGTTGATTTCGTCAAGCTGACTGTTGATCTGAGAAATTTGCGAATTCACATTAGCACTATACTGTGTTTTCGTATCAGAAATTTGCAAGTCGGTCTGTTCTCAGCATTTGATTTCTCCTTTTCTAGATTAGCAAGCGTATTTTTATAGCTTGCATCTGAATCAAAAATTGCCTGAATATACGGCTGAAGTTCAGCGCCATAATCAGAAATCTTTATCTTTGATACATCTTCACCGTTTCTTATCTTTTGATAGACTTCACGCTGAGATTCAAGAATTTTCTTCTGACTATTCAGCTGATTTTCGTCAATTTCAAGGGATTCTGTATCAAGTTCAATTAAAACATCGCCTTCTTTCACATAAGCACCTTCAGTAACATTGATAGACTTTACCGAACCGTTTGCATAGGACTCCACAACATTCAGATTTCCGACTGGCTGTATACTTCCGCTTGATGTGATGACCACATCAATTTTGGACAGACAAGCCCACACAATCGCTGCAATCAGTAGCGTAAATACGCCGAAAATAATCACTGTTCCAGCCTTGTGTGCAGGACGTTCAATGATTTCCAGAAGTGACGGCATGAAATCATATTTCAGCTCTTTATCCTTTTTCCGGCTGTGCTTCAGTATGTATTCGCTCATCTTATTATCCATCAACATCACCCCTCTGCTGCTGATTGTACAGGTGGCAGTACAGTCCCTTTT
>JAETSI010000064.1 GCA_021769725.1 Oscillospiraceae bacterium | reverse complement strand
ACTTATCTTTGGTGATTGATTCATTTGTATCCATGATCTTTATACCTCCATTATCTGGAGAGTATTGTATCAGAAAAAAATAAACGATTTAAGGTACGTCTTTTTTCATACTTACGGTGATCCTGAGGGTATGGGCGTCCTCGATGGCGGCTTCCTCCAGCAGAAAACCTGCCACCCGCTTGTCAAGGCTCTGCCATATAATCTGCTCGATCAGCCACATCACGTCGGAGAAGCGGGCGGCCATCAGCTCGTTGGTGTAGTTGGCCAAAGGAGCGGATTCCTTCATAATGCTCTTATAGACTTCCGGAGGGATGATCCACAGGTCGGTATCCTTCTCCGCTTCAATGACGATGTCAAACTGGATAGACCGCATCATGCAGGAGGCGGAGAACAGGCAGATGTCCCTGTCAAATAGCCGGTAAATGGTGATCTCCCGGCCCTTGTCCGAGAGGATGTACGCGCGGAGCTGGCCGGACCTGACCAGAAGCAGCCCCGTGCAGTCCGCGCTTCCGTTGTGGAGCACAGTGCCCCTGGCGACTTTTTTGGAAGCCAGGCTGCCCAGGATCCTGTTTTGCTGAAGGGGGGTTAATTGTTTCCATATGGGAAAATAAGTTTGAAAGTCCATGAGTTTCCTTCTTTTCATAAAACGGATTTTACAGGTGCAAAAACTGATTGTAATTATACTGGCAGAGGCTGTCCTCGTCAAGAAGGGCTTTAAGTTATGGGTAGTAATCCGTTTTTGGGGCATACTATCCGGTGAAGAATGTAACTTAAATACCCGGAAGGGGAAGAAAGGAAACGGAAGATGGTTGAACAGGAGAAAATCAATCAGGAGAAGACCGCGGAGGAGCCGGGGCTTGGAAAAGACGGGGAATCCATCAGGGATTTCGGGCAGGCTGCGCTGGAGCATAAGATCCATCTGCTGACAGTGATCGGGGAAATTGAAGGCCATGAATGCCTGGCCGCGAATACAAAGACTACAAAATACGAGCATGTGCTGCCTCAGCTTGCGGCCATTGAAGAGAGTTCGGAGGTGGAGGGGCTGCTGGTGCTGCTGAATACGGTAGGCGGCGATGTGGAGGCGGGGCTTGCCATTGCGGAGATGATCGCGTCGATCAGCAAACCCACCGTGTCCCTGGTGCTGGGCGGAAGCCACTCAATCGGCGGCCCCATCGCCGCCTCCACGGATTACTCGTTTATCGTGCCTACGGGCACCATGGTGATCCACCCGGTGCGGATGAGCGGCACCGTCATCGGCGCGCCGCAGACGTATGACTATTTTAAGCAGATGCAAGACCGGATCCTGGGCTTTCTGGCCTCCCACTGCCGGGCGTCCAAGGAGAGGCTGGAGGAGCTGATGCTGGATACGGGGATGCTCACCAAGGATCTCGGCACGATCCTGGTGGGAAGCCAGGCCGTGGAGGAGGGATTGATCGATCAGGTGGGCGGCATCCGGGAGGCCCTGGACAAGGTGCATGAGCTGATCCGCGCTTCCTGAATCTCCCAGTGTACGTCACGTGTGCCGGGGAAAGGGACGGTCCTTGAGAGCCAAACAGAAAAGAAGAGCCAAGCCACGGAGCAGAATCTGCGGCTTGGCTCTTTATGTCAGCGAAGGAGATTTGCTCACACCTGAATCTAATTTTCAGACGGAGGTGATGGATTCCGACAAACCTGTTCTTTTGGATTTCTGGGCGCCCTGGTGCGGATCCTGCCGCATGGTAGTTCCCATCGCGGAAGAGATTGCGGAGGAGCGTTCCGACCTTAAGGTCGGTAAAGTCAACGTAGACGAGCAGCCGGAGCTGGCGGGCAGTTCGGCGTCATGAGCATTCTCACGCTGGTGGTGGTGAAGGACGACAAAACCCTATGCCAGGCCGTGGGCGCAAGCTCCAAGAGCGAAATACTGGAAATGATTTCCGGGGCGCAGTGAGAAACCCTCGCGGCCAGATGAGAAGCAACGAAAAAACCACGCTTTTCCTGCTATAGGGAGAGCGTGGTTTTAACAAATACTACACATTTTTCGCTTCATCGAGATTTGTCCCATAATGCTCTGTGTAATATATTTCATAGAAATAGAGGGGCTTCGATTTGGACAGGCAAGAACACAAGAGACAAAACGTATCTTCACTCAGGACGATTTGATAAGAATGTGGAATAATAATACGATTTTGATTTACAATGCAAGAGTATCACATACATAGGTTGCAAGGATAGTGCGGTAATACAGGATTGAGAAAATATTGGAAATTTATTGATGCAGATAAGAAACAGTGATATACTCAAATTATATGATTGAGATAATTGATGTGGAGGATGGAAAATGTTCGTAAATTTCACAAATCATCCGAAGAATAATTGGACAAGAGAACAGATAGAAGCATCTGAATGTTACGGGGAAATCGTGGACATTCCATTTCCAGAAATTTCTCCGGAGAGCACCTCGGAACAGGTTCGGCAGGAAGCGGAAGTCTATGCAGAAAGAATTATGCAGTATATACCGCAGTTTGTGTTGTGTCAGGGGGAATTTTGTATGGCTTATCATGTCATTCGAATATTAAAAGAAAAAGGGATTCCTGTTGGTGCAGCATGCAGCGACAGGAAAGTTACAGAAATTGCAACAGAATCAGGAACAAAAAAGAATGTGCTTTTTCAGTTTGTACAGTATAGAGAATATTAATCGTAATATAGAGGGAGACCAGCTATGAAAAGTCAAGCATAAATTAGCTGGAAATTTATTTCAGCTGTTTCGGGTAAAAAAGGGTAACTTTAACAAAGCTCCCTAAAAGCTCTTTTTCAAAATCTATCGATTATGGTATCGGGACCTCTTACTCGAGGTTGAATTCTACTTCGTCAGTGAGCATCTTCCAGATGACTCTGACAAGCTTGCCGGCACAGTGGCCCAAAGCATTGTAGTGAGACCGGCCTTCAGCTCTCTTGGTGTCATAGTACGCCTTGAAAGTTGCGTTGTTCTTAACAACATTGTGTGCTGCATTTATGAGGGCATAGCGAAGCACTTTTGAGCCTCTTTTGGACATCCGTGTTCTAGATGCCTGGAAGTTTCCAGACTGACGAACGGATGGATCCAGTCCTGCGAATGCGAGTAACTTCTTGGGTTCTGAGAAACGGTGTATATCCCCAATCTCGCCAAGAATCATTCCACCATTCACGGCACCAATTCCGGGGATGGTCATAATTACAGAGTGAAGGCAGGTGACGATGTTTGCCATCTCAAGCTCTGTAGAAAAAAGTTGGCTATCCAATAACTCAATCTGTTCAATGGTGTGAGTTATTTGAATAGATAAAGGACTGTCATTGATACCGACAGACTTCTGTGCGAGAACTCTTAATTCTCTGGCTTTCTCCTTATCGAAATGGCCGTGGGAAGCAACTTCGAGGAGATGGGCAAGATGGGTCATATGCATAGAAGCAATAGCGTTGGGTGTCGGAGCCTCCTTGAGGAGGGCATAGACAGATTTCTGATGCAAGCCAGATTTAAAGAAATACTGTAGTTCAGGAAAAACCTGATCCACGTAGGAAGTCAGCTGTATTTTTAAACGTGTACGCTGCTTCAAAAGCTTCTGGCGGAAACGTCCGAGCTCTTTGAGCTCAGTGTAATCCAAATCCTCTAAGGTCATAAACCGAAGGGAATCCTGCATCATAAGGGTTTTAGCAATAACAAACGTGTCGACTTTATCAGTCTTCGTTTTGCGCACGTTATTTTTACGCATAAAAGAAGTCTGAATCGGGTTGAGAACACACACTTTAAAGCCCTTGCTGATGAGAAAACGAACAAGGTTGTCACCATAGTGTGCCGTTGACTCAAGACCTATGATGATGCTGTCCTGGTCTAGTGGTGCCAGTTTAGAAAGCAGCAGATAGAAGCCATCATAGTCATTTGTGAATTTGAACGGCTCGATGAGTATTTCACCGTCGGAAGAAATCGCAGCGGCGAAATGGTTGAGTTTGGCAATATCAATGCCTACGTAAATCATGAGGTTATACCTCCCTTTCATAAAGTCTGATACCGTGATATCCATCAACAGTTATCATCGTAGACTTGATTGAAATAAGTACTCTGAGCATATGCTCTGGCAACATCCAGCTAATAAACAATTCAGATAAAAGTGATGGCAATACACTCCTGTCGAGTAGTCAAGCTACAGAAAATAATCAAAAGTCACAGTATCTGAATGTATTAAACCACGAAACAAAAAAAAGAAAGGAAGTATGTTGTTATAGCTTCTAAAAACATCATACAAGAAAAAGAAAATGAAAGATCATTGTAATGTATTATTGTTGTCGCTGAGCATATTCCCCAATAAGCTGACCATGCCAGAAAATAAGTTGATGCCGGTTATGTCAGAAAATAAGTTTATATGGAAAAATGGAAAAGAATATACGGGAATCTATCAATTGGATCCGGTGCCTAAAATGCTGGCAGATCAGCTTAAACAAAAAGGGGAATATCTTGATAAAATCATCCTTCTGGCCACATCGCCTACTTTGCAGGAAAAAGATGTAGAGATTACATATTTAGATGGACGAAAGGAACACTATTATGGAACGCCACTGGACTATTTTAAATCACAGATAGCAAATTATATGAATCCTGACAGTAATTCAGAAGAAAAATTTGTCGTTGTTCCAATAGATGAAAAAAATATTGAGCAGGGAATTAGTGATACAATTGAAAAAGTGAGAGAGATAGAAAATATAAGACTATATTTGGATACACATGGAGGTCTTCGTGAAATTTTTCTTGTGGCAGAAGCGGTTATTTCACTTTTGAAAATAGATAAGATCGAAGTACAGGGAATTTATGGAATAGAACATGGTGATAAAGAGAAAAAAATTGTGGACGGAAGAAGCGGATTCCACATTTTTGATTTTGTATCTGGAATGAACGAGTTTATTAATTATGGTCGGATTGACTCTTTAGAAAAATTTTTAATGAAAAATATGGATAGTAATTTAAAGATAAGCGAGCAGCAAAATAAACTTATTTCATGTATGAAAAAGATATCAGAAGGTATTCAGCTTTGCAGTGTTGCTGCTTTTGAAAAAGGTTTGGCTGAATTAACAGAGTATTATGAAGAGAGAGATATGCAAAAAGAATTTGGTAATCACAGCTATCTTTTTATTTTTGCGGAGAATATTAAAAATGATTATGGAGAATTATTAAGAAGAAAAAGGACGGTAATAAGTGAGATTGAATGGTGCAGGAAAAAGGGATTTTATCAACAGATACTTACACTTATCGAAAGCAGAGTACCGAAATATTTAAAAAATGTGGGTCTTTGTGATTATCATTTAAAAAAAGGCCAAGATGAAACCCAGGTTTTTAATCAGTGTGCACCATGGAGATATTATAAGAATGGCGGAAACTCGCCAGAAGAACGTTTGGATAAGATGAATGGGAAGTGGTTTACACGCCAAAAGGACAACTGCGGAAAATATGTAAAAAAAGATAAAAAATATGTGGATGATGAAAATGCAGATATCTGGATGACGTTTCCCATATCGGAGGAAAAAAGCGCTTTGTTGGACGAATTTCTTAAGATACATATGAATTTGAAAGATATAAGAAATCATCTAAATCATGCACTGAATATTAATGAGAGTCTTGCAGATGTGGATGAAAAAGTCGTAAGATATCTTAAAACATTGGGGGATTTATGCAATGCAAGTAATAGTTCAACATAAGATGCCAGGTACGCTGGAACTTCCGATTAATTATCATCACATATTGCAGGCCATTATATTTTCGCAAATCAGTTTCAATGAGGAATACAGCTCATTTCTTCATGATGAAGGATTTTTTCAGGGAAACAGAAGATTTAAAATGTTTACGTTCAGCGAACTGAGTGGAAAATATGAAATTGTGGAAAAAAGAATACTCTTTCGTGACATGGTTACGTTTGAAGTAAGGAGTCCGGATGTCAGATTTATCAGAATCTTACAGGACGGTTTTCAGAAGAATGGAATTGCATATGGAAATACCAGAATATCAGAAATCAGGACACTTTTGAAAGATCAAACGATTGAGCAGGAAGAGGTGTTTATCAAAATGCTTACACCTATATGTGTGTATAGTACGGATCCATTTACGAAAAAAACCTTCTTTTACCGACCGGGTGATTCTTGTTTCAGCAATCAGGTAGAACAAAATTTTATAAGAAAATATCAGGCATATTATGGCGTGAAGCCGGAATCTGGAATAAGCTTGCAGCCTATAGAGGTATCATACGGAGATAAATGTGTGACAAAATATAAGAACTTTTATATCAGTGGGTGGAAAGGGATTTATCGGTTATCCGGTGAGAGGAAATATTTGGATTTTCTTTACCAAACAGGTCTGGGAAGCAAAAATTCACAGGGATTTGGTATGTTTAAACTGATTTAGGGAGGGAAACAACAGATGCAGAAAGAACTATTAGACAAGGAAGTTCTGGCAATGTATGATGTGCGTGGAATTCAAAATTACATATTTCGAACCAATTATGTGAAAGAAATAATTGGAGCTTCCGCCATTGTGGAAAATATCATTCTGGATGGTATGAAAAAGATGTTGTCCGAAAAAGAGGAATGGAATAAAGAATGTTTTTTGATGGATTGGGAAACAGAATGGAAATATGAAGAAACAATTTTCGGAAATTCAAGTATTCAGATGCAGGTATTATTTATTGGTGGCGGAAATTCCTACGTTCTGTTCAAAAATGGCAGTATTTGCAGTGAAGTAAACCGTTATCTTTCAAAATACATTTTGGATCAGACTTATTCTCTTCAGTTGGCGGTAGCTGTTGTAGAATATACAGGAAGTTATCAGAAGGATTATCTGAAAATCAATGAAGAGATGCAAAATGTAAAGGCACGGATGCCAAAGAGCACGCCGCTTGGTGCACAGCCTTTTATGGCAGCAGATACGGTTACAGGGTATCCTTTTACAAAATATTATGATGGAAAATATTTGTCTACAGAGTCGTATAGGAAAAGAAAAAATTATGAAAGGGTATTTCATGAGGATGCAGAAAAAATTCTAGATAATATGGTGACCAAGAAAGGTGATAGCAGTATGCTGGCGGTCGTGCATATTGATGGCAACAATATGGGGAAACGTATTAGAGAAATCATGGAGGACAAGGATGATTACCTGGAAGCTGTCAGAGCCATGAAAACTATTTCCGTGAATATTAGAGAGGGATTCCAGTCGGCCTTTCAGGAAATGGCAGAGTATATTGACCGAGAATTATCTGACCGGATCAGGACTGACCGGAAAGGGAAATTGTATAGAAAGCTGATTTTGGCAGGTGATGATGTGACTTTTATCTGTAATCCACTGGCTGTAATCCATGCGGTGTCTGTGTTCTTGAAAAGTGTGGGAAAGAACAGGATGTATGAAGAAGCTGGACTAACAGAAAAAGAAAACCATAAAAAGTATGGGTTTTCTGCATGCGGCGGCATTGCTTTTTTTAACAGCCATTTTCCGTTGAGTGATGCCTATGAAGTAGCGGAAGCCTGTTGCAACAGCGCAAAGGAACGGGCAAAGTTGAGCTGTAACAGAGATTCAGACGGGAATATAGGAAGCTTTCTTGATTATCAGCTGTGCACACATATCAGTGCTGCAAATCTGAAGAAATACAGGCGCAAACATGATGTTTCAGCAGAAGACGGGACGGCTATTATTATGCGTCCATATTATGTAAACAATCCTTTATTGGATGGATTTTCTGATATGAATCAGATTAATGAAAAATATGACTTGGAAATATTATGCCGGACAGTGGAAAGCTTTCAGAGCGATATGCCGAGAAGCCATGCAAAAAAATTGAGAGGTTATTGCGCGGTAGGGAAGCAGGCAGTTGAAAAGTATATTACTTTTATAAAATCAAGAAAAATATCTATACCGGAGACGAGTAGAACATACTGGTATGATGCACTGGAAATTATGGATTTTTATTTAAAGAAAGAGGAGGTACAGAATGAAACTGAGGATAAAGCTGTTGAGTGATTTTTGTACTGGTTCCGGAGAAGGTTTTAATTCGACTGTAGATACGGATGCTGTATTTGACGAGTATGGTTTTCCGTATATACCGGCAAAACGGTTAAAAGGCTGCATTCGGGAATCTTGTCTCGAATTGGAGGAGCTTGGAGTGATTCCCATGGGCAGTGTGACAAGAATGTTCGGACGAGAAGGAGATAAGCCTTCCTTGTTTTCTCTTTCTGATTCATATCCGGAAGATTATGAAGCTATGCTTTCAGATCTTATGAGAGAGAAGGATAAGATTCTGACGAACTATCAGAATGTGGTGGCACTATATTCTTATACCAGAGCACAGACTGCTCTGAATCCCGATACAGGGACAGCAGAAAAGAATTCTCTGCGGACGATTCGTGTAGTGAAAAAAGGGATGGTTTTTGAGTCTGATCTTAGAATTTCACCCCAAATGACAAACGAAGAAAAAGAATATTTGAAGCTTGGAGCAGAGCTGGTAACCCATATGGGAATCCACCGTACGAGAGGTCTCGGAACAGTAAAAATTACATTGCAAGAAGCAAAGGAGGAAGCATATCAGAAAACCGTTCGTTGGAAGTTCGGGGAAAGAAACAGAATTTTCTATTCCATTCTTTTGAAGTCTTCCATGATGAATAAAAGTCCAGAGGGGAATCAGACAAAAACACAGGATTATATAGAAGGCGGGAAGATATTGGGGCTTTTGGCAGGAGGTCTTGGAAAAGAGAAATATCAGGAACTGATGCAAGAAGAGCTGGTTGTTTCCAATGCCTACATTATGTGTGGTGAAAAACGATGCAGCCCACTTCAGGTTTCTTTGCAAAAACGTAAAGATCAGGGATTTGATGAAGAAGGTAAAATGGAAGTTATTGATATGCTTTATGCAGGTGATGTCTATGAACAGATGATCCCTGTTGGGGAAAAATACGCAGATTCTGACGGACATATTGTAAATGTGGATACAGAAATTAATTATCATCACCGTAGGCCAGAGGATAAATCAGTCGGTCATGTTAACGGCATAAATGAATCTGCTTTTTACCAAATGGAGAGTATTTGTAAAGGCCAGAAATTCGGCGGTATGATACTGGCAACGAAAAAACAGGCAGAAATGGTCTGCCATGTGTTTTCTGCTATGCAGGAGACTAGAATGGGATATGGAAGGAATGCCCAATATGGAGCTGTGGAATTATCTATTGACAGAGTAGAAAATATAGAGAATGAAAAAACAGAAAAATTGGTTCATGATTTTCAGATTAAGCTGAACGCACCAGTGATTTTATACAACCAAAATGGAATGTGTTCTGCAGATGTGAATGTTCTTTGTATATATTTAAGAGAAGTGTTGGGGGTAGAGGATTTGGCTTTGGATCAGATGGTTCTTAGCTATGAAACCATAGGCGGTTTTAATGTGAAATGGGGGCGAAGGAAACCAGTGATCACTGCAATTGGTAAGGGAAGCGTCTGTACTTTCCATACAGATGCAGGTGTAACTGTGAAAAATGGAGAGATTCTGTTTATAGGTGAACGAATCAGTGAAGGATATGGAGAGGTTTTGTTTTCTACAGAAAAGAATCGCAGTGTGATTTTACGTAAAGAATGTGAACATGAGAGAGTAGAAAAGCAGGAAGAGAATAAGACAAATCTGATATCTATGCTGGCGAAAACACAATGCCGACGTGAAATTCAGGCAGGAGCGATAAAAGATGCGAAGGAAGCCTATTTGGATTGTTTCAAAGAGAAAGATGCAGATTCTGTGGTTTCAAGGCTGCTTCAGATCTGCAGAGAACAGAATAATATAGATGATATGGTGATTCAGGCGGAGGGAACAGAATCGGATAAAAAAAGAGAATTAACGCAGCCATTAATAAAATGGATAAAGGAATCATTAGAAAAAGAATATCCGTCGAAATGCCGGATTGAGCCATCGGAACAGTTCAGGGAAGAGGAAATCTATTCGTTATATAGCAGGACATTCTTGCAGCAGCTAAAATATCTCTTGAGACCAGGCAGGGAAGAAAGGAGGGCAGAGCATGAATAGAGTAATAAAAAAGGTGTTGTATTATGTTCGGATTCAGTTTGCTTCTCCAGTCAGTGTGACAAGTGGTGACGGAGAGATTACAGATAATGATGTGCTGAGAGACTATGAGGATATTCCATTCATTGCTGGGTCTTCTCTTGCAGGAGCTTTTCGCGACTATCTGCAGATTCTTCCAGGTGAAGATAACATTTTTGGATATGCAAATGGCAGTCAGGGAAAGATCAGCCGGATTTATATATCTGATCTGTGTTTTTGCGGTGAGGTGAAAATTGTATCAAGAGATGGGGTAGCACTGTCAGATAAGAAAAGCGCCATTACAGGTGCGAAGTATGATATGGAAGCGATTGACAGCGGAGCGAGAGGGTATTTTACGATGGAACTGGTCATCCGGGAGCAGGATGAGGAAGAAGTAATCCGTGATCAGGTACATCAGATTTTGCACGGAATAAAGAATGGAGAAATACGTCTTGGCTGCAAAAAAACACGCGGTTATGGAGAGATGGAACTGAAATCTGTCTGCGTGAAAGAGTTTACAGCGGAAAATATGAGAGAATACGCAGATGCTTATGTATGTGACTGGAGTAAACTGCCTGACAGGAAAGAAGAATTTCTGAAAAAATCCGTGAACAGAAAGCGTTCTATTGATATCGAAGTGCCGTTGAGAATTCAAGGTGGAATCAGTATCCGGCAGTATGCAGTGAAAAAAGGAGAGCCGGATTTCGTGCATATTACAGCAAATGAAAAACCAGTCATTCCAGGAACAAGTTTCGCTGGAGCGTTGAGAAGTCGTATGAAGGAAATTTTACATTTGCTTAACCCCCAAATGGATATCCAGAGAGTAGAAGAGGGAATAGAACAAGTGTTTGGGTATGCGTATGACGAAAAGGCACATCGGTCGAATATTGTAATCAGCGAAAGTGTAATTAAAAATGCCCGCAAGTTGACATCGGCACGGACAGCAGTCAGCCGTTTTGAGAGTTCAGCGAAAAGAGGAAGTTTGTATACAGAAAGAATGTATGTAGATGGAACATTGAGTTTAAGAATAAAATTATTTGAAACAGCAGCTGAAAAATGGGCGGTCGGACTTCTTTTACTGGCATTGAGGGATATGCAGCGTGGATATCTTCCAATAGGAGGAGAGACTTCTATCGGAAGAGGGATTTTAGAGGCAGACGGATCGCTACTCATAGATGGGAAACCCGTAGAGGAAGGCGCGTATTTCATGGGAGATCCCGTGAAGCAGAGGGAGGCATGATTATGAACGATTATATGGAAATACCCGATCAGGGAACCGCTTTCGCTGTTTATCGTGACCGAATCGTTTATGGGAAATATCAGAAATCTGATGCGGATAGTTTTGTCCTGTCGGATGGGACACTGGTAAGCCTCGTTATGATTGGTCAGAATACAGATTTATTGGAACTGCATCTGTTCGACCGGAATAGAGAATATCGTTGTGTGCGAACAAGGCAGAGAGGGATGTTGGAAAGTCTGATAGATGATAAAAGAATTTCAGCAGAATATGAAGATTCCTACATGGAAGAAATATATGTACTGGAAAAGGGTGCGGATCAGAAGGAACAATTCATACAGAAAGTAGGCGTAGTAAATTACATTCATTACAATGCAGATGATCTGGCAGTTATCGACCAGTATCGGCTGAAGGAGGTGGAATAACTATGGCGGACATAAATGCGGAAAAAGAATTTCTGAACGTATATAATTTCGTACCATTGGCAAAGATAAAAGCGGAAAGATATGAAGATCAGGATGAGCATACAGGTGTGATAACGTATTCTATTACAACTAAAACACCGCTCTTTATTCCAAATACTAGCAGTGACCAGGCATTTCGAATGGAAAAAGATGTTCCAGCGGAGCATAAGTCTTATGATTTCTATTCTTATCGAGAGATGGAACCGTATAAAGAATATGATGAGTTGCCGGAGAAACCAGTGCTCCCGGGAAGTGAACTGCGTGGAATGATACGCGGAATTTATGAAACGTTAACAGATTCCTGTATGGGAGTGCTGAATGAGCAGGACGTTCCGACGTTGCGTACAGATGAAACGTTCAAGGCAGGCTTACTTCATAGACGCGGAGAAAACCAACTGGAACTGGTAAAGGCAAATAAATATCGTTATTGCATGAATAATGATAAGTCCTGTCATACTTATGAAGAAACAAAATATCAGGAAGCTTCCTGTATACTTTAAATAGGTCAAGAGATTGACACAAAAAAATACCTCAAGTAAATTTAGATTATTACTGACCTGCCAGTTGGTAAAAATCTAAAGAGTACAAGAGGTATC
>JAETSI010000063.1 GCA_021769725.1 Oscillospiraceae bacterium | reverse complement strand
TCTATGTTCCTACTGATTTTGATACAAAAGAAAAAGCCCTCTCCGTGGCAAAAGCCGCCGAAAAAGGCTTGAAATAAGGGCTTCCGAGGTCGTGCTCTGACTTTGGAAGCCCTTGTTTTATGTGTTCAGTTGTCCTGCTGCCGCTCGATAATGTGGCGGAGTGACAGCCTTGCGGTGTAGTGATTTTGGAATAATTAAAAGGTGGGGCAAAATTAAAAGGTTCAATCTGCTTCAAGAAGCTCTTTCAGTGTTTTCCCTTCAGCATCTTTCCAGAGTGCATTTCCACTTAAGGAAGCACCACCAACAAATCCGGCTGCTGATGAAGGACTGGAAAGCAGTACATCAGCTATTAAGATTCCATTGCTGTCAATCTTATCCTCATACTTCTTACGGTCCTTTATCGTTCTTTCGGGGCAACTTTTGGTCATGGTAGGATTGATTGTACTGCCTTTCAGCACAACAAACCCATCGCTTGTTCTTTTGCCGGAAGCCTTGCCTTTTCCATATTCCATGTATAGGACCGGTTCTGTGTCAGCGGATTCTGCAGAAGGCGCAAACGGCTCAAACACCTTATGCCCAAGAGTGCCCATCACAATTTTCGCATAGTCGATAAACTCTTCAAGTTCGCTCTCTGTCTCCTCAGTTATATTCCCCGGATTGGGGTCATTTCCGTTTTTAACAACATAACGACCTGCTTCAATCGCCATATTACAGAAGCGATTTTCAAGATAGCTTATCTCCGTCGGCCCGAAAGAGTTATTTGTCGTAGTGAACATGACTGCCTCAGTCCAATAGTCAATGGAGTTATGTGCCTCCTGCACTCGCAGAAGGAGCCCCTTGCCATTTTTACGAACTCCTGCCTGGCCTATGTACACCACGGCATTATCTGCCTTATCAGTTCCAAACAGGAAATACACGCCACTCTGTTTGAGAATATCCAAATCTTTGCACTTGTCCAAAGCAGTACGAGGGATTTTATATGCAATCCCGGTCCAGTTGGCCAAGGAGCATTTAATCCTGCCGCTCGGCTCTCCATCCATCAAAAATAGTTTTAAAGTCTTACTCCTTGGCATGGTATTTCCCTCCTTCTCCCATTACTTCCCAATCAAAGCCGCAAACTCCGAGTCAAATTCTTTCATGCGGTTATCCTGATTGAAGAAGTGGAGTCCCCAAATCTTGTAGTCGTTGTCGTCCACAAAGATGGTGGCTGGCACAGCCTCCGTCCTTAACTGGAGCAGGAATTTTTCTTTCCATGCATCCTTTTCGAGAAGCTGCGTACCTTTCGGCTCGATAAAAATCTGGAGTTGCTCAAAACCGTCCGTCTTATCCCTCTGCAGGAAGAGAACATAATCAGGCTCAAAACGCTCACCATCCTCGAACGAATAAATGTGGAATTCCCGCTCGTTTCTGATAAGGTAGATACGATTATACATTTTTCGTAACTGAGCAACATACCCTCGGAAGTAAGCAACAAATGCCTTCTCTTCCGATGTTCCGTAGTTATCAGTATAGACAAACCAGTCCTCAGTCGAGAGGTCGATTTTCCAGTCGCTCTTCACAGATGGATCGTTCTGCGATATACCAATTCCGCCATCATGAGGATCGGTATAGTTGACAGTCTTGTTGCGAAAGACATCTCTGATATTTCTCGCCCTAAATGTCTTTGTGCCTCTATAGGTTTCTTCAATGCCGGAAATAGAACCGGCGATTTTGCCAAGCACATAGAAAACTGCAGCATAGAGCGTTTCCATAGTCGGATGCTCATCCTTGCTCTGAATGTCGATACGGACAGCACCGAGATACTCATCATCGGTGATAAACTGCCTCGTGGATGAGACATTCGGAAAATAGGAACGCAGGGTATTAAACTTGAAAATCGGATATTTCATCAAAGCCTTGTTAACAATTGCATAATTGATGGCTGCAATTTCCTTGATGGTCATATGAGCCGTTTTTAAATCAATAACAAGGTCGACTCCCTGCGAAGTTTCCACCATGACAGAATCAAAGCCGGATGCTCCCGTCGCAGCTTGGAAACGGTATATGTCATCCCGGACGGTCGGTGTAAGACCGCGCACATCTTTTCTATCTTTCACCTCTCGATCATTCAAGAAGATCAGGCCTTGCTGGTATAAGTCGGTGCCCTTAAAATCATCCTTAAGGACATACTCACGCTGCACGATCTTGTCGGTATCCAAACCAATCTCACGAAGGGCATTACGCAGCTCCGTCACATAGCGATGGTCATTCTGGCAATGGTAATAGAGCGTCTCGCAGACACGCAGTTCACAGGTTACGTCCTCGTCATATTTTCTTTGAAACTTCGGCTGCTCATCATCAAGCTGAAATGGACAGTATCTTGCTCCACGTCCAATCAGCTGTGCTTCCGCTATAGTGGCGGGAGCTATTTTTTTGCCGCTGGACTGTCTCGTTTCATAAAGTCGGACAATATCAAACAGGTTCAGGACATCCCAGCCTTCATCCAGCTTCTTGACTTCAAAGATTGCACGGTAAGGATTGTCCGCATCTTCAAGAGAATTCAAAAGAATCTGCTTCTGCGTGGCATCCTTATCATCATTTACGGAAACGCAATGCTCCTCGGAAAAGTCATCACGAAGCTCCGCAGCAAGCGTATCAAAAGAGATACCGTTGTTAGCGAAGTAAGCAAAGGCTTTGTGCATGACCTCATTATTGACAGCAGTAGAAAGACTGCGCAGCTGTGCGCCGGTCAGCTTTTTCACCGTTTCAATAAACTCAGCCATGAAATCCTTGCTGTCAGCAATCTTCGCAGCCTTAAAAAGCACAACAGGCTTAATCCCAAGACGATGATCCTGAAATACCTTCAAACGATATTGACTGAGGACAAGTGCTTGCAAAGCCCTCTCCATGACGGTCAGATCGGAACGCAGCGTGATGATGTCCTTGGAATACCTGTCGCCATAAAACTTTGCCAGGGCATAGTCGAATATGATCTTGTTCTCATAAGCCGCACGAATCGCGGGGTTTGCGAGGTCGCAGGTCGCCGTAAACTCCAGCAGAATGTTTTCGGCATTTCGGTTGAAAATATTCTTTACAGTCTGCTCCCAAGAATGGTAACTCGACTCCTCATCTGCTGACATTTTCTTTTTAGTATCAACATTCAAATGGTGCGCCTCATCGGAAATCAGAACGACCTTCTGTTCGTCAAAGTCATCAAAGGACATACCATTTTCCTTTGCCATCCACATATCCATATGGAGTCCCTGTGTAGTGGCAAAGCAGATGTTGATGGCATCCTGGTCGGAATACTGGAAATTGTTCACCTGGTTGATGCGGATGCGTTCCCCGTCCAGCACAATCTCATCTGCAAAAAGATACTTTGAGGATACCGGATTGCAGAAGTTCTCTCGTGTCTTTTCGACAATGTTTGAAAGGTTGACAAAGAACAAGAAATTCCGATATCCCTGTTTGTAGAGATACAGCATCAGTCCTGCCATAATCAGCGTCTTGCCGCTGCCTGTCGCCATGTGGAAAAGCACCTGCGTAGGCCTCGGACGGTTACCACTCTCAAAATGTGTTATGAAGTTTTCAAACGCCTGCTTCTGATACGGGCGCAGCTCGAAGTTTGGGTTCAGATTCTCCGGAATATAGGAAGGGAGAACGGCACTGCTACCGTATTCACGCAAGGCATCTATTTTTTCGTATAAGAATGCCATAATTATCCCTCCCTGTAAAAGCTCCTCGTAAACGCCTTGTCCTCATCGGAGATGCCAAACTCCTCATCATCAATATCGCAGTAGTTTACATACAGAAGATTCTTATCCAAGATCTCCATCAAGAATCGTTTCTTGTCATTCAGCGAGAGCGCAGCGTAATCATCAGCAGCCGCATCAATATCAGCCGGATTTACCTTGTAACTGATAAAGCCGGACTTTACCATTCTGCCGTAGATGTCGGACAAAGTAGTATCATCAGTAGAAGCTTCTATTTCTTCCACAATCGTCTGGTTCAGTTTTGCCAGTTCGCAGTAAACGAAGGAACCGCCGCCTTGCCAGTCAACTTCCTTAGATATGCCGCCGTCCTCGCCATCAACTACTCTTTCGAGACGTTTAACGATAAATGTCTCGATATAGTCCATCTGCTCACAAAGGATATATTGCCTTTTCATTTTGTGAGCTACAGCGGCCGACGTACCGCTTCCTCCGAAGAAATCAAGAACGATATCTCCTTCCTCAGTGGAAATATCATAGATCTTTTTTATTACCCTTTCCGGCTTTGGAGTTTTGAACAGATCGCTTGTTGTTACGCCCGGGTAGAGCTTCTTTTGTTCATACTTTGCCTGCCGGGTATGACCTGTTTCTTCAATATCAACCCACAAGGGCTCCTCACATATATCCCACAAAGTTGAAGGCGGCAACCCTTTCTGCTCATTAAGGTATGTTCTACGGATGATTCCTGTTCCAGATTCATTGAATCTTATTTCCCCCGTGGCCATTCTCCTTGCGAGTTCTTCTTGGTTCCATCTCCATCCATTTGCTGGTGGATTGATAATATTGCCATTCGGAGCGGTAATTGTATACCGTAGATTAGGCCGAGGGTTCGGTGAATTTACAGGGTTGCCATCGAACCACGGTCCACGCGGATCGTTATCTGGATTTTTGTAATGTTTAGCTTGACCTTCAGTTCTATCCAGCTTAAAACTTTCCCAGCCTTCATTGCGAGAATAGACAAGAATATAGTTGTGATCCTGTGAAAACTGCTTTGCATCATTGTTGCTATTATCGCAGTTTCTCCAAATAACAGTTTGTATGTATCTTTCCCTGCCAAAAATATCATCCATAAGAACCTTCAAGTAAGCCTGTTCGTTGTCATCACAAAAAACGAATATTGTACCGTGCTTTGACAGCAATCGAAGCGATATTTCCAGCCTTGTTTTCATAAATGTGAGCCAAGCAGAGTGGTTAAAGCTATCGTTATATCCGAACCCGCTATTGCTCGTGTTATAAGGTGGGTCGATGCAAATACACTTGATCCTTCCTTCATAGCGTTTTAAGAGCGATGAAAGGGCAAGTAGATTGTTTCCCTTTATAACAAGATTATCATCATCGGTAATCGAAGATGCAGAGACGATTCCTTCCTTTGAATACGACTTTGCAGAAGCGAGAACCTTTGGAAAAAGAAGCCTATCAACCTCATCGGTCGCTAATGCTTCGTTATAAAAAATCTCATGGCGCTTTTGATCTTCCGTTGTTTGACCGCCTTCCAGAATGCAATCTTTGTAGGGAAAAACAAGTTCCACCTTACCAGATGCAGAAATCAGCGCACCAGTCTCATCGGCAAGCCCAATCTTATTCTTGAAACGGGTATAACTATCCGGCAGAAATTGCCGATTGTTGATTATCCAGGCAAATCCCATCTTGTCAAAGACTTTGACGCCATCGACTTCTGCGAAGAATCGAGTGCGTGTCTCGTCATTCGCAAGAAGGAGACGGATAAGTCCCTCGTCCATCTTCATTGCAGCCTCATAGACCGCATTACGTAGAAAAGTGCCATCCTCGGCAACAAATCTCTCGTCTGATTTTAGTACCGTCAGCACGGTTTCGTAAAAATTCGCCATCTTATTCTTCTCCTTCATCTATGAATAGCTCCGGTACATTGTACTGGATTTCTTCGGTGTCTCTTCTCACCAGTTCATTTGGACACTCCAGTAATGCCGTTTTAAGCAGCTTGGGATTGTCCGGAGTTCCTCGTACATACGTATTAGCATTTTTTCGGATATACTCCGTTGAGTCTCGCTTAAAACCGCTCCGCTGCAGAATGATTCGCAGGCGGTTTGTTGTCCCATACTCCACAAATTCATACCAGTCGTTCGTGAACGGTTCGTTAGGATGCTGACGCTTGTATTCCTCCGAAAATTTGAGGAAGTAGTTTGACAGCCGGAACAGAAGTACATCCTCGATTGCCTCCAGCGTATCGGCGATGATTATGTTCTTGTGTTTCTGAGAACCGTCAAATGGTTCCCACTTGTTGTAGTCAACTTTTACCTCTCGCTTTTTCTCATCGTAATCATCTATGCTTCGTCCGATGATGTAGCTGAGTCCATGTCCCTGCATCCATTGGATTAGGAGAACGGTATACCATGTCAGTTTGGTATAATTTCTTCCTTCTCCGGCTCCGAGAGTTCGATTTTCGTAGATGCGCCATTTGAACGCCACAGCCAGTTTGTTGAGGAATGCCAGCGTCTCGTAATAATCCGCTCCGCGTTTCGAGTCTTTGATTTCTGGGTAAGCCAGTCCGTCGCGGATGAGTTTTTCGATGCCCTGTATCTGGTCATACGAGACATTGATATCATCCTCAGGCTTTTTCTCTGGTACGGAAAACTGCTCCCGGATTTTTGACTCAGTCTCAGATGTCAGGTAAGGGGCAAATTCCCGCTTTATCCGGCTGTTCCTGCCGTCTACAATATCCCCAACAAGAATCAGCATCGTTTTTCGCATCAGCTCGTAGTTGTCTTCACTCTGGTTCTTCTTGGACTTGTGTATTTCTACGCTGCCGGAAAGAAGCGTGTCTACTATTAGCTTTTTCTGGTTCGAGTTTAGCTCCGCTTCTATGGATAGTTTCTGCGGCGGCACATCGTCCTTCAGCAAATTCTCAAACTTCTGTAGATCTTCTTCTCGTTCCTGCTTTTGAAGCCGGACGATAAAGACATTGCCATATAAATTGTACTTAGCGCGTCCTACACGCCCGACCAGGTTCTTGAAGTCTACCTCTGAGAAGTCACTCCTGCCTTTCTTATAGCTTGTAATAAACAGGTTCTCCGCAGGTAGATTTACTCCCTCCAACAAGGTGCTTGTGCAGAACATTGTCTTAATAAGACCTTCGCGGTAATAATCCTCAAGCTGCATTCTGATATTTGCCGGAAGATAACCGATATGGTATGCCACGCCTCTTTCAACCAATTCAGCGAGATAGTACTCCTTATGGACATCGTTGCGGATTGCCTCCGCAAATGTCTGTAGCTTTTTATCGCCGATCGGCTCCTGTGTGTCCGCATAATCTCTTGCAAACTGAATGGCATCATTCTTTGATTTGCAATAAACGATGTTGTGCCTCTTATCGCCGATTCGGGCAATCACCTCACTCAACGAGTACTGGCGACTCATTTCGTGTAACAATATAAATTTCTTCGAGTATGAGTCGAAGACGCGAATATTGCGTTCCCACAAGTCAACGATGTATTTTAGCTGACTGACAGGAGCATATCTGCACGCCACGATAGATCCTTCTCCAATGGTCGATTCTCCCATTGACAATGTATCGAGATAAATTCCCGGATTCGGAATGTTCGGCGATGCAAATATAATATGTGCGTTGCTATGCCGTTCTCCTAACTTGTTGATGACCTTGTAATAAAATGCACTCCTCTTATCTCCAGAAGATATTTTATGAGCCTCGTCCACAAACAAATAATCAATCTTAAGGTCAGGATCATCAATCAGAATATAAAGCATTCGCTCCGGTGTTAGAACGAAAATATAATTATGCTTCGTCTCTAATGCCATCGAGCCAGAGGATGTCACAATACGGTAATCTGTCTCTTTCAGTAGAGTGGTGAGACTCTCGATCAATTCACTTGTAACCTCGTTTATCAATGCCTTCGTAGGGATGAGCAAGGCGAAATTTTTCTTTGCACCATCCACAATCTGCTGCTTAATAAACGCACGCATCATAAAAGATTTCCCCATAGACGTGGGCGCGGAATAGCTGAAATAGGGTCTGGACAGGCTGTCGTATATCTCTTTTTGCGCAGGAAAGAAACGAGCCCCGCCATCGGACGGCACAGACAGATAATCCATGTTGAAGTGCATGAACACACGCTCGAGCAGAGAGGCATTTTCAAAATCTGGTGTCAGTTTATTCATGCCGAGGAAATTCCCCGTACTGGCAAGGACAGAACCGAGATAATACTTCACCTGCTCATCTTTAGGATACATATCGTAAAGCAGTGCTACCATTTCCTGCGCACGAGTCTTATGAATATCCGACAGGTTTGTGCCGCATGATTTTGAAAGCACATCTGCAAAGGTCAAAGCATCCCCAATGTTAACAGGCTGTTCCTCCATCTCATCCAAATGGAACAAACGCCTGGAATAGTTGATAAGGATATTGTGATACAGCTTTTGCAGATAAACGTTATCATCTATTCTCGAAAACAAATGCTCCCCGAAGGTGACATCTCTAAAATCGCTCATGCCTGACCTCCTCCGGATTGCAACAGCTTGTCCATGATATCTTTTTTGTCCTCGTCCGCATCAGCGAAGGGTAGCAAATAGATATACATAGAGTAGCCGTCAAGTCCATACTGCGTGATTTTCGATTCAATGAATAACACATTGTTTTTGATGTCATTTCTGACCTGCTCAAACACATCGTCCTGATATTCGTTTACTGGTTTTCCGTTTGCGGATACTCCGTTCAAACTATACCCCACGAACATACCAAACGCTGTGGCAGGCTTTTGACCGCCCGTTTCGGAAGGCAGGATTATTGCTTCAAGCTGATCGTAAATTTTCGATGGAAAAGAAGCCGCAAATATGTTTGATTCAACAAATCGCCGCTCGTCCTTCTTTCTATTCTTTAGTTTTTGTGCATCCGCAAAGGCTGAGTCTATTGCTGTTTGCAAATTCCCGTTTATCATTGATGTCCCGAGAATGACCTGACTAAAAGGGACTGTTTCATTAGCGGTAAGAAGGTGGATACCGGAACTTTCGCTCGTCATAAAACCGCCGTGATTTCCTATTTCGACCTTGCTCATTAATTTAGGAGCTACGAGAACCTGCTCCAGGAATATGTACAGCAAGAGTTCTCCGAGCTCATTGCCAGTCGGTAATTTCCCGTCAGCGATGGCCTTTTTGATATACGCTATTGCGTCGTAAGCAAGTGCAGAAATCTCATCATCTTCCATGTAAGTCTCAATCTGAGCCCTGGAATAGACGTAATACCCGATATTGTTACGAAGGTGTCTCCACAGACCATGATAGTCAAAATCAAAATCATCAAACTTCAAGCAAAAAATCTGAAGGTCGTGTTTTGCGGATATGGAAAGTGTCTCGCTTGATACGGGCGTAAAAACCTTGTCAAATTTGCCCTTGCTCGTCAGGGGGATTGCTGCCGCAGTTCTTGGTTTTGTTACTTCGTAAAATTTAATGGTATCTGCCATCAAATTGTAAGCTGTATAGAAATTCTTCTTGATAGATTTAGTGAATGCAGCCTCTATCATGTTATCTGTTTTTGCGACTGCATAAATGAACACATCTGTCAGGAATTCAGAGAGTACGAACTCATTTTTATTCCTAAGATCATTCTTGGTGAGGTTGCCGATTGTACCAAGCTGTGTAGAGTCGGCAATTGTGGCATCTTTCAGAATGACATTTTTCAATGCAAGCACAGCATTTTTCTTACGAGCCTCTTCCATTGCAGGGATGATGGTCTGAATAAAATACCGTTCGATTACACGGGCATCCTTCTTTAGAGCCATTTGCATAACCTCGGTTGGCAGGTTCTGGCTTGCAGAGTGAATCTTATTGAAATTAGTATATGAGTAAGTAACCTCATACCCATCGGCTGATGTATATGAAAAGACTGTAGAACCTACCGGACATAGCGACAACATGATTTTTTCGCAGAAGGGATCAAACTTGCGCTCTGCGGGAATAGCGCATGATGTCATAATTCTTACATATGAGCCAACGCAAAGATGCTCCATTTGATTACCTCCTTCTGCTATAGTTCCATTCACTTCAAATTAATCTTCTTTAATCACATCAACGATATCGCCTATATTACAATCCAAAGCTATACATATTTTCCCGAGAACCTCCATACTCACCGCTTTGTTTTTCCCCATCTTGGCGATGGTAGATGATGTGATGCCGGTTTTTTCCATCAGATCTTTTTTCATCAATTTTTTGTCTATTAACAGTTTCCATAGCTTATTGTAGTTATATTCCATCGGCGATCCTCCTTGCTTTAATGTACACTGATATCGTCAATAAAATATTATAGCACATACCTTCGTGTTTGTCAAGCCAACATTGAGAACGTTCGTGTTTAACTTTGACTTTTCAAAGTCAAAATCTATGTCTGATCGTCACCCAGCATATTCGCATCGTCTTGAACCACAACTTGCCAATACAAAACACCTTTTTATCTTTCCGGGGTTTCCGCAGTGAGCGGAAACCCCGTTTTTTCGTTCCGAAAATCTTCCGATTCCATTCTTTTTCCATTCGTTTTTTGCCTCTGCCGTTCTGAGTAAAATTTTAAGTACAAGCACAGCCAAAATCCGGATTGAAGCTGAATACGACAAGGAGGAGGAAAAGTCAATGAAAAATTGTGACAAGCAAAATCTAATCATCAGCATTGAAAGCAGCATCGATTTCATTGAGTCCCACCTGGATTCAGCTGATAAATCCATTGCGTTTATTCTAAAAAAGCATGGCGTTAGAAATCTTGAAAAAGCAAGCATCTATACGCTTCAAGATCTTTTCAGTGAACTGTACGCCATTGAAGCCGATCTAAGATAGTCAATTTGTCCTGAGCAAGACATTAAACTGCTCACCGCCCAATACCGCATCACCTGATCACTGATGGCTCAACGGCATCCGGCGGCACAACTCAATATCACAGCTGCCTTTTGAGCGGGTTAGCTGCAATCCGAAACGGAGAACTCCGTTAGGACTGCGGTTAGGTTTTTGCACCCTTTTTTGCGGCAGCGCCCTGAGTCCTCCGTTTCGAGAAATCGAAAATCGGAGGACTTTTTATGAAAAACAATGAAAATCAGAACACATCAACGATCTACTACCGTCCGCTCAAGCAGTGGATCGAGGTCACCCCGGAACAGAAACGGGACTGGGAGCGGTTCGTAGGAACTACCCGCAAGGCAAAGCAGAGAGCCGGAGCCTGCTGCATTCCGTACAAAAAGAGCTACAAGTGCGACGGTATTTGCGATACCTGCGAGTTCCGCTGTATCCCGAAGGACGCTCCCCAGCAGCTCTCCATCGACACGGAGATGGAGAACGCCTATGAGAACGGCGTCTCCCGCACCAGCTTTCTTGCGGACAGCAGGCTTACCACGGAGATCGATATCGACTCCCTGATCCTGAACGGCCTGCTCACAGAACTTCAGTCATCCGACCCGGAAAGCTACGAGATCCTCATGGCAATTGCGGACGGGCTTTCTGAACGAGCCGGTGCAGAGCGGCTGAATATGCCCCGGAACACCTTTGTGTATAAAAGAAATCAGCTTCTGAAGCGGCTCAAAGAAAAATTCTAAAATCTTTCGGCCAACCCCTCCTTTCCTGTCCAGATGGGTCTGTGAAAGGCAACACAAGACGCCTTGGGAAAGGAGGGACCGCTGATATGAGTTACAACGCAAACCATTATGACGCCCGAGCCGACGAGGACATTATTGATGTCTTGACCGCGATCAGCGTGGTGTCAAGGAGACTGGCAAGCAACCTGAACATCGCACGCCAGCAGAGCAAATCCAGGGAAGGAGGAAAATCACATGAGCAGAATGAGCGATATGGCACAGACCATCGAAGAACTTCGCAGTGCTGCCGCTGCTATTTCGGATGCCGTTGACTGGCTGACGAAGGTATTCAGCAGTGAACCGCAGGCAGAGGATGCTCCTGCTTCTCCTCCCGAACCGGAGCTGACGCTGGAGCAGGTCAGAGCCATGCTTGCGGACAAATCCCGCCAGGGACACACCGCCGAGATCCGCGCCCTGCTTCAAAAGTACGGCGCATCCAAGCTGTCACAGATCGACCCCGCACATTACAAGGCACTACTCGCCGAAGCGGAGGTGATGACGGGTGGCAGTTAAGCACGCAGTCTTATCCGCTTCTTCTTCAGAGCGGTGGATCAACTGTCCGCCCTCAGCAAGGCTGTGCGAAGCCTACGAGGACAAGGGCAGCGATTACGCCGCAGAAGGAACAGACGCCCACTCGCTCTGTGAGTTTCGTCTGAAGCAGGCTCTGGGGATTCCGGCGGATGATCCCATCGAAAACCTCTCCTGGTACAACGAGGAGATGGAGGACTGCGCCGCCGGGTATGCCGCCTATGTATCGGAGCTTCTGGAGACCGCAAAGCAGACCTGCGCCGACCCGCTCATCCTGATCGAGCAGCGAGTGGATTTCTCCCGCTGGGTACAGGACGGCTTCGGCACCGCCGACTGCATCGTCATCGCTGACGGCGTGCTGAACATCGTGGACTATAAGCACGGCAAAGGCGTGGAAGTCAGCGCCGTGGATAATCCACAGATGATGCTGTATGCCCTCGGCGCTCTGGAAATCTTTGACGGCATCTACGACATCGATTCCGTCCGCATGACCATCTACCAGCCCAGGAAATCCAATATCAGCGTCTGCATCATGGAAAAGGACGGTCTGCTCGAATGGGCGCAGAA
>JAETSI010000197.1 GCA_021769725.1 Oscillospiraceae bacterium | reverse complement strand
TTGTCCTCCCAGCCCCAGAACTCTATCGCGGAAATCCCGAGCTGTCTCACCCTCTTCGCCGACGCGGTCAGGGACTCTCCCTGAAATACGGCATCGGTACACACGGAAAGCTTCATAGTGTACGCTCCTTTCTTCTTTCCTGACGGGCTGTCGTCGTCAGAAAACACATTTATTATAAATTTTAATTATACACCAGGTATGAAAAACCGGTTGCATTTTTTAAAAATTTTGCTATATTATAGGTAAGAGCAAATGTTTGCCGTTTGTTATGTGACGGGGTACAAAATGCATAACTTGTAATGTTGCCACTTGCCGATGGTGTGGGGTATAAATGATTCGGTTCGTAAATGATTGCCACTTGCTATACAGGTGGGATATAAATAGTATAGTTCGCAGAAATAAATCCCTGCCAGCCTTGGCGGGGATTTATTATAAGGAGAAGTATGGAGATAATGCAAGGATATTCGTACCATATCAAAGATGAATTTTTTGATATGATACAAGATAAATATTTGATGAACAATAAGGAAGGCGGAAATTACCGTCCTCATTTTCTGGCAATTCAGGACAGCAAAATGAAAGAATTATATTGGATGATTCCAATTAGTTCACAGGTAGAGAAGTACAAGATCATCATAGAGAAAAAAATAAAACGTTATGGAAAGTGCAATACGATTATTATCGGTAAATTTGCAGGAAAAGATAATGCGTTTCTGATTCAGAACGCTTTCCCGATTACAAAAAAATATTTTGATCATATACATACGGTTGACAATAAGCCGATTACAATTCATAACCAGTTAAATAGAGAATTAACCATTAACCTCCGGGAAGTGTTAGCTATGTACAGGAGAGGTATTCATCTGATTTTTCCGGATATTGAGAACATACAGCGAAAGCTGGAGGAAGAACTGACAGAACACCGGGAATGCCGATAGATGCGCATTTCCGGTGTTCTGTTGTAACTGTCAGAGTTTTCGAACGCTCAGGGCAAACGCTCCCGGCGTATCCGACCGTATGATTTTATGTACTCAGATCCGCACCCACACCAGCATCTCGCCGACCTTGCGGTTCGTCCATGCGTAGTACGGAATGAATTTCAGCGTCTGCTCGGTGAAGGTCCTGCCGCTGTACGGGCGGTACAGCGTCTCCTCGCCCCAGCCCTCCTCGGAAAGCCGCAGTCCCTGCGTCGTCAGCGTCACGACGCCCTTGAGCAGCTCCGGCTCGTACGCGACCTCGAACTCGGGGTGTTCCCTGAGGTACAGCTCCTGCAGCTGTC
>JAETSI010000196.1 GCA_021769725.1 Oscillospiraceae bacterium | reverse complement strand
GCTGCAGCACTGAGAGGCGGAAACCTCCCAACACTTAGCACTCATCGTTTACGGCATGGACTACCAGGGTATCTAATCCTGTTCGCTACCCATGCTTTCGAGCCTCAGCGTCAGTTACAGACCAGAGAGCCGCCTTCGCCACTGGTGTTCTTCCATATATCTACGCATTCCACCGCTACACATGGAGTTCCACTCTCCTCTTCTGCACTCAAGAAACACAGTTTCCGATGCAATTCCTCGGTTAAGCCGGGGGCTTTCACATCAGACTTATCTTTCCGCCTGCGCTCGCTTTACGCCCAATAAATCCGGACAACGCTTGCCACCTACGTATTACCGCGGCTGCTGGCACGTAGTTAGCCGTGACTTTCTGGTTGATTACCGTCAAATAGGGGCCAGTTACTACCTCTATCCTTCTTCACCAACAACAGAGCTTTACGATCCGAAAACCTTCTTCACTCACGCGGCGTTGCTCCATCAGGCTTTCGCCCATTGTGGAAGATTCCCTACTGCTGCCTCCCGTAGGAGTTTGGGCCGTGTCTCAGTCCCAATGTGGCCGATCAGTCTCTCAACTCGGCTATGCATCGTCGCCTTGGTAAGCCATTACCTTACCAACTAGCTAATGCACCGCGGGTCCATCCTTTAGCGACAGCTTTCGCCGCCTTTTAAGCAATAGCCATGCAGCTATTGTTGTTATCCGGTATTAGCACCTGTTTCCAAGTGGTATCCCAGACTTTAGGGCAGGTTACCCACGTGTTACTCACCCATCCGCCGCTCGCGTTCCCAGCGTCATCACCGAAGTGAATCTGCTGGTTCAGCTCGCTCGACTTGCATGTATTAGGCACGCCGCCAGCGTTCGTCCTGAGCCAGGATCAAACTCTCATTTTTAAAAGTTTGAATGATTGCTCATTCCTTTTTAAGATCTTTGTCTCAAAATTTATTGCTTGCGAATTGACTTCGCTCTTTGTTTGGGTTTTTACACCCGCACACTTTAGCGAAACTTTGTTCAGTTTTCAATGTACTACCTCTGTCCGATCTTTTACATCAGACAGCTTTTATATTATATCAAATTCGTTTGTCCTTTGTCAAGAACTTTTTTGAATTTATTTTTGCCTTCAAGTTCTTAACTTGACGACAGTTAAATATATTACCAGAAGTTTTTATCTCTTGCAAGCTTTTTTTGAAATATTTTTTATTTCTTTTTGCTTGCCTGCTTCTGTTTCGCTTTCTCTCAAAAGCGACTTTATTAATATACCTGATTTATTCTTTTTTGGCAAGTACTTTTT
>JAETSI010000195.1 GCA_021769725.1 Oscillospiraceae bacterium | reverse complement strand
TTTGAAACGGAAAAAGACAGTGCTAACGGTATTCAGAAAATATCTCTCAAAGGGAAAAACGGCGGCGGTATGATAGATGTTCTGTGCATTGATTTAAGTCAGAGTAATCTTGATTATGATATGAAATATATCCTTGAAAACTTCGGGGATTATTACTTCGGACAGACCTCCGCACAGATGAACGGTATCACCGAGGACGATTTTGTGTCCGACTATCATATGACAAGCAGTGTTGTTTCAAAGGGTAAGTATCAGCGATACGGCTCTGTTCAGAAATCTGACGGCATGGCGACGCAGTTCGGTTACACGGAAACCTATGCTGTGCTTTCGGAGAACAAGCTGACTGTGGTATCTGGTGCATATCTCAGCACGGATATGATGGAAAGGCAGAGTTTTTCGGGGCTTATGAGTAAGTTTGCGAATAACGTGAAGTATTAACGATAGAGAGTTGGTGATAATTTGCCATACATCCCATTCACAGACGAGCAAAAAGTGCTTGCCAACAGCGTAAACCTCGAAGAATTCCTGAGAATGCGAGGCGAGAAATTGGAGCGTGTCGGGCGAGAATCAGAGCTCATTTACTACGACAGTTCCGGCAAGCACGACAGCATAACGCTCCGTGGCTCGACTTGGTTCGATCACAAGAATCAGATCGGCGGCGGTGCTATAAAATTCATGCAGGAATTTTATGACATGGACTTTCAGACGGCGGTGCAGGAACTGTTAGAGCAGACAGTAACTCCGCTGTCTCATAGTCCGCCGAAAGCTACTGCAAAGGAAGAAAAGAAAGATTTCAAGCTGCCTGAAGCAAATAGCAATATGCACAGGGTTTATGCCTACCTAATCAAGCAAAGATTCATTTCTCCCGATATTATCAGCCATTTTGCAAAACAGCACACGCTCTATGAGGACAAGGAACACCATAACGCGGTGTTTATCGGACTTGATGAAAACGGAGTTCCAAGGCAGGCACACAAGCGTTCAACTAATTCTTTTGGGAACACATTTCGTATTACTTGTGAGGGTTCGGATACGAAATACAGCTTTTCTCACTTCGGCAAGTCGGAAAAGCTGTTTGTGTTTGAGGCTCCGATTGATATGATGTCTTTCCTCACTCTCTATCCACAGAACTGGCAGCAGCACTCATATATTGCAATGAACGGAGTGTATGAAAATGTGATATTGTATAATAAAACTTGACAACAAACACCCGAAAGAATAGAATAAAAAAAGAAGGAGTGTAGAAAGATGTCAAGTAATAAAAAGTACGAAAAAGAATACAAAGTGGAAGC
>JAETSI010000062.1 GCA_021769725.1 Oscillospiraceae bacterium | reverse complement strand
CGTGTGGCGATTGCCCGCGCCCTGATTACCAAACCGGCTATCGTGCTGGCCGACGAGCCGACCGGCAACCTTGACAGCAAGACCAGCGCCGAGGTGCTGGGGCTTATCAAGCGCACAAGTGCGGAGTTCCGGCAGACTGTTGTGATGATTACCCACAATAACGACATAGCCCGCCTTGCAGATCGGATTGTCCGCATTGAGGATGGCAAGATTGTGGAGTAAGGAGGTGGCAGACTATGACATGGCCTTTTGAAAATGATACAAGTGCCATTGTAAAAAAATTGGCAGGTAGGAGTATGCAAGCGGATAAGAGAAACAAGGCATTTCTGCTTTTGACAATCGCCATCTCTGTCTGTATGGTTTTTTCGATTCTCCTAATATCAACAGATACACAAGAGAAATTCAAGAACACACAGAGGAATAAAGCGCAGATTGGCATTTTGGGAGTTACAGACGAACAAACGGCTCAGCTGCATCAAAACGAAAATATTACATGGGTTGGCGAATATTCCGCTATAGGTGTGTTTTATGTTGAAAATAAAACAATCACTGTTGCTTATGGAAATGAAGATTATTTTTTACATCAGGAAGAAAAAACTTTTCAGGGAAGTGTGCCGCAGAAAGCGGATGAGATTATGCTCCCCCAGAACTACCTTGATTTTTTAGGAAAATCCTATCAGACTGGCGATACAATTTCTATTGACCTGACTGGAACAGGACAGAAAGCAGAATATACACTTTCAGGTGTTTTGAATAATACAAAAGAAAGCAACGGATATTTTATTTATGTTAGTAAAGAGCTTGCCCAAGATTTGGCAAAAGATTCTTTTCAGGTTACAGCATATACGCGGTTGAATACAGACGCCATAAGTTCCACGGCTATTCTTAATTTTGCCGGCAAAGCAATACAAAATACAGGCATTGTCGAGGAACAGGTAATGCTTACAGAGTATTCTGCTGTTATGTCGGGTGTGATAACATCGGGTATTCCGATTCCAGTACCACTACTGGCGGCGTTGACGGCTATTTTGGCGGCAACGATTGTCTATGGTGTTTTTTACACAAAGATTGTAAAAAATGTTCAGATGTTTGGGCAACTGCGGACAGTTGGCATGACAAAAAGACAGATTAAACGGATGGCAAGTAAAGAGGGACGTTTATATGCCTTAGCTGGTATTCCTTTGGGGCTTGTCATTGGTGTACTGATTGGATTTATTGGCTGTCCTGATGGATTCCGGCTAAAAACAACAGTTATTTATGCTGTACTGATTGCCGCAGTAGCCTTTGTAACAGTGAATATTGCCATTTTTAAGCCTGTCCGAGTAGCAATGAATACTTCCCCGGTAGAGGGTGCTAAATACCTTGCGTATGCTGGAAAGGCAAAAAGCAGCTCAAAACTGCATCGGAAACTTACGCCGTTTAATCTGGCGAAAATAAATATACAAAGAAACAAACAAAAAGCAGTTCTGACGCTTTTAATGCTTGGAGTAAGCGGAGCTCTTTTACTGGTTACTTCTACGGTTGCTGGTTCTATTGATCCGGCAAAACAGGCAAGTTTCAAATATTATCCTGCCGGTAACATTCTTATACAAATAAGAAATACAGTTGGCAGCTCTTTCGATAACGAAGCGGAGCCATACGGAAGTGCAAAATTGCAACTGGAAGAAAATCCACTTGAAGATCAGGCATTGATGCAGGAATTAGAAAAGGTAGATGGGATAGAAAAGATTACCGCATTTGACAGCGTTTATATGACAGCTACTTTTTCGGGCGAAAGTGGTTCTATCACGAGCATTTCAGACTTCTTTCCAACCTTAAATCGGGAACAGACAGAAGAAAAGCAGGCGGCGTTATCCTCTGGAACAGCAGATTACGATGATATGGTTGAGAAAAATGGAATATTGGTTGCAGAAGATATAGCACAAGTTGGCGATACTTTGAAGATTGAGGGCAGAGCTTTTGATGGTAGAACCTTTGATGTGGAAGCCGTTGTTGTAGGCACATACAATAGATCTGATTTAATGGAGGATAGCCCGGTTGTTCCTGGAAGCCCCTACTTCATTATGACTTATGACACAGCAAAGAAACTGACAGGGATAACGGAACAGACGGGGATTCTGGCGATTAAAAATTCAGAGGGATGTTTTGATGAAGTTTTGACCGCAGTTCAGAAGATTGCGGATAAAAATGAAAAAATAGAAGTAAATACGATTGAACAAACGATTAAAAATATTCAGCATCGATACAGTGCATCTATAAATGCTCTATATATGACTTCTGCTATTCTGTTCGTCTTTGGAAGTATCAGTCTTATGAATATGCTTATGGTTGATTTTCAGAATAGAAAGCGTGAATTCGGTCTGTTGGAAGCTGTTGGGGTAACGCGAAAACAGTTGAAAGCAATGCTGAATAGGGAGATTGGAATTTACCTCGGAGGTTCATTGGCAATATCTCTTATATGCGGAAGTATTTTTAGTGTAATTGTATGCAGACGATTAGATGCCATCAATCATTGTATTACGTTGAAATTACCGTGGTTTTTCCTGTTGGCACTGATTTGTGTATTATTGGTGATATACCTTGTTTTTTCGATGTATTCCAAAATGGAATTGAAAAAAGCGAGTATTTTATCAGCAATAAAAAGTGAGTAGACTTATTGGATCTTGCTGTATCATAGAACTTCATAAATATTTCCTTAAAAGAGAAAATCTGCCGGACGACGGCAAAAGAAAAAAGCCGTCGTACAGCAGACCTATTAACACGCCTATACTATCTTTTGGCGGCTTTGAGAAATTCAGAGCCGCCGTTTCTTTTTGCCTAAAATAGAAACCCGACGACCCTTATGCAATCAGCTGGGGCGGCATATAAGGAGGATGCCGTCATGTCTGCGTTAGTGGTCCACAATACCCATGAGTTACATCAGTTAAAAAAAGCCTTGCCCCTCCTCTAGGTTATCAGGCTCATTCATCGGTATTATCATGGCAGGTAAAACGGAATAATTATGGCTTATTTTTGCGCGCCAGTATCCCTTTGCGGGGAGCTGGCGTTTTTGCTTGCTGTTTTTTAGATAGACGAGCGGTTTGTTACCGCTGTCGGTCTCCACCTCCATTCGATTCACCCGTTAACCACCCGTGAATCGAAATGGAGGTACATAATGAAGAAAGTCAATCTTAGGGACTTATATCCTGATGTTTATAAAACAGATCATTTTATAGAGGTAACAGAAGATGTGCTGGAGACGATCCGTGACGCTGAGCGTGCAGAAGCTGCCTATGACCGGAGGATGTATCGCTATAAGGCGCATTACTCCCTGGACTGCGACAATGGCATTGAAAATGCGATCCTGATGAAGCCCCAGACACCGGAAATGCTTCTGGAGGAAAAGCAGCTGCGGGAGCAGCTCTATGCCGCTGTGATGGCTTTGCCGGAGAAACAGGCCAAGCGGATTTATGCCCGGTATTACCTGAGTATGCGCGTGAGCGAAATCGCCGCAGCGGAGGGCGTAGACCCAAGCCGTGTCCGTGACAGCATCCGGCGCGGTCTGAAGCAGCTGGCAAAGTATTTTTAGGGTAGAATAACAGAGGGCGCAAGGTCTCAAAGTGCTTCTGCATAAGACCTTGTGCCCTACCTATTGTAGTAGCCTACAATCAGAGGGCATATACTAAATGCTACCCAAACATTTTCTTATCAGTCTACATCCATGTGAATACAAAGACAGCTTTTTCTTTTTTCCAATATCCACATACCAGCCTTTTTGTCTTTGCTTATCCACAGCAACCAAGATTACTGTTGTTTTCTGTATCTGGCAAGGAAACGGGCAAAGTCGATATTGTTGCTATTGATTTTCCTATTTGTCAACAGCATGATTCTTAGTACCAACATGATTTTACACGCCACCGAAAGGACTGAAGCTGCCATGCAGGAAAAGGCGGGAGCAAAGGTGGTATGTGAAATTATGAACACGACTCATCCTATTACAGATACAGAAGCTGAAACGATTAAAAACTTGGAAGCTGTCACTTCAATCAATCGAATGGGTCAGCAAGCCGCATATTTAACAGATCTTGTACCAGTTAGTGCAAGTACTTCCACGGAACCGAGTAATCTGAAAGTCAATCTGTTATCTTTTGATGATATGGATAAAGACAGTCCTTTTGCAGATAAATCCTACCATTTAACAGACGGCGAATGGATTAAGCCGGAAACACAAGGAAGCGCAGTGATCAATGCCCAATTTGCTCAGGCCAATGGTCTGAAAATTGGAGACACATTTTCTTTGGAAATAGAAAGCGGAAAAAAAGTTGCGGTTACAGTCATTGGGGAATACCTTACTGGGAACGAAAGCCAACAGGAAAAAACAACCGCTGCTGTCTACCGGATGGAAAATCAGATTTATATTGATAATACAACTTATGTGAACTTATTTGATAACTGCGGATTTTATAAAGTATTGGCTTATACTGGACAACCGGAACTTTTAGATACATTGGCAGGGAGCATACAGGAGATTTTGCAGGAAAAAGCAGATATTACCACATCGGATGCTCTATATCAGCAGATGAAAGCTCCTTTAACACAAATAACAAGAGTTGTAGCGCTGATGCGCCTGCTGACCTTTTTTACCGGTACAATGATTGTGTCTTTACTGCTTTGTATGTGGATGCGGAGCAGACAAAAGGAAATGGCTGTGCTGATCAGTATGGGTGAACAGAAGCATATTATTTTTTTACAGGCTCTTTTGGAAGCAGCTATCGTATTTCTTATTGCTCTGGTTTTTGCCTGTGGATTTGGAACTCTGACAGCAAGTTGGTTACAGAACCTGTTGTTCTCCTCTGTGGAAACCGGCGCTTCTTTGGAAGTTTCTTTACAACTTACGGATGTAGCATTGTTATTAGGCATTGGCAGTGGAGTTGTGGTGATTGCTGTTTTACTGTCGCTATTGCCTGTAATCCGTGCAAATCCAAAAGATATTTTATCACGAATGGAGGGATAATACGATGAATTTGTTTCAACGAGCAACCAGATCCTGTTTCAGAAAGCCGGTCAAAAGTCTGTTGCTTTTACTTGTAGTCTGTATTATCAGTCTGCTTTTTCTCTCAGGAATGGCAAGCAGGTCTGCAAATATCGCAACAAAAGACAGTACGCGTCAGGCAATCGGCGCAGGGTTTCTTCTGGAATATAATCCGGAGAACAGGAGCCAACGAGTAGATGAAGCCTGTAAAAAAATATCAGAACTCTATCCAGATGGACAAGGAAGCTATGGTGGGGTTCATCAAATAAAATATACAGTTATGGGATCGGAAAACTGGGGAGTATTGACAGATAATTCTTTTGAATCATTGAAACAGGATGATATTGAAAAAATCGCAGGCGTAGAGGGAATTGCTGGCTATAATATCACAACAGTTCCAACGGCAGTAAAGCATAAAAACTTTGAAAGAATCGAAGATGCCGATACAGATCAAACTAATGATTTTCAGGGGGTGTTATTGTAGTAACACATAGCAAACAGCTTGCTGAAGAAGCAGATGTTGTGCTGGCAATAAACCAAGGTGTTCTGCATGAACAGGAATGTCTGAAAGAAAACCTTTTGGAAAAGTTTTAATATCCCACTCAATAAATGTGATATTTGAGAAAAGGGATCGGAATGGAGGATGTATTATTAGAAGCTGGCAAAGTATTTTTAGGATAGAATAACAAAGGGCGCAAGGTCTCAAAGTGCTTCCGGCACAGAGCCTTGCGCCCCTTTCTATTGCACCATCTTTAGATAAGTATTTTATAGAGTTGGCTGTGGGTGCAAAAAAGCAGGAGACCTTTTCGGATCTCCTACTTAGTAAAGCTGTGAAGATTTAATTGTGGTTGGGTTGCCCGTTATACAAACTGTAAGTTATAAGTCAGTTAAAAAATTTTTTGAAATACCTTTTTTCTGAAGTTTATATTTTTGAACTTGGGATAATGGAATTTCAAATGCTGTGCTTGTCTTTGGAAATTTATCGTTCAATATATCATCATAGAGAACGGCAATAAATTTCCCCCATTCTTTTAAGTCAGTTGTCTTTGTTGAATCGTCTAAGAAAGCATAACCATCACTTAAATAAAATATCTCTAATGCTAGTGCTAAATCACAACTGGGGGCAGCAAGTATTTGTTTTGGAATTTCAAATCCGTCATCCCAGTTGTATTCATTTAGCTTACTTCTTAAATCATTATATACCATTTTTATATCTCCAAAATTCAGATTTGTTGCTTACATTATACTCTATCAACCTAAAGAATGGAAGATTTCTTCTTGCCTCCCAAAGCAAAAGCACCGGTCATTTTCAAAACGAAAACAGCAAGTGCCTTAAAGTTCCATATCCAATTGTGGGTGCAAAAAAGCAGGAGACCTTTTCGAATCTCCTGCTTAGTAAAGCGGCGAAGATTTAATTGTGGTTGGGCTGCCTGTTATGCAAACTGAATTTTGTTTTACTAAGTTCTACAAACTGGAAACTGTTAGCTAATCTGTGCCTTGATTTTTATCCCTATCCGTCCTAATTGATCTTGAACTACTTGCAAAAATTTCTGGCAGTTATCTGTTACATCATACTTGAAATGGATTTCTATCATAGCCATCTTAAAATCAGCATTGGGGTATATTTCATCGTACTGTTCGCTTTCGATAAAAGCCACATACGCATTGATTTTATCTTGTAAAATCTTCAAGTGTTCAAACTCATTGTCCCAATTCAAATGGTCGGTAATAAGGAGTACCAAACAAGCATTTTCTTTATCGTTTGCGATTGCATCAATCTGACTTGCGTTATCAACAGCCATAATAGTTCTCCTTCCCAGTTCTTTATAACCATAACTCTTTCTCCCAATACATCTGTGACATTTCAATTACACAACTTCAAATTTTTGTTTTTTACTTAACTTTAGTGTAGCTCTCCATACTAAAAGTTTCTAAATCAAACACTACCGCAACAACATTGTCCTCATTTTCTTCAATAAGCCATAAGCGAGTCCATAAGGTTTGATCGTTCATATTGGTAGCAGTTTTATCCTCACCATCGGTAATGATTTTTTCAGGATCTAATTTTGTTACAAAAATATTTTCGGGTTTAAGACCTGGCAGGCTGCTCTTAAGTTCCTCCTCTGTTAGTCCTGCTATTTCCATTGCTTCAGCACCGTTATAATACTCAACATCTCCGTACCAGTAGTTATCGTTAACATTCTCGATGGATTTTAACCACATAAACTTATCGTCAACGAATTTATAACCAGCACCAGAGCCGGTATCTATTTCCCATGTTCCTTGTATCAGTGCATTATCATCGTTATTATCTTTGCTGTCAGTAGTACCGGCGCAAGCGGTAAGCCAAAATAGGGTAAAACAGATCATCAGAATAGCTGCTGCAATTCTGAAAAACCCACTTTTGCGGTGTTTAATCATATTCATATCATAGTTCATAGGTAACCTCCAAGTTATATCCTCTTTATTTTCGTAAGCCTTTCTCCATTGAAAAATGAAGAAAATCTTTTATTCCCGTTCCCGTCTACTCCGTTTTTTCTTTCGGGGATCTGGCGGTGGAGAGAAGGTCTGAATATAGTCCTGCCGGATCGCTGTCACATCCTGAGAAAGAAAAGCAGCGACACGGTCCTGTTCGGAAGTTTGCTCTGGGAAAAAAGACGCAAATTTCTGTGCCAGCTGTTCTTCTTTTTCATACAGTTTAAGTGTGCCTTCGTATCCAATCAGTTCTTTCAGCACAGCAGTAAACTCCTTGTACCGGTCCCCTCGAATATCCAGATCGACTGTCGCTTTGGCAGTCATCCCGTTAAGGTAAAGTACCTTCAAGGAAGTATGGTTCCTGAACCGATTCATTGTGAACCATAAAGCCAGCTTTTTTGAGAGTAGCTTACCGCCAATCAGCATCCAGTTCTGGCTTTGGTATATTTCCAGATACTTTTTCATGCCCTCATCTTCAAACGCTATTGGTTCAAAGTGTTCTCCATCCAACAGCTGCTCCAACTGTTTTTTGCTGAGAATCTGATTCAGTACCGGTATGTTCCGGTAAGGCGTGCAGATATAACGCCTCATTTTCTGAAACAGCGCTACAACCAGAACTGCTGTGCCAAGTAAAAACAGAAAAAACTCTCCATCCATTTCGATTTTCCCGGTTGCCGTTACCCAGATGCCACGCAGAACCAGTACAACGCCAAAGCCCCACAGCCCGAAAACCAGCAACTTTTTCAGTGGATGAAAATGAATCCACTCAATGATCCGCACTTGCTGTTTGCCACTCATAGGTTTGTCACGCAAAAGTAGATGGGTGATCCATTTTCTTAGGATCAGTGGAATCCATGCAGTCGCACACATGAAGATTGCAACACTGGCATAAATGCCAATCCCAAGCCAGCCATTATCCAGAAAAGCTTCCAGAAGCAGAAGGAGGATAATCGGAAAAATCATAGTGAAAAACAAGGGTAGAAATGACTCCTTGCGTATCCTCTTGAGATTTAAGTCATTAAGCGCAGAGTTGATACATATACCAAGAATCATGGCTGCTGTCATACCACCTGCCACCCATTTTTTACGATCTCCGTATCGCATGATATGTACAGTTTCGTGCATACAAGGAAGTTTTCCTGTAATACCTACATAAAAGTAGAATCCCAAATAAGCCAGAGCCAAAAGTGCCCCTGCCAGCTTCAAAATTGTTTTTCCTGAAAGTTTTCGTTTCTCCATCTTCGTCGTTTTCCTATAAAATCACGGTTCCTGTGTCAATTTATCCTTCTGTATCCCAAACAAAGCTATCTACCATGTCCCTGGCGGCCTGTTCCGTGGTTTCTGATCCGCTGAAATTTGTAAGCTGGATCAGGCAGAACCCGTAATCCCTTACAATATAGTATTGCGTGGTGACAATATCGCCCTCGTCGATGGTAAAGATATAAAGCAGATCTCCCTGCTCGGTATAGGTTCCATCCCCGTTCAGTTGAGCTTCAATACCATCCAGCTGCATCAAAATCTGTTGGACGATCGCATCCCGGAACTGCTCATGCTCATCCAGACTATATTTGTTCTTTCCTACATGGATGGAGATGTTGTCCGGCTTTTCATCATTTTCGTGGCCTTCCTCTATATAGAAAATCTGCGAATCAGTAGAATGCTTCTCAGATTTCTCCCATCCCTCCGGGACGGTATAACTTCCGGGAATCGCATGATCTTCAGATGATATTTCGGTTTCGGAAGAAGAGGGTTTCTGCCGATCCGCCACAGATTCATCAGAGGGAGATTGTGGCGATGAAGCCCCATTTTTGCCGCATCCAGCAAGGAGCAACACCATAGTTAATAACACAATTAAGATTTTTTTCATACTCTGATTCCTCTCACTTTATAATACTGGTTATCCGAGTTTGGAAACAATCTGGCAGAACATCTCAACATTTTCTTTCTGCCCCTGAATATCAGAGCCAATCGCATTGTTCATCAAAGAAATTTTCATTTTTTCTTTTCCAAAATGCAGCATTAC
This sequence comes from Oscillospiraceae bacterium, assembly GCA_021769725.1. GTDB lineage: Bacteria > Bacillota > Clostridia > Oscillospirales > Ruminococcaceae > Ruminococcus. Next base: position 3,744 of record JAETSI010000062.1, on the reverse strand, counting down.
GACTTTTCTTCCGGGCAGCAGCCCACCCTTGACTTCTGCCTTTGTTATGCTGCTTAAGGGCAGAGAAAGCCGGTTTTCAATTTTTGAGACATTGACGGAATTTACAATGACCATATTCAGGTGTTTCTCGGTAACTCCCAGATAGCAGTAAGCATTGCTCAGTGCGCCTAATGCAGCGGCAGCACCCCCCGTCAGTGTAGAAAGTCCTCCAATCAGTGCATAGGTATCAGCTCCGGCCATGATGACCGCCCATAACTTGCACTGATAGGCTTCGTTTTCCTTCAAAATGGCTTCCAGCATTTCATTTTTATCTTTTTCATTCATTGTAAGCATAATTGTTCCTCCTAATTATTGTTTTAAGTTGAGAACGCCGGATGCAATCCTTTGATAGATGCACCCGGCGTTCAAAAGCATTAGTCTGCTTTCAAATTTTTGTCCAGGATCACCAGTTCGCCGTTGCGTTCAATGATACCAGGCTGAACCACGACGATTTTCAGACCTTCCTGCAATTCCAGATACTGTGAAGCATAACCCCAAACCTTGACCTGATCGCCTTCCTCAAGCTCAATGGCAGTGCTTACAGTACCATCTTCATTCAAAATCTGGTTAGCAATACAGTAGAGCTGGCCGGTTGTATCCTCTGCGATGTAGAGAGACACATCCGAAGCAAGCGGCGTTCCGGCAATAGATTTATATTCACCGACTTCTTCGCCCCAAATAGTACCTTCACTGTAAAATCCAACGACCATATTTTCTTCATATCCCTCGATGATCGCATTGAAATCCTGAGCATACGGCTCCATCTCGGCTTTTGTAGTATCCTTGTAAGCGGCAATCTTTTCATTAGATGCCTGTTCTTTTACCTCTTGCGGCTGATAATCCTTGTATTCAAAAACATTGTCCGAAGCAAGCGTGATTGCTGTGTAGTCATCATCCAGAATGACTTTATAAACAGCAATTTCATCATCATCAACAGTACGATTGATGTCGATATTTCCTGCGGAATTCAGTTTATATCCGTCTACACCTTCCAGCGCCTTTTGTAAAGCTGCGTTGGACATCGCACAGTTGATCCCATTGAGCGTTACAAAGAAATCAGGATTTGGTTGATCCCTATCGGCAGAGTATTCCAGTTCTACCACCGTTCCGCCCTCAGCAGGCTTGCATGGCTCTGTCCCGGCATTTACGATTGCAATATCTATTTCCTGATCGTCTTTGGAAAGTTCCCCATAAATACGCTCGCCGGGTTGCAGAGAAACCTCTGCTGCATCATATTCTTCCGTTTCCAAACTCCAGCCGGCTTGTATCAGCTGGGAAGTTTCCAAAGGAAGTGTGTAGTAAGTGCCATCCAGTACGAACTCAGGTGTCCCGTCATTTTTCAGCTGAGACAGAATGGCCTCATCCGTACAGCCTTTATCGCTGCCCGCAGCTGCCGGAGCTGATGTCTGAGGTTTTGAGCCGCATCCGGCCAGCATACTGCATACCAGCACACATCCTGTCAGTAAAGCAATCCATTGTTTTTTCATAAGCGTAAATCCTTTCTGCGATTCTATCAAATTTGTTTTATGTATGAACAACTCATATCCTATATAAAGGTCGATTATGCTCCTATCAGCGTCATGACCACATAGAGTACGATAAGCAGGAGCGCAAGACACATTGCACAGAAAACGGCAATCGTCGTTTTGACCCTGTGCCGCTCCTTTAATGTCAGAACCATCATTGCAAGTACATCAAAGGAAAAGAAGAACTGGCAGATTCCAGCTAAAACCGCCAACCATTTCGGATGAATGCCGTCTTTGCATGACTTTATCAGATAAGCGATAGCATAGGGAGCTGCCCCTAATAGAATCCCGTATCCAAAAATCAAAAAAACAATGGTTACCAGTCCAAACAACGCCATCAGCGGCAATGGGAAGAATGCCATCAGCGTTACATATACGGTGATGCTCCCTCCGACCAGGTAGAACGGGATCAGTCCATACTTGATGATCAAAGTGCAGTTCAGCAATGTCTTTCTTGACCACTTTCTTCCTACGGTCAGCACAACAATCAAATTGACGATTCCCATGATAAAAGGCAGAAGGATCGATAATATCTGCAATTTGATCGCATTGTCAAAACAGCCTGCCAAAAGGAAGAATGTATAAGACACAATTACATAGAGTACCGGGAGGATATAAGTCATTTAACAACCTCCTTTCTGCGCCGGATCAACCAGAGAATCAGCCAGATCAAGCAGACTGGGAATGAGAACAAACCCAAAATAAAAAGTCCGGCTCCAACTGACCCGAGTATAGAGTCCCCGGTGGCTATATTGCTGATGATTCCGAACAGTGCCAGACCAAAGCTGAAAGAGAGCCAGCAAAAGAAAGCATATTTACTCTCTTTGGCGTTTGCGGGTACTCTTGATTCTCCCTTTTTGTTTCCAAGCTGGGTTTTTAGCTGTTCGCTTAGAAGTCGTTCCTGTTCCTCTAATTTGGTATCTCCGATCGCCCTTGCGTAATCTCCCCGAAGCAGGTGATACCCTATTTTATCCTGCGTATTTTTTGCTCGATGCAAAAACTGCTCCAAAATTTCTTCTGCTTCTGTCCAGCGCTGTTGGTCCAGCAGAGCGGAGAACCAGTTCGCTGTAATGATATTTTTGGAATGTTTGCTGAATGCCCAGGGACGCCAGCGATCCAATCCCTGTTTCAGTTTTTCAAGATCGTGGTCGCTTTGATACGCCACCACATAGGGGTTAAGTTTCTTTGCCAGCCAATGTTCATATTTGCAATATGCGAAAAAGCATAGAGCAAGCAGCGCAAGAAACACTACAACAGCAATCCACATAGTCTCGTAAGAAAAAAAGTGATCATAAATCAGGCATGCAGCTCCAGAGAGAGCCGCAATGCTGAAAATTGGCCATGGATTTCTCATAATAGCAATATCTCCAATCATCTGTTTGAATAAAGATTCCGATATGGTCAAATTGTCATATCTATATGCAAACATTATAGCATTTGCATGATCTTTCGTCATCATTTTTCTACTGTATGCTAGGAATTTGATTGTAAACAAATTATGAATAAATTTAGCTAAAAACTATTTTCGTTCTTTCTTAGATTGTACTACTAATCAGAGTGGAGATAAAACTGGATGAGTTCTTATTTTGCATCTTATAACAAAAATACTTTGATAAAATTTCGTTTGAAGCGCCTGTTTTTTGCTCTTTTTGTCAGTGTTAATAAGAAGGACAAGTTTTCCCCCTTCAACAGCACTTTGACAATTTCATAGACAGCATAACAGGTACATAACCCGTGTACGAGCGAGTGTGGAACGCCGCGAAGATGGAGCAGCTAGGAGGTGATGAACAAAGCTGTTTTGGAGCGATCTACGATTTCACAAAACGGATGGTGGCAGATTCGGCGCGAGGACTGCACGGGGGCTTAAAGATACTTCCTCACGGCCTCCTAAAGACTTGGGGGGAACCCTGCGGCGCACGAGTAAAACGACGCTGCGGAGTTATGACAGCCGCGCCAGCGGAGACCTGCTATGTTCCCATCGTCAGGGTTGCGTGGCAAATGTGGCGAGAATTGAGTCATATTAAAATAGGAAGCGATTACTTTCTTTGTTGGTCGTTTTCTATTCAAAATCAGATACCATGCGCTGGCAGTTTCGGCTGCCAGCGTATTCATGTGATTTTGAAAGCACGATGATAACCTTGACAGATTGGAGGGAATATGGTCTATGGAAAAACTCATT
>JAETSI010000061.1 GCA_021769725.1 Oscillospiraceae bacterium | reverse complement strand
CGTCAGGCGGAACTGAGGACATAAAATTTTCCGCTATCTTTGCTGTTGGATTACTTTGCAGATAAAGGTTGAGAGTATTATTTTGCTTTACCCATTCCGAGAGACTCCACAGGTTCTTTTCGGCTTGCAGAGCAATCGTATCAAATCCAAGCAGGAAAACAGAAGTATCTGTTATACCAGCGCGACGAGCCGCTCCCTGAAAAAATTTTGTAAATAATGTTTCGCTGATAGAGGCGGCTGGCAATGTAAGCTGAATCCTCGTGAAATAAATACACGCTCCATAAAATACAGTCTGAATCCCCTCCATTATTTGATGAGCATTCAGCATATGCATGGGCTTTTCTTCCCATTGTTTAATCACATCCTCAAATTCTTTTCGTGCTGTTTCCCAGCGTACAACACTATTCGTGAGCGCACGGCGTAAAGATCGGGGGGAAAGGGATTTGACAGCAATCAAAAGAGGCTTTGAATTAGCGGAAAGATAAACATATCCGTTAATAATCGTATATGCTCCGTTTTCTGGCAGTAGCTTTTTCGCACTTTTACCAAACATATCTATCCATAAAAGCGACGACGCACGGTTGACTATTTCAAGCCCAAGTGTGGCGAATAAGGGCGTAACAGGATTTGGCAAGTGTTCCGCTAGACTGCCTCTTGTATATATAACATCCTTTTCCGGTAACGTCCATTCCGGCGGTAGGACAGTAATGGGGCGAGCCTGAACAATATACAACTTATCTTTTTCCAGTGCCCACTCTACATCCATAGGCATTTCATAATACTTCTCAATTTTTTTTCCAAGCTGTGTCAATCGCATAACTTGATTGCGAGTAAGAGCATGTTTTTTCCTAAACTGTTCAGGAGTTGGGATTTCTTCTGTTCCATCTGAGTTGCGGACTGTCATAATCTCTTTGTTTGCTACTTCATACGATACAATTCGTTCAGCATCTTTATCTACAACGATTGTATCAGGGGTGACTAAGCTAGAAACCACCGATTCGCCAAGTCCCCACGCGGCGTTAACAATCATTTCGCTGCGTCTGCCATTGATAGGGTTTAGCGTAAACATAACGCCGGACGCATCGGAAAACGCAAGCTTTTGTACTACAACAGCAAGTGCGACAATTTCCTGCTTTATATCATTCTTCACACGGTAAGCAATAGCGCGGGCTGTCCATAGGGAAGCCCAGCACCTCTTTACAGCGTCAAGAACTTCATTCTCACCTTGTATGTTAAGATAGGTTTCCTGCTGGCCTGCAAAAGAAGCGTCGGGCAAATCCTCGGCGGTTGCGGAGGAACGGACAGCCACCGCTATATTTCCCAATCCGGCATATGCGGTTTTAATTGCATCTGATACTTCCTGCGGCATTTCTCCATTATGGAAAAGCATCCCTATCTGCGTAGATGCATTTTCAAGCTGGCTGGTATTGTTAGAGTCAATACCGTCCAGCAACTTATTAATGTGAGGCTGAATATGGTTCTTTTCAACAAAAATCTTGTATGAAGTAGTCGTAACATGAAAGCCCTCCGGCACAGGGATACCCGCTGTCAAAAGTTTTGATAAAGACATACCTTTTCCGCCGACCATTTCAAGGGTTGCCTGTTTATGCAACAAGGGTAGAGTATAATAAATCATAATAACTCACCTCCATCATTCATAATTCCGTGTAGAAATATATCCATTGTTTCATCAAGCATTTTCTCCGGACTGGCTGATGGTCGGGATGTGTAAATGATTGATATAATGGAGTTAATTAACAAATGCGTCATAAGATCGGCATTCGTCTTACGGAAGACGCCTGATTTCACTCCATTTTCAATTACAGATTTTATAATATCCTGATATGCGTAACGCGCAGTTTTCAGCCGCTTTCGATAATCTTCTTCTAAATAGTCAGATTCTGTATTTAACCACATCAGCACCGTTCGATACTGCTTTGGTACTCCAAGATGATTCAGCATGATTTTTCTAAGACACTGTTCCGGCGAGGATTCATCGGCAATAATCCTATGAACATTTTTAATTGTTTCTTCTATTTCTTTCTCAACTGCATATACAACAATCTCGTCTTTCGTTTTGAAAAAATCATACAGACTGGACTTTCCCATGTTTGCTAAAATCGCAATTTCCCTCATTGATGTTTTTTGGAATCCATTTTTCTCTATGAGCTGCAAAGCAACACTGATTATTTCTTCTCGGCGCTTTTCTTGTTGTTCTGGTGTAAGAATAATTCCTTTTGGCATATTATGATACCTCCTTATAACGACCATCGGTCGCTTCCTGTTTCACATTTATTATATAGCGACCAATGGTCGCTTGTCAAGTCTAATTTTTTATACAAGAAAATAAGGCATCAGAAACTTCTTCAAATTTCTGATGCCTTACTTACAAGCAGAGACATCTTCTCCTTCATAATCTCATAGGTAATGCGTAAATTCATATTCCAAAAAAAGTAAGGCGTAATTCCTTTCTTTCTCCATCTTTGGATATATCTATTATGATATTTCAAATATTTCTTTTAAAATTCCTTGTAACTCTTGTGTTGGTGCTTCTTTACAAAATTGATATAGCCATTTTTCACATCTGCTTATTTCACGTTCAAAGCTATCAGAACAATCCTCTGCGTTCGACTTATCAATATCCTCTTGAAATTGATTATAAAATTCATCCCAGAATTCCATTAATAAATTATAGAATTTTAACTCTATGAGTATATAGGTAATTCTATCGAACTCCTCATACGTTATATTATTTCCTTGAGACATTTCTTTTGCCGTTTCATTTCCGCATAAGTAGTAAAACAGTAATCTTTCAATATCAGCCTTTTTCATAAATAAATATTTTTCACCCCATTGTATAAAATTCGTTATCACGAAACATTATAATTCTTAATGGTTATAAAATCAAGAATATATTTCGTTATCACGAAACTTATAGACATACCAGGGGGATTATATATGCAAAAACTAAGACCGGATATGGATATTGGCCACAACATTCAATTTCTGCGACATTTAGCTGGTTTAACACAAGATGAAACTGTTGCCAAATTGCATCTTATGAATCTTAATATTTCTAAGAGCACTTATGCAAAATTAGAAACCAATCGCATGAATATAAAAGTTAGCGAGTTAGTAGCATTATCCATAATTTTTAATGCGAATTTTGATGATTTTTTTCGTGGCTTACGTGACGAATTTTCCTCACATTTTGATTGATATATTTTTAAGAGTGAACTCTCCATTGTCTAAAGCCAATGGATTTTCTGCTTCATCGACCTCTCAATCTACTATCTCCACAGGCATAATTTCGGGCAGTCCATGCCCTATCTAATTGACTGCTCTTTCTCATTCTTTTTCCATTCACTCCTTTTTGATCAAAAAGTAAGACACCAAAAACTTCTTCAAATTTCTGATGTCTTACTTACAAGCAGAGAAATCTTCTCCGCTAAGTTCTATCCAGTAGTGTGCATCTGCCGGTTTTCATTTTAAACATATTTAAAATCTCCTGTTTCTAACCACATTACTTTTTCCTTCAACAATAGTGGTTGGTTGCATATCAGGGAACCATAAAAATTAACCAGAACACCTTTTCCTACCCTTGCTGGTTCTGCCCCGCTGCCGTCATCGCCCGCCACCTCATACAGATATTTTCCATCTGGTACTGTTGCCCTGTCGATTCTCATATCATAAAATTCGCAAACAATACCTTTGACTTCTACTTTCTCAGTTTTAATCTTCCTGTAATCGTATCTCATACATCCTCCTAATTAAATACTCTGATTTCATATTTGTTCTCTTTCCAGATATCAGGCTTCTTATACTTCTTGTCTCTGTTTACTTGATTTTTCATTATCTTTTCCTAAATTACCACTCTCCTTTTTGGAAGCAAAAAAATAAGACATCAGAAATTCGCAGGGATTTCTGATATCTTACTTTACAGACAGAGACTCTGCCTGGCTCGTTCATATAAAAGGCTTACGTCTAAAAATTAGCTTCCGGTATAGATACCACCGGAACAAACATTTGAATGTGGTTTATAAACACACACAAATCAGTACTACTTTCATGATATCACTATATATAGTATGTGTCAATATTTAACCTCCACATATGGTTTGTTCAACTATTTTCAGAAGAACCGTGCCATTTCTGACTTGATGAAAAGTTTTCGTCCATGATTGGGAGGCAGATGGATATACGGGTTAAGCTGAACCCCATTGACCAGCGATTGGCTACTCTGAAAAAGCATATCGAGCCAACCGTCCTCTACATGAAATATAAAGGGAAAAGGCGTTGACCGATACGGTGCAAGCGTATTTGTGGCGGCACACCGCTACCTCAAAATTAATCCCTTACCACCGATAAGACTATTTTTTAGCATCTCAGCCAAAATATCCATCAAGTTCCCCCGTATCCGTGATATGCATAAGAATCTGATGCTTTAGATAATTCATCTTATTTCTCTTAACCGTAAAAAAGTTTCATATAAGTTCAGAGCCCCATATCCCCATTCCCTATTGGGATATGATAGTGCTGGATTCCGTTTTGCTCCTCTTATTAAAAATGCTTTGACAGTGGCTTCGCTCATTGCTATGTTATGTCCTTCTATTATGCCCCAGCTTAAAAGATTAGCGACTGCACCAGCAACATGGGCAGCAGCAACCGAGGTTCCGGTTCGGGTAGTCATGGGAATGGAGTCTTGGTTCCTTCGCCCTATCGATGGCCCGCTTACATTAACCCCTGGAGCTGCCAAATCCGGTTTTATCAATCCGTCTATTGTATATCCACGGCCGGAATGAATGTAGATGCTGTTATTTAAATGATTATAGGCTCCTACTGTGATTGGAGAGGGAGAATCTCCCGGGAGGGTTATGGTCGTATATGGGCTGGGAGTCAGAAACACGGTTTCATCAGAAATCAAGGTATGGGCCGGAAGCCACATATTAAATTGCCCTGTAAGATACTGGGTATTATACACGCGTATTCTCCAAATTCCATTAGTTGGGGCTTCAAAACGGATAAAAACAAGCTGTTTGCCTGCGCCTGTCTCAATCAGCTGGTAATTAACTGTAATGACCGTGGGTTCCAAAAGGAACGGGATAGAGGTTTCGTTTCTGCCTATGATAGGAATGCGGCCTATGGATTCACCACTGGGTGAGACAAATCCAACCGAATATGTATCAGCGGTGTCGGCCCAGAGTTCTACTACAAATCCACGTTGGGATTCCGCATTCCCTACTCGGATTTCCACCTCAACGGACTCTTCCCCTATCGGTACAGACCCCATGTAATGATGCCCCCGGCCAGTTTCATTGCCTGCAGCAATTACCGTAGCCATTCCTAAATATCGGCTGATATCTTGAATCATTACATTCAATGGAGACGTCCCTTCATGGCTGCCCAGATTGGAGCCGATTCCCAGTAAAATAACCAGAGGTTTTCTCTGGCTGTATGCCTCCACACGCAGGTACTTAATGCCCATCATTATATCATTCTCCTGATAAGCATCCGCATCATTACTGATAAGATAGAAATCGCGCAGATATTGTTTGGCTGGTTTTAATTTGACGATTACCAGTTCACATTCCGGTGCTGCTCCTGTAAAATCCTGATTAGGTAGGATTCCTCCAGCAGCGATACCCGCCAAAAAGGTTCCATGTCCGTTGGTATCGGTAGAAGGCACCACGGCAAACGGATTATCAGATTCCAGTGCCTCGTTAATCTGCTCCTGCGTGTACTCTGTGCCATAGCTTGCCCCGCTGGCATTATAGCGGTTGGGTACACCGGCAGGAAGGAGGCTTTTATCTTCTGGAAGGCTCTGATCCCAAATACTCAAGATTCTGGTAGTTCCATCCTGATTACGAAATAAAGGATTGGTATAGTCAATTCCCGTGTCTATGATGCCGATTATAACACCTCTCCCTTGATTGCTAAGGGCAGGTGATGCATGGGTTGCCAAAATGCCGGAAGCATCCATGCTGGAACTATCTAACAGTGTGTACAGTCCAGGGATACTATAATAGGTAAACTTACTTAGTGATATGGGTTCTACGGTATCTAGCGGGGTATATATAATGCTGAAATCAGTGCTTACAAAGTCCATACAGGGAATATCTTCCGAATTACCAGGAAATTGCTGCTGGCTTCCATTACGGTAGATAAAGTCAGCAATAGTCTCTGAGGCTGAGTTAATAGGGCAGTCCGCCATGGTGTACCTCATGCAGGGGATTTGATACAGTATATGCGGGATTTTGGAAACCTTTCACTATTGGCATCATATAGCAAACAAGCGATGGACACTCCTGCAAGCTGCCAGCGCACATTACAGCAGATGGTTCCCGCCTCACTTTTTCCCACAAAGAAAAATATCATCACGCACCATTTGCCTGTTAGCTGTAATAGGAATATCAAAAAATGTGATCAAAACCAACCTTCTTACATTCTCAGAGCATAGTTAGCCTTTTATACTGCTAATGAAGTCCACTTATAGCCTTTTTCACTAAGCATAGCTTTCATCAATGCCGTACCTATCCACATAAATGGAAATTGCAAGGGTGTTTCATCATCAATATGGAGAGTATGATTTTACCACTAGCTCCAAAGTGAATTAGCAAAGAAAAGAGGGTAAACCGTATACAGGTGTCCATGTACAATATTAAATGATTTTTCGCTTAAATAATTAGTCCTCAATCAGAGTAACTTTGAAAACAACATACCCATTATCAGGACAAGCCAAATTTCCTTTTAGCTCCATTGTGTAGGGCGACTTGAATAGGAAACAAAGCCATGTAAGCACCTCCACAAAATGGAGTACAGGGAGTATTCATACCCTCACATTGAAATACGTCCCCTACCTTATATCCACATGAACAATGCCCTGTTACCTTTTCAATTTGATATTCAAACTTTTTCACTTTTTTATCCCCATATTTTTATTTGTGGTAATATGCTCATTTTGACACTTGCAGCGTCAAGTGCTTTTACAAAAGGGGCTGCTCCCTCATCTTGAAACATTTTATCAGAAGCAGCCTTGAGTTCTTCCATTGAAGCCCAATGCTGTATCATAGTCCATTCCCTGTTTTCTTCGTTATAGAGAAGTTCCGTGTCAATAAAACCCTGTTGCTTTGAATGATAGTCCTTTTCAAGCGAGTCCACAATGCTGATAAAGCTGTCTTTTGTTACCTCCTGTAAAGTTTTCATTGTTACGATTTCCGTTGCAATAGACATAAAAATACCTCCTGTTTTTTTCATAGTCTACCTAAAATAGAACAAGAGGTATAGTAGAAAATCGACTGTCATAGGTATTTGTATTTAACATTCTCTTTTACAGTAGCTTTCTCTGTCTGAAAGGTGCGTGGTGCTGTTCCCGAAAAACGTGTAAACTCTTTTATAAAATATGATTGGTCAGTAAAATTATTATCGTAAGTAATATCGGTTAAACTAATATGTTGATGTACTAATTGATTACATGTATTCTGGAAACGTTTTATACGACGCAAAATTTTCGGAGTATAGCCCGTATGGTATAAAACCATTCTCTCAAATGTTTTTATGTTTATTGACCGTTTATCGCAAAAAGATTTGATAGATATATCATCACTAATTGTTATAAAGTCTGATATTAGCTGTGCTTTGTCCGCAAAATCTTGCTTTATAGATAATTCCTCAATCAAAGTATTTTCAATTTCAGCTATGATTTTTTCAGTAGTATCATTACTGACTGCTTTTTTTAACTTTTCTCCTAAACTGTATGAAAGCCCGTTTAGATCAACCACTTTGTTTTGAACTTCCTTAAGTGATTTATGCACAAAGGGATATAGCCCATGAGGATAAAATGATATACCAAAAATACGAATGGTTTTTTCTTGATGGATAAAACTGTACTTACTACGTAGTCCATTGATATGAAAAGGGGGTGCTATTATTTTATTACATTCAGTTTCATATACCACATCATCAGCCAAATTCAATATAACATCAATACAATCTGTTGGAAGAAGTTTATAGTGTATGTCTGCATTTGCGGCTTCAATGTGCCAAAAAAATTTCACCCACGGAATGAGACATTCGTTTTTAGTTGCATAACGGGTAATATTCAAAATGTTAATCACCTCCAATCGAAACTTTCTATGTATCATTATAAATGTTTGACCTCAAAAATATCAACATATTACTTGCAAATACCATGTTCTATTCTAATCAACACTATGATATGTGAACTCATATCCAAAGCAGAAAGGTGAACGGTAAAATGTAATAGGATGAAAAATATGAAGCAGGACAAAGTAAAGTATGATTTTAAGGCTTTCGGGCAAGCCATTAAAGAAGCAAAAAAGGCAAAGGGCATATTGCGCAACCAGTTAGCGGACAGACTGAACATTGCGCCGCGTTATATTGCGTCCATTGAGAACAGCGGACAGCACCCAAGCCTACAAATCTTCTATGAGCTTGCCACCTTTTTAGATGTGTCGGTAGACCAGTTCTTTTTCCCGAACGTGGAAACGGAAAAATCTACCGGGCGGCGGCAGCTTGACAGTCTGCCTGCCGATATGAGCAACCGGGATTTAACAATTATAACGGCAACTGCAAAGGTAATACAGGAAGCCCACAGCAAGGAAACCTTTGCTGTGGGGGGGCACGCGATAGAAAGGCATTTTTGAGGGAAAAGGTATATTTCCCTTGCCCGGTCAAAACCGCGCCCGTAAAGCCCCATGATACAAGGCTTCCTTTGCCCCTACTGCGTGACAAGAGGGCATAAAAAAGCGGCGTTCCTGTTTTCCCGTGTGGGAATAGGTAACGCCGCCTGTCTGGTGGTGTGTTGTGTTTCTCTATTTGATTGCTGATGTGCCACGCCATTTCCAAACGGCGGTATGGGGTCTATCTTCAAAAGGATTTCGGCGGCATATCAAAGCCAACTCCGTAAGTAGTAAATTGGTAGTAAAATCAGCCTACAATCCTTTGAAAACACCCGTAAATCAAGGAGTTTCCGAGATAATCATTGAATTTATAGAAAATAAGGACATAGCGATACCTCCTTGATACCGCCGTGTCCTTAAAAAAGGCGAATTTAATACACCCTCCGTAATCCAATTTTTGAAAAAGGAAAACGGCGGTTTTATTTCAACTGCCGTTTTGCGCTGCTACACAGATAGCAGTTTTCCCTTTTAGTTGCTCTTTACTAATCTTCATCATTATGCGGACGCTTTTTGGGATTCTTTTTATCGTTGTATTTTTTCATAATAACCATTTTAAGTAAGCCAACGACAATCAAAACCGCAATCATGATAATCCACCAGTATTGTTCCATAACCTACTTCACCTCCTTTCAGTGACCTTAAATCCTCTTCCCCGTCCTATGCAGAATGGGAAAGTTCATTAGTATTAACATGTACCATACAATGTTTACATTGTGGAAAGCTGTTTTCAATCGCCTGATGGACTCCCTCGGCAATTCTGTGAGCGTCATAAAGAACTAAACTGCCATCGGCTAATATTTCAATGTCTACATACATTTTCGCTCCAAACATGCGGGTTTTTAAATCGTCAATACCCTCAACCCCTTGCTGTTGAAGTACAAGTTCCCGAATCTTTGTTTCAGTAGTGTTGTCACAGCTATGATCCACCATTTTGTTAATGCTTTCTCTGAAAATGTCCAAAGCGGCTTTTAAGATACAACCGCAAATCACAACGCTTGCAATAGGGTCAAGAATGGCATAACCCAAACGCGCTCCTAAAATGCCAATTAAAGAACCGACTGACGAGAGTGCGTCAGAGCGGTGGTGCCATGCGTCAGCCATAAGTGCGTCAGAATTTGTATGCTTTGCAGCACCTCTTGTAAACCAGTACATCCACTCTTTTATTACAATGGATAAGACTGCCGCCGTGAGTGCGATTCTACCGGGTACGGAAAGTGTATTGTACTGCCCTGAATAGATTTTGTTAATGCCTGAATATCCAATTCCGGCTCCTGTTACAGCCAATGCAACAGCAAGAATAATGGAAGCCACACATTCCATACGCTCATGCCCATAGGGGTGTTCTTTATCAGGTCGTTTTTCTGATATTTTAATTCCAACCATCACAACGATTGTGCTTAATACATCAGAAGCCGAGTGGACAGCATCTGACAGCATGGCGCTTGACTTTCCTATATATCCGGCGACAAATTTAAGCAGCGATAAAATCAGGTTGATGATTAGTGTAATTGTGGAAACCCGGATTGCCGTATTTACATTTTCGTTTGGCAGGATTTTATTTTTTTTCATATATGCCCCCTTATCCTGCCAGCTTCCGAAACAGACGTTTTATAAGGAAGTAGTACCAGATCAAAGCTACTACCAATGCTATGGGAAAATAAAGAACTGCTTCATTCTGTACGGCTTTTGCTACCCAAAATGATGGGAGGAAGCCAACCGCGAACTGGTAGTAACTATCTATAAAGAAAGGAACTGGAATGCCTAACAGTGTAAGTGCAGAAAGTTTTGTTACAGCCATACCCTCTAATTTATTACCGGACAAGGTAATAATCATAAGTGAAACAATGATCGCCTGTACCGAGCCGAGAAGTGCTAAACCAATCATCATACTAGTGGGTAGCTTTTCTAATGAGAAAAGCAAAAGTACGATAAAAGCAATGACCGCTGAAATAATTGCGGGTACTACCAACCTTGTAAAGAGATACCCCGCCTTACCAAGAGGGGTAATTGAAAAGTACCGCGATACTTTATCATCAATTTCCTCTAACGTAATCATGGCAAATGCAAAACAAAGCAGTACAGGAGCCATGATAGAAAGCAATAAATCAAAAATCGGATAGTATCCTTGTAAAGAAAACTTTGTTATTCTTTCAAAAAATGGAATACCAAATTTGATTAAAGCTCCCATAATAAAAGGGGTGAAGCAAGCCGCAAACATCATAGGGTCGCTTTTGATTTGCTTAAATACTTGTATGGCACTGGATAGTATCTTTTTCATAGCTTTACACCTCCCAAACTTTTCCACATATGCTCAACTGTATCCCTTGCAATTATGTAGAGGATAATCAGCGTAGCAATTACAATTACCATATCGAACGATAGTAACATACTTTTTCCAGTTATAAGGTTCATACAAGCCATGAACGGAAAAAAGCAAAACACATCTGGTAAAGTCACAAACAGACCAGCAATAGGTGGAACAAAGCAAACAATTTCTATCGGCATAATTACAATAAGAAACTGGTTCAAGTTTGAAATCTTTGTAGCTGCAATAATTCCAAGCATAGTAAAGATTGCTGATGTCAAAGCAGTACCAACTGCGATACCAAGCAAATGATTGCTGCCGGAAACTAACCCTAATATCAATGCAATTACCGTAGAAATAGCAATCAACGCAACTGTTTTTGAAAGTATATATTCAGATATTTTTACAGGAGATACCACCATAGCATTTAATACCTTTTGACTTTTTTCCAAAAGAACAATCGCTCCCATGAAAAACAATCCCATTGCTGCCGGGTCAGAGTATATCATAATAGAAGCAATATCCGTTTTCCAATGTTCGGGCAAAGCGGCAATCCCACACACATATAAAACGGTTAAAATAAAGTAGATAAAATAGAAACCATATTTCCATTGGAAATGTATATCACCACAAATTAAACGTCCCAATCTCATTGAAGTGTCCTCCCTGTAATATCTACAAAAATATCATTTAATGTAGGCTCACTGCTATGAATGGAAAGCAGACGGTTTTCGGAAATTAAGTTTTTCAATAACTTATCTTCTGTGGTTCTATCAAGCAGACATTCTCCCGTTTTCTCACCTTTGTCATAGTAGGTATATTGTATTTTTGCAGCCCCCCTTGACATAATCAAATTATGCGGACTATCCAATGCGCTTACTTTTCCGGCAACGATAAAGGCTACCTGATCACATAGCTCTGTTGCGTCAAACATATTGTGAGTAGTAATGATAACCGTTTTTCCACGTTTCTTTTCTGCAAGGATAATATCTTTCATCAAACGATTATTCGTAGGGTCAAGACCGCTTGTCGGTTCATCAAGGAATAATATGTCTGGGTCATGTATCAACGCTTTGATAAAATTCAAGCGGGAACGCATACCTTTGGAAAAATCGCCAACCTTTTTATCTCCGTCATTTTCCAATCCAACCATATGCAATAGTTCGTCAATAGACCGGGGCTGCTTTTCATACAGAGAAGCAAAATAGGCGAGATTTTGTCGTGCAGTGAATTTCTCATAACAGGTTGAAAATTCAAAATCAACACCGATATTTTCATAAAACCGATTTGTACGCTCCCGTATTTCTGTACCTGCAACTTTTACGCTGCCTTTATATTTTGTATTAAGTCCGGTCAAAACTTTTTGAATGGTTGATTTTCCGGCACCAGAAGGGCCCAAAAATCCAAAAATTTCTCCTTTCCCAACATGGAAACTTACATTCTCGACAAACGGTTTGTCAGTATAGCTAAAATACAGTTTTTTTACATCAATCATTATTTTGTCCTCCTCAGACTTTATGACTCATAAAAATATATAGTCATACAAACTGTAAAAAATATGTTTGGCTATCTGCCTGTCAAATAACCAAACAAAATTGTTACTCTGCTACTACTTGTTGAACAATGCCATTCACTAAAAGATTTTGTATCATATTCAGTTCTTTATCCTCCTTGAACTGTTCCAAACAGGATAAAACAGAATACAGGGATTTTATGATAACCGTATGCGGAATCGTAAAAATAACCCCTAAATCTTCAAGCATTTCCAGTATACGTATATCATTGTGCATATGACTGTCAAATATATCTGGCGAAAGTTTCCTTTGCAGATAGTCCATTAAAGACAAATCGATCTGCGAAAGAATAGGAGAATTAATCAACCCAGTTACCCCCAAAGTGATAACATCTTTTGTTAAGTCCCTATGATTTTCATACTTTCTTCCTTTAATTGTTGTTTCAATATTAGTAAATAGCTCTTTCTGTAAGCGAAAATTGATTTCTACATATAAGTGTTCTTTACTCGGATAAAAAGCGTAGAATGAACCTTTCGATATATTTACAGCAGCTACTAAATCATCAACCGTTACTTTTTTCAAGCCGTGTGCTGCAAACAGCTTTTCCCCCTCTATCAAAAGTTTCCTGTTTATGATTTCTTTTTCTTGTTCTGTAAAGCGCGGCAATTTTTCTCACCTCCTTATGACTAAATATTTCATATCGTCATATATAATATATCACTTGCTTTCTTTATTGTCAAGAGATAGTCTAAAATTATTTTAT
>JAETSI010000060.1 GCA_021769725.1 Oscillospiraceae bacterium | reverse complement strand
TATTGGCGGTGTGCCACCTGCTGTTAAACGTAAAAGATTTTATGATATGCTGTCCGTTGCCGCTTAGCTTCTATTTCTTTCGAACACTTTGTGTCAAGTATTATTGACAATTTCAGGAAGTTCCGCCGGAGAGCAGCGGGGAAACCGAGAACTTTGATTTGTCTGAATATGAAGAAATCCTCGCCAACGAGGACGTTCCGTTCTGAGTGTGTCACCGTGACACACTTAATTCCAACAATGAAAGGGGCAATTATTATGAAACTTTGGCTTGAAGGAAATCAGCGATGCTGCGATCGTGAGACTGCTATTGAACTGGGCGGCTCTGAATACAGAAATCCCGGTATTAAAACAATTCTTCATTTCGATGAATATATCAGCATCCGGGATAATGACGAGGTGTGTCATGGTGACACACTTGTGGAAGAGGAAAACGATCTTGACCGATAATTTTAAATCTAAAGAGCCGTTATATATGCAGATTGCGGCTCAGATCAGAGAACAAATATTATCCGGAAAGCTCAAGTCCGGAGATTCGGTCAAGTCGATGCGCTTACTTGCCATTGAAAATAACGTAAGCGTTATAACAACGAAAAAAGCTTATCAGATTCTTGTTGATGAGAAATTGCTGACAGCTTTTATGGGCAAAGGATATTTTGTAACCGATTTTGCAAAAGAAATGTCCGTTGAATATCATCTGAGAAATATTGAAAATAACCTTTCAGGTGCAGTTTGCTCAGCAAAAGCAATAAATTTATGAATCAACGAAATCTATCATCTATTAGAAACGCTTTGGAATGATGATGTGTGTCACGGTGACACATCTGTGGAGGAATGATACTACTTTTTAGGAGGATATGACTATGACGTTGAGTAATTTTGTCAATACATACGGCGGTAATGATCTTATCAGTATTGATAAATACTGTGAGGAATGTACAAAAGACGAGGTATTGACTGCCGACTGGTATAAGGAAATCAAGGGCAGAACTATTGAGAGTTGGCAAACTATTGGCGGTGGAATCTATCCTGTCGAAGTGTGCATAAGTTTGCTTCCTAAGAAAATAAAAGGTGTGTCACGGTGACACACCTTTGGAGGAGAAATACTATGAACATTAACGAATTGATGAAATCTTTATCAGAGCTTAACTACGAATTAAAAAGCCTTATCAGAAAAACAAAGATTGATAGGTATGACAATTTATCGGAAGTTGAAGCGGATTGGAATAATCCCGAACAGCTTTTACTTGTTGAGGAACTTGGCTCGGCAATGCAGAAAATTTCAGAAGCCAGTGAGATAATCAGCTACCTTAAAAAGCCGATAAAGGAAGAGTATGTTTTACATAAAAACAGCAATGGAAGATATGAGTGCAGCGCGCATGAATACACTTGCGGAAACAGCATTGAATACTACGCTTATGATGAAACGGAAGAACGTTATCGTTGGGTCATAAGCCGTGTCGAACACGACGGGGACGATTACTATATTGTCAATTCAAAGTGGTTAAGATGTGACCGCAATGCTGTTCCGTTAGAGGGACTTAAGGTTGATGTCATTAAGCTAAGATAAGTAAGAAGAAATAGCAGGAATAAGTACAAAATAAGAGAATATATCTGTTAAAGTTAAAATACAAAATTGCACAACCCAAAGACAGATTATGGATCTGCCTGAAAAAAAGTATTGACACAGAAAAGAATTTATGATAATCTGTAATTAAAGCCGATAGCGGAATGATAATGAGTTTTTCTGGCAGCGTTACGATCAGGTCTGACAGGACATTTATTTTTTGCTATCAGCTTTTCTAAATACGAAGGACTGACGTGATTACAACGGAAGAAATTGATGCAGATATGTATAGCAACGGCGTAATTTACTTTGGAACGGTATTTATTATGCTTATCATCATCTATGAAGATATTTTCGGTGATCAACATAGAGAAGTTGTACATGATAAGGCTTGCAAAAATTTCCTGTATCATACAGTCCTTCTTTTTTGAGTGGAAAGCGATAAGTCCGACATGGTATTTAAGTTCACGAAAAGATGTCTCAATGCCCCAGCGCAGCTTGTAGATATTCTTGATATCTTTGGCAGAAAATCCTTTGTCCCAAAGATTAGTGACAAGTGTTTCATATTCGTTGTCAGATATTTTTATTCTTATGACCCTGAATTTGAGAGGATACGTGTCTTTTGAACCTTGAGGAAGAAAATCAAAAGTTGAATTTGTACCAAGATATCGGTATTTATCAGGATCAGCTTTCATTTCTTTAGTACGACTTCTGGTGAGAAGTATATCGGCTTCAAAATCAGCTTCCTCATTAAGAGGCAGATTGAATTTCTTTACAATGCCTGTTGTGGATTTGATACGGATAACATACTTCAGACCTTTGCTTTCGAGATGAGCGATATTGTTGTAAGAATCATAATTTCTGTCAGCAACAATGATTGAATCATGCTTGAAATTTTCAAGCATACTGATGAGCGCTTTATTTTCATTTTCTTCTCTGCTATCCTGCAAAACAGCATCCATATATCTGCGGTTCAGAAGGTCATAAAGTGCATTTAGATGAATCAGATTATAGCCTTTTGAATCTTCATCTACACAGTAATATGTACCCTTATCGCCAGGAATAGCAGGGATATGAACATCAGTACCGTCAACAGAATACAGTCGGTATCCATGAAAGAAATTAGTCTGCGTAAACTCTTTGTTGAATTCTTGAAACAAATGCTGAAATGCCGACGAAAGTATCTTTGATCTTCTCTGGACAATGGCGGAAACAGATACTATTTTCGGATCAAACTCATAGAAATTCATAAGTTCTTTTCCAAGTGTCTGACTTCCCATGCCAAGAATAAATTTCATGGTTTTAGAAAATGAGAGTTCGCTTTTGCGAATGAAGTCTTTCTTTGGATCAGCAACGAAAGTCGTGACATTTTTCTCCATTTTCCTGATAATTGAATTTAGCTTGTTTTTGACGATTTTACAATATTTCTGCACAATTAAGTCCCCAAATCAGATGTGTATATCTGATTGGCGCCGCCGCACATTTTCGCCTTTTTGTCAATACCTTTTTGCTAGAATTTACATTATATTCATAAAAAATAGTCACAGGTTTCTATTTTCCCTTGTGACTATTTTCTCTTTTCTTAGCTTAATGACATTAGCTTTTCGGGGGAGGGGGCAGCAGAAATGACTGATATAAAATATTGCAGACGGTGCGGAGCAATGATTTCAGATGTTAATAATACCGATTGGTACAGACATATCAGCGTGAAATATTGTCCTGACTGCCGTAAGGAATCTGACCGACAAAAAACTGCTCTCAGAGTTTATGAACTCAGACAGAGAAAGAAGCAGAAAGATAAATTCCGTGACGAGCAGCTCGAATTGCTCAAAGTTGAAAACGAGCTGCTCAGGAAACGGGTTATTAAGCTTCGTGAAGAAACGGAGAGTTTGCAATAACAATTTGTATAATTTGAAAGTGTGTCACGGTGACACAGAAAGGAAGAGAAAAATGATTTTATTTATTATGATTATAGCTTGCGTACTTTTAGTTTTGGGTGCTCATATTATCAGCAATCGTATATTTTATAAAAGGTTGTGCCAACTTGAAGAAAACGAGGAAATGAGTATTGAGTCTAAGTTAGAAAGAATGAAAATTTATGCTATAGGAACGCTCAGTACTCCTCCAAATCACGCTATTTTAAAAAAGTATGATGACTTACTTTGCAAGTATCAAAGGCAAGCAAGCATAAATAAACCGATGGGAGAATTTTTTACTATAATTTCCTATGGCATGAATAACGAACCTACTGTTGTATATGACAACGTAACATTAGTTATGTATGTAGTTTCAAATACAAAAGACGAAAATGGATTTTTTACTATGCTCGTCAATTCTGATGGTTCGCCAAGAACATATGATAAAAATTTGGAAGCAAAATGAAGTGTGTCACGGTGACACAGAAAGGAAAACGTTATGTTTATATTTGGAAAAGAGCGTAGGAATTTTCTTAAAAAAATTATTGACAGTCTAACTGTTAATGACTTTAATTTTGAATCAACTCAAATTATACAAGCTGTGCGATGTGATAAATTTCGTGCTTGCAAAAAAATGAATTTTGACGGAACATATTCTTACTTTGTATATCTGCCCCAACAAGACAGAAAATTGTCAACGCAGGAAGATAATGTGGAGTGTGATTTGGTTTGTTCTGTTAAAGAGTGGCTCGCATTTCAGGATATTACATATAACTGCAAATACGTTGATATAGAGTTGTTCTTGCTTACAGTAAGTTTAAGTAGCAGTGAAAAGGTTCAATTGTTTCGCAAATGCAGATTTTCTTTTAATTCCTCGAGGAATTTTTTTACACATTCAAAAGATATAATATTCCAAAGCTCATAACTGATACGAAGCCATTCAGCGCAGACGATTATGAGAATGCCGTTATAGAATTTAAGAAACAAATGTTAGCTACGATTTAATCGTGTCACGGTGACACAGAAAGGAAAAGATTATGACAGTTGAAGAATGGAAAAAGGTCGAAACGGAACTATCATCTCCGTTTGGCTATGTGAAATTGAAAATTGACGGATACAATGTAACTATAGAAACACGACCGGATAAACCGCTTCATTATGCTTTAGCAGTTTACATAGACGGTCAGTTCAAGATAAAATGGTGTCTTGAAGATTGCGAGGAACGCAGGAGATTTTGTTTTAAGAGCAAAAAATCTTTACTCACAGCGCAGACTAAAAAGAAGCTAAAAAGAGAAAGTAAAGCGGTCAGAGAAGAAGTTGAAAAGCGAATGACGATATATACATATTATCCGTTTTTTAATTCTTTCAGAACGCTGAAATCACATCTTATGAAAAATAATATTTCAATTGAGCTTGTGGAGGAAATATAATATTGTGTCACGGTGACACAGAAAGGATAAAATTATGGATTACAACAGAGACGATGTGAAATGTGTACATGAAGGACAGGCTAATGAACAGCTTGTAGAGCAGCTCCGGAAGTTTAAGGATTATCTTCTCAGCGAGGATGTTCCGGAATGGCAGCAGCTCATAGCGACTGCCGGATTTGTAACAGATGTTTTAAAGACCTTGAAGTGGTCTGAGCACAAGAAGATATTTAGCAAATATCTCCACAATGCTGAGGATAATTCTTCGATTATATGTGATGAGATGTGCGAGGAAGTAACAGCAGCGATAAATCATTATTTTTCACTTCCTTACGCTGATGAATTAAATGCTATGTGGCAGGATTGGTATTTTGATGATACCGGAAAATACGCTGATATTGAAACTATATATGATATGTGCGGTATCATAACTGACAGGATTGAACAGGAGTATCCTGATCTGTTGGAATGGGAGAAAAAATATTTCAAGTACGAATAAGATTAATTGTGTCACGGTGACACAGGGAAGGAATCACAATGAATAATGATATTAAAAAAATAACTGCATATATGGCTATATTTGGAATAGCTACAATGTTACTTCTTGTTATATTGATGATAGGATATGACTATGCTTTTGTAAAGGTTTTGGCAGGATTTCATATGTTAATGTTCCTCTTGTCGGGTATAGGCTTGGTCAAATTAAAAACGGAAAATGATGACGATAAATAAACAGGAGGTACAAGCTATGGGTAAGATAGACTTCACAGCTATGAAAAACAGCCGCAAGGCAATTGAGGACAAGGTTGAGGATAATATCCCGACCGAATTGGAGGAAAGCTATTCAGACGTGTGGGGCGGCAAGGAAAAGATTACGACTATCGAACTTTCTCGCTTGAAGTCTTATATGGACAAGAACGGCGGTCAGCCTTATAAAATCAATCCGAAAAAGGTTGAGCAGATAGCGGCGAGCGCAGCTGACATCGGAATCATCACTCCTCTGCGTGTCAGACCAAAGGGCGAAATTTATGAAGTGATATGCGGTCATCACAGGTTTGAAGCCGCTAAGTCCCTCTGTCAGATTTCTGTCCCCTGTATTGTCAAGGATTATTCTGATGAGGAAGTTTTTAAAATCCTTACCGAAAGCAATATTCAGCGTGACAAAACTTTGCCAAGTGAGTATGGAAAAATCTTTGCAAGATACATGGAGCTGCGGAACGATGATGAAACCACGGCAGGAGAAATCGCAGCCAAGTTTGACGTATCGAAGAAAACAATGTACCGTTATCTTGATGTAAACCGTCTTGTTTCTGAGCTACAGGAAATGACCGATACTGGAATAATCAATATCGGCGCAGTTGATTATATCGCAAAGCTTGATACGGACGTTCAGAACGCTCTGTATCTGGCTTTGGACGAAACAAAGGTAAAGTTGTCTGCTGCTCTTGCAAAGCGTGTCAGAAGCCTTTCAGACAGTCAGAACGGACTTGTTGAGATTAGCGATATTGTTGCTGTTCTTACCGATAGGGAGGATAAAAAAGCATCAGTCAATACATATGAAAATATCCGGAAAAAGTACAATGTTACGATTTCGGACAGTGAACTTGATGAGTTAACCAAAAGACTGCTTGACGATTATTTTAAGAGTGTGTCACGGTGACACGGAAAAGGAAATGGTTATGATAGAAAAATATGAGTTTAAAATCGAAGAAATTCACGGCGATGAATCTGATTTTTGTGTATATGACAGAAATGGAATAAAATGTTGTCGGTATGATACGCTGTATGATGAATCAGGATCTGAATATATTTTTGACGGAATTGTGTATGTTAGACCTCATGGCTTTTTGCAACGTTTTTTTCTCATAGGAAAAGCTGGATATAGGGCTGCGCTTAGTCTCCGTGTAAGCAATGGTCTTTACTATGCTGACACAATCTATGTTGAGCCTGAATTAGTACATCAATGGTATTCACACGAGAGATTTGGAAAAGGTTTGAAACACTATAAAAATAACAAGAGTGTGTCACAGTGATACACTGATGCATTTGTAAACAATGAATAAATTGTTATTTGAAATATTATGTCGAAAAGCTTGATTAATTTTTGTAATTATGCTATAATGAACTGTAAATTTTTAAGGGGGATTACTATAATGAAAAAGTATATTTCAATCACATTATCTACACTTACGCTTTTGACGTGCTTTACCGGATGCGGAGATAAAAAATCTTCCGGCAAATCAAATACTGATAGTGTAGAAGCTCAGACTGCTGCTTTAAGCACGGTTGCTGCAACGGATAAAGAACATCGTGACGATGATCAGGATACGATTCAGAAGGCATTGGAGGAGCAGAAAAAGGTTGAGAATAAAACCTCTGATGAATCCGAATCGGGTATTATGAAGCATAAAGATCGTCCCAATGAAGGATATTATCTTGAAGATTATATGACAGTTGAATTCAAAGGGTACGAGCATGATTCTGAATGCGAAGTTACTGTCGATTGGGACAAACTTGCAGACGATCTTGGGAACGGCGTAACTCCTGAAATACTGGAAACAATTTATAGTTTCAGATTTCGTGACACGAAAGCGCATTCTGACGATGTGGATGATCTTGTTAACGGTGATAGAATAAATCTAATTACGTCTGAGGAAACGATTCAGGACGCATTCAAGCAAAAATATTCAAAGGAACTTAAATATATTGATGAAAATCTCTGGTATTACGAAAAAACAACTGTTATTGTCTCCGGACTTAAAACTAAGGAATTTATTACTGACACCGGCGATGTTGACAAGGCGGCGATCATTACATTATGCGATAAAAAAATGGAGGAAATAAAGGAATCCGCAAAAGGTAGCACATATATGCTGGAAAACAACTATGGTTCTAATATCATAGACTATGTTATTGAAGGAAAAGAAGATGAAAGTTTCTTTCTTGGTAAAGCTAACTATTACACAATCACCAATTATAAAATTGAAAGTACATATTTAGCTGCAAGAACGCCAAGCAGTTATAATGATTCATCCGCAAGTCAGTTGTCTGAAAATATGGTTTTCTGCACATACAAATTATCAATTGAAAGAAAAGATAATGGTGAAGTGTTTGATATGTACTATCGTATAGAAATTGGAAATGTTTTATTTGAGAACGATAAAATGGTTATAAGCGATGATGACGTGAAAGTTCAACTTGCACGAACTGCTGACGATGCTATGCTGGACAGCAAGTATTGGGAGATTGAGGAAGTAAAATAGTGTGTCATGGTGACACACTAAGGCTGATATATGGGAGGACAGCGGAATGGCAATCGTATTATTTCCATTCAAAATTATTGCGACCATAATTATATTTTTGCTTATAGCAGTTATAAAAACAGCAAATTTTATAATTGTGCTTATTCTTACTCCGTTAGAAATTCTGGGCGATTGGTTGAGAGTGATTTTTGGAATTATGACAGCTGTTGCAGTAATAGGACTAATTTATGCTTATCTGCAAGGCAATATAAGCCTTATGTTGATGATCGGTACGCTTCTGGGATGCGGGATTATTGATTTTATCTTCATGGCTTCCGAATTAATAATGGATTTTTTGAGCGACATAGCTGAAGATATATGCTCTTTTCTTGATGATATCAAAGAAAATATGTCGATATAGGGTAAAAAGGGGGACTTGTCCCCCCTTTTTTATCTATTATTTAATTGTAAATCAAAATCCGTCTCTTACTCCTGCATCAAGCTCCTGAATAAGATGTGCATCAGCTGCAGTTATACTGCCATCAAAATTCACGTCGGCAGCAAGTATTCCATTTTCGGTGAGAGGGTATTCATCTTTGTTTGTGAGATACTGTAAAATAAGGGTTGCATCTGCAATTTCTACACGTCCATCCTGATTGGCGTCGCCCATTAAAACCTTCTTTGCTTTAATGGTACTGGTTGTAAGAGTATTATTACGATCATTTTTCACCAGAGTTATATTGAAAGTGGGAACAGAAGAATAATTTGTTTTCAAGGCAACAAACCCAAGATACCCTTTATTAGCAGAAGGAGATGAATTGCTGTACTCTACATAAAGCTTTTTTGAAGCATCAGTTATTCCTATATCGTTTACTATAAACGAACCGTCCAGAGAACCTGTTCTGCTCATTATGAACTCATAATAGTTAGGGTTATATGATAAATTAGCATTACAGGTCTTAACATATGTGTTTTCTGGTACTTCGAAATAATAACCGTAAGTATTATATTTTCCACTGACCACCGCAGAAGCTGATGGGACAATGCAGAACGAAGCGGCGGAAACAGCGGTTGCTGTTAAAGAAACTAATACTTTTTTTAAATTATTCATAGATATTTCTCCTTTGAAATTTATTTAGTTTAATAAACTATGATTATATTATACACTATTATTATGCATTTGTCAATATCTTTCTTGCAAAATCAACAAAATCGTAACTTAAAGCAATTTTAAGAGACTGCTACAAATAAAAAAGTAGCAGTCTCTTTTATTTATTTTAAATTACGTAAATCAAAGAAGAACTATATCACCATGACACAAACATCAAATAGCACTTTTTTCATTCTCAGGCTGTTTAACATCAGCATTTTTAGCTTTATCAACAAAATCTTTCTGAATAGCTCTTGAAAACAGCGGTTTTTCTTTAGGTTCAGGAGCTGAAACTGCCTTTTCTTTCGGAGATTTACTGTCGGATGTCGTTTGCTCTTCCTTTTCAGCAGTCAGAAGATGCTCAATTTCTTCAAGTCTGTCCATTTTGTCACGAAGCTCTGCCGCCTGTGGGAACGGCTTGTTCATTTCTTCCTTGCCGTCTGCAAGCATGACGTTCAGCTCCCTGAGCCGTGTACCGAGAGAATCAAGCTCTGATTCAAGGGATGAGATAACATTTTCGATCCTCGTTATATTTCCGGTCGGACTTGTGCCAAAATCAAACTTGTGGGGAACTTCACGCATCAGCTCTCCGGTGAACTTCTGAAACATAGAATCATAGGAAACAGAAAGCCTGAATCCCTTGTATTCGCCGATTTCGGTCATTGTATTTGGATTGCCTACAGCGCATTTTGTAATTGTCTCGTTCAGAGCTGCTCCTGCTGCTTCCCTGTCTGTATATTTTTTGCCGTCAATGTTAATATCAAGTATTTTCCTGCCCTTATCGTCCAGAATATCAGGCTTGTCCTTGAGGTATAAAAGATCAGATTCAATGCCTGTGATCCGATTCTGAACGCTTTCGATCTGTGCCGGATATCTCTTCAGAACATTATCCTGAAGTAGATAATGCTGATTGTCGTAGCTTGACTTGATCATTTTAAGTTCAGCTATTTCATTTTCAAGAGTCATTTTTTCCTTTATGAGCGGATTTCCTGCGCAGAGAGCTTTGATCTCTGAATAGGACAGAGCTGACGCATCCACATCGGCACAGCTTCTTGCAGGAGATTTCGAGGTCATGATCTGACCTATAAATTTCTGCTTGTTTTCCAGCGTCTGGAATAGCACATTCGTGCCGCATCCCATTTTTGCCGTAGAACCAATAAGAACACGGATGTCTCCGCTTCGGACTTTTGCAAACATTTCAGCTTTTTCCGTTTCGTTTTTAGCTTCATGAATAAATGCGACTTCGCTTCTCGGAACACCCTTTGACACAAGCTTTTCACGAATATCGTCATATATAGAAATAGTTCCTGTTTCCTCGATAGCTTCATCATTGACTGAAACTTCTTCCGATTCAGAAACAGCTTTTGCAGACGAAGTCTTTTTCGGAACTCCCATATCGCAGAAAATAAGCTGCGTGAGACGTTCGTCCTTAGTTTCCTGCCATATATTGAATACGTTTTCAACGCATAAATTCACCTTAGTTCCGGGTTCGTCAGGCAGAAGCGGATTGATGAGCCTTTGATCGAGACCGCATTTTCGTCCGTCTCCGGTAATGCACAGCATATTGTCCTCACGGCTGTCAACACCTCCGCTCTGAACTCTGTCGGCACGTTCGGCAAGAGACTTTACTATTTCGATCTGATTTGCAGTAGGCTTTGCAACAATGGTCTGCGCTTCACATTCCGGAACATCAAGGTTAAGCTGATCGGATGTTTTGATGTCTGCGCATTCCTTAAAAATTGACATAAGCTCCGGAAGATTATTGAATTTAGCAAATCTTGTTTTCATGCGGTAATCAGTTCCGGCAGGACGTACTTCATAAGCCGTAACCGTTTCCCCGAAGTTTGCCGCCCAGCAGTCAAAATGCTTCATGCCCAGTTCCTCGAGCCTTGAATTTTGCAGATATTTCATCATTGTGTAGATCTCTGTCATGCTGTTTGCAACAGGAGTTCCGGTTGCGAAAGTAACCCCACGATTTCCTGTGATCTCATCAAGGTAACGGCATTTAGCATACAGATCGGGAGTTTTTTTCGTGTTCTGATTAGTGGAAATGCCTGAAACATTGGACATTTTTGTTGTTAAAAATAAATTCTTAAACTCATGAGCTTCATCCACGAACATCTTGTCAACTCCGAGCTGTTCAAATGTAACAACATCGTCCTGATCGTCAAGCTGAAGCTTTTCGAGCCTTGCCTGTAGGTTCTGGAGAGTTTTTTCCATTTGCTTTACCGTGAATTTTGCGCTGTCATCGTCATTAAGTTCGTTAATTCCGAAGCGCAAATCGTCGATCTGTTCCTGAATAATCTTTTCCTGCCGTTCTTTGGACAGAGGAATTTTCGTGATCTGAGAATGCCCGATAATTACCGCATCGAAATCGCCTGTTGATATTTTTGCGCAAAGCTTCTGACGGTTTTCTTTAGCGAAATCATTTTTTGTAGCGACAAGAATATTTGCATTGGGGTAAAGCTTAAGGAAATCCTGTCCCATCTGTTCAGTCAGGTGATTTGGCACTACCATAAGACTTTTCTGATGCAGACCGAGACGTTTTCCCTCCATAGCCGCTGCGATCATCTCGAACGTCTTGCCTGCGCCTACTTCGTGTGCAAACAACGTATTGCCGCCATAAAGTGCGTGAGCAATTGCATTTTTCTGATGCTCTCTCAGCTCTATATCCGGATTCATTCCGGGAAAAGTAAGGTGAGAACCGTCATATTCTCTCGGACGATTGCTGTTGAAAAGTACGTTGTATTTTTCAACAAGAGCTTCACGGCGTTCGGGATCTTTAAATATCCATTCTTTGAAAGCCTGTTTTATCGCCTTTTGTTTCTGACGTGCGGCAGCGGAAGCCTTTTCATCGAGAACGCTTTTTTCTTTTCCCTCCGGAGTGATGATTTTTTTAGTGATTTTTGTATCACGAAGATTCAGAATATCCTCAAATAACTGATATCCGTTACGCTTTTCCGTTCCGAATTTTGTTCCGGCAACAACGTTTCCCTTGTCGGCAGACTTATTTGAAATGTTCCACGCTGCCGTATGCTCAGAAAATTTTACTTCAATAGAAGTTGTTCTCATGAATTTTCTGAAACCAACGTTGTTAGACGGCTTGAACTTGTCCGGAGTTTTAAACGTTTCCTCCATAAACTGCTGAATATACTCAACAGGAATCCATGAAGCGCCGGGACGTATATCAATATCCGCTGCATTCAGTCTTGGCGGCATAGCGAGCTTCAGGGCTTCAACGTTTGTGTTGTATATCGGGTTATCCTTTGCCGCAGTTTGAGCTGCCGCAAGCTTTTCCCTTATGTTTCCGGAAAGATATTCGTCCGACATTTCGTAAGCCGGTTCTCCGCTGTTGTTGATTTTTTCGGGATTTGGATAAATTACCCTGTGAAGATCGGAAATAAGCTTGCTTCGCTCCATTCCGGTGAGGTACTGCATATAATCGAGATCGACTTTCGCACGTTCTGAAATAGATAACGCAAGAGCTTCCTGAGCTGTAGAAACGTGAGTTATTTTTATCTCCGGTCTGACGGTTCGTTTTGAGAAAATATCCGCTTTGCCAATAACCTCGCCGTTTTCAGTTTTTTCAAGAGAGAGCAGCAGCGGAGCGGAAATATCGTCCTTAAATGCGGATACATTGGCTTTATCGGAAAGATTTCCGTATTTTGCGGTAAAGGAATCATACAGACTGCTCAGACGTTCCTGAGCTGATTTGATTTCACTGTCTCCTGCACCATTGAGCTGTAGATCGAGCAGACTGCGCACACAGGATGTGATCTCAGTCATACCATAGATCCGCTTATATTTTGATGAATTCTGCACCGGGATCAGCTCTGAATTATTGTTATAATACAGCTTGTTATCGAGAATAGCGTAGCTGAGATTTTTAATATTTTCATTTGACGGAATTACGCCTGATCGTTCTTCATTGCCGTATTCGTGAGAATTTTTAACGGGGTCAATTCTTCCCTGAAGCTTACCCAAAGCCTGATGCAGCTCATTCTGATATTGTATAATAAAACTTGACAACAAACACCCGAAAGAATAGAATAAAAAAAGAAGGAGTGTAGAAAGATGTCAAGTAATAAAAAGTACGAAAAAGAATACAA
>JAETSI010000194.1 GCA_021769725.1 Oscillospiraceae bacterium | reverse complement strand
GTGAGATTACCGATGTGATTGAGTTAGTACCAGACGAGCCTGCTTCCACAGGAGGTAAGGAACATGAGCGAATTGAAACCAAGAATAACAGAAAACGGAATTGATTATATCCTTGTCGGAGATTACTACATCCCAGATTTGAAACTGCCAGAAGAACACCGCCCCATCGGAAAGTATGGACGGATGCACCGGGAATATTTGAGAGAAGTCCACCCAGCCAGATTGAACATATTGATATTGACCGGAGAGCTATGGACATATCTTGCAGACCTGAACGAACAGGCACAGGAACGGTTAGACACTATCATGGAACAGATGAAAGCTACCGAGGGCGTGACAGAGGAATTAAAGCGCACTTCTCAAATGGAATGGGTGCAGCGGTGCAATAATATCCACAATCGGGCAGAAGAAATTATTTTGCATGAGATGATTTATGCATAACGGTATGGTAGAATGATTATGACAAATCTGAATTTTATAAGGAGTGAAAAGAAAAGTGTGTGAGGAATGTTACTCTGATGAAAATAGAATAACGCCTTTACTAAATCCGCTGGACTGTTTGGAGAACCACACTCAATATATTTGTGGAACTTGTGGACGGTGCATTTGTATCGAGCATGACCCAAATAGAGGATTGCAACGATGGAATTTTCCTTTTAAGTCATTGGAAATTGCAAAACTATATTTGCGAACAGCGGACTATACAACGAAAAGTGCGTGTGGTATTTATGAGATAGAGAACAATAAAGGAAGATTATCTTATAAAATATTTCCAGGGAATGATGAGTTAAATCTATTTTTGAAAAAGAATAAAGACAAGAAATGCAGGCAAATGATGCCTGTGTTTAGTGCTGGAAAGTATAAAGAATATCCACACACAGAAGTACGAAAATTGACGCCTGATGAAATAAAACAATATATGAGTGAACGCTAAATCCCAGCTTGTCGTTCTAAAAATTCAACTGAATAATCCCAGCAAAAACCGCTGCTACATGGAAGCTAACAAACCATGCAACAGCGGTTTTTCTTTACCGTTTTTTCCTCTGGCTGATAGGCGTTCCCATTTTCTTTGACTTTTTGAGAATACGAATGAGCCAGCGAAATTCTTCGTCTGACAGATTTTTATAGTTGATACCAAGCTGCTTGCAGTAAAGTACAACGAGCTTTTCATCCCGGCTGCCCTTGAAATTTTCGACCGCTTCCAGATTTTCTTTCAGTTCATCAGCAACGGTAGTCTGGGGCGCACTCTCACTGTCCTTTTTGTGGGCTTCCCGAATATCCCGGATAATCAGGTTGAGGTCATCCAGAACCATGTGACTGAAATACTCATCATCACTGATATGGGCGGC
>JAETSI010000010.1 GCA_021769725.1 Oscillospiraceae bacterium | reverse complement strand
TATCGCTTATCAGGCTTTCACCTCATCGTGAAGGTCTGCTTTGCTATGCCATTATCTCAATTGTGAACTTTCTGTAAACTCTTATCCTATCCTATTGACTTTTCTTAGCTGGACTATATTATAATACGATAACCTCTAAAATCCCTGTTTTTTCTCGGAAGGAGTTTAGAGGTTACCATGTGTTGATTATACCATGAATCGGAGGAAATGTCAAATAAAATGTCAAAAATCAATTCTGAGTTTTGCGTCAGTTATACAAAGAATCTCTATTAATTGATTTTCTTACATAATCAAAGGCATATTCATAAGAATGATACTCATATAGAAACAAATCCCGAAAGTAATTTTGAACTGCCTTCGGGATTATTCTTATTATCTTTTGTTGCTGCTGTGAATCATAATTTATAACAATATATTATAGACATCTGCTTGCTCGCCCTCAAAGTTAAAACTTCGCTCATAAACGCCTCCATTTTTTACGATAGTTCCTATTGACGGCAAATTTGATTTTTCCACAGCTAAATGTAATTCACTCAAACCTGCATTTTGAGCAATAGATAAGATTAAATGTAGCATTTCTGTTGCATAACCTTTTCTTCTTTCAGACGGACGAACACTATACCCACAGTTTCCGAAATCTTTTAGAAATCCCTTTAACGTGTGTCTTAAATCAATGATTCCTATAATTCTATCATTTTCATCAAGTGCAAAAAAGGTATCAGTTACTACCCAATCAGGATTTACCGTTTCCTCTCTTGTATTATCAATTACTGCTTTGAGCCAATCATCATAGTTTTCAGTTTTATCGAGCAATTCACTACCATTGATTATCATTTCCCCATTATCGAAGAATTCTTGTCTAAAATCTATTACCTTGTTCTTTAATTCCATAGTTGGTCTTACTAATCTAATTTTCACTTTAGTTACCTCGTTGAATTACAATTTCTTTACTAATATTATACAGCAAAAAAGTCATTATGTCAATAGAAAAGCCATAGTATTTTGGACTTATAATCAAAAATACTATGGCCAAAAATTTCTATATGAATGCCGACCAGATCAATACATTCCGCCGGCAGGCATTGCAGGAGCTGCAGGAGTTTCCTCCTTGATATCAGCCACAAGGCTCTCTGTTGTAAGAACCATTGCAGCTACAGAAGCAGCGTTCTGGAGTGCGCTTCTTGTAACCTTTGTAGGATCAACGATACCGGAGGGAATCATATCACAGTAAGTTTCCTTGTAAGCGTCAAAGCCGTAGCCGACCTTTCTTGAACGAACGATCTTGTCAACAATAACACTGCCTTCAAGACCGGCATTCTCAGCAATCTGACGTACAGGAGCTTCAAGAGCCTTAAGAATGATCTTTGCACCTGTCTTTTCGTCTCCCTCAAGAGTGGGGATAAGCTTGGAAACAGCAGGTATAGCATTAATATATGCCGTACCGCCGCCGGCAACGATACCCTCCTCAACAGCTGCCTTTGTAGCTGCAAGAGCATCCTCAATACGGAGCTTCTTCTCCTTCATTTCGATTTCTGTAGCAGCGCCTACTTTGATAACGGCAACACCGCCGGCAAGCTTTGCAAGTCTCTCCTGGAGCTTCTCACGGTCAAAGTCGGAAGTCGTTGTCTCAATAGCAGCACGGATCTGGTTTACTCTGGACTTAATCTCATCCTTATCGCCTGCTCCGTCAACAATGATCGTATTCTCCTTCTGAATAACGACCTGTTTAGCCTGACCAAGCTGCTCGATTGTTGTTTCGTTAAGTTCAAGACCAAGCTCAGAAGAAATTACCTCGCCGCCTGTGAGAACAGCGATATCCTTGAGCATTTCCTTACGTCTGTCGCCGAATCCGGGAGCCTTGACAGCAGCAACCTTGAAAGTACCTCTCAAATTGTTAAGAATGATCGTTGTGAGAGCCTCTCCCTCAACATCCTCAGCAATGATAACAAGCTTTCTGCCCATTTTAACGATCTGCTCAAGAAGAGGAAGGATCTCCTGAATAGAAGATATCTTCTTGTCAGTGATAAGAACGAAAGCGTCGTCATATACAGCTTCCATTTTATCCGTATCAGTGACCATATAGGGTGAGATATAACCACGGTCGAACTGCATACCCTCGACAACCTCGCTGTATGTTTCAGCGGTCTTGCTCTCCTCGATAGTGATAACTCCGTCAGATGTAACCTTTTCCATTGCTTCGGCAATAAGCTTGCCTACGTTTTCGTCAGCAGAGGAAATAGCGCCTACTCTTGCGATATCCTCTGTACCCTCAACAGCCTTGGAATTAGCCGTAATAGATTCTACAGCCGTATCTACAGCCTTAGCGATGCCCTTTTTAAGAACCATAGGATTTGCGCCTGCTGCAATATTCTTCATTCCCTCACGAACGATAGTCTGAGCAAGAAGAGTAGCTGTTGTCGTACCGTCTCCGGCAGCGTCGTTTGTCTTTGTAGCTACCTCTTTAACGAGCTGTGCGCCCATGTTCTCGAAAGCGTCCTCCAGTTCAATATCCTTGGCGATAGTTACGCCATCATTGGTAATAAGGGGAGCACCGAACTTCTTGTCAAGCACAACGTTTCTGCCCTTGGGTCCCATAGTGATCCTGACGGTATCAGCAAGCTTGTCAATACCTGCCTGAAGTGATTTTCTTGCGTCTTCGCCGTATTTAATATCTTTAGCCATAATAATCAATCTCCTTAATAATTAATGGTATTCCGATTACATATATAATCAGTCAACAACAGCCAGAATATCTTCCATTTTAACGATAATGTATTCCTGACCCTCAAGTTTTACGTTAGTTCCTGAGTACTTGGAAATGAGGATCTTGTCACCGATCTTTACTTCCATTTTAACATCGGCTGTTCCGGGGCCTACTTCAACGACCTCAGCAACCTCCGGCTTTTCCTTAGCCGCTCCGGAAAGGATAATACCACTCTTGGTGGTCTCCTCTGCCTCAACCATTTTAACTACAACTCTGTCCTGTAAAGGTTTGATTGTCATAATATATACCTCCTTAAATTATTGCCGTTCGTTTATTAGCACTCTCTTTCTTTGAGTGCTAATTATATTTTACCACCTTTTTGTAATAAATCAAGAGTATTCCATCATTTTCATTGATATGTACAATTTAATACATAAAATGTTGATTTGATTTATCTTCTTTAATATAACAATTCATGCGAAAAAATCCTTTTGTGACCCTTGAATGAAAAATCTGAAAAAGCACTTGCAATTGCATCGGGCATATGGTATAATATAACTTGTTTATTAAGGTTTTAAAAACGAGCAATGCTCAGAATGGAGAAAATCATGAAATTTAAAAAGCTTTTTTCATCACTGATCGCTTCTGTTTCCATGTCGGCTCTGGCTGCTTTTACTGCAATTTCCGCTTTTGCTGAAGACGCCGCAGCAGAAACGACCGCAGCAGCAAAGAGCAATCAGTCCGCAGGAGGCAGCATCTGGGGATTTCTGCTCCCGCTTATCCTCATGTTCCTGCTCCTCTACTTTATCGCTATAAGACCCCAGAAGAAAAGAGACAAGGAACTTAAAGAAATGCAGAACAGTCTTGAAGTCGGCGATGAAATTATTACCGGCGGAGGTATAGTCGGAATCGTTGTCCGCACAGGCGACGATACCGTTGTTATCGAAACAGGCGGCGAAAGACACAAGCTCAGAATAAAAAAATGGGCAATCACCGAAAATGTTACAGCAGTTGAACGCTTCAAGGAAATGAAAGCCGCTGCTGCTGCAAAGAAGTCCGATTCTGCCGGCGTTGCTTCCGCAAAGCTTTCCGATGATGACGACAACGAAGCCGACAAGAAAAAGGAGTCCAAGAAAAAGAAAAAGAACTCTGACGAAGAATAATAAAGCAAATCTCCCCATAGAATTGACTGTACAATTTCTATGGGGAGGTTTTTTATGCGCCGTCACCGCCAGAGCCTTTGGACAAACAGAAAACTCAGTCTGGTTGTTTCGTCCCTTCTGGGCATTTTCTTCCTGCTTATAACGGCTGTTCTTATTTCAGGATTCGCCTTTTTATTTATATCAGATTTCCGGCTTCTCCGCCTTATTTCCCTTATCCCGGTAATTACAGGGGCCTTCTCCGGTGCGTTTATCTGCGGAAAATACCGACGCCGCAAAGGTCTTATCTCAGGTATTGTCTGCGGCATCATCATATATGCCCTTATATGCGCCTCAGGGGCGATCTTTGCCGGCAGACCTACCCGTATAGGCAAGCTGCTTCTGCTCGTCACAGCAGGCGCAGCAGGAGGAATTTCAGGGGTAAACTCAAAACGTCCGAAAAGTCTAAGGGACTAATGGATCAATAATTTCCGGATGTATCCTCCATAAGTCTGAACTTAATATTATAGTAGCTTACTTCTCCGTTTTTATCTACATGAGCACAGGTCGCTGGAACAATATCTCCTGCTCCGTATGTGCTGCTGATAGCATTGTAGAATTCGGTATACGTCCTGACCTTTACACCGTTTATTTCTGTAATGAAATCGCCCGGTTTAAGAGCGGTATTCGCAATGTCACAATCCTCTGCAATACTGTCAATGTAAATTCCGGTGAAGTCATCAGGCAGTTTATATCCCAAGGTATCTTCAATTGTGCTCCTCTTTGCCTGTTCGGACATATCAATAAGCTGTATGCCGATGCGAAATCTTCCCTGTACATAACCATGATCTATAAGTTCCTCAATAATAGGAAGTGCCTCGTTTACCGTTATTGCAAAACCAAGCCCCTCGTAACTGCTGTTGACATATTTTGAGGAAGTTATACCTATCACTTCACCACGCAGATTTATAAGCGCTCCACCGGAATTTCCCGGACTGATATCAGCATTGGTCTGGATACATTCCATTTCAAAAGTGGTCTCGTCGCTTCTTATTTTCCTTTTAACAGCGGAAATTATGCCGTCTGTTACCGTAAATGATAAATTAACAGGATTACCGATTGCTATTACTTGTTCGCCTACAACCGCATTGTCGGAGTTTCCGAAAGTTGCCGGAACAAAATTTGCTCCGCTGACCTTAATAACAGCTATGTCCGTTTTCACATCCCTGCCCACAATTTCAGCTTCGTATATACTGCCGTCGCTGGTGCTTACGCTATGAAATCCATCAGCACGGAGTACGTGAGCATTCGTAACTATATATCCGTCCTCGTTTAAAACAACTCCCGAACCTGAACCTGTATATCTCCCTGCTTTATAGTCCGACTCACTGTTGTAGGTAAAGATCTCCACGATAGACGGCTTCACCAGCTTTGCCACTCCCTCAATGGAATATTTTCCATTTTCATCCGTTTTCAGAAGATCATCATCCGTGTCAGGCTGATCCGGCGCTCTGTAAATAACTACCTGCTTACGTGCTGCAAATCTTTCCAGAGCTTCCTCGCTGTTATGCAGATCGCTGATTATTCCGAATGCCGCAAAACCAAATGCCGCAGCTATCAATATGATAAACAGTATTACCGCAGCCGCTTCACCGCTCCCTGCTCTTTTTTTACCATTCATTTCTCCGCTCGGAGGAAGAGGAGCTTTTCCGGCATTCTGCGGATCTTCAAAACCAATAGGTTCATACATGAATCTGTCATATAAAGTCTGTTGCGGCATGGAAGTATAAACCGGCTGATCTATGCTCTCTGTATGATTATGCTCTTGTGCAGAGATTTCTGCTCCTTGTAAAGAACCATTTTTATCTGTATTGGATATTTCATTTGTAATATTATTATCTCTTTCGTCCATAGTCTGTCCTTTCATCCCCCGGTTTCTGCTTGATTTCCAAATCAGGAATTTGAATTATAAACTTTGTATACTCGCCGTAAACACTCTTGACCACGATATGTCCTTTGTGCAGATGAACGATCTTTCTCGATATTGCCAGTCCGAGACCAAGACCGGACGCATCCTTTCCTCTCGAAGTGTCTGTTTTGTAGAAGCGGTCGAATACTTGCTGTATTTCATTGTCACGCAGACCCTCACCGGTGTTTTTGATACTTACGCAGTTCATTCCGTCTTTCTTTTCAAAGCCAAAAGTCAGAGCTCCACCGTAATTTACAAATTTCACGGCATTCTCTACCAAATTATAAATAACCTGCTGCATTAGATCTGCATCTGCCACAGCCACAAGTCTGTCGCTGTCAAGACCAAGAACCTCAAGGTTTTTATCCTCGATCTTCTTCTCGAACATTAATACAGTCTGTATAACAAGGTCTGTAAGATTTGTCTCCCGGAAATTCGGTGTCATTGTTCCGGTTTCAAATTTAGTCATATTTAGCATTGAAGAAATAAGTATTTTCAGTCTCTGTATCTCCTTTGATACAATAATAAGATACTCATTCTGTCTTGATTTCGTGATAGTTCCGTCCAGAATACCGGAAACAAAGCCTCCTACTGTGGTTATCGGTGTGCGCAGTTCGTGAGACACATTTGCAATAAATGTCTTTGAAGCTTCGTCGCTGTTCTTTACATTTTCCGCAAGAGCATTGACATACTGCGCTATTTCCTTTGGGATACCGTCAATATCGGTGCTGAGCTGTTCGGAAAAATCGCCTTTGACATACATTTCACTTATCTTAAGGAAATCGTGCTCATAGACGGTCAGTTTTCTTGTTCTCCGGCTGAGAAGGACATATGACAGATATATCACAATTGCCGAAATGACGCAGTATATGATTATCATTTTCATGGTAAATGAACTTATATCGTCCGTTCTGCCGCAGAAAAGAATATACATTTTTTCTCTCTCGCCCATATTATTGATGAGCGTCCTTTTTGTACCATACAGCAGATACGGCTCG
Source organism: Oscillospiraceae bacterium (assembly GCA_021769725.1). Taxonomy (GTDB): domain Bacteria; phylum Bacillota; class Clostridia; order Oscillospirales; family Ruminococcaceae; genus Ruminococcus. The sequence continues at coordinate 82,163 of JAETSI010000010.1, read as the reverse complement.
TTTTTGGACATATTACTGGAGTCGAGTTCAAGATATTTCTTTTCCTTGCTTTTGCCGATTGCTTTTTTTATTTCTGCCGCAAGATCGTCCACTTCGCTGCTTGTGACAGATTCCTTTCCGGTGGCAGGAAAACGATGATCTGTACTTACAGTTTCCTTGTCGTAATCTCCCTCAGAAAAAATGCAATCTCCGTCTTTGTTATAAATATATATTTTGAGCTTTTCCTCATTTGAAAATTCGTAATGAAGTTTCTGCATAACCTGACTGGATATACTGCCTGATTGCTTATACTCATCCTCGAACATACTTATATAAAGTTCGCCTGTCTTTTCAAGCTGTTTCAGCTCTGCATTTCTGTAAATGCGTGATATGATGGATATAAAGATTATCCCGACAAACAACAGCAACGAAATAATAATAATAAATGAAAATTTAAACAGCCTATGATAAGAGCTTTCTTTGTAATTCATAACAAAACGCCTCCTACAAAAAAAGGGGGACACAGCGTCCCCCGTGGTAATTCACCGTCAGCGAAAAATAATTATTCTTCTTCGTCTGCCTCGAATTTATATCCGACGCCCCAGACCGTTTTTAAAGCCCATTTATCGGAAATTCCTTCAAGCTTCTCACGCAGACGCTTGATATGAACGTCTATTGTACGTGAATCGCCATAATATTCAAATCCCCATACCTCGTCCAGAAGCTGGTCACGTGTATATACTCTGTTGGGATTGGACGCAAGGTAGAAAAGCAGTTCCAGTTCCTTTGGAGGAGTATCTATCGTTTTTCCGTTGACTTTAAGTTCATAGCGTGTCATATTTACGGAAAGCTTATCGTAGTGAACTTCCTTGATTTCCGGTTCTGCATTTGCCGTGCCAACACGTCTTGTAACGGCGTTTATACGTGCAATGACCTCTTTTGCGTCAAAAGGTTTTACGATATAGTCATCAGCACCCAGTTCAAGACCTATAACCTTGTCAATAGTTTCGCCTTTTGCAGTTATCATGATAATCGGAACACTGGATTTTTTTCTTATTTCACGGCATACCTGCCAACCATCTATTCCTGGCAGCATAATGTCGAGAAGAACCATATCCGGTTTCAGTGCATTGAACTTTACGACAGCTTCTTCACCGTCATGAGAAAGAATAACGCTGTAGCCGTCCTTTTCAAGGTAAAGTCTGAGCAAATCACATATATTTTTATCGTCATCTACAATCAAAACTTTCAAACTTTTTTCATTTGCCATTTTTATACCCCATTTCTTTAGTAGTTCTTCATCAGATGTTATCTATAATAATTATACATCAAATTCATTAAATTGTCAATATATTTTTTATCATTCATTATAAAAATATATTTTACGGTTCCTATGATGTCAGCAAAACATTATAGGCAACACCTCTTTGGACTTCATGAAAGTACGGAAAAATATATCTATAAATATAAAAACGGACGTCCGAATGGACGTCCGTTAATTTAATTAAAAATTAAAGATTAAACCAGCTTGATGACTGCCATTTCAGCAGCGTCGCCACGACGAGGGCCGATCTTTACGATCTGTGTATAACCGCCGTTTCTGTCAGCATACTTGGGAGAGATCTCGTCGAAAAGCTTCTTTGCAACGGACTCCTTTGTAACGTAAGCCAATACCTGACGCTTGGAGTGCAGATCATTGTTTTTACCGATAGTAATCATTTTTTCTGCAACAGCACGAACTTCCTTTGCTCTCGTTACGGTAGTTTCGATCTGACCGTTCTCGAGAAGGAAAGTTACCATGCCTCTGAGCATAGCCTTTCTGTGGTCAGTTGATCTGCCCAGCTTTCTTGTACCCGGCATTGTATTTCACTCCTTTTCGTTTCGGTGCCTGTCTGCACCGTTATATGGGTTTATTCTTCTTCGGAGCTAAGGTCGAAGCCAAGTGACTTTAGCTTCTCCTTCACTTCGTCGAAAGATTTTTTTCCAAGGTTTCTAACCTTCATCATTTCTTCCTCAGACTTGTTAATCAAGTCATCCACGGTATTAATTCCGGCACGCTTCAAGCAATTGAACGAACGTACCGACAAGTCAAGATCCTCAATGGTCATCTCAAGGATTTTTTCTTTACCCTTTTCGTCCTTTTCAACAAGAACCTCTGCCAGTCCTGATTCCTCTGAAAGGTCAATGAACAGCTTCAGATGCTCGTTGAGGAGATTGGCTGCCTGTGACAGTGCTTCCTTGGCGGAGATTGTACCGTCAGTCCATACCTCCATAGTAAGCTTGTCATAGTCGGTAACCTGACCCAGACGAGTATCCTCGACTGTGTAGTTTACCTTTAGAACAGGAGTATAGATGCTGTCTACTGCAATCACATCAACGGGAAGGTTGACCTGTTTCTTATTCCGCTCTGCGGACACGTAGCCTCTTCCCCTGTCAATAGTAATTTCCATGTAAAGTTTAGCGTCTTTACCCAGTGTTGCGATATGCATACCTGGATCGAGGATATTAACCTCAGAGTCGGTTTTTATATCTCCGGCGGTAATTTCGCATTCACCTTCCGCCTCTATATAGACTGTTTTCGGGCCTTCTCCATAGAGCTTGGCTGTCAGTCCCTTAATGCTGAGGATTATCTCAGTGACATCCTCTTTTACACCCGGGATTGTTGACAACTCGTGGTGAACCGTGCCATCCTTGCCCGAAAGCTTTACGGAAGTCACAGCAACACCCGGAAGTGAGGAGAGCAGCACACGTCTGAGGCTGTTTCCAAGTGTTATACCGTATCCACGCTCCAGCGGTGCTAAAACGAATTTGCCGTATTTGCCGTCACTTTTAAGCTCGACAATATCAATATCAGGCTTATTAATTTTTTCCAGCATAAAAACCCTCCTATTTCACAATAACTGTTTGTTTCGAGTTCTGACAAGTCAAGTATCTTATTACTTGGAGTACAGCTCGACGATAAGGTGTGTTGCAACCTCGTAATCAATATCCTCTGCGCCGGGAAGACGATTTACTGTAGCTGAAAAATCGTCCTTATTGGCTGTGAGCCATACGGGAACAAGTCTGTCCTTGGTCTCTTCAACAGTTGCCTTGAATTTATCGGAGGTTCTGTCCTTTTCACGGAGAGCGATAACATCGCCCGGCTTTACTCTGTATGAAGGAATATTTACCTTCTTGCCGTTTACAGTGTAGTGGCTGTGAACAACCAGCTGTCTTGCCTCACGTCTTGTAAGAGCAAGACCCATTCTGAAAACAACGCTGTCCAGTCTTGATTCGAGACAAGTGATAAGGTTGTCGCCTGCCTTGCCTTCCATCTTTGAAGCTATCTCAAAGTAGTGATAGAACTGCTTTTCAAGTACGCCGTAAATGAACTTGAGCTTCTGCTTTTCCTTAAGCTGAAGACCGTATTCAGATATCTTCTTTCTGTTCTGTACGTTCTTGAAACGGATAGACTCCTTCTTGGATACGCCTAAAACAGCGGGGCTGATGCCCAGGTATCTGCACTTTTTAAGAATTGGTTCTTTCTGTACTGCCATTTTAAAACACCTCCTGTTAGATCAGACACGACGTCTCTTGGGCGGACGGCAGCCATTGTGTGGAATGGGAGTAACGTCCTTTATCATCTTTACCTCAAGACCTACAGTCTGAAGTGCTCTGATAGCAGCCTCACGACCTGCACCGGGTCCTTTTACATATACTTCAACATTCTTGAGACCGTGCTCCATAGCAGCTTTTGCTGCTGTTTCGGCAGCTGTCTGTGCTGCGAAAGGAGTAGATTTCTTTGAACCTCTGAAACCCAGCTCGCCTGCACTTGCCCATGAAATAGCGTTGCCTGCTGTATCTGTGATAGTTACGATTGTATTATTGAAAGTGGACTGAATATGAACTGCGCCGCTTTCGATGTTCTTGCGTTCTCTACGTCTTCTGACAGTAGTAACTTTTTTACCCTTCTGCTGTGCCAAAGCTCATAACCTCCTTACTTCTTCTTGTTGGCGATAGTCTTTACAGGACCCTTGCGAGTTCTTGCGTTTGTCTTGGTTCTCTGTCCTCTTACGGGGAGACCCTTTCTGTGACGAACGCCTCTGTAGCAGCCTATTTCAACAAGTCTCTTGATGTTAAGAGCAACCTCACGGCGGAGGTCACCCTCTACGCTGTAGTTTGCGTCGATATAGTCACGAAGCTTAGCTACATCCTCTTCAGCGAGATCCTTTACTCTTACGTCAGGATCAACACCTGTGTTAGCGAGGATAGTTGTTGCAGTCTGACGACCGATTCCGTAGATATAAGTGAGACCGATTTCGATTCTCTTATTCTTGGGAAGGTCAACACCGGCTATTCTTGCCATATTAAAATTGCACCTCCATTAAATGCGCTTCGGGGATTAGCCCTGACGCTGCTTATGCTTTGGATTCTGGCAGATCACCATGATTCTGCCCTTTCTTTTGATAACCTTGCACTTTTCGCAAATAGGTTTTACTGAAGGTCTGACTTTCATTGAAAATACCTCCTTAAAGCGGATGCGGAATACTGTTTCGCATTCCTGTATTCATTATTTAACACGCCATGTGATACGGCCTTTTGAAAGGTCGTATGGTGACATTTCAAGCTTTACCTTGTCACCGGGCACGATTCTGATATAATTCATTCTGAGCTTGCCGGAAACGTGGGAAAGAACCTCGTGACCGTTTTCAAGCTGAACCTTGAACATTGCGTTAGGCAGTGCGTCTGTTACAACGCCCTCAACCTCGATTACATCTTCCTTGGACACCTTGATAACCTCCTTTACTCAGTTCCCTGCCGCAGATCTGCCAACAGCTTTCTGAGCTTTTTATCAGTTATATCGTTTAATTCTATCATGCCGCCTGTCAGACTGATATGCTTTATATTTTTGCGTTTGGGAGCGGCGAGTTTTCTGCTTTTTCCGTCTGCAATAAAACAATACGTTTCGTCCGCAGACACAACTGTGAATAGTCTTCCGCAGTCACGTCCGGCGTTCGCTCTGACAACCGAGCCTTTTTGCAGCTTCACAATACGCCCCTCCGTCAGGGCTGAGTCAGAATGACGGGACCGTCAGGAGTTATTGCGATTGCGTGCTCAAAATGAGCCGACAGTGAACCATTTTTAGTAACCACAGTCCAGCCGTCCTTGAGAACTCTTACATCGTCGCCTTTCTGGTTTATCATAGGTTCGATGCAGATAGTCATACCGGAAACCAGCCTGGGACCATGTCCCGGCTTTCCCCAGTTCGGGATCTCCGGTGATTCGTGAAGCTCTCTGCCGATACCGTGGCCGCAGTAATTTCTTACGATTCCGTAGCCTCGTGAAGCACAGTACTCTTCAACAGCATGAGAAATATCTCCGATTCTTGCGCCCACCTGAGCCTGAGCTATACCCTCGTACAGGCTTTTCTCAGTTACCTCAAGCAATGCCTTAGCCTCATCAGAAATTTTACCCACAGGGAAGGTCCAGCAGCTGTCGCCGTTGAAGCCCTTGTAAACGGCTCCGGTGTCGATGCTTACTATATCGCCCTCTTTAAGCCTGCGGTTTGCTTTCGGAATTCCGTGAATCACTTCTTCGTTTACCGAAATACAAGCGTTTGCAGGAAATCCGTATAAGCCTTTGAAACCGGATTTGCAGCCGTGTTGTGCGAAGAAGCTGCCTATCAGCTTATCCACATCAAGAGTGGACATACCCGGTTTTAATTTTTCGCCCGCATACCACAGTGCGCCGCAGGTAATTTTACCTGCTTCACGCATTATGGCAAGTTCGGACTTTGATTTTATGGTTATACTCATTACCTCATGCTCCTACTGCTGCCAGTGTAAGCTTTGAGGTGTCGGCTACCTCTTCCTGACCCTCTACAGTAACAAGTTTTCCCTGCTTCTCGTAGTAGTCCTTGAGAGGAGCTGTCTTTTCGTGATAAGTTGCAAGTCTTTCAAGAACGACTTCCGGCTGATCGTCCTTACGGATAACAGTCTTGTCGCCGCACTTATCGCATACGCCCTCAACCTTTGAAGGCTTATAATCAACATGGTATGAAGCTCCGCAGCCCTGACAGACTCTTCTGCCGGAAACCCTCTGTTTGATGGTCTCGTCAGCTACATTGATCTCAATCACCTTGTCGATCTTGATATTCATAGCGTCAAGAGCCTCAGCCTGAGGAACTGTTCTTGGAAAGCCGTCAAGAATAAATCCGTTCTGGCAGTCGTCCTGAGCAATTCTCTCTTTCAGGATTCCGATAACGATTTCATCTGATACAAGAGCGCCTGCGTCCATTGCTGCCTTAGCCTTGAGACCGTACTCAGTACCGTTCTTTGCAGCTTCACGAAGGATATTGCCTGTAGAGATCTGAGGAATATTCAGTGCTTCGGAAACGACCTCAGCCTGTGTGCCCTTTCCTGCGCCGGGAGCGCCTAAAAAGATAAGATTCATATACCGTCCTCCTTTTTTATTTTAAGAAGCCCTTATGATGACGCATCATAAGATGTGATTCAAGTGTACGTGTTGTTTCAAGGGCAACGCTTACCGAGATAAGTATTGTCGTACCGCCCATCGAAAGTGCCTGGAGATTTGAATCAACAATACCCATTACTACAGGGATTATTGCGATTATTCCCAGGAAGAATGCTCCTACGAGAGCGATCTTCGAGAGAACCCTCTGAATGTAGTCAGATGTGGGCTTTCCGGGTCTGATACCTGGGATACCGCCGTTGCTCTGACGGAGATTGTTGGCAATCTCAACGGGATTATACTGGATTGAAACATAGAAATAGTTGAATGCAATTATAAGTAAGAAGTAGATAATTGCATATGACACGCTTGATCTGTTGAAGAATTCACAGAATGCATGATAGAAACCTGTAGTTTTTGTGTCAGGCTTGAAAAGCTGAATCGTCTGGGGCAGGGCCATAAACGACATGGCAAAAATGATAGGCATAACGCCGCTCATGCAGACCTTGATCGGGATATGGGTTTTCTGACCGCCATACTGCTTCCTTCCGACTACACGCTTTGCGTACTGAATCGGAATACGTCTTTCTGCTTCGTTCATGAATACAATGAATGCTATCTCAGCAACAACAAATACGAGATATCCGATTGAAACGAAAAGATACTTCTGAGGCTGCTGCTTTGTAAGATCAACAAGAACACCAATGTCGGTAGGGAATCTTGCAGCGATACCTGCAAAGAGGAGCATAGAAATACCGTTTCCGATACCCTTATCGCTGATTCTGTTTCCCATCCATACTACAAGTGCAGCACCTGCAACAAAGCAGAGGATAATAACCGCTGCGGAGAAATACTGATCCATATTTTTGCCCAGATACTTTACGGCAGATTTTCCTGTCTTATTATCAGTCATTCTTGTAAGAGTAACGTAATAAGCGTAAGCCATGAAGAATGCCAGAGCTATGGAAACAAAAGCAGTAATCTTTTCAATTTTCTTGCGTCCTTCTTCTCCCTCGTTGCGCATTCGCTCCAGCGGAGGAAGCGCATAAGTCAGAAGCTGCATGATGATCGACGCATTGATGAATGGTGTGATAGAAAGCGAGAATATACTTGCCTGTGACAGCGCACCGCCGGTGATGATGTGCAGATATTCAAGAAAGTTTCCGTCGGTAGCGTTCCTGTCCATCCATGTTCTTACTACATCGGAATCAAGGAACGGAACAGTTACAGCACTTCCGAATCTGAAGATGATGATCATGAATAATGTATAGAGGAGCTTCTTTCTTATCTCAGGAACTCCCCACGCCTTTCTCAGGGTCTGAAACATTATTAGATCACCTCTGCCTTCCCGCCAGCCTTTTCGATTTTTTCGATAGCGCTCTGTGAGAATTTAGCAGCCTTTACAGTTAAATTAGCAGTAAGCTCTCCGTTGCCGAGTACCTTAACGCCGTCATAAGCCTTCTTAACGAGACCCGATGCAATGAGAAGCTCTGTATCAATAACAGTGCCATCCTTGAATGCATTAAGATCCGAAACGTTTACGATAGCATACTTTGCAGCGAAAATATTGTTGAAGCCTCTCTTAGGGATTCTTCTTGTGAGGGGCATCTGTCCGCCTTCAAAGCCGATTCTTACACCACCGCCTGAACGTGCGTTCTGACCCTTATGGCCCTTGCCGGCAGTCTTTCCGTTGCCCGAGCCGTGGCCTCTGCCGATACGCTTAACAGCCTTGTTGGAATCGAGTGCGGGAGTTAATTCGTGAATTTTCATTAGTGTGCACCTCCTTGCTTACGCTTCTGTAACCTCAACAAGGTGTGAGATTTTATTGATTTTGCCCTTTGTCTGCTCATTATCGGGCTGGGTTGTAACGTCGCCGACCTTCTTGAGGCCAAGTGACTGAGCAGTAGCAATCTGGTCTTTTTTTCTTCCGATAAGGCTCTTTACGAGCTTGATGTTCTTAGCCATGTGTTACTGCCTCCTTAACCTAAAATTTCTTTAACGGACTTGCCTCTCTTTGCAGCAACCTCTTTAATGGATGTGCATGATGTAAGACCGTTGATGGTAGCTCTTACTACATTGCAGGGATTATTTGAACGAAGTGACTTTGTTCTGATATCCTTGATGCCTGCAACTTCGATCACGGCACGAACGGGACCGCCTGCGATAACGCCGGTACCGGGTGCGGCGGGCTTCATAAGAACTCTGCCTGCACCGAATTCGCCTACGATTTCGTGGGGGATAGTAGTTCCCTTGAGAGCAACCTTTTTAAGGTTCTTCTTAGCGTCCTCAATTCCCTTGCGGATTGCATCCGGAACTTCGCCGGACTTACCGAGACCGAAGCCTACAGTGCCGTTTCCGTCGCCTACTACAACAAGTGCAGCAAACTTCATGATACGGCCGCCCTTAACAGTCTTGGAAACTCTGTTAATTGCAACGACCTTCTCAACGAACTCAGGAGCCTGTGTTTCAATATTAGCCATTGTTGTACCTCCCTCTTAGAACTTTAATCCGTTTTCACGTGCGCCTTCTGCAAGTTCCTTGACACGGCCGTGATAAAGGTAACCGCCTCTGTCGAATACAACTTCGGTGATGCCCTTATCGGCTGCGTTCTTAGCGATCATCTCGCCGACCTTGCGTGCGCCTTCAACGTTGCCGCCGTTTCCGTCAAATCCCTTGTCCATGCTGGATGCGCTGGCAAGAGTAACACCGTTTACGTCGTCTATAAGCTGAGCGTAGATGTGCTTTGTTGAGCGGAACACATTGAGACGGGGACGCTGAGCAGTTCCAGAGATCTTTGCACGTACTCTGCGGTGTCTCTTTAATCTTGCTTTATTGCTGTCAAACTTCTTAATCATAGCAATTTGCTCCTTCTAATTACTTCTTGCCCTTACCGGCCTTGCCTTCCTTGCGGATGATATGCTCGCCGGCGTATCTGATACCCTTGCCCTTATATGGTTCGGGAGGACGCTTTTCACGTACCTCGGCTGCAAACTGACCTACAGCCTGTTTGTCGATACCGCTTACAACAATTTTATTGGGCTGAGGAACTTCAAGCTTTATCTGATCTGTTTCCTCAATGATAACGGGATGTGAATAGCCCAGTGAAAGAGTTACCTTTGTTCCCTGCTTTGCAGCACGGTAGCCTACGCCCTCGATCTCAAGAGTCTTTGAGTAGCCGTTTGTAACGCCTTCGATCATGTTTGCGATAAGTGTTCTTGTAAGACCGTGAAGTGAACGATGCTTCTTGTCATCGCTGGGTCTTGTAACTGTGATTACACCTTCAGCAACCTCAATGCCGAGCTCAGTAGAAAACTGTCTTGCAAGCTCGCCCTTAGGTCCCTTGACTGTGATGCAGTTGTTGTCGTTCTTGACTTCTACACCTGCGGGAATGCTGACAGGCATTTTGCCGATTCTTGACATAATGTTGTCCTCCTTACCAGATGTATGCAAGGATTTCGCCGCCGACGTTAAGCTCTCTTGCCTTCTTGTCGGTAACGATACCCTTTGAAGTTGAAACGATTGCGATACCCAGGCCTTTTCTTACCTTGGGCATATCTGCGCAGCTTGAATAAATACGCAGACCGGGCTTTGAAACCCTTCTAAGCCCTGTAATTACCGGTGACTTGTTGTCGCCGTATTTAAGCGTAATTCTGATAACACCCTGCTTGCCGTCCTCAATAAGCTGAAAACTTTTTACATAGCCCTCGTCAACGAGAATCTGTGTAATATCCTTTTTAACTCTTGAAGCGGGAACGTCAACTGTGGCGTGCTTTGCAGTATTCGCATTACGAATTCTTGTTAAAAGATCTGCTATTGTATCAGTGATTTGCATGCCGAATGACCTCCTTTTCGTATTTTACCAGCTTGCCTTCTTAACACCCGGAATCTGACCGTCGTGTGCAAGCTCTCTGAAACAGATACGGCAGATGCCGAACTTTCTGAGGTATGCGTGCGGTCTGCCACAAATCTTGCATCTGTTATATGCTCTTGTGGAATACTTGGGAGTTCTCTGCTGCTTGTTGATCATTGCCTTCTTAGCCATTTTTATTCCTCCCTGATTACTTGATGAACGGAGCGCCCAGAAGTGTCAGGAGCTCTTTAGCCTCTTCATCAGTGTTTGCAGTTGTGATGAAGTTGATATCCATGCCTCTTACCTTGTCGATCTTGTCATACTCGATCTCAGGGAAGATGAGCTGCTCCTTGATACCTGTTGAGTAGTTGCCCTTGCCGTCAAAAGAATTTGCATTGATTCCTCTGAAGTCACGAACACGAGGAAAAGCTACATTAAAGAGCTTGTCTACGAATTCGTACATCTTCTCGGCCCTCAGCGTTACCTTGACGCCGATAGGCATACCCTCACGGAGCTTAAAGTTGGCAACTGACTTCTTTGCACGGCATACCACAGGCTTCTGACCTGTAATAGCAGCGAGATCTGTCATGATTGCATCGATAACCTTTGAGTTATCCTTAGCCTCGCCGGCGCCTACATTGATAACAACCTTTTCGAGCTTCGGAATCTGCATTACGCTTTTGTATCCGAATTTCTTCATCATTGCAGGAGCAACGTCGCTAACATAAAAATCCTTTAATCTTGCCATTGTCGTTCTCCTTTACATTATTCAAAAGACTTGCCGCACTTCTTGCAGACACGGAGCTTCTTTCCGTCGTCGTCAAAAGTATGGCCGACTCTTGTGGGCTTGCCGCACTTGGGGCAGACAAGCTGTACCTTTGAAGCATATACGGGAGCCTCAGTTCTGATGATGCCGCCCTTTTCACCCATTCTTGTGGGCTTTACGTGCTTTGTGATGATGTTGATTCCCTCAACGATCACCTTATCCTCTTTAGGGCTTACCTCAACGATCTTACCTGTTTTTCTGTCGCCCTTGCTTGTGAATTTATCCTCATACTTTCCGGTGAGAAGGATAACAGTGTCACCGGTTTTTACGTGTACCTTACTCATAATCGAATGACACCTCCATTAAAGAACTTCCGGTGCGAGACTGAGGATCTTTGTGTACTCCTTTTCACGGAGCTCCTTAGCAACCGGTCCGAAGATACGTGTACCCTTGGGGTTCTTATCTTCCTTGATAATTACAGCGGCGTTCTCATCGAAACGGATATAAGTTCCGTCCTCTCTTCTGAGACCCTTAGCTGAACGAACGATAACTGCCTTTACAACATCGCCCTTCTTTACAACGCCTCCGGGTGTTGCTTTCTTAACGGAAGCCACTACAACGTCTCCGATATTTGCATATCTTCTGCGTGTACCACCCAGAACTCTGATACACATAAGCTCCTTAGCGCCTGTGTTATCAGCGACTTTAAGATAAGTCTGCATCTGTATCACAGCGAGTTCCTCCTTTCAAGCATTAAGCTTATATCAAAATTACTTAGCCTTTTCAATGATATTTGTAACACGCCATCTCTTATCCTTGGAAAGCGGACGTGTTTCCATAACCTCAACACGGTCACCGATTCTGCACTCATTGTTCTCATCGTGAGCCTTGAGTTTTACGGTACGCTTGATGATCTTCTTGTAAAGCGGGTGTTTAACGTTATCAACGATAGCAACTACGACGGTCTTATCCATCTTATCGCTTACAACCTTACCTACTCTTGTTTTTCTAAGGTTTCTTTCAGTAGACATTAGCTAAATCCTCCCTTTCTTACTGCTGTGCAGCAAGCTCTGCCTCACGCAGAGTTGTCTTGATGCGTGCAATATCTTTCTTTACAGCCTTAAGACGAGCTGTATTATCAAGCTGATTTATAGCGTGCTGAAAGCGGAGAGCAAAAAGCTCTTCTTTCAGGCTTACGAGCTTCTCGTTGAGCTCATCAACTGACATTTCTCTGATTTCTGATGCCTTCATTACTGCTCAACCTCCTGCTCTGCCTTTTTTACGAACTTACACTTGATAGGAAGCTTGTGCATAGCCAGACGCATAGCTTCTCTTGCAGTTTCCTCAGCAACTCCCTTGATTTCAAAGAGAACTCTGCCGGGCTTAACGACTGCTACCCAGTATTCCGGTGAGCCCTTACCTGAACCCATTCGTGTTTCAGCCGGCTTTTCTGTGATAGGCTTGTCGGGGAAGATCTTGATCCATACCTGACCGCCTCTCTTGATGTAACGTGTCATAGCGATACGGGCAGACTCGATCTGGTTGGAAGTGATCCATGCCGGTTCAAGAGCCTGGAGACCGTAATCTCCGTAAGTTACCTTGTTTCCTCTGTATGCCTTACCCTTCAGACGTCCTCTGTGGACTCTGCGGTACTTAACTCTTTTTGGAAGCAGCATTACTGGTTACCTCCTTCTCTTTTAGCGTCACGGTTGAAGTTTCTGCCGCCGCGTCTGTTTCCGCCGCGCTTGTCGTCACGTCTGTCGTCACGGCGTCTGCGGTCGTTGGGTCTGTCGTTCTTCTTCTCGAACTTTTCTCTCTGAGCTGCTGCCTTAGCTGCGTCGCCCTTGAGGATCTCGCCCTTATATATCCAAACTTTTACGCCAAGCTTTCCGTAAGTCGTATCTGCCTCAGCGAAACCGTAGTCAATATCGGCACGGATGGTCTGAAGCGGAATAGTACCTTCGTGATAGCTTTCGCTTCTTGCGATCTCGGCACCGGCAAGTCTGCCTGAAACCTTAACCTTGATTCCCTTTGCGCCCAGACGCATTGTTCTGCCGATAGACTGCTTCATAGCTCTTCTGAAAGATACTCTGTTCTCAAGGTCGAGAGCGATCTTTTCAGCAACGAGCTGAGAGTCCATATCAGGCTGCTTAACCTCGAGGATATTGATGAAAACCTGCTTCTTCATCATAGCCTCAAGCTTTGTTCTGAGTTTTTCGATTTCTGCGCCGCCTCTGCCGATTACAATACCGGGCTTAGCGCAGTGGATGTGAATTCTAACCTTATCGGCAAAACGCTCGATTTCGATTCTCGGAACACCTGCTGCATACAAGCTCTTCTTAATGAAGTTACGAACATTGTAGTCCTCAACAAGAGTGTCGCCGAAATCTGCCTTGTTGGCATACCAGCGTGAATCCCAATCCTTAATAACGCCGACACGAAGACCGTGCGGATTAACTTTCTGGCCCATTATTCAAACCTCCTTGGGATTATTCTTTTTCTTTAAGAACAACTGTGATGTGTGATGTTCTCTTTAAAATTCTATATGCTCTGCCCTGTGCTCTTGGCATGATTCTCTTCATGATAGGACCGGGGGTTACGAAGCATTCTGCAACGTAAAGGTCGTCCTTATTCATGCTGAAATTGTTTTCAGCGTTTGCCATAGCGGACTTTACAAGCTTTGCAACGATAGGACTTGCAGCCTTCGGAGTAAGATCTAAAGTAGCCAAAGCGATGTCAACAGGCTTGTTCCTGATAAGATCGAGAACAATCTGCACCTTTCTGGGTGATATACGAGCATTTCTTAAATAAGCTCTTGCTTCCATCTCTGAACTCCTCCTTCCGCTTATTTCTTACCGTTGTTTGATGTTTTTGAACCTGCGTGGCCCTTGTAAGTTCTTGTAGGTGCAAACTCACCGAGCTTGTGTCCTACCATATCTTCTGTAACATAAACCGGAACGTGCTTGCGTCCGTCATGAACAGCAAATGTGTGACCTACGAAATCAGGGAAAATTGTTGAAGAACGGCTCCATGTCTTGAGAACCTTCTTTTCTCCTGCCTCGTTCATAGCCACAACTCTCTTAAGAAGAACCTCCTGGACATAAGGTCCCTTTTTAATGCTTCTACTCATTAATAAGTTCCTCCTTTCAGATTACTTGCCGTTGCGGCGCTTTACGATAAACTTATCGGTTCTGTTATGTGTCTTACGTGTCTTGTAGCCGAGAGCGGGTTTACCCCATGGGGTAACAGGTCCGGGACGTCCGACAGGTGACTTACCTTCACCACCGCCGTGGGGGTGATCGCAGGGGTTCATTACAGAACCACGAACTGTAGGTCTCCAGCCCATATTGCGGACTCTTCCTGCTTTACCGTAGTTAACGTTTTCATGATCGATATTTGAAACCTGACCGATTGCAGCCTTGCATCCGATCGGTACCTTTCTCATTTCGCCGGAGGGAAGTCTTACGAGTGCGTAAGCGCCTTCCTTACCCATGAGCTGAGCCTGGTTGCCTGCGCTTCTTACAAGCTGAGCGCCCTTGCCGGGGTAAAGCTCAATAGCATGAATAAATGTACCAACAGGGATATCCTCAAGTCTGAGAGCGTTGCCGGGCTTGATATCAGCCTCGGGACCGGACTCTACCTTATCGCCGACCTTAAGGCCGTTGGGTGCGAGGATATATCTCTTCTCGCCGTCCTCGTACTGAACGAGAGCGATAAATGCGCTTCTGTTAGGATCGTATTCAAGTGTAAGAACAGTAGCGATCATGTTATCCTTATCACGCTTGAAGTCGATAACACGATACTTTCTTCTGTTTCCGCCGCCTCTGTGGCGAACTGTAATTCTGCCGTAGCTGTTTCTTCCCGACTTCTTCTTCATAGGTTCGAGAAGGCTTTTCTCCGGCTCTACCTTGGACAGAACCGAGTAGTCAGTTACAGTCATCTGACGTCTCGAAGGTGTCGTAGGCTTGTAGCTTTTAATAGCCATTTATTTCACTCCTTAAAATGCGTTTTTGCGGGAGCATTACTCCCATACCTTCCGATCGTTCAGGTAATTAAACCATACCCTCAAAGAATTCGATGGTCTTGGAATCCTCTGTAAGAGTTACGATTGCCTTTTTCCAATCGGCTGTCTTACCAACGTATCTGCCAACTCTCTTTTCCCTGCCGTTGCAGTTGAGAGTATTTACCTTAGCTACCTTAACGTCAAAGAGTGCCTCAACTGCCTTCTTGATCTCTGACTTGTTGGAGTCTGTAGCTACCTTAAAGGTGTACTTGCCATTCTGTAATTCGTCCATTGACTTTTCAGTGATAATGGGCTTCAGAATAATATCCTGCGGTGCTTTCATTATGCGTACACCTCCTCGATCTTTCCAACAGCATTCTTTACAACGATGAACTTATCATGATTAAGAATGTCATATACATTAAGAGTGTTTACAGCAGCCGTCTTTACACCGGGAATGTTTGCTGCGCTCTTGATAACCTTTGCATCAGCTTCTGCTGTAACGATGAGAGCCTTGCCTTCAACGCCGAGAGCCTTGAGCATTTCAACAACAGTCTTTGTCTTGTAGCTGTCAAGTGTAAGGGCGTCAAGAACGATAAGATTATTGTCGATAACCTTTGTTGAAAGAGCAGACTTCATTGCAAGTCTTCTTACCTTTTTATTAAGCGAATAGCTGTAATCTCTGGGCTTAGGTCCGAGAGCGATTCCGCCGTGAACCCACTGAGGAGCACGTGTTGAACCCTGTCTTGCATGACCTGTTCCCTTCTGTCTCCAGGGCTTTCTGCCGCCGCCGCTTACTTCTGTTCTTGTAAGTGTGGACTGTGTACCCTGTCTCTGGTTAGCGAGATAATTTACAACCATTGCGTGCATTACTGCCTCGTTGGGAGTAACTCCGAATACAGCATCTGAAAGCTCTGTTTCGGAAACCTGATTACCAGCCATATCGAATACTGAAATTGTAGACATATACGTTTCCTCCTTCCTTAAGCCTTAACGCTGTCAACGATGTATACAATGCCGCCCTTAGGTCCGGGAACGGCGCCCTTGATAGCGATGAGATTGTTTTCTGCATCTATTTTAACTACTTCGAGATTCTGAACAGTCACCTGCTCTGCGCCCATGTGACCAGCCATGCCCTTGCCCTTATAGATTCTTGAAGGCGAGGAGCACGCACCCATTGATCCAGCCTGTCTGTGAACAGGACCTGTACCGTGAGTATCTCTGAGACTGTGCTGGTTGTGACGCTTGATAGCGCCCTGGAAGCCCTTACCCTTGCTCGTGCCGATAACGTCGATTGCGTCACCTGCTGCAAAAGCGTCAGCCTTTACCAGATCGCCTACGTTAAGGGAATCGCAGTCGTCAAGTCTGAATTCCTTGAGTTCTGCCTTGTATCCAACATCCGCCTTGTCGAAATGACCTTTCATAGGCTTGTTCATTCTCTGAACCTTTACATCGCCGAAGCCAAGCTGAAGAGCTGCATAGCCGTCGTTCTCAACAGTTTTCTTCTGTACAACAACGCACGGACCGGCTTCAACTACTGTTACAGGAACAACTTTTCCTGTTTCATCGAAGATCTGTGTCATACCGATCTTCTTGCCGATAATACCTTTCTGCATATCGTTTTCCTCCTGAATTAGGTTATTGGTTGATGGCAAGCATCAACATGACCGGCGGACTACCGCCATTCCGCATCCCACTGCGGTATGCATGCGCAAAAGAGTTAATTACTTAACTTCCATAACAACGTCTACGCCTGCGGGAATTTCAAGCTTTTCAAGAGCAGCTGTTGTTTTGTCTGTAGGACGGATAACGTCTACAAGTCTCTTGTGAGTTCTCATCTCGAACTGCTCACGGCTGTCCTTGTACTTATGAACTGCACGGAGAATTGTAACGACCTCCTTATCAGTGGGGAGCGGAATAGGTCCTGAAACTCTTGAACCGCTTCTCTTAGCTGCCTCAACGATCTTAGCTGCTGCAATATCAACAGTAGCGTAATCGTAACCCTTGATCTTGAATCTGATTTTTTCGTTGACTGCCATTATTTTCGCCTCCTTAGGATTTATTATGGGGACGCAGATCTAGGATTCACACGTTCCCGTGTGTTTCATGCTATATCTGATAAAAAAACCCGAAAAACTTTAATGTTTTCCAGGTGATAAAGCATATGAGCACAAAAAGAGCATAGTTCTGCACATACGCAAGCTGCGCAGACCAAATACCACAAACTGTGTTCACTATCCCAATCGCCCGGTTTAAAATCGGACATACTCCACAGAAATTACCTGCCATACCGGCAGCAACCTTCTGTTTCAACGCATATCTTCTGCAGTCAGTACGCTTTCAGCGCACTCAACAGTTGTAATTATACCATACTTTGATGCAAATTGCAAGATTTTACCGGACAATTTCCTTAACAAAATTGTAAATTTTATATTAATATATTTTTTGTTTAAATTAAAGGAGAAAAAATTATGACGCCAGCCCCGATCTTTCTATCCCCTCGGTGAAATGCTTCTGCAAGAAAACATACATTATTAATATAGGCAGAACAGACATTAAACAGCCGGCTTCTTTCCATACGATAAGTTCACGGGCACTGGGCTTTATCCTGGAATCCCCGTAAATGGCACGGCTCAGCCTTGAATCAAGATCATACAGCACAGTTGCAACCGTACGGGTATCGGTAAAAAACGCCGTGCTTACATAGTAATCGTTCCAGTACCATACTACCGAAAAGAGAAATACCGTCAGAAACGCCGAAGCAGCATTAGGTATCATGACACGGACAAACGTCATGAACGGACCGCATCCGTCAATGCAGGCGGCATCTTCCAGTTCCCTCGGAAGTCCCCTGAAAAACTGTCGGAATATCAATATCATCAGACCCGAACGTATTCCGTTGGCTGTCATCGCCGGAAGATACATGGTCAGCATACTGTCTATCAGATTTACCGAAAAAAGTCCCTTTATGCCAAAAAAGCGAAACTGTGTGTAGAGCGGCAGCGAAATCACCTGGGGAGGCACCAGTATCATCATTATAACGATACCAAAAAACAGCTTTTTGCCCTTAAAGCTGAACCGTGCAAAGCCATATCCGGTCACGGCACATGACATTACCTGCACAAGTGAGCAGCCGATATTAAGAAATATCGTATTTTTCAGCATACTGCCGAAGTCCATTATGCGCCATGTATCTTTTATGACATCAAGAGTGTAATGACGAGGCAGCCACATGACAGTAGGATCGTTCATATCAGAACGCTCCCTGAATGCACAGCTTACCATATAAATAAGGGGGTAAAGCACAATAAACCCGATACCAAAAAGTATCATAAACCGGAAAAAACTCCATGTTCTTTCTCCTGCTTTCTTTTTTGCCACAGCTGTCCCCCCTTCACTCGTTTTCGTAATAGATAAATTTTCTGATGATCCGGTAAACTATACCGATCATAACCAGAATAATGACGAAATATATCCAAGCCATAGCTGATGCTTCACCGTAAAGCACCTCCGACTTCATGCTCAGTATTCTCTCCATGACCTTATTCATCGGACTTGTGAACGAATCAATGACCGTAAAAATAAAATTTGCCAGAATAAACGGACCGAGATACGGAATGGTTATTTTCCAGAAATATTCCCATGCAGTAGCGCCATCCAGCATTGCCGCTTCCCTTGCAGAGGGCGGAATATTCTGAAGAGCCGCCAGAAACAGCAGTATCTGTATGCCCGAACTCCAGACAATACCGAAAATGTTGTCCGCAACCGCCCCGATAACGGTGCTCATTTTGTCGCTGATATTATATATTCCCAGAAACTGCATAAGCTCATCCACCAGATCAGTGGACATCATAGTTGAGAATTGTTCCGCCGACCTACTGCCTGTAGCGTCCATGTCGCCGCTGATTATCTTGAATACCGGTCCGGTAACAATGATGACAGGCAGAAAGAAAACGGCTCTTGCCAGCGATCTGCCACGGAAATTCTGATTGAGAACAACTGCAATAAACATGGAAAATATCAGTATCAACGGCGTCTTCCAAAGAGTTTCGGCAATCGTACTGCCCAGAGCATCGGTGAAATTTGGGTCTTCCATAGCATGAACAAACTTGCCTGTTCCCACCCACTCCGTCTTTATTCTTCCCGGCTCTATGGTCACTGTATTAAACGAATACCACAGCGAATTGACAAGCGGTATCAGGAAAAACATGACCGTTCCTGCAAACCACAGGGAAATAAAGCCCCAACCATAAAGCTGCCTGCGCCTGCCATAGGTCATAAGACGCCTTTTTTTACCGCTGCCCATTTTTTTCTCCTTTCTCGTCCTCACGGCTTATATATATCCGCCGTCCGTTGTACTCTATCCAACCCTCGCTGTAATCTACGGTTATTACACAACCGTTGGAATAATTAACGGTAACTCTGCTTCCGCTGAACTCTGTTTTTCTGCCGATGATAAACGCATCGCTCACGCCGGACAAAACAGACTCAAGAATCTGCTGGCTCTCTGCCGCCTCAGCCGTCCAGCCGCTGCTGCCGGCATAGTAATATATGTCAAATTCCGTATCCTCTAACATTCCCGGCTGCTCGTACACCATATCATAACGCAGACAGCTTCCCGTTTCTGCCGCATAAAGAAGCATCCAATCCGGATCTGGACTGCCATTCACCGCTTCGGTAGTATACGAAATAAGTCCGTGTATCACTATCTGATAGAACGGTACATCCTCATCGAAAATATCAAAACGGCTCGATGTCGCAGGAACATTTTTTATATGACTCACATAAGGCAGCGCATATGCGTTTGCGCCGTCTGCCATGATACCATTCTCCATTGAACTGCATAGTTCCTCATAACCTCTGACAAGTTTTTTCATTGCCTCGTATCTGGACACACTGTTTTTACTATAGTCTCCGTACAGTGATGATGTCAGCGCTCCTGCTGAAATTCCGTCAAGACCTGCTTTTTCGCATCCCTCGGAAAGCTCATCAAAAAATCCGCCGTAACTTCCCGGTGAAAGCAATGACAGATTCTCCCGGTTTCTGTCAGGAACGCTGTATGCCCTGTCATAGCTGACTACCCTTGAATAACTGCCGGAAACACGCACGGCGGCGTCGGTAAAAGCATAATATCCGTTTCCGCTGCGGAACGTCACATTGCCGGAAACAGGGTAGAACAGTATGTTCCTGCTTTCCATATAATCGGTAAGCTCCCTGAAATCCTTTCTCCCACCAAGCGTACCGGATGGTCTGGCATCAGTATCTATCTTGTTTTTTATGCTGTCGTTCGTCCAGTTCTTGTACGAAACCACCATTTCTTCTGTACCGCTGCTTTCAAGTTCACGCAGAATATCCAGTCCCTGCCCGTATGATGTCACGGCGGTTTTAAGAGTAAGCGGAATTCCCAGTACAGAGCGCTTTTTCATTACTCCGCCGTAAAGGTCAATATACAGCGGCGCACTGTCTGCTTTTGTTTTCGGCGTCAATCCCTTTTCATCCATAAGATATTCTCTGTACCGTGCAGCCACATCAGCATAATCTGCGTCTTTTTTGGAAATTGGGTAGTATCTGACTTCAATATCATCAGACTTTATTTCCCCTCCCTCAAAGACCGTAAACTGCTGACTCTGGCTGCCGGACATATAATAGGTGTCCGTCTCACGCAGGGTAAAACTAAACGAACACATATTATAATTGGTTTTGGACTGTCCGGAGATCTTCGCAGAAATACAGGCATTGGAATCCCCCTTTTCTGCCACTGCAAGCAAAGCATTGCCGTCATCCTTTACAATGCCGTATACCGGAAGACAAATCTGCCTTGCATATGCGCCCCTGTTCTGAGGAACAGCAGTAATATCTCTGCCGTAAATCGGCTGTTTATAGGCATTGGTCTCCATAGTCCTGCCGTTATTGAAACGAATAAGTGCTCCGCTGCCGTCAGGGATCACAAAATAACCGTTCTCTTCCGAAGATGCCGCCCCGAAGGTCTCCATGAGAGTGATCTCTGTAATTATATTGGCAGGATTCTTCTCCTCAATATTTCCGACTTTTAATGAAGCACGCATATGATCTTCCTCCAGAGTATATTCTACCGGGAACTCAAAGCCTGCTTTGCCGAAATCATAATCCACACGGATGCCGTTTTCTATATCAGTAACGGTCATATCGCAGTCGTCGGTATTTGAACGCAGCAGATTGTTTTCACTTTGCTTTTCCGGAACGCCGTAATTGAGTATGACTGACGACCGCAAACCTCCGGCAAGTATCTCCGTAGCGGAATCATCATGCGTAGCTCCGGGCGGCGACGACCACCAGATATACCCCGTCTTCTTGCTTTCCAGACCGAAAACAGCATTCTCATCGTCTACCAGCATCCGGAAACTTTCATTTTCCGCACAATAGCGATAAATTCCGTAAAACTGATCCATTTCCTGCGATACCCACGCAAAACGTGAACCGCTCACTTCACGGTAAATCAGACTGCCATCACTTTCGCTGCTGCGAAGGAATCGAGCTTTGGTTTTAGTTTTATCTTCCGACATAAGCTCAAGCAGTGCTCCGTCCTCCGACAAAAAGACATCTTCGCTGTCCAGGGTGGATATCACAGATTTTACGCTGACACCCTTCGCTGATACCTCAGCGATATACCTTTTGCTTCCGCTGATAAATACATCTTTTCCGTCGTTTTCTGAAATCTTCTCAAAAACGGCTGCGGGTTCTCCGGAAGCGGAGTACAGAGCGGCTGCGTCACCGATCTTCTTCGCTTTATCAAGTTCGTTCTCCGTAAGGGATTCGTCTTTCCTTACATATATATCAAGTCCGCCGGAACTTCCGGCAAAAGAAAAAAGTTCTTTCACGATGCCGCTGTCAAAATCAGTCTTTTCAACTGCCTCACGACGTTTGGCACGATCCTTTTCAGCATCTCCGATATCCTGATTGTCGTAGTATACGGCAGGGCTTCCGGCGAAAACGCTCCCTCCTATAGTCATTGAGGACAATACCATGATACCGATAACCGCAGCCCGAATTTTTCTTATTATCACAAAATCCCTCCGGATCACAAATTGATTACGTTCTTATCCGGTACGCAGCTTCGGTTAATACGGAAGAAACGAATACCCACATCTGTTGGATAAGAGACATGAACAGCACCAGCAAAAACAGCATTATAAGCATAGCTGCCACTGTAAGAATTATAGAAAACAGAGTTCTTCCCGGCGAATAACCGTGTACATTCTTAACGGCAAGAAACAGCAGAACTGCCGTCCAGGATGTTCCTGCAATGCGTATTACCTGAATGAATACCACTTCATCCTGTACCAGTATATGAGAAAGCGCAACACAGACGAAAATCTGCACAATATAGGGGATAAGAGCCTGTGCGCTGGAAATGCAGATCTTTGCAGCAGTACCGTCTCCGTCAAGAAATGTACTCACTGCACGGCTGCCTATGACCCAGGCGGCAAAAACAATAACGCTCTTTACAAGATACGGAATAATACTGAAAGTCCTGTCGTCTGGATAGCCAAACTGAAAACCGTAAAGTCTTCCGTCGGCGATCTGAGTCAAAAACAGCATCAGAACAATAAAAAACGATTTCCTGAGCGGCGATTTTTTACGTCTGCCGTAATATATCCCATGTTTTTCAAGAAATCCGGCCGCCGCTGTATTCATATTAACAGCATGCGCATATATCTTTCTGCGCAGTATATATAATATGGCAGGAATAACGAATATCATAAAAATAACGCCGAAATGCTCCCTGACAAATGTTTCACGCCATATCGCAAACGCCTTGTTATAAATATCAGGAGAATAACCGGCTCGGGCGTATTCCATAGCGCTCTTGTAATCACCCTTATTCAACAATGCAGATGCAGCACCCACATATGCTCTGCGATAATTTCCGTCACGCCGTATTACATCAAACCACGGCTCAAGAGCTTCCTCGTAATATCCGTCATTGAAAAGCGTTACCGCACTGTGAACCGTCTCTCCGAATGATGTTTCCTCAAAAATCGTTACCGTATTTTTAGCGGAATCCAGAACGCAGATTCTGTTGTCTGCCGATTCAATGGCAGAAACTTCACTGAATCCTCCAAGCTGTCCGGCTTTTGTTCCGGCAATGAAGATCAGCTCACATTCCTCGTCATACTGAAAAAATCGTCCCGTTGTCAGATCAAGGCAGTTGATAAATCCATCCTCCGAAATATCCACATCAATGAACTGATTTTCGGATGTACCGTATGAGGGAGCAAAATCACCGAAAACAGCCGACTTGTTCGCAAAGATATTCTTTCCGGCTGCATTCAGCTTTTTGACCCTGTCAATAGTCTGGGAAGATGAGGCAGTACAGGTGAAAATAAAATCGCCGTTTATGTCAAATCCGCTTATTCCGGACGGAACGGTTCTTGTACGCCATGAACGCTTTTCTTCGGACGAAAATATATTTCTTATACTCTGCACAATGACTTCCATCGTAGGCTCTGCACGATTTGCACCGTAAAATCCCATAAACTCACCATTAGGACTGAACATGGCTGCTCCAGAAGTTATGCTGCCGATCAGAACATAGATATTCCCTGCCTTGTCCGCAATTACCCTGCGTGGAATAAACGTCTTTGTGCTGTCATAAACGACAGAATCCGGCTTTTTTATCTCCATAACTACACTGCCGTCCGGACGGCACACAAGCACTCTTTCGTTTCCACTGTCAGCGATATACATCATATTTCTTTCCAAAGATACAAATATTCCGGACGGTTCGTTCAAGCGTGTTTCATTTCCGTCGGATAACACAAAACTGTCGTATATGCCGGAAATGCCGTCAAATTCACCGTTTACGGCGACAATCCGATTATTGCCGGTATCAGCAATATAAAATGTTCCGTTTTCATCATAGAAAATATCTGAGGGAGAATCAAAACTGCCAGCCCCGAGATCAGCGCCGGAAACACTTCTGACAGCGGTATACCCCGCCTGAGAAGGCACGGAGTTTCCCCGGCTGTCATAGCTGTAGGATTCGTACGGATCAAAAGCAGCCGCCGTGAACGGACAAATCATAGCCGCAAGAAACAGCCAGACAATAATGACGCAGAATAATACTTTTTTCATTCATTCACCAACGTTCACAGATATTATAAGCTATTAAGGCAACAACAACGGCACTTACGTGATTCTGTTTCTTATACTCGTGTCAAAAGGAGATTTTCTCTATGGGCTTTCTGCTCTGTTTGTTCTTATTGCCCCTTTACGGGGTAATAAGAACAAGCAATACTGGGATTCCAAAGGGGATTTACACCCCTTTGGCAGGGGTGTGGGGACAGCGTCCCCACGTAAGTTGCCATTATTGGTCGCCTTAATCCCTGATGCCGGAGTGCGCCATAGTCTCGATAACATACCGCTGTGCCAGGATAAACACGACTGCCGGCGGTACCAGCATGAATACGGAAGCTGCCATAGCCACTCCGGCTCGTGCCATACCGGAAGACGACACCTGAGCGACCGCTGCCGGAAGAGTCTTGTACTGCTCACGGAAAATGACCCCGCTCCCCTGAATGTTCCAGGCTGCCTGAAAAGCGAAGATCATAAGAGTCATGAGAGCCGGCTTCTGGTTCGGGATAACGATCTGCCAGCATATCCGGAAAAGCCCTGCGCCGTCCACCTTTGCGGCGTCGAGCACGGAATCGGGAATCTGACTGATAGACTGCCGCATCAGAAAAACTCCCATAGGCGAAGCTGCCGCCGGAAGAATAAGTGCCAGTGGAGAATCTATTATCCGGAGCTTCGCCATGACCATATACTGCATAATATAAATAACGCTGCTCTGATAAAGAAGGGACGTGACGATAATGCCATTTATTATCCTGCTTCCCGGAAATTTGCATTTTGCCAGTACAAAAGCAGCCATTGAAGCAAACACACACTGGGCTGCCGTTACCGAAACTGTCACAAAAACACTGTTGAATACATATCTTGAAAACGGAACACGGTTCTGCCTTACGGCGGCAAACATATCACGGAAATTATCAAGAGTAGGACGTATCGCATAAAGCTTCGGCGGAAATACAAAAAGTTCTTCCACAGGCTTTACAGCCATTACCACGGTCAGATATATCGGAAATATCATAAAAAGTCCCAGTATGCTCAGGAATACAAACGAAAGTGCCGTTCCGCCATATTTCCGCCCTGCCGGTCTGTTTGACTCCCTGAGCTTTTTTATATCCGCAGACATCCGCCGCACCTCCTATAAGTGACAGTACAGTAAAATTAATTTATCCTGCAATCTTTTTAAGACCCTTTGCTATAAGACGACTGAGAAAAAACATAATTATAAACAGTATCATACATATAGCCGAAGCATATCCCATTTCGTAACGCTCCCAGCCGTAATCATAAGCGTGAGTCATGACCGTATGCGCCTTATAATCTGTACTTGGAAAGCCTACCAGATTCTGCGCCACTGTACCTGCCGTAAAGGAGCTTACAATCTGCATCACCGCTGCAAACATCAGCTGAGGCGTCATAGATGGTATAACGATATATATAAGTTCCTGCCACTTATTTCGTATACCCTCTATCGCTCCTGCCTCATACAGCACCGGATCAATATTCTGAAACCCTGCACGGAGAGCAAGAAATCCGGCGCCCAGTGAAATCCATAGCTGTACGACAACGGTAACTCCAAGCACATATCTTCCGTCTGTCAGCCACTGTACCGGAGCATTGATAATTCCCAGATCAATCAGGAATGAGTTGAGATAGCCGTTCATATCGCCGCTGAATATCAACTGCCACACGGTATATACCGCTGCCAGTGACGGTATATAGAAGATCAGGGTGAAAATTGTCCGCAGATGCCTTGGCATTCCGTTTATCAGCCATGCGATCAGAAAACAGAGTACATAGCTCACCGGACCTGTAAGCAGGGCAAAAACTATCGTTACACGGATAGAACCCATAAAAACCTTATCCGAAAGAAAAAGCGTCCGGAAATTTGACAGTCCTACAAATTCAGGCTTCTGAACCATGTTGAAATCAGTGAATCCTATCGGAATGGACATCACTACGGGTATCACGGTGAACAGAATAAACAGTATCATAAACGGTGCAAGCATGGCGTAACACGCCTTGTTTTTTCTTATCTCCCGGAAAGTTTTCCGTATCTCCGCCTTTTTTCTCATGTACTGACCTCTTACTTCATTGTTTCGTTTTTTCGCTTTATCTCATCGTTGATATCTCTGTTGTACCAGAGCAGCGTATCACGTGGATTTTCCTGCTTGTTCACAACCTCACGGAAAGCGTTCATGATATTTCTTGTAACGGCATACGATGCCGGAATAACCGGGATCTCCTCCAGTTCCTCCCACTGATCCATAAGACGTACCAGTTCGTCCTCCGACCAGGAAAGCTGACTAAGCGCCTGCGGGTCGGCTGCGTCATAGCGTCCCATTACTCCGTTCAGCCCCTCCAGACGTGCTCCGAACTCAGCCTGTACATCCGTGCCGGTAAACCATTTCACAAATTCCCATGCACCTTCCTGATTTTCCGCACTGCTGAATATCACTGCTCCCGTACCGCTGGAATTTGCGGCGTGAGAAATCGTACCGTCTGTCCTGAGCGTTCCCGGCACCTGACAGAAGTCCCACAATCCGCCTATTTCGGGAGAAGCTCCCTCAAGCTGATTGAAAAAGCTGTATTCGGCTATAACTATAGGATATTCCCCTGTTCTGAACCGACTGAAAGCATCATAGGACTGCTCAAAACTGTACTTGGTGTAGAAATCCGTCCACTGCTCAAAGCTGCGGTACGCCTCTATGGAATCAAAGCAGGACACCGTAAGATCATCACTGAAGTAGTTCCTGCCGTTTTGCAGCATGAGCATTGCAAAGGTATGTCCGGCTTCGGTCGCAGGAGATATATCAGACGAAGGAAGTACCAGTCCCACTGACATATAGTTACGCTGTATAGCAGGGAGCATATCCATAAGCTCGCCCCATGTCTCAGGGGGATGATCGTACCCCAGCTCCGAGAGAATATCCGTCCGGTAGAACATCATAGGGAACGAACGTGTCAGGGGAATTCCGTAACAGCCGTCGTTCCATGAATACTGCACCGCTGCACTGTCCCCGAAGCGTTGCATGACCGCATTGAAATCATCATACTGCGAAAGATCGGTAAGAAGCCCTCGTGAAGCAAGGTTGACCGGAAATTCTTTACCCAGAAACAGCGCCACATCGGGAGCTTTTCCCGCAAGAGCCGATTCCACCACACCGCCGCTTACAAGGTTTACAGAAACAGGTATGCCGTATTCCGGAATAAACTGGCTTTCCGTCATTTCACGGACCAGTTCCGCCTGATCTCTGCCCATAGCCACCCAGACTTCTACAGCTTCTTCTCCCGTAACATCGGAGAGGGTGGTGTAGTCCTGAAAAAATGAGGAAATAAACGCCTTAATGCTGAATTCCGCAGACTTTAAAAGCTTTCGCTTACAACTTGTGAATTCCCTGTCCATTGTGGCGAATTCTATATAGTCGATCTCCAGCGGCTGCTCACGGCATTCACACATCCATGCTGAGACCGAAGTTATGCTGTCCTTTATCCGGGCAAGATATGAGGGAATTTTGATCGGCTTTTCAACGCATTTGTCAAGTATAACTGCCATATTGCCGATAACTGCCGCCTCTGAACCGTAAGAACCGCTCATTCCTTCCAGTTCCGACTGGATATCTTTAAGCTGCCCTGACAATTCTTCCAGCCGCTCTGTCAGACCGGGAAGCTTTTCATGGACATAGTAATCTGTATATTTATCCGGTGACGGCCCGGTTATCATAAGAATCTGCCGATACTGCGTATTTATCTCGTCAAGAACTTCTTCAAGTCGACGCATGGAATTGCCCGTTTCTCCCGGAACAACTTCCATTGTCAGCGTATGATCCGCACCTGCATCAAGATATACAAATACATCCGGCGATGCAATGTTCCAGTCGCTGTCATAGGCAAAACGCACCTCATCCATTTCGGAACAGACAACCCTGCCGTCAAGATAGATACGTCTGTTGGAACTGAACCCTCTCTGAAAGTTCTGCCTGTATTTTATGCCGATTTTATACCAGCCGTCGTTGCCCACATCCTCCCGGGAGATATTCCAGGTGACAAACTGAAGAGGCTTGCTCCAGTTTTCTCCTCCGAAAGTATTGTAAACTATCCTTGACGAGTCAGAGGGAGAAACAAGATAATTAACACTGTCGAAATTTGCGCACAGCGTGGCATCAGACTTGACTGCCGCTTGTTCACCCTCTATCCTGAAAAGTCTGGACGGCGTATTCTCCGGAGTTATTTCAGTTGCTTCCGAATTTCGGTATTCCTCATAGGAAAGCAGCTCCGGCGGATTTTCAAAGCACAGTCCCTCCAGCGCAAGCTGACCCGCCCCCGAAGAAACAGTAATCTCATGTCTGCCCTCCTCAAGACAAAAAATCAGCGGATCGCCGAAAAGACCGTCAGGGTCGCCGAAAAAACAGCTCCGGCGAATCTCCTGCTGCACCTGCGGCGGACGTATCTGATTTCCGTGAGAATCATCATATATTTTTCTTTCATTTACCCATACCCTGCCGAGAGTCAGTCGTGAAGCCGCTTCAAAAGGCAGTTTTCCATCTATTTCAAGGGAAAGCTCTATAGTCTGGCTTGTTTCGGAAAGCGGACAGTAGTCTGCACGCAGACAGTAAATTCCGGTGGTGGGAACATTTAAGGTACAAACAGCTTCTCCGCCGCTTTCATTCCAGACTACGGCTTTTACGGCTTTATTTTCAGCAGTATGACTCACAAGCTCCGCCGATTCGTCCGGAAATGAAAAGTCCTCCGCATTGACGATTATTTTCTCATCCGGGCGGAACTCTCCGCAGTACTTATCGTAATAACTGCCGTAAGAAAGAAGATCAGGATCTTCCGGTTCAAATGAATAGTAATCCTTTTCCATTGCTTCAAGGGTCTGCTCTGACGGAGTGTATATCTCTTCCGCAAATGCCGGAAGTTCTCCGCACAATACCAGCCAGACTGACATGAGACAGATAATTACCGTTCTTATCATCACCAGACCCTCCTGTTCTAAAAATAAAAGCAGGGACAGGAACTTCCCTGTACCCTGCCTGTAAAATTATTGCCTTATCACACCTTGGGCAGCATGTCTGTAGACCTCTTGATCTCCTCGTCTGTGGGGATATAATCAGTCATTTTTCCGTCGTTATATGCACCGTAAGCGTACATATCAAAATATCCTGTGCCGGTAAGACCAAAGAGAATCGTTTTTTCTTCGCCTGTCTCCCTGCACTTTATTGCTTCGTCAACAGCAGCCTTGATAGCATGACTGCTCTCAGGGGCAGGAAGTATTCCCTCTACTCTTGCAAACATCTGAGCCGCTTCAAATACGGAAGTCTGCTCAACAGCCACAGCTTCCATAAGACCCTGATCGTAAAGCTCGGAAAGAACCGCACTCATACCGTGGTATCTCAGCCCCCCCGCATGATTGGGCGACGGCATAAATCCGCTGCCAAGCGTATACATCTTCTGGAGCGGACAAACCTTTCCGGTATCGCAGAAATCATACGCATAGACGCCTCTTGTAAGACTGGGACACGATGCCGGCTCAACGGCAATAAAACGATAATCTGCCTCGCCCCTGAGCTTTTCTCCCATGAAAGGAGAAATGAGTCCGCCAAGATTTGAACCGCCTCCGGCACATCCGATAATGATATCTGGTTTGATGCCATACTTATCCATTGCGGTCTTTGTTTCCATTCCTATTACCGACTGGTGGAGGAGAACCTGTGAAAGAACGCTTCCAAGAACATATCTGTAGCCGTCCTGTGTCGTTGCAGCTTCAACTGCCTCAGATATAGCGCATCCAAGGCTTCCGCCCGTACCTGGAAATTCGGCAAGTATTTTTCGTCCCACTTCTGTGGTTTCAGACGGAGAAGGCGTAACGGCTGCGCCGTATGTTCTCATTACCTCACGGCGGAAAGGCTTCTGCTCGTAAGATACCTTTACCATGTATACCTGACAGTCGAGATCGAAGTAGGAACACGCCATTGAAAGTGCTGTTCCCCACTGACCTGCGCCCGTTTCCGTTGTAACGCCTTTCAGTCCCTGCTTTTTTGCATAATATGCCTGAGCAATGGCAGAATTGAGCTTGTGGCTGCCGCTTGTATTGTTGCCCTCAAATTTATAGTAGATCTTTGCCGGAGTTCCCAGCTTTTTTTCAAGACAGTAAGCTCTTACCAGCGGAGAAGGACGATACATTTTGTAAAAGTCCTGTATTTCCTCCGGAATTGCAATATAGCGGTCTGTCTCATTCAGTTCCTGAGCTACGAGTTCCTTACAGAATACCGGTTCAAGATCCTCTGCTGTAACTGGACTGAGAGTTGCCGGATTGAGCAGCGGCGCAGGTTTTTTCTTCATATCTGCACGGACATTGTACCACTCTTTTGGCATCTCGCTTTCTTCAAGATAAATTTTGTACGGGATATTAGTATTTGACATGAATAAAGACTCCTTTGTTATATATTATCAATCTATTAACCTGTGATTATTTTCCGTCCGGACGATATTTCGCACGGGTGCGGGCAATGCTGTCCTCGCTGCGCTTTATAAGGTTCAAAAGTGAAGACGAATACTGTGCATAATCCTTCTGAAGCGTTGCGGTAGTGACGTACAGGGTATCAAAATTGTCAATACAATCGTTTCCATCCAGCGGAATACCGCAGGACGATGCCTTGATATTCGCCTCGCTCATAGATACAATAGCGTTGGCGCTGTCATTGGCAATGACCTTTGGTATGCGGAAAAGTTTCTGATCGTTATGTGGATTTGCATTATAAATTATTCTGAACAGCTTATAAACAGAAAGCATGAGATAAGACGATACCTCTTTTATAAGAGTTATGCTGTTTGCTTTCTGGGCAAGGCTGAAAAGAAGGCTTATCGAATTGTTGATGATTCTTCTGTTGAAATTTATAATTTCGGGAGAAGGCATTTCAAGGCTGTTATTACCGTCATCATCAGGAATATCCTCAACGGTTATAGTTTTTCCCTCTGGGTCGGGCGTTCTGCCAAGAAGATAATCACAGGATACATTGTAGTAATCTGCTATTTTCACAAGAAAATTAAGACCGCATTCACGTATACCCTTTTCATAGTGCGAAAGAAGAGCCTGAGAAATTCCGAGATCTGTCGCTGCCTGCTTCTGACTGATATGACGTTCTTTTCTCTGTAATGTTATGATTCGTGCAAAATCGGAATTCATAAATGTTCCTCCTGAAATGTTATTTAAACGACATTATTATTATAATACAAAATGTATAATATGTAAATACGCTGATTTATTGAAGAATTGTGAATTTTTTCGTTAATTTTTGTAGGAATTTATAAGAGATAAATTTTTTGCCTTTATTTTTGTGCATATTGACATAATATTTCAGGAACAGACTCTAATCTATGATCTCACTGTTTTCTATGCCGAATTCCAGCAGCAGATTTATCAGTTCATTTCTGCTTCTGTTTGTCTTGACAGATATGTCGTCAAGCTTTTCAACAATATCTTCCTTTACACGGATAGAAAACGTTTTGTAACCGTCATTGCCTTTCAGATTTGACTTTTTGGTTATTTGCAGCTTTTTAGCCATTTGTTGTTATCACCTCACATATATTATATCTTGACATCAGCACAAAATATATGTTATATTATATGTGATAGAAAATAACATATGAAATGAGGATCCCATGACCTGCACGATAATTTCTAACGTAAAAGAGCTTGATATTGCCTGTAAAAACGAATGCAGACTGCCATATCCTGAAATAAAAACCAGACTGCGCAGCAAGATATGGCAACTGTATCGCAGGGGATATGATCGATTCTGGCTGAACTGTGAATACGGTGTGCCTCTGTGGTGTGCAGAAATAATCATAGCCCTGAAAATGTACAACGATATCGGACTGTATATAGCCATGCCCTACGAGGAACAGGCAACTGACTGGAATGAAGAACACCGTGAACGTTTTTTCAACGTTCACGCCCGGGCTGATAAGGTAATTATAACCTCCAATTACTATACAACCGACTGCTGCGATCTTGCGGATATACATATGATAGACGATTCGGACATGATACTTATTGTCGGAAATGATACAATGGAGCTATTCGGCAGTAAGTATGCCCGTGAAAAAAACGTGAGCACAGAATATCTGATACTGTAAAAGCAACACCGCACAGAGATTGTGCGGTGTTGCTTTATATTGATTTTCCGTGTAAAATTTTTCACTTCTATTGACATTTACGCCGTTTTCTGTTATAATAAAGGTTAAATAAAATAACCGTCAGTCCTGTGCCTGTCGGGAGCAGAATCTTTCACACTAACGACATTATGCAGGCAATGGCGGTTATTTTTATGAGAGGACTGATAATCAATGAAAGGCTACCGTATAAGCGTACTCCGTCACGGTCTGACAGAAGCCAACGAAAAAGGCATATATATCGGCTCTACCGATCTTCCGCTCTCCGGAAAGGGCGCAGCCGAACTTGTATCTAAAATGGACGAATTCGACTACCCCTCTGTTCACAGAGTGTATTCTTCTCCGCTCAGGCGATGCACCGAAACGGCGGAAATACTTTTTCCATGCACTGAAATGTGCACTGTTGACGATCTCCGTGAACTTGATCTTGGCAGCTTTGAAAATAAAAGTGTTGACGAACTTCTGAATCTTGACGACTACAAAAAATGGCTGAAAGGCGGAAAGGATACACGTCCCCCCGGCGGCGAAAGCCTGGAAGAAATGACTGCACGTACATTTAAGGCTCTTCATGAAATAATTATGGATATGATGAACGACGGTCTTACTCACTGCGCCATGATAACTCACGGCGGCGTTATTTCCAATATGCTAAGCTGTTTCGGACTGCCGAAATACGATCCGAAAACACTCAGCACCGATTTCGGAGAGGGCTTCGATATTATAGTCACTGCCCAGATGTGGCTTAATTCCCAGGCTTTTGAGATTCTCGGCTACTGTCCGTACGATAAGATTCCCGATCCCATTAACGAAGACTTCTTCTGACCTGAGTTCTGAATAATTTCCGGAAATTGGCACATACTACCACCGAAACGATCATTTCTATGGAGGTATTGTGTTATGAGGATCCGTGAGCTTATCTCGTTTTCAGGGAAAATGCTGAAAGGGAAGCGTGCAGTCACTATGACGGTCTGTCTGCTTCCACTGGCGGCAGAACTATTCTTCCGCTTTGCAGAAGCTGCGGTATACAGTCTCCTGCTATATTTCGGTCAGATGCAGCCGGCGGCTCTTTTCAGCAGCGGAAGCAGAATTCAGCTTGCAATCGCTCTTATAACTGCCGTCCTGAGAATTACATTTACCGCTCCCCTGACCTTTGCAATGGCATTCCGCCTTATGGAATTATGCGGCAGCCGCAAGTCTGTAACTCCGCTTTCACGAATACTCATGAGCCGAAAATATTTCCGGAAAAGTCTCGGACTTTCTATTCTGTCAAAATCAGCGGCGCTCATTGCTCTTGCTCCGGCGGTATTCTTCGGAATAACAGCGAGTTCTATGCTTTCAACTGCCCGAACTGCCAGAGAACTTTTTCTTACCTGCCACGCATTCATGCTGACGGTTGTTTCCGTTATTATGTGGCTTTCATTAAAAATAAGTCTTGCCGCAGCGCCTTTCCTTATGGTTCATTTTCCGGAATATAGCCCTTTCAGGATAATATTGCTCTCAATAAGATTCATGAAAGGAAGAAAATCAGCTTTTGTCGGGCTTGCAGCAGTATATCTGCTGCCAATCGTGTCGATAATAGGACTGCCATTTGCTTGTACACGGCTTACATCAGCAGCCGCACTATGCATATCAATCTATATCAAAGAGGACGAATATGAAAGAAATAAAACTGACAGTAAGCTGCGAAAAGCCGATCACGCTGCAAAAATTCCTCATGGAAAAAAAAGGCGTGTCAAGACGGCTTCTTACAAAATTAAAACGACTGGAAAACGGTATTACACGGAACGGCAGAACTATCCGCAGTATTGACCTCGTTGAAAACGGAGACGTTATAATTCTGCGTCCCGGCGATGACAGATCCCTTGACGCAGCCGCTTCCCTCAGTGTTCCGATAGCCTTTGAAAATGATGCTGTAGTGATTTTTGACAAACCCGGCGGAATGCCCGTTCATCCCTCTGTAAGGCATCAGGGCGACACTCTCGGAAATTATTTTGCCGCCCTTTATCCCGGACTTACTTTCCGAGCGGTGAACCGTCTGGATAAAGATACTTCCGGTTTGTGCGTCGTTGCCAAAGACGCCTATTCCGCCCGGCTTCTCCAAAACAACTGCACCAAGACCTACTTTGCAGTCGTTCATGGAATTACGCCTCCTCATGGCACTATAGACGCACCTATTGCGAGGCAGCAGAAATCAATAATCACACGCTGTATTCGTGCAGACGGTCAGAGGGCAGTCACCCATTACAGTCAGCTCTGTTCCGGGGAAAAATATTCTCTTTTGCAGATATCTCTTGAAACAGGAAGAACTCACCAGATACGTGTTCATTTTGCTCATATAGGTCATCCCCTTGCAGGAGATGACCTATACGGCGGCTCACGGGAGGATATAAACCGTCAGGCACTTCACTGCGGTGCAGTTGAATTTACCGATCCGGAAACAAACAAACTACTCATTGTCCGTTCATCCTTTCCGGATGATATAAAAAATCTTTTTAAGGAGAAAAATAGCATGGAAAAAATAGCAAGCTTTCAGGTCGATCACACAAAATTCGGCATAGGAATGTACATATCCCGTATCGACGGCGATATAATCACATATGACGTCCGGATGGTAAAGCCTAACGGCGGTGTGTATATCTCCAATCCGTCACTTCATACTATCGAACATCTTTTTGCGACATATGCGAGAAATTCTTCATTCGGCAAAAACATTATATATGTAGGCCCTATGGGATGCCGCACCGGATTTTATCTGCTCACACGCGATATGACCCATAAGGATGCTATATGTCTGGTGAGAGATGCTTATCGCTTTATATCTGATTATACGGGAGAGATCCCAGGCTGTACAGAGGTCGAATGCGGAAATTATCTGGAACATGATCTTGAATCTGCTCGGAAAGACGTACTTCCCATTCTGGAAAAACTGGAAAATTACTCTCCGGAAATGCTTGATTACTCGTGGCATTTCACAAATGAGCAATGATTAATTCCTGATTTTTTATTAAATCCTACAAAATATACCGCTGTGCAGAAAAAAAGCCATTATTCTCGTTGTATTTTACGAAGAAATTGCTATAATATTACATTGTAACCATTTTGTAACGAAAGGAGTCGTCTGAATGGATCATGAAGATCAGGATTGTCCGGATAATATATTCAAGCGTGTCTCAGAACACACTGTGAATTATTTCGCCCGTTTCGGACTGTATGCCGTAAAGATTCTGGCTGTTGCTGCTCTCGGAACTGTAAAAGGTCTGAAACTTGTTTTTTCGGAACTGCTGGGCTTTCTCTCTTTTGTTTTCAAAGGAATCCGCTGGTTCTGGCACGGCATGACAGAATCTATCCGCCTGCGTACCAAGCGCAACAAAGAGCTTTACAATAACGTCAGAAAGTCAAAAAAACGTGGAAAAGCCGCTCACGCCGGAGCTGTCACCCGATTTGCAGGTTCTTTCCTGTTCGGGGAAGACGGCATTCTCTACACGGTTTTTAATTATACTATGCCGATAATATCTGTTGCCTTTTTCGTGGGTATCATACGATACGGCTCAAGTCTGGAATACGGCATCGCTGTGGATTTCAACGGAAAAGAAATCGGCATTATCAACGCCGAAGCCGACTTTGAAAAGGCAGAGCGTGAAGTACAGCAGAGAATTGCTTACAATGAGAACGATAAAACTATTGATCTTTCTGCTAACTTCTCTTTGAAGATAATCTCAGACAACGACAAACTAATGAGTTCCGACCAACTTGCGAACAAAATGCTGGAGGCATCCGACGAAAAACTCACCGAAGCCTGGGGAATCTATATTGACGGAAAATTCATAGCTGCCGTTGAGGACAAAGACCAGATACAAAAGGCTCTGTCGGACAGACTGCTGAATTACCATGTTGACGGTGAGGTGCGTGATCTTTCCTACAAAAACAAAATTGAATATACACAGGGAATTTACCTTCAGGACAGTGTTATGGAAGAAAAGCCGGCAATAGAAATGCTGACATCCTCCACTGAAAAGAAAGGCGTATATATTGCTCAGACAGGAGATACGACTGTTTCTGTCTGTCAAAAGTACAACATGAGTCTTGACGACTTTAAGAAACTCAATCCCTACAACTCTGACATGACCCTGAAAGGCGGTCAGGTAATAAATATATTAGAAACTGAAAGCTATCTGCCTATACAATATGTCAAGGAATTTGAAACTCTCTCGTTTCTCGACTACGAAACGGTGGAATATGAAACAAGTTCCCTGAACGTAGGAGTGAAAACAATACTTGTAAAGGGTATGCCCGGTGAGAAAGTCAGCAATACCGAAATAACGTATGTTGACGGAATCGAGAGATCACGAAAAACCGTTAAATCCGTTGTGACAAAAGAACCTGTGATCGAACAGATAGGCATAGGCACTTATTCCGCACGGCCAGATCCGAACTGCCGGCCCGTTACAGGTTCGGGAGAAATGGGATGGCCTATTGACGGCGGCTGGATAAGTGATACGTTTATCAGCGACCGTAACCATAAAGGACTTGATATTGCAGCAAACGAGGGAACGGATATTTATGCAGCTGCCGATGGCGTGGTTATCTCTGCCGGCTGGAACTCCGGCGGCTACGGATATATGGTGCAGATAGATCACCTTAACGGTTATCAAACCATATATGGTCACATGAGTGCCGTTTTCGCTACAGAGAACCAAACCGTGACACGTGGTCAGCTTATCGGAGCGGTAGGAAATACCGGAAACTCAAACGGTGCACATTGTCATTTCGAAGTAAGATATATGGGCGTATGCTACGATCCGGAACTGTTCCTCAATACAGTTGACGGAACAAACGAAGAAGATCCGGACGGATAATAAAAAAGCTTCTTTAATGCAATGCTCATATAGAAGTTTTAGCCATAGCATTTTTGATGATAAGTCAAAAGTGCTATGACTTTTTTATTGGCATAACCGTTCTTTGAATGTATAATATTATAAGATAAATCTGAATTTATAGGAAATAGTAATATGAAAAAAAGATTGTAATCTTGATAATTGTAATCCTTGTTTCTTTTGTTCTTGTTATAACGAGCTTATATTCTTTAAGAAAAGCTATGCTTTCACTCCTCCTAATAATATTTGGTATTGCTTTTACTTTTGTACCCTTGTTATACATAGGAAAAATGGAGAAAGGCAAATTGGAAGATGTATCAAATATGAACGAGGTTCTTGTGCTCGTTTTGGAGCTTTGATTGTTGAATTTGAAGATCGCAACGGTAGGACAAGACACATAAGATATAATGCACTACGAATTTATTTTAAATATCCGCACAATATAACTATTTACAAGCTCGATAATTCATATAATTATAGCAATCTTGGAATATTAACAATAATAAGGGAAGCATTGTATTTTTCTTTTTTCTTTGCAATATGGTTAGTTTGTTCAGTTGGTACTATTCATTTGATTACAGAAATATTGTAAGAGCCTGTTCAGTATCTTTTTATGTGCGGATTTTCGAGCATAATTTTGTCGGTTACAAGGAAAAAATTCGCAGACATACTGACGTATGACAAGGATTTTTGACGCAGTAAGCGGCGAAAATTGCCGAAAAGACGTGTGAAAAAAGATACTGAACAGGCTCTAATACTATTGATTTTGAGCATTACAAATTCTGATTTATGCGAGTAAATCAATAGGATAAGAACAAGTTCTAAAATAATCCCGAAAGCAGTTTAAAGCTGCTTTCGGGATTTACTTCTTTATGAGCATCTGACTTTACAGGACGCATTTTTTTATTATAAAGTCGCTAAGTTCACTTTTCCGAAAAATATGTATATCAGATACTCCGGGACATCTTTTCGGATCGAACTTTTCTTTCGGAAAAATCTTTATCTTCCGTGAATCCTCAAATACTATATATACAAATTCCTCTGCCGCAGGATATTTTTCAATTGCAGCAATTATGCGAAACCGCAGATAAATAAATCGTTTTCGTTTCTTGTCATCAAGACCGTCAAAAAGAGCTTGTTCCTCCGGAGAAAGCGGAACGGAAAATGCTTTTTCACGCCGTTTTTCTTCCTGCAATGCCTTTGCCTGACGCATTTTTTCCAGTCTGTTTTCAACAAGCGCTGTAAATTCCGGTCTGTTTCGGAAATCCGTTGTGAATACCGCCTTGTGTATGGTATAAAGCGCCATTGCATCGTTCATGGCGTTGTGAAAGCTTCCGGTATCAGGAACATATCCGAATGCCGAAGCAAGTTCCTTTATATTGACAGCCTGCGGCAGATCCATACGCCTTACCATTTCTGCCTGTATATCACGGACTGCATTATATATCCTGCATATGCTGCCACAGTCTTTCCCGAAATTACGGTGCTGCCTTATGTCACTCTGAAGTCCCGGCTTATCAAAATTCCCCCAGACCCACAGTTCACTTATGCCATACTTATCCATAAGGCGTACAGCTTCTTCCAGGACATTGCTGCTGTCCGGAGAAGCTGATATTTCTTCCTGGCTGAGGTGAGTAAGCTCACGGCATTGTTTTGAAAGCTTCGGGAAACGATTTGGCTTTGAGGTTGCATAAAATCTTTCTGCAATATTATAAGAACTGTCGCATATAACTATGCCCACTGACAGCATCTCGCTGCGAAGACGATACATGGCACTTCCGCAGGTAAATTCAAAATCGGCAAAACCAATATATTTTTTTATTTCTGTCATTTTTAACACGCCTTAATAATAACTTTGACTGACAAAATCGTACATCCACCTGATAAATTCTACAAGCTCAGGTTTTCTGCTGAAACTTTGTTTAAGCAGAGGATCAACGCGCGGAGATTTGTATATTTTTTTACAATAAGTTTCAAGATTTCTTTTTACATTGTCAGCTTTTCCATCACCGTATTTTACGGCTATTTCTTGATAATTATCCTTCATATCAAGTTTCAGCTTCTCCGGTTCTTTCAGAAAAATCGAAAGGAGCTGACATAAACAACAAAATCCTTTATGAAAGTGGGCATATCCGTGAGAAGTCAGGAATTCTGATATTTTTTCATCTAAATAAGGAACTTTGCGTCTGTACATAAACAGCCTTATATACGCCTCCAGAAGCCAGGCAGGCGTCTCCTGAAACCACAGACACATTGAAGCACCTGCCAAATAATATTTTTCCTCGTTGTGCTCCCATTTGTACATCATTACAACAAATATATCTACATCCTTGTGTACTTTGCTATATTGATCACGCAGCCGTCTGATTCTGTTTGTCAGATCATTAACGTGCTCACCGACAAAGAATACTACTGTGTCATATTTTTCTTTGCCGTTAAGATTCTTTTCCAGATCATTATAACACATGGTACAGTTATATACGGTATACTGCGTGGCGTTAAAGCTTTTTTCTATAGCCTGCCCTATCCCGGGATCGTCATTGCATATCAGCAGTTTTTTTCTCAAAAAATCACCTTCTTTTCAGCAGACAAAGCATCCGTTGCACAAGTCATGTACAATGCTGCATTGATTATTCTTCCTCAGGAACGTTATTTTTCTTGTTTCTTTTCTTATATTTTGACTTCTGACCTATGTTAAGCGAAACTGTCAGAAGCTTATCGGACATGAACAGACGGAGAGCAAAGAAAATGCATATCAGGAATACTATTATCTGATAGATAAGTCCACCCAGGAACAGCATATTGTTGCCGAACATCAGATTCGGAACAGCCGTAAATGTATGAGTAAACGGTATAGCGTAAACGATCACCCTGAATATCATTGGCAGCGAATTGATGTCTGCAAGCATGGATATTATATAGGGAACCATTGCACAAAGCATAATCGGCATAAGCATACTCTGAACATTCTTTGCATCGTCTATAAGAGCACCGAGGATAATTGAAACTGACAAGCAGATCATTATCGTAAAGAAGAGCTGCACCCCGATAAGAATATAATCGACAGCTCCCAGATTAAGACCGAGCTGCTCCAGCGCCTGATCTACAGTAATACTTACTCCTGCTGCCTCGGAAACACTCTGAGTCACTTCGTCGGTTGCACCGGAAACGAAAGTTGAAAAAGCAACCATATAAACTGCCGCATTAAGCAGAGCAACAACGGCAGCGGCAAGCATTTTTGCACCTATTACGGACAATCTCGATACGGGCGCAGAAAGAAGCGTTTCAAGCGTCTTGTCGATCTTTTCATTGGATATGGCTGACATAAGCATCTGTGATGTCATCATTATAAGAACAAATACGATAATAGGCAGCAGCATATTCTGCATCATTATTTTGCTCATAATACTGTCTTGAGATATGCGTGCGTCCTTATCGTCAACGACAGTATTTTCCGTCAGAATAACAGGTTCTTCCATAAGCTGATACTGCTGATCGTCCATTCCGGTATCGGCGGCAATAGTGCTTGAAATACACTGCTTGATAAGATTTATCGCACCTTCGTTTCCGACATCAATATTAGACATAGTAGCTGCTGAAGTCATCCTCGATACGCTTATAAGCTCCGGCTGCTCTTTTTTATCAAGAGAATCGGTAAATCCCACGGGAATTATTACCAGGCTGGAAATATCGTTATCTGCAAGAATAGCGGCATAATCGTCTCCCTCGCACTCAATAATATTGATCTTTGCCGAAACATTTGAATCGGGATCTTTATTGACATTCTCCATTGCTTCCAATATGCTTTCAGTGAATTCTGTTTTATCCCTGTCACATATATTAATAGTAACATTCTTGCTTTCATCAACAAC
Source organism: Oscillospiraceae bacterium (assembly GCA_021769725.1). Taxonomy (GTDB): domain Bacteria; phylum Bacillota; class Clostridia; order Oscillospirales; family Ruminococcaceae; genus Ruminococcus. The sequence continues at coordinate 41,083 of JAETSI010000010.1, read as the reverse complement.
ATCATTAATGGTAGTTTTCATAATTCCGCCCAGAATCATAAAGATAGCCACTGTGACTACAAGACCAAGAAGCATATTCTTGTTGACAAGCTCAGCGAGTTCCTTTTTAAGCAGATTAATGAACTTCATTCTGCTTCACCACCCTTTCAAAAACTTCTTCAAGATTGGCAGCATTATAACGCTGCTTAAGCTCGTCCGCAGCTCCGGTCACCATAAGATGTCCCTTTGTTATTATGCCCACACGATCGGATACAAATTCTATCTCCAGCATATTATGGGATGACAGAAGAAATGACATTCCCTCTTCATGAGCAAGCCGCTTGATTGTTTTTCTGATTTCAATGGCGTTTATAACATCCAAACCGCTTGTAGGCTCGTCAAGAATAGCAAGCTTAGGTCTTGTCATAACGGAACGTGCCAAAAGAAGCTTACGTATCATTCCACGGCTATAGCTGCCGATTTTGTCGTTGAGACGTTCGCCAAGCTGACAGATCTCTTTTGCACGGTCAACACATTTTCCGATCTCTTCAAGATCAGTGCAGAAAAGTCCTGCCATAAACTGCAAATACTTGATGCCTTTCATATTCTTGTAGGCTCCGGCTTCGTCAGGCAGATAAGTGATGCATTCCCTTACTTTATCAGGTTCACTTACAATGCTGTGACCCATTACCGATGCATCTCCGGCTGTCGGAGTGAGCAGCGTCGATATCATACGGATCGTAGTTGTCTTTCCTGCGCCGTTCGGCCCGATAAGTGCAAATACTTCGCCTTTCCCTATCTCAAAGGAAACTTTATCAGCGGCGAGAACTTTTGTGTACTGTTTCGTAAGTCCTTTGACTTCGAGTACATTTTCCATTTTTTTACCCCCAATATAAAATATACATGAACTCACCTCACCGATGAATTCAATGTATTAATAATACCACAAAACACATATCGTGTCAATAGATTTTAAGGCTCTGAACCTGAAATAATGGGGAGGCAATGCCGTCAACTTAGTAGATTTTGCTCCCTTACAGTCTTTACAAATGGGTATTCATTCTATGGACATCTGCCCTAATTATTTTCAGTATCTTCCTTACGAGGTACTGAAAATAATTAATACCGGTTTTCCAAAGGGTGACTCCTCACAGTGTGAGGTTATTCCCCATAGTATGGGGAAATGTCAGCTTAGCTGACAAAGGGGACGCGCCCCGGTTAGGGGATGTCACGCAGTGACAGAGGGGTGCGGGTCTCCGATGGAGACCTCTCGCAAAGCGAGAAGCACCGACCGAACCGACAGGTGAGACCACGGGCGCCAGTAAGGCGGATTCACCCTTTGGCAGGGGTGTGGGGACAGCGTCCCCACTTAAGTTGTTGACATTGGTAAGGGGATGCTGACAGAACCCCTTTAATCTGACTGCGTCAGTTCTGCGCCGGGGTAGTAATGCTCTAGTATTTCCCTCCAGTTTTTACCTTCCTGTGCCATGGAATCAGCGCCGTACTGGCTCATACCAACCCCATGTCCGTAACCACGGGTAGTGAAAACGATTTCCTCTCCCTCACAGCGAACATCAAAACAAGCGGAGCGCAGCGCCAGTGCCTGCCGGAGATCATTGCCGGAAACGATCTTGTCGCCTGCTTTTGCACGCAGAACCGTTCCCGAACCGGAACTTTCCTCCGTCAAGATCCATGATGTAATATCGTTTCCAAGTACTATCCCCGGAAATGCGGCTTCAAGCTTCTGCCTGAGAACATCCTTTGTCAAACGTATCTCCTCCATATATCCGGGAGCTTTTGTATCATAGCTGCTGTCTACAGGAACAAGATAAGGGGCGCCTGCCCCCCATGCATTTTCGGCGCTTTCGGTTTTTCCTGTGGACATTGAATGAAAGGCAGCAACTATCGGCTCGTCATCGTATGTAATAATATATGGCAGTACCTCGTCGGCAGCATCAGCGATCTTTTTGTAGTTCACCTCAAAATTTTCCCCGAAATACTGCCTTGCCTGAGCCTCGGTAAAATATCCCTGATATCGGGAAGTGTCGTTGGAAAAATCCGCACCCATAAGACCATCAGTGGGAGAGCGGCGTTCTCTTATGCGCTGACGTTCCGCATACGTATGAGCCGCTACCGCCTGGGCTTTCAGAGCCTCCTCATGAAAGGATGCAGGCATTTCCGCACAAACTGCTCCTATTACATAATCCCTGACAGAAACTTCAATAACCTGTCCGGACGCCATATCAAGAACCTTGTACGGCTCTCCCGGATTGACAGCTACGGAGGGAACTTCCGAGGTTTCCTGCTGAACACCGTCGGAAGCAGAAGTTGACGGAACTTCCTTTTTTTCCGCTGCAGCGGTTCTTTTCTCCGCCTTTGCAGATTTTCCGGAGATATACACCGGCAATGCAGGAATGACCATTACCGATAACGCCAGAGCCAGAAACTGTGATATGTACTTTTTCATGATAACCTCTCCTTTTTACAGCAATTTCAAAGAGAACTATGTACCCATTGAAATCACCGCACGCCAAAATTGCTTTCATTTGTGTTGACATAATTCAAAAAATAGTGTATAATTAAATGTGAATATTTCAGAGGAGTGTGATTGTAATGCCGTCTTTTATTTCGGGTGCCAATATTACAGGTTTATGCGAGGAGCTTTGCAATAATTCCGTTATCGACCCCAAGCTTTACGACAAATATCACGTTAAAAGGGGTCTCCGCAACAGCGACAGCACAGGCGTTGTCGCCGGAATCACGAATATATGCAACGTTCATGGCTATGTTCTTAACGAGGGCGAGGTAGAACCTATCCCGGGTCAGCTTATATACAGAGGATATAATATCAACGACCTGGTTGAAAATGTTGAAAAAGAAAACCGATTCGGCTTTGAAGAGACCGTTTTTCTGCTGCTTTTCGGCCGTCTGCCCAGCCATAAGGAACTCAAGAATTTCAATACATATATATCTCTTAAAAGAGATCTTCCCAATGGCTTTGTAGAAGATATGATCCTTAAAGCCCCTTCGCACAATATCATGAACAAGTTGGCACGATCCGTTCTTGCCCTCTATTCCTATGATGACGACTGTGAAAACAAGGGGCTGGAAAACGAAATGAGAACGGCTATCAGCCTTATTGCAAAAATGCCTGTTATCATGGCAAACGCCTACCAGGTCAAGAGAAGAGTCTTTGATAACCAGAGCATGATAATGCATCCCATAAATTATGAAGAAAATACGGCTCAGTGTATTCTTTCGCTGCTGAGAACCGACAGGCAGTATACATTGGAAGAAGCTCAGATGCTCGACTGTCTGCTTATGCTTCAGGCAGAGCACGGCGGAGGAAACAACTCGACTTTCACCTGCCGTGTGCTCACATCATCCGGAACCGATCCGTATTCCGCCTATTCCTCGGCAATATGTTCTCTTAAAGGTCCACGTCACGGCGGCGCTAACCTCCAGGTTATTCATATGCTTGACAACTTCAAGGCAAACATCAAAAACTGGGAGAACGAGGGAGAAGTCGCCGACTATATGCGCCGGACAATCCTTAAAGAAACAAACGACGGCTCAGGTCTTATCTACGGCATGGGTCACGCTGTATATACCATATCCGACCCCAGAGCAGTTATTCTCAAGAAAAAGGCTTTTGAACTTGCAAAGGGCAAGGAAATAGAAGCGGAATTCCGTCTCCTTGAAACAGTTGAAAGGCTTACCCCGGAGGTGTTCAAATCTGTTAAAGGAAGCTCAAAGACAATGTGTGCCAATGTTGATATGTACTCCGGACTTGTGTACCGAATGCTGGGTATTCCCGAAAACCTCTTCACGCCTCTGTTTGCCGTTGCACGTATGGCTGGATGGGCTGCTCACCGTATGGAGGAGGTTCTTACCGGCAACAGAATAATACGTCCGGCATATAAGGCTATCGCAAAAGAACGTAAATACGTGCCGATCGACCAGAGATAGGACAGTTCCGGACTCGGCTGTTATTTTAAAAATGATTTCAAAAAGAAAACTTCTTCCTGCCGCAGCTTTGACTGTGATATCGGCGTCGCTTACGGGCTGTTCTTTCGGAACAAGCATAGACAATCTTATGACGCCCCCCAAGCTGAGCGTGGAACAGGAACAGATATACAAAGCTCTTACCGATGCCGCAGGTACAAATATAAGTCTTAAATACCCGAAATCCGGTAAATATCTCTCCGCTTTTATCGTGGAAGATATCGACGGCGACGGCGGAGACGAGGCAGTGGTGTTCTATGAAAAAACCAGCCTTGCCGCTCCGGAAAATACACTGAGAATAAATATCCTTGACCAAAACGGCGGAAAGTGGCGTTCTGTCTGTGATACTCCGGCGGAGGGCGCTGAAATTGAAAAAGTCATAATCTCAGAACTGGGTTCAAATGAGCGGATAAACCTTATTATCGGAAGCAGCCTTATCAACCGTTCGGAAAAGAACGTGGCTATTTACAACTATGATCCCCTAAAAGGAACTATTGAAAAGACATTTTCCGAGGCGTGCTCATTCATAGATGTGACTGATCTTGACGGAGACGGTGAAACGGAATTTTTCCTTCTGGCAGGTTCGGCTACCGGCTCTCCTGCCGTGGCAGAAAGCTATAAACTGGATGAAAGCGGCACATATCATGTGTACAGCAGTGAACTCAGCGGAAGCTTTACGGAATTCGACAGTCTGAATTACGGGGAGATCGGCGGCGGCAGAAAGGGACTTTATATTGATGCCGTTTCAGGCGCAGGTTCAATCCAGACCGATATCGTATATATGGACAGCACCGGGCTTAACAAGGTTTTTGCTGACCCTAAGGATTCGCTTGCTACCGTACGTCCGGCAGGATGCAGTTCCTTTGACATAGACGGGGACGGAATTCTGGAAATACCTGTCCAGACGATTTCTCCCGGCTATGAGGATCTTCCTGAAAGCGAACAAATGAAGATAACCCAATGGGACTTTGTAAACAATGACAACCGTCTTGAACGGAAGTGCTCCTCATACTACAGCGTGGGGGACGGATATATCTTTGTTTTTCCGAAAAAATGGGATAAAAAAGTTACCATAAAACGTGACGCTGTCAATGATGAGATCGTTTTCTGCGCCTGTCAGGACGGCGAAACCGGGCGGGAACTGATGCGTATCTACTGCGCAGAAGACTCCGCCTCCCGTGAGGACAGGCTCTCCAGCGGCTATATGCTTATGGGAACAAAAGGGGATTCGGCGTATCTGGCGTATATCCCCTACAATCAGACGACAGTGGACGACGGTCTTTCTCCGAGCGCCGGAGATGTGGCTGTCGGTTTTAAAATGAAATAAGGCGCAGGCTGTGAGGAGACATAGAAAATGAAACGTATATTAATCTGCGAGGATGAAACTACCATCCGTGAATTTGTCGTTATAAACCTTAAACGTGCCGGATATGACGTTGTGGATGTCGACTGTGGAGAGGCAGCTCTCAGAATGTTTGAACAGGAGCACGGAAATTTCGACATCATCCTCCTCGATATTATGATGCCCGGCATTGACGGCTTTACAGTATGCAAAAAAATACGTGAAAAAAGCTCTACCATCGGTATAATAATGCTTACCGCCAGAACTCAGGAAATGGACAAAGTAAGCGGTCTTATGATAGGAGCCGACGACTATATTACCAAGCCGTTTTCTCCGTCGGAGCTTACCGCCCGTGTGGACGCCATTTACCGCCGTGTCTGCATGAGCTTTATCAAAAATGAAAAACAGTCGCTTATTGAATCCGGCCCGTTTGTACTTAATCTCAAGAGCCGTACCGTCACCAAGAACGGAAAACCGATCGAGCTGACACAGGTGGAGTACCAGATACTTGAATTCTTCATGAACAACAAGAACACTGCTCTTGACCGTGCAAGCATCCTCAATCATATATGGGGAGAAAGCTACTACGGCGACGATAAGATCGTTGATGTGAATATCAGAAGAATCCGCATGAAAATAGAGGAAGAACCATCCAGTCCCCGATACATCATTACTATATGGGGCTATGGATATAAATGGAATGATATGCAGTAATGGCTAAAAAAAGTATCACCAAACGCTGGATAATCAACAATCTGGGCGTTATAATCCTGGCGCTGCTTGTTATCGCCATGGCTATAATCTATGCGATACAGAGTTATTTCTACAGTTCTGCCAAACAATACCTGATTTCAAAGATCAACGCCGTTACCAGCGTCTTGAGCATCCACTCACAGGACAGCGCTGCCAACTTCTCCGCCGAAATGAGAAATATGCTGGAAACTTTTAACGAAAAGGACAAAATAGAGCTTATGGCAATAAACTCCAACGGGCGTGTTGTACTGACTTCCTCCGGATTCTCTCCCGACGCCAATATGCTCATGCCTGACTACGAGGACGCTATGATCTCAGGAGAGGGCACTTATATAGGCAAGCTTCCGGGCGGCGAGAAGATATTGGCAGTATCTGTGCCTATCTCCTCAATAAACAGCGAATTCAGCTCTGTCAGAATGGTAACATCCCTCACGACTATAGACAACGCAATAAAAAATTATACTATCGCAGTTGCTGCCATTATTCTGGTGGTTATCGCTATCGTTATATCGACAGGTCTTTATTTTGCCGGATCTATCGTAAAGCCTATCAGGCAGATAAGCGATATTGCACGTAAATTTGCTATGGGCGACTTTTCCGTGCGCATAAGCAGCAACAGCAGCGACGAGATCGGCGAACTCTGTACGGCTATCAACCATATGGCAGACGAATTGTCGAATGCGGAAAATATGAAGAACGAATTTATATCTTCCGTATCCCACGAACTGCGTACCCCCCTGACGGCTATAAAAGGCTGGGCGGAAACACTTATGCTTGACGGCGGAGGCAGTCCGGATACCATGAAGAAAGGCGTAGGCGTTATCGTTAATGAAACGGAAAGACTTTCCCGGATGGTTGAGGAACTGCTCGATTTTTCACGTATGCAGAGCGGTCATTTTACGCTCCAGAATGCCACTATGGATATTCTGGCTGAGCTTGGCGACGCCGTGCTTATCTACAGTGACAAGGCAAAACGTGAGGGCATAGAGATAATCTATAACGATCCGGATATGCTGCCGTTTGTGTTCGGTGACAAGAACAGGATACGTCAGGTATTTATAAACATAATTGACAACGCTATAAAATATTCCTCTCAGGGAGGAACTGTAACCATAAATGCTTATGAGGACGAAACAGAAAACAAAGTCGTTGTTTCCGTTGCCGATACCGGCTGCGGTATAAAGACTTCCGATCTTGCCAAAGTCAAGACCAAATTCTTCAAGGCAAATCATACACGAAGAGGTTCGGGTATCGGACTGGCAGTAGCAGATGAAATAATCGCCATGCACAACGGAACTATGGATATCACCAGCCCCGGCGAAGGACTGGGAACAACTGTTACCATAACGCTCCCGGCACAAAATTCCTGATCCGTCATATCAGCAGGGGTGACTGTAATAAATAATGAGGTGATAATATGAGTAAAAAAAATCAGCCGTCCGGCGAAAAATTCAAGTCAAAGATCGGCGGACAGGCTCTTATCGAAGGTATAATGATGCTTGGTCCGAATACAGGCGCTATGGCGTGCCGTCTGCCCGACGGTACTATCGATCTGGAAACATGGGAGGAAAACAATGGCAAAAAAGCTCCTTGGTACAAAAAAACTCCGCTTGTACGTGGCTGCGTCAGCTTTGTAACATCTCTGGTAAAGGGGTACAAATACATGATGAAATCTGCCGAAAAACAGCTTACAGAAGAGGAAAAAGCCGAAGAGGAGAATTCCTCTGCATTTTACAATATTTTTATGACCATCGGCATGGTGCTCGGCATTGTGTTGGCAGTGGGACTTTTCGTGTTCCTGCCCAAAATGATCGCTGATCTTATTCCCGTAGTAAGAGATAAACGCATACTCCGCTCTGTAAGCGAGGGCATTCTGAAAATCGCAATTTTTGTTGCCTATATGGCGCTTGTGGGACTTATGAAAGATATCCGGCGTCAGTATATGTATCACGGCGCAGAACACAAGACCATCGCCTGCCATGAGGCGGAACTTCCGCTTACAGTAGAAAATGTCCGCAAACAGACACGTTTCCACAAACGCTGCGGAACAAGCTTTATCTTTATCGTTCTTATCGTAAGCATCTTTGTAATGTGCTTCGTCCCCTCAATGGATAAATGGATTAGAATACTCATCAGTCTCGGACTTCTTCCGCTGGTGGTGGGTATCTCCTACGAATTCATCCGCCTTGCCGGAAACAAGGACAACTTTTTCACACGCATCCTTTCCGCTCCCGGACTTGCAATGCAGCGTCTCACCACACGTGAACCCGACGACAGCATGATAGAAATAGCTATTGCTGCTCTTACGCCGTGCATCCCCGAAGATAAAGAGGAGGACAAGTGGTAAGCCGCTCATCTCTCTTTGACGAATGCCGGAAAGATCTTGAAAAAAGCGGAAATCCCGACGCCCGGTTTGACGTTCTGTGTATTTTCCAGGATATGCTGAACGACGCTCATCCCCTTTTCCGTCCGTCAGAAACGGTTGACGTCTCCACGGAACTCAGGATACGTGATCTTATCGAAAAACGCCGATCCGGCTATCCGCTCCAGTATCTTCTGGGACAGTGGGAATTTTTTGGCTGTCCTGTAAAGGTCGGAGAGGGAGTTCTCATCCCACGCCCTGATACCGAAACGCTGGTGGAACAAATACTTGACATATGCAGCAATCACCGCCTTACATCCCCAGTGATAGCCGATCTATGCAGCGGCAGCGGGTGCATTGCCATAGCTCTTAAAAAACATATCCCCGGCGCAAAGGTATATGCCGCAGAACTTTCCGGCGCTGCTCTCGGATATCTCAGACAGAATGCAGCAATGAATGATGCGGATATAGAAATAATTCAGGGGGATGTACTCGATGAGAGATTTTGCCAGAATTTCCGGGATCTTGATATTATCGTCAGCAATCCTCCTTATCTGACAGCAGAAGAAATGAAGTCGCTCCAGACCGAAGTCTCATACGAACCGGAAACGGCTCTGTACGGCGGAGCTGACGGTCTTGACTTTTACCGGAGAATGACGGCTGTCTGGAAAGATTCCCTCAGACCCGGGGGCTGGCTGGCATATGAATTCGGCATGGGGCAGCACAGTGCCGTAAAAGAACTGCTTGAAAACAATTCATTTACCGATATAAAACTCAGAGCCGATGGCGGCGGTATAATCAGAACCGCCGCAGGCAGAAAAACATGATACGGAGGAAATAAAATGGCCAAAAAAGAACTTGCAAAAAAGCCCGAAGTCGTTCGCATTACGACTAAAGAGGATAAAAAGACAGCTCTGGAAGGAGCTATGAAACAGATTGCGAAAAAATACGGCGACGGAGCTATCATGCGGCTCGGTCAGAACACCACTCTCAATGTTGAGGCCATACCTACCGGCTCAATGACACTGGATATGGCTCTGGGAGTAGGCGGAGTTCCACGTGGAAGAATTATCGAGATATACGGCCCTGAAAGTTCCGGTAAGACAACCGTTGCCCTTTCGATCGTTGCTCAGGCTCAGAAGCTGGAGGGCGAAGCAGCATTTATTGACGTTGAGCACGCTCTTGACCCTGTATATGCCAAGGCTCTGGGCGTTGACATTGACAATCTTCTCGTTTCGCAGCCGGACAGCGGCGAACAGGCTCTTGAAATTGCAGAAGCTCTTATACGTTCCGGTGCTATCGACGTTATCGTACTCGACTCCATTGCCGCTATGACTACACGTGCCGAAATAGACGGCGAAATGGGTGATCTCCATGTCGGACAGCTTGCAAGACTTATGTCGCAGGCAATGAGAAAGCTTACCGCTGCTATTTCAAGATCAAACTGCGTGGCTATCTTTATTAACCAGATACGTGAAAAGATCGGTGTGATGTACGGAAACCCCGAAACGACTCCCGGCGGACGTGCACTTAAATTCTACTCTTCCGTCCGTATCGAAGTGCGCAAGGGCGAAGTTATCAAGTCCGGCAACGATATAATCGGCGCTTCCACAAAATGCAAGATCGTCAAGAATAAAGTCGCTCCTCCTTTCAAGGACTGTACTTTTGATATGATGTACGGCACGGGTATCTCCCGTACAGGCGAAGTTCTTGACCTTGCCGTTCAGCTTGACATTATCAAGAAAGGCGGATCATGGTTCAGCTACAAGGATCAGAAGCTTGGTCAGGGACGTGACAATGTAAAGGAAGTCCTCAAAAACGACGAAGCTCTTATGAAAGAGATCGAAGAGCAGATCATAGCACGCAAGGACGAACTCAAATCCGACCCTCCCAAAAAGACCAAAAAGGGAAAGAAAAGCGCAGCTGAAGAAGAACAGACTGCTGAGGAACAGTACATCGACGCCGATACCGGCGAATACATGGACGGCGGCAGCGACAGCATGAACGAAGATATACTTGCTGACATTGAGGATGATTTCGAGGAATTCACTCCTGCGGATGAATAATGAAGATAACCTCACTGAAAAAATACAAAGGGCTTACCTATGAGACAGAGCTTGACTATCAAAGAAAGATTTATCTTCATGCGGATATAATCGTGGATTTCAGACTCCGTGAGGGCGACGAACTAAACCGGGATAAACTCCGTGAGATCATCTGGGCATCAAATTTCCGCCGTGCCTACCAGCGCGCCCTGTATCTTCTTGATTACCGGGACTACTCCCGGGCGGAGATGTACAAAAAACTGCTTAGCAACTACAAAAGCGAGCGTCTCTGCGCCGCTGTTGCGGATAAACTTGAAAAGAACGGAATTATCAACGATGAACGCTATGCGGAAAAATTGGCTGTCAGATATGTCTGTGTCCGGAAATTCGGCTACAGGCGTGCAAAACGTGAGATGATGATAAAAGGTATAGATCAGTTTACCGCCGACGATGCCCTTGAAGCATATTCGCAGGAATTCGAAGAAAACCTCATGACGCTCCTGGAAACAAAGCATGCTCGTAATCTCACCGATCGCAGCGATCGGAAGGCAGTTGAACGTGTCAAAGCATCGCTAGCACGATACGGCTATGGCTTCGACGAGATAAATCGCTGCATAAAAGAATATTTAGAGAATAATTTGGAGGACTGACAATGGCAATAAAAGTCGGATTGGTATCTCTGGGCTGCTCAAAGAATCTAGTAGATTCTGAGAGAATGCTCTATAAACTGAGAAATAAAGGTTATCAGCTTGTGACCGAACCAGGACTTGCTGATATTGCGGTAGTCAATACCTGCGGATTTATACAATCTGCAAAGGAAGAAGCTATCGAAACGATCCTTGAGCTTGGAAAACTCAAAGAGGACGGGACACTGAAAAAAATCGTGATAACAGGATGTCTCACCGAACGCTACCGAGAAGAAGCCGCCGAGCTTTTCCCGGAAGCTGATGCAGTTATAGGAATCGGAAACAACAAGGACATCACCGACGTGCTGGATCACGTACTTGCCGGTGAAAAATACGTAAATTTTGCCCCCAAACTTGACGCTGAACTGACAGGCAGCCGCATTATTTCCACACTTCCGTTTTTCTCCTACCTGAAAATCGCCGAGGGATGCAGCAACTGCTGTACATACTGCGCTATTCCCATGATACGTGGTAAATTCCGCAGCGTGCCTATGGAAGAAGTAATAAAGGAAGCCGAAACCCTTGCCTCCAACGGAGTTACCGAACTGGTAGTCATTGCTCAGGATACGTCCCGGTACGGTGAGGATATTTACGGTGAATCCCGACTGCCTGAGCTTCTTAAACGTCTCTGCCGGATAGACGGGCTAAAATGGATACGCACACTTTACTGCTATCCCGAACGCATCACCGACGAACTGCTTGATACTATTGCCTCCGAAGAAAAGCTTGTAAAGTATCTGGAAATACCAATACAGCACTGTGACGGCGATATACTCAGCCGCATGAACCGCTGGGGAAGCGAGGAAAACCTCGAGGCGCTCTTTGCGCATATCAGGGAGAAGATTCCGGGAGTGATACTCAGGACGACTCTTATTACAGGATTTCCCGGAGAAACACAGGAACAGTTCGACCGTCTTGCCGAATTCGTTCAGCGTGTGAGGTTTGACCGTCTGGGATGCTTCCCCTACTCTCAGGAGGACGGAACAAAGGCTGCTGATCTCCCCGATCAGATAGAAAGCGAAACAGCTGCACACCGTGCCGACATCATAATGGAACAGCAGATGCTCATAAGCGCTGAAAACAACGAAAAGCTCATGAATACTGAGCACGAAGCCGTTGTCGAGGGCTTCGACCGATTTGGTGAATGCTGGTTCGGACGTACTGCCAATGACGCTCCGGATATAGACGGAAAAGTTTTCTTTACATCGGAAAGTCCTCTTAAAATCGGGGATTACGTAAAGATCAGAATAACGGATACCCTAGACTACGATCTTATCGGAGAGGTGATAGAATCATGAATCTGCCAAACAAGCTTACACTGCTGAGAGTTTTTCTCATACCATTTTTTCTGCTTTTCATATATCTTGACTTCCCATGCCATTTTCTGCTGGCGCTGATCGTCTTTGCAGCCGCTTCCGTCACCGACGCACTTGACGGAAAAATTGCAAGAAAACACAATCTGGTGACTAATTTTGGCAAGTTCCTTGATCCCCTTGCCGATAAGGTCCTGGTCATATCCGCCCTGACGGTTTTCGTTGAACTGGACTGCGTGAAAATGAGTGCAATACCGCTTATTATTATAATTGCCCGTGAATTTATGGTATCCGGTCTCCGTCTCCTTGCCGCCGACGAAGGCATCGTAGTAGCCGCCGGTATCTGGGGCAAACTGAAAACAGCATTCACTATGGTAACTATCGTCGGAGTTCTGCTGTGGCTCTGTATCTGCTTTGATTTTGATGCAGATCTCGGAACAGGTCTTATTGATGCAGTTAATAATATCGTTATCCCCGCACTTATATGGATATCAACAGCCCTTACTATTATTTCAGGGCTTGTTTATCTCAAAGGCTACTGGAATCTCATTGATTCGGATAAGTAATACGGGAGGTCAGACAACATGAAGCACTGTGCCGGACAGATAAAATATCTTGCTGCAATAAGGGAACTTTCTCAAACAAACGACAGTCTGCGCTGCGTTCACATCGCTCGTCATCTGGGAGTGTCACGTCCAAGCGTAAGCAAGATGCTGAGATGTCTTGCCAACTCCGGACTGGTATATGAGGATTACTGCAACAGCGTAGTTCTTACTCCTGAGGGCAGAGCGGCTGCGGACGAAATATTCTCATCATTCAGCGAAATATACACTTTCTTTCACAGCTTCTTAAAGCTGAACCACGAAGAAGCACATGAACAGGCTCTCCGCTTTATCAGTGAGTTCCCTCGTGATACCTGCGACCGCCTGAAAAAAATTGTGAAAAACACAATCAGGAAATCGTGACAACAATTTAAGTGGGGACTCTATAAAATATGACTTACGATGAAAGCCGCTCCGATTTTTCGGGGCGGCTTTTTTAAGGAGGTTGTATTTAGTAGATATCTTGATTTATGATCAGCTCTGCTCGCTGATAAGCAGTCCTGCACGGTTCTGTATCATTGCGGCAGCTTCCTCTGCTGTCTTTTCACCAGCAAAATATGCTTCAACTTCTTCTTCCATAATGGTTCTGACGTCTTCGGAGTAATTGCCTGAAATAACCGTGGTATTCTTGATATAGTCGGTAAGGTAATCAACTTCTTCCTGTGTAAGCGGCTTGATAGGTATTTCCTTATCGCCTACATAAAATGAATCATCATATTCCACTTTCTTATTGTTTTCATCCATATAATAAGGCTTTTTCATTGCCTCTTTCATGCACTGCTCAAAAGCCGATACCGTTGACGGAAACGCCCACATTTTGTTGCTGTCGTATTCCTTTGCAAAGAACATACTTATAAAATCCCAGCATATATCTTTATTCTGCGAGCTTTCAAGAATGGCAAAATTATTCTGTAACGACAGTCTGCCACCGTTCCCGCTTTTACCGGGATATCCAACCATAGTCATATCAGTGCCAAATCTGCCCTGCTTTTCGTAAGCATAGTCTCTGGGATTAGACATATAAAGTTCATTAAGAAGGGTCTTTCCGTTACGGAGATTCAGCGTACCGTCGTCATAATCAACAAAGAAACCCGAATCGCTGTCGTCTTCAGCAAACTTCTCTTCACTGCTTGGGAACTGATTGCAGAATTCAAGGAGTTTTATAAATTCAGGAGAATCAAAGCTGCACGTACCATTTTCGTAATCCACAAAATCACTGCATTGGTATACAAACAAACTCATGGCGTATTCCCTTGAATCCATGCTGGTAAGGGTCATTTTATCCTTGTGCTTATCATAGGTTTCAATCATTTCGTCAAAAGTCCAACCCTCTTTGCCGGTAAATTCAGTTCTGGCTGTCAGTGTGAGCACGTCAAAGAACGGGGATATAGAGCAAAGGCTTCCTTCAATCTCGCCTGCTTTGAGGATATTGGGCATTATATCATCACGGGAAAGGTTTTCACTCTTATCAAGCAGCGGATATAGATTTGTTAAAACGTCCTTTGATGCCAACGATGAAATAACAGAATAATCATATGTAACGATCATATCCGGAACTTTTCCTGAAATAATATCAAGCTGAAGCTGTTTTGACGGAGAATTTACAAGGGTCTCTGTCTTCGAATCGTATTCTGAGTATTTGCTGTAATCCTCTACGGTAATACGATAGCCGTTGTTCTGCTTGTTAAATTCAGAGATCTTGTCGGTGATATCAGAATCAGCGTACATCAGAGCTACAGTAACTACTTTTGTATCTTTAAGCTCATTCTTATCCCTGGGAGAAAGAATGTAAAAAGCCTGATCGTCCATCATACTGTTATAAATAAGGAATTCCCCGTTATCCAAAGGCGCAACGCATCTTACATTGCTTCCGCTTATGTCGGAATCCACCCAATTGATTACTTCTTTGACTTTTCCGTCCTTAGTCACGCCGTAAAGCGCAACAGAAGAGCTGACATAGAGATTGTAATCGCCTGTACCCTTTAAAAATTCCATAGCGCCGCTGTTAAGCTCACCCGCTTCAACAGCGTCACCGTCTGCCTCCAGTGTTTCAGGGTCTATGTATCTGAGCTTTGTACCGTCATCCTCGTATCCTATGGCAGCTATACGTCCGTCAGCCGCCGCTGCGGAGTAGTATATATCCATTTCGTCCAGTTCCAGCTTGCCTTTGCACGTACCGTCAGGCGATATCATAACACTGACTTCCTGCATACTGCTTACACGCAGAATAAGATCGCCGCTGCCGGTTTCAATAAGTCCCTGAAAATATACTCCATAATCGACCGTTTCAAGATAATCGTTTATACCCTTTATCTCGGCGGACATCAGCTCCTTACCCTCAAAATCATATTTCTTGAGGAAATAGCTGTACTGAGCGTTCTCCATCATTTCCATCCAGGCGTCGCCGGCATTCTCATCATCATCGTCAGGTTCTTTGAAATCACCGTAATCAGCGACACTGAACGCAGCCCAGATATTGCCGTCGGACGCCGGAGCAAGAATCATATTGCTGTTACCGTTTTCGGGCTGTTTATTGGGAATTTCCACTTTTACAGGATCGGTCATGTCACGTGACGTGCAGTAAAAAATATCATACCTCTCTTCCTTGTCTGTATCGTAGTAATAACCGCTGATATACAACTTTCCATTTTCCGGAACATACTCCATTCTGTTTACATAATCCAGATCCAAAGTACTTTCAATCTTCGTGGAACTATATGAATTTGAAAGCACCTGATCGGCGGTTTTTGTCTCTTTCTTATCGTCTTTCTTCTTTCCGCACGATACAACGCTGAATGCAACAGCAAAAGCCGATAGAACTGCCATTACACGAATTTTTGACTCTCTTTTCATAAATTAATTCTCTCTCCTTTGAATAGTATGCGATATAATACTTTATATCCACCATAATAAATATATAGCCGATAAAGAACTTTATACAGCAACGTGCAGAACCGTCAAGCGGTCATTATGCGGCGCTGCTTAGAGCCTGTTCAGTATCTTACAAACTCGGTTAAGATTCCTCCTGATTTTTTCTTCGCCTGAACAATCCTCTGAACTTGTGCCAGTCTCTGTCAAGCTTTCGTTCGATATATTTCTTAACTTTTGGCTTTTTGCGCCGCCAGAAGCAGAAAAGACGGAATCCTATCCACATCAGGGTAAGAACCGGAATAAACATTATCATTTTTCTGACATGATAAAGGCGTGTAAGCTTATATTCAACTATCCTTGACGCATTTTCCCAGTAAGGATAGACAATGCCGTCTTTGCGGACAACGGAGCTGCTCAGTTTTTTATATGCCTTTGCACGCTTTTTCGGAGCGAAACGTTCAGTGTTGTTGACAATGCTTATCTTTCCTTTATACTGATCGCCAAATATTTTTTTTACGGTATTTGAAGCAAAGCTGTCCACCGGACTGGGAATTATACACTCATAACAGGTTATCTTTGTAAACTTTTCCGGAATCTGCACACCGGGCATATCGACATCTGTTACCATGTCCCCTGCCAAAGTTCTGCCAGTCATACTCTTCTGAGATGTTCCGGCTGAAACACTGTAAGCCATATCATAAGAAATATAAGCACGTGGAGTTTTTCCGGCGCACTCCTTTTCCGGCTTTGTTTCCGGAAGGTCAATAACCCCGGCAATATAAAACTGCACTCCGTTGATGTACATATTCATGCCTGATATCTTATCTGAACCATACAGCGCCCATGCAAGATTTCTGTCGATGACAGCACCGTCCTGCATAAGGTCATCTTTGGTAAAATAAACTCCGTCCAGAAGCTTAAAATCACGAAAAAGGAAGAAATCCCCTCCGACGGCTGTAACTTCTGTCTCCGTGCGGCTGTTTGTATCGGATATTGCCTGACAGTTCCCAAGAGAAGCGCTCCAGGCATCCGGAACAAGCGTCCTGCCCTCTTCCGGAACAATTGAGACGGTCTGAAGCTCTCCAAGCATCGTGCTGCGGACGCCGTTGACGGAATCAGTGGAAAAACCGGCATCACCGGAGAAAAAACAACTCATCTGAGTGTAATTTCCTTTTTTTCCGCCCCACTCAGAAGCCGCATAGTTGTACTCTTGAGATTTTGCCATAGTTCCTCCCACCGCCGTCATGACAAACATACTTACAAGAGCTGCGGCATTGGCGGCGACAAGAACAATATATCTTATTTTAAATTTTAATTTCATAAGGGGAGCACCGCCTTACTTATCCTTCATGCGAACCTGATCCCCGGGCGATACCGGCTTGCTTGCCGCTGTAATTATACTGTCTCCTCTTGATACTCCTCCGTTTATCGCAGAGGAGGTCTCATCTGAAGCAAGTACTTCTACGTTTACACGTTCTGCAAAGTAACGGTTGCCAAAAGGAGAGCTTTTGGATCTTACTTTAAGTACAAAAGTACCGTCCTTATCGGTATAGATAGCACTCTTAGGCACTATAGCGTCATAAGAGGCACTTCCGCATGGTATGGAGAGTTCAATGAAAGATCCCGATTCAACATCGCCTGTAACAGAAAATTCAAGTATCTTACTGCGTGATCCGGCTGTGGTATCGTTCTTAATTTTCTGGAGAACGCATTCTGCCTGACCGCCCCAGTTATTCATCAGTTCTGCTTTAACTCCTGTTTTTATCTTCCTTACCTTGTCAGCATCCACCGTCACCTCAATGGTATAACCCTCCTCGGCTATATCTATAACAGCCAGGGGACTTCCGGGTGTGGTGGTCTCATCGGGCTGAACGTTTACAGCGCTTACAACGCCGTCATACTTGGACTTTATCTCTGTAGCAGTCGTTTTTTCTTTCAGCTTTGCAACTTTTTCCTTCTGCTTTTCTATTGCCTTTTTCTGAGCCTCCAGATCAAGCTGTGATATTTGTCCGGTAACGCTGTCAGTTTTTTGCGCTTTCTGCAAAGCTATCATCAGATCAGCAAGGGCACGCTCCTTCGCCTGAACGTCTGCCACGCAGTCCTCATAGGTCATGCCGTTGTTCTCACTGTTGCTTTCATATTCAGTAACTCTGTCTGAAACGGCAGTCAGTTCGCTTTCAACCTCTGCAAGCTGAGCTACAAGGTCAGAACGGACTGAGGTTTTTTCAGCAATATAAGCACTTTTGGCGCTGTCCCTTACGATCTGCTTTGCATCGGCGTCTGCTTTTGCAGTATTTACCACGCCCTCGTCTGCGCCGTCGCTGACTGCCTGAGTATAAAGAGAATAAGCGGTGCTGTATTCTGCTTCGGCGGTAGTATAAGCGCTGTACAGTGCGATAAGATTTCCGGTGTATTCAGGAGCGGCGGCAGAATATTCATCGCTGTCGATAGCTGTCACAGCCCCGGAAAGCTTGCTCTGACGGTTTGAAAGTTCAGTCACTTCACGCTTATCGCTGAGATACTGTGCCTTTGCCTGTTCAACGTTAGCCTGATTGTTATACACCTGGTCACGCTTGGCTATAGCAAGGTTAAGATCTTCACGGGCATTTTTTATCGCCTGATTTTCAGTGGAATAGTCTACAGGTTCTGAAAGAAGCGCCTTTCTGTATTCAAGTTCCAGCGTATCAAGAGCTGCTTCAGCGTCTGAAAGTTCCGTACTGCTCTCGGCTGTGATACTGAAAAGAACATCATTCTTTTTTACCTTCTGACCCGATTTTATATTTATCTTCTCTACTACGTTAACAGTATCGACAGTTACTTCATATGTCTGATTCGATACTACCATTCCGCTGCCCCTGACACGCTCAGTAAGTTTTCCGGAGGACACAGTTTCCGTGGTTATCTCAGACAGAGAACGGTTCATAATAGTATTTGAAAAGAATGTAAGCACCAAAAGCAGTGCAAGGAAGATTATAAGCAAAGTTTTGATAACTTCACGCTTTTTCAGCGGATTGCGCTCTTCTTTTTCTTTTATAACGATGTTTTTTTCTTTGTCGTTTTTTATATTTTCACTCATAATATCGTCTCCTTTATCCTTTAATTCCGCCGGAATATACTATTCCCTCAACGAGATAATCCTCGCCGTAAAGAAACATAAGTATGGTTGGTATCATGTAAACTGCCCCCACCGCAAATGCAAGACCTGCTTCAGCTTCGCTTATCTGTGACAAAAATACTGAAAGAGGATGCAGCGATGTATTATCGCCTTTCATAAGTACAAGAGGCTGCTCAACCATGTTCCAGTAGTCGATGAATACAAGCATTCCTATTGAAACGAGAGCGCTCTTGCACATCGGCAGATAGATCTTCGTCATGATCTGTATTTCTCCTGCGCCGTCCAGCTTTGCCGCCTCAACATAGGAATTCGGAATCCGCTTCATTACTTTGGTAAGCAGAAATATGCTGAACGGAGAAAAAACAGCCGGAAGTATTATTGCCAGACGTGATATAAACCGCTCCATACCCTGACTGACTCCAAGCTCCTGCGTATCTATCATTCCGAACTTGTCAAGTACAAGATAATTCGGCACGAGAGTTACCTGTGACGGCATTATCATCAGAATTATATATACAAAAAAGATCAGTCCCTTTATCTTTCCCGGGTATCTTGAAAATCCGTATGACGTAACTACTGCCAGAACTAATTGAAATACTGTTATGGGTACTGTAAGGATTATTGAGTTCCAGAATTTCATAAGATAATCTGAATTTTTTATAAGCACCGATTTGTACTGGTCAATGGTCACCTTATCAGGTATGAATTTCAAATTGACATCTTCAGAGATAAATTTCTTTTCATCACCTGATATATTACTGAACATTGCTCCGTAGTTAGCAGATATCTCATTAGATGTCATAAAGGAATTGGCAAGAGTCAGAATAGTCGGCATCAGAAAAAGCACCGCAGCAGCAGCTATGAAAATACCGACTGAAATATCAAGAAACCTGTGCTGCTTTTTAACAGTCATTAGTTCTCCACATCCTTTCCGAAAATATTCTCGGCGATAAGGAGCACGGCAATCACCACGATCATCACCAGCGCAAAGAGCACCGCCGCCGCTGAAAGCTTCTGATAATTCAAATTTTCAAATGTATTGTTCATGAAATGCTGGAGCATATACAGCTTATCAAAGGGATATTTTCCGGTAAGCAAATATACTTCACGGAATATCTTAAAGGAATTAATCAGTGACAAAATCAGTACAAAGAGAATTGTCGGCGAAAGGTAGCGGAGTTTTATATGCAGGAATTTATATACGGAACCTGCGCCCTCAAGATCGGCGACCTCAATTATATCACGTGGTATACTGCACAGCGCCGACATAAACAATATCATATTATAGCCGATATTTTTCCATAGGAACATCAGTATGATAACTACTTGCCCTTTCGGCGATTTCAGCCAGTCAACCGTCTCGCCGCCGAACGCCTCAATAATTTGATTAATAGTTCCGTGATTGTGAAATAGCACCTGCCATACCAGAACGACCGAAGCTGTAGGAACCATGAGCGGACTGAGGAAAAACGTCCGGAAAATACTTTTGCCTGGGATGTTCCGTTCCAGCAGCATTGCAAGCCCCAAAGAAAGCAGAAGAGACAACGGTACAGCAATGAGCGAAAATGTTGCCGTATTCCGGGCCGCCTTTTTGAATGCCAGATTGTCCATAAGATTCCGGTAATTTTCAAGGCCTACATATTCTCCCGCAGCCGGACTGTTTATCACTGAATAATAAATAACAATACCGAAAGGTATAAGAAAGAATACAAGAACGCCGGCAATGCTGGGAATAAGGCAGGTGTAGCTGAATATTTTTTCACGTCGCCTGCCACATTGATTTCTTAGTTTTCTTTTTTTCATTTTATCATCTCCGATTTATGTAAGATCTGTTCCAATTTTATTTCTTGTATTTTACATATTAATTATACCATTCCATAGTTACTTTAAAATGACTTTTAAATTACAAAACTGTCACTTTGTATGCTATGGAATATATTTTTTATACCACTCTATATATAAGTGTCTTATAACAGCAAAAAAGACGAAGTAAAAATATATTTTTTTATTTTAACCAATGTACGCTTATTACATCAAGTTTATCATAAGGATGTTAAGAAAAAATTATATTTTATTAATGCCTATTGCTTATACTATGATAATATATTGTCAACTTATTGTCAATAGATTTTGCAGTTTTTTTGTTTTTTTACTGCCATTTTTTTGGCGAAAATATTTGAAATCACAATGTTACTCTCTTTAAAGTAAGATTATATAAATATTGATCTAATATTAAGTTACCGCACCTAATGATCTGCATCACCATTTTCGTTAGTACTTATTTGTACTAATATTACCATCATAAACTTATAATATGATAAAGTCAATAGTACCAATAGGTACTATTGCAAAAATAGCAGTATAACCAAGTATTGTTAATAACAGGAAGTGTTTTTAGTGTATTTTCAAAGATTAAGAGATCTAAGAGAGGATGCTGACCTTAATCAAACAGCTATTGCCAATTTACTTCATACAAGTCAAACCGTTTATTCCAGATATGAACGTGGATTTCAAACTATTCCTGTTGAACATCTGCTCATACTTGCCGATTTCTACAATGTTTCAACAGATTATATTTTAGGCAGAACGAACTTGAAATCGGTAAATAAATGAGTACGTTTGTTGCAAAACTCCCAATTCAAGTCTGGGTTTTGATGAATCTATTATACACAATGCCGTATTTTTAGAAAACTATTGACATTTAGTTCCCTATGTGATATAATAATTATCGTTGAAACGGTATGCGGGTGTAGTTCAATGGTAGAATTCCAGCCTTCCAAGCTGGTTACGTGGGTTCGATTCCCATCACCCGCTCCATTTATTAGCAGCTTTGGCTGCTGATTTTATCTACAGACATTTGCGCCTTTAACTCAGCTGGATAGAGTAACTGCCTTCTAAGCAGTAAGCCGCTGGTTCGAATCCAGCAAGGCGCGCCATCTATGGTGGGTGTAGCTTAGCTGGTTAAAGCGTCGGATTGTGGTCCCGAAGATCGTGGGTTCGAATCCCATCTCCCACCCCAGAAATATAGGCACTTTCGAGGAATCGGAAGTGCTTTTTTCATTGATTTCCTACACTTTTTCCTACAGTGGATTTTTCTGTGAATTATATATTGCATTTCAAGAAAAATATTATAATGTTATAAATCAAAACAGACGCCCCGAATCAAACAAGAGCGTCTGTTGTTTCTTTTATTTCGTTTCCTCATTGTCGAACAGATCAGTGAAACATCCGGTAATGTAATCCATTTCAGACTTTTTAGCAGAATCGTCAGCATGACTATAAACGTTAAATGTAGTCCCCTTGCCAAATGGTAACACATTTTCGATTAAGTAATAAATAACGTGAAAACGCCTTAAAACAGGCTTCTTTTGTCTTTCAGGGGTTCATCGAGCAGTTTGTAGTTGATGTATATTTCCCTGGGCTGCCCCTCGACATACGCATCAAGGGTTATGTACTCTATAAGTTCCAAGCACATCTCACGGGTAAGCTCCTGCACATCGGTGTACTTTTTCAATCGCTCAATGAACAGCTCAACATCTTCCTCCGTCCTGCTTGATTGCAGAGAGCTTTGCTTCAAGTTCTGCCACCTCTGAGGACAGCTCTTTCTGCTCGGATTCATATTTCGCCATGAGCTTCATTGACACGTCCTCAGATACCTTTCCGAGAACCTTATCCTCATAGATTGTTTGGATAAGAGTATCAAGTTCCTGTAAGCAGTATTTGCCCTCTGTCAGCTTCTTGGTGTCAACGGCATTCTGCTGCTCATTATGCTTTGTTTTGTGTGCAAGGAATTTCGCTCTTGCAGCATCCTCGTCTTCTACAACAAGACTTGCCATACTGCGAATATCTTCAAGAACGACCGCATCGATATCGCCCATTTTGATGTAGTGACTCGGACAATATCGCTTACCGAACTTCATGTAGGAAGTGCAGTTATAATTGTGGCGAATATATTTCCTCGGCTTTTTCTTGCTGCCATTTGTGGTGTTGTTCCACGCAAGGCGAACTTTGTTTCCGCAGTCCTGACAGTAGATCAATCCACTGAGGTTTGCAACAAAGCCGCTACTGTTACGCTTGCCCTGAGATACCGACTGCTCCATCTCACGCACTCTGTCCCAAAGCTCCTGAGAAACAATAGGCTCGTGCGTGTTCTTCACAATAACCATATCTTCTTCATCACGCTTTATTGTTTTGTGATTTTTGTAGCTTACCGTTGTTGTACGGAGCTGAACAAGGTGACCGAGATAAGTGTAGTTGTGAAGTATCTGCCTGACAGATTCACCACACCACATATGCCTTGTGCGGCGAGGATTTGGTTTACCAAGTTTTGCATAGTAGTAGTCTGAGGGAATCGGTACACCGTCCTCATTGAGCTTGTCTGCTATGTGATGCGGAGATATACCACTTGCACGCATTTCAAAAATGTTGCGAACGATAGGTGCGGCATCGGGATCAATGACAGGCAGATGATTCGGATCATCACCTTTGGTGTACCCAAACGGCGCACAAGTCGCACGATACTTGCCTGCTTTAGCATTAGCTTCAATGACAGCCTTGATCTTCTTTGAAGTTGAAGCAGCGTGCCATTCGTTGAACAAATTCACGATAGGCATCATGTCAAGTGCCGAGGTATCTTTGCTTGCTGTATCTACATTATCATTCAGAGCGATGAAGCGGATATTGTAACTCGGAAAAATATAATCCACATATCTGCCGACCTCGATGTAATTACGACCAAAGCGGCTGAGGTCTTTGCAAATGATAAGATTAATCTTTCCCGACTGAGCATCGGACAGCAACCTCTGCACCGCTGGTCTGTCGAAGTCCGTTCCACTCCAACCGTCATCAACGTAGGTATCGACCAGATTCCAGCCTTGCTCTTTTACATATTTGGTGAGGATAAGTTTTTGATTTTCTATGGACAGGGATTCGCCGGCACGCATATCCTCTTGCGAGAGGCGAACGTAAATTCCTGCATTATAAATGGTCTGCTTTGCCATAATAGCTCCTTTCAAATCAAAGCAGTACCATACCGACATTTTTAGTATAGCGCAAAATGTCGGTATAGTCAATGCCTTGCCGACAAATTACGCCAGAAATGTTTCTTTTAAAGCTCGTTCAAATGCAAGCCTTCCGATCACTTCGTCAATATTTTTCTCTCCGACGAAGCGGCTGTGAACGATATATTTCTTTCCGTCGATCACATACTCAGAAACCCTCTCGGGATAGTCTTTGAACTTTTCGTTGAGTTCAAACATCTTTCCTGCCTTCTCTTTCTCTACGGCAGTAGTCTTGTTGTCCAGTTAAATTAAGTCCTTTCCGCAGCTCGATCCATTTCAACTTCCTGCTGCTTATAAATGTTGTTTCCCTTGATTATGGGAACAGTCCCCACGGATAAATAGTCCGTTTAATCCTCGTTATTATCCAAGCTGTCATAAAACGAAATATTGTCGGACGAATAATCACTGTCGGCAGTTTTACCGCCGACCAGTTTCAGCAAGTCCTCATCTGATAGACCGCTTGCTCTCTGCTTCTGCAAAAGCGTATGCTCCGAGGAAATAATCTCGTCAAGTTCTCTGGGCTTGCAGTTATACTCCTCTGCCAATGCAAGGCGAGAGACTTCTTTCAGCTTGTCCTCCGCTACTCTCTTCTTTGCCGTATCATCAGCAATACGTTTTTTGTAAAACTCGATCTTCTCAATGAGCTGTTCTTTCTTTTCTCTGTAAATGCCCATTCAAAAAACACAACCTTTCTGTTTTGTTCTGAGCAAGTCAGCATACTTGACTAATGCTGTCCTGCTATGTTACCATTATAGCGCACCCATACCATTAAAAACAAGCCGCAATGCGCACAAACTTTTTCGGGACATATCAATTTTCCGTTCCGCAAAATTTTTGAGTCAGAAGTTCTTAAACCACGCTATTATGCAGGAAACTCCGTTTCGTCATTTTGACGGAGTGATTTTTGGCGGTTCAAAAAAATTTGAAATTTACTATTGACGAAAGCCGATTTATCCAGTATAGTGATTATGGGGAGTGCAGAAATAGAGAAAGTCGCACAGCTCCGATTCTCGCAAAACGAGAAAAATGACCGAGCCGACAGGCTCGGAAAAGCAAATGCCCCAAAGGGGCAAATTCTAATCCAGCAAGCACTGCACGATGTGGGCGCGCACAGCGACTTCCACACCGTACAGAACTTGTTAGAGGGCTTCTGCCCCTAAGATCCCCGATTTTAAAAAACTATAAAAGGAGAACAAGTGAAAATGAAAGATGAAAACAAGCGTACATTATACTTGAAAGTCAGAGTAAGTCCCGAAGAAATGGACGCTATCAAGCGCAAGTTTCAAAACAGCGAAATGGATACCCTCAGCGGATTTGTTCGTGCAATGATTTTCGAGGGCTACATCGTCCAAATGGACGGAAACGAACTTCAGCAAATTCATAAATTAGCAAGTAACATTGCAAGTAGTATCAATCAAATAGCTGTTCGTGTAAACAGCACGGGCAATATTTACGCTGATGATATTGCCGAGATCAAGGACGGAGTGAATAAGCTCTGGCAGCCGCTTAACTTTTTGCAAACTAAGATCTTGCAGTTGAAGCATTGAACGAAAATGAAAAGTACTGTCAAGAGATTTCCTGACAACACTGAAATCTGATATGTGCGCCTTGAACTGGACAGGCTTTTGAAATTGCTGCGCCATGCACAAAAATTATTACAATCATTCCACATAGCTGGACTCTTGAATTGTTTTGAGTTATAATATAGCTACAATAATTTTTAGAGGTGCAGTTATGTTCAAAATTCCAGAATTGGCAATGCCCAAAACTCAAAAGGTCACGACCATCTGCAACGGCAAGCGTGAGGTTTGGGAAAATTATGAAGAGGCAAAAACATATTTCCTTGAAATGATGATGTCAGCCGAGGACGAGGAATATGACCGATATTCAGCTATCTACATTCAGCTTATACATGGTTTGTGCGAGTGCTTGGATGAATAAAAACAAGGAAGCGTTACCATAGCAGTAACGCTTCCTTTTATACCAATTATTTTGTAACAATATCAAGCAGAGACTGATAGCTGTCAACAACATCATAAATTACCTTATTACTGCTGATAGCCTTGAAATGTTCCTCTGAACAATGTATCTTACTGCTTTCAATCTCTCTTAACTGCATAGTTGACATTTATCCTTTAGTTTCAGCAATAAAATATATATGCTTGACTTCACCATCATAAAATGCAATCGCCCAATCGAAATTGTATTTTCAACGGGAGTGGAAATGTAGAAAATGACATATATGGTAACTAATCAGATCGTGCTGACGGTCGGCTATGACAGTGAGAGCCTTGTGGACGGTCGTTACTAAGGAGAAGTCACAGCAGACCGCTACGATACGAGCATACCGAAACACACTCACGGCACTCAGAACCTCGACAAGCATACTTCGTCCACTCGCAAATAGATGCGACAATGGCGCTGTTTGACCGTATCATCGACAAGGGCCTGCTGACAAGACGGATAAACCTTGTTGCCTGCAATGTTATCAAGGAGGAAGATGTGCCGGAGAGCAAGAGCTATGAACAGCTTTCCACATTTGATACAGAAGAAACAACTCAATCCTGTGAGGACGATGAAAAGACACTTGAAAAAGCGAGAGCCTTGCAGGAAGCTATGTTAACGATCAAGCATTAATTCGGGAAGAATGCTGTTCTGAAAGGTACGAATTTTACAGAAGGAGCTACAGCAAAAGAACGTAATCGAACCATAGGAGGACATAAAGCGTGATAAAATAAAAAAATAATTGATACCAAAAAGTATTTATGGTGTAATGGGGCTACAAATTTTTCTTGGAATCAACAACAAAAGTGGAGACATTTTTCTCCATTCTAAGAATAATTGAATTCAGTTTGTCTTTAACTATATTACAGTAATTCTGCACGATAAAGTCCACCAATCAGATGTGTATATCTGATTGACTTCGTCGCACATATTTGGCTTTTTGTCAATGACTTTTTGCAAAAATTGACAGTATGTTCATAAAAATAGTCACAGGATTGTTCATATTTTCCTGCGACTATTTTTACTTCTTAGCTTAATGACATTACCTTCCTGCTACCATTGTGGCAACCTTGTCTTTTAATCCGTCGAAGTTTCGCTGTATATGTTTTTTAAGATCTTCATATGTTTTCGTTGAAGTCCAGTAGCTGTCATAATCATGCCAGTTCATCAACATTACAACCGACCTCGGATTATAGATAGATAACTCCTTTAGTTCGTATCCGTCATATCAACGTTTTGTTTCATCAAATGACATATCATATCTTTCACAAAGCTCCGCAACCTCATCTTCGGTAAACCCTGTAAACTAAATCTACATCGGCACTTAATTCTCCAAGCACGGACAGCTTATATTTATCAGGATTTTATACAGACTACATTATCAGCACGGCATCTGCAAGGCTTACGTTGTTGTCGAAGTTTGCATCGCCGTATAAAAGCTTCTTTTCAATGAAAACATATTGCACATTGTAAAACTACCGTCGAACTTTTTCTGTTTGAAGATGGTTTATTTAGTAGTTAGTGAGTATAATCGCTTCCAAGATTTAAAACAAGATCAACATACTTTATTACATTGTAAAGATATGAATTACTTGGTAATCCATTGTAATATGCATTTATAAATAAATTTCTAATATAAAAAGTATGATCCGGAAGATTGTATTCACGCTCACAAGCTGTAGCAAAATCTAAATACCCATATGCGGTATTGTTTTGAAGATTCTGCATAGCTTTACCAACACCTCGTTTTGTACATTCATATCTTGATTTAAGGTATTTTTTATCATCTGCTTTTCCTACTTTTCCGTCTCCCCCCTTATGATTAATTTTTTCTCCATTTACGGTATATGCGGAATGAGCAAATGTGTCTGCCATAATATGCATAGAAAGTCCATATATAAAGCATCTTCTATATCTTGCGGCTTGTTTCCGCCCTGCTTCTGTACTCATGTCATATTCATCATATAAGCTAACGCTATTAATTATAGAAGCGTAAGATTTACCACAAAAAGTTTCAGAATTTTTACCAAAACAATTTTTTATTTTCAAGTAATCATATTGAGACAAACCAGGTATAGGATTGTTATTTGTATAGCTATCAATATTTCCAGCTCCCTTTCCTATTCTTTGTACAAGTTGATAACATCCTATATAATTACATCCCTCATAATATCCATGCCATTGAGGATGTGGCGTTGCTGTTTGTAACTCATCTGCAATATCAGGATATACTGCGCCTAATTTTATAACAGTAACGTCATCCGTACTTATATTTAACCCTTCGTATACATCAGAAATAGGTTGCTTATGATCTTCACCTTTCCAAAGACCTTCAACATAATTCTCATCTTCGTTAATACTTTCAAATTTAGTCGGATCTTGATTATTTTCAGGAATTACAAGATCATTTACAGTTAATAGTTTATTATCAAAATTATCTACAAAAACATCATATATACATAAAGCGTAATTAGCATCTACAAGTCCGCATTCATCTGTATTTTCAATATTTTTTGCACTATAATTAATAAGCTGACGAATAAACTCATTGGATTTTGACGTATCTTTCTCCCAAAGAAGTGATGCAACGCCAACTACATGAGGAACGGATATACTTGTTCCATGAGTAACAATAGTACCGCAAAAAAATCCAGAAGCTTTTATCTTTTCACCGGGAGCTGCTATTTCAAGTTCTTCACCTGTATTACTAAAATCACTTATTTGAGCTTCTGGATTAACAGAACCTACGGCCATTACTTCATCAAAAGCTGCAGGATATTCTACATCACCAGCATTATTTCCTGCTGCTCCGATCATTAAAATTCCAGAATTATAAGCTGCTTTAACAGCTTGTTCAAGAGCTGGTGAATACCTATTTGTACCAAAACTCATATTAATGATATCTATATCATTATCAATACACCAATAAATTCCCTTTATAATTCGGCTTACAGGAGCAGTATTATTTTTATCCAAAACTTTTACCGAATAAATTTCTGCATTAGGATTAATTCCACGAATACCATCTTCGCCATCACCTGCAATTATACTGGCAATTGCTGTACCATGTCCGGTCATATCTTCAAACAAAGGTGTTATTTGACTTTCTTCCGAAACTAAGCAAACAGAATCCGCTACATCAACATTACTAATACGATCTACACCGGAATCGAGTATTGCAATCTTAACCTTATCCTGAGTTTCTACTTCTTCACTAAGAGTTTCAGCATTAATTGCCTGAATATTCCATTCATAATCATTTTGTTTTGGATGTGTTGAACTTTGATATTTATTTACAGTATATCTATTATTATCACAATTTACACTATTTGCGGAAATAATAAAATCTTCTTCCAAAGAGGTGATATTTTCATCATTAATAATATTTATCATGTCATCTGCGTTCAAATTGACCACATACATTCCATAATCCAAATTTGTGATTTCAGATGTAAGTTGTGTTGATTCAATATCATTCTGTACTTGCGCTTATATTATAGGAAATATAATTAGAAAACATACAGATAGACATAATTGAACTAAAAACAGAAGCATATATTCTTTTATTCATAAAATTTCATCCTTTTATAAAGTTTGAAGTAGTTAAGTTTCTTAATAATTATTGACTTTCAAACTTATATACCACATTTTTTGTGCATTCCTCATTACGAAAGTAGCCTGATCCTAAAACAAAAACACTATTATCATCAAGAACTACAACAGCTTTAGTTTCAACAATATTTTCAGGCAGAAGATCTAAATAATTAATAATGTTTTCGTAGTTTCCGTTCTTATCATAAGAGAAAAGTCCTATACCCGAACTAAAATACAGCAAGTCATCTCCATGCCCCAAAGTACCTGCAGTTAAACGACCTAATCTTTTATCACAACCAAAATTCTCACATTTGACACTAACTGTTTCAGATGATTCGTAATTATCTTTATCATAGAAATCCATTCTTTCACGGGGTTCATCAGCATCAAAATCAGTACCAACAAAGCATAATCTTCCGTCTGAAGCCACTTTTTTTATACGCGGACCGCGATAAGGAATATCATTTTCTATATTTCCTTCTATACTGCCATTTTTATTTACAACGTAATCAGTAATTTCTATATCCGAATAATTTTTTTCACTTACGATCAAAGCTGAAATGACCAGTTTGTCATCCCAGTGATCATTGCATATCAGCCATGTTATAGGCGCATTACTATCGTAATCAATATCAAGCTTGTTTTCCGATATGACTTCGCCATCTGTGTTCAGTTCAAAAAGTTTATAGTTCACATTCTGGGCATGAGCAAAAAGAAAATTTATATGCTCCTGCGGAAGATTTTCTTCCCAAGCATGACCGGGATCTTTTCCGTCTTTGTATTCAGGCTCAATGGCTGCAATGAAAATTCTTCCGTCTTTTGTACCCAATGCAGAATAATACGCTGTTACACCTAAATCCAGATCGGGAGTAAATTCGGTAATGCTGCTTTTCTGGTCATCAGCAATATATAGCTTCTGAGTAGCTGCATCGCCATATTCTGACGGATCTGAAATTACAAGATATTGATTATCATTTAAAGGTGAAATATCAGTAATATTTTCTATTTCACCTAAATAATCAACCTCGGAAACTTTATATTCACCTCGGGGAAGTTCCTCTAAATCCATAGGATCAACTGTCGAAATATTAGTAATATTACTTTCTGGTGTTGCTTTTTCTTCATTTTTTCCGCATGAAACAATAGAACTTGACAAAATGGTCATTGATGCAATAATTGCAATAATCTTTTCATAAATTTTCATGATATCTCTCCTTTGAATCGGTTCCATAATAGTTGAGTCAGTAAACCAACGTTTTTCATTTATACGCTTAGTATAGCACAATAAAACCTGAATGTCAATAAGAATAATAGTAATTTCCAGGGCAACCGCATGAAAAAATCAGAAAAATTTGTGCATAATAACAAGAAAATTTGATTGTAATTGACAATTTTGACGAGGAATCTTCAATGTTATTGAATAAACGTACCTTTCAAGTAACAACAATTCAATTACAATGTTGCATAAAACAGAACGAATGACGCAATATCATCTCTCATAACAAACAATTCGCCTAATATATAAGTTGTTTTTTGTCTATAATCAACATGTTTTATTTAAATTTTCATGCGGTTGCCCTGTAGAAATTGCACGCAAATCAATTTTGTTGATTAAATAATTTGTTTTGTCTTATTTAACCTCGTTTTTGATTATTTTAATATAGTTTCTCATCGGTTTCAGGGATAGGCTCGTTTTTTAAATTAGTGTAATCATAGTATAATCGTACATTTCCGTACAATATACTGAGAAACAATGCAAAAAAAGATAGTAAACTTAGCAGAAGTAAATTGAATAAGGTTTTTGAAAAAAATGAAGGAGATTCCTTGCATACAAGCATGAGGATCTCCTTTTACTTATCAATATAATTGTCGGTAGATACTGCATGGGTTTGGTGTTACTATTTGGAACGGGGATAGTCGTCAGGAAATCGCTGTGACCTGCATAGTCCTGTATCTGTTTGAGCGAGAATGAGTTGTTGTTTGCAAGCAGACTTATACACGAATGCCTGAGTGCGTGAAACTTGATATGCGGCAGCCCGTTATCATCAAGCAGCTTCGTAAAATGATTGGTGATAGAATCAGACGTTATAAGCGTTCCTACTGCATTAACACATAAGAATTCTTTATAAGCGTTGGTCTCCCTTATCATCATATCCTGCTCCGCTTTGAGAGCCTTCAGGTAGTTGTAAAGAGCGTCGTTCATTGTGAAACTCCTCTCACTGCTGTCAGTTTTGAGGAAGAACTTCAGGATTATATCCTTCGATTTACGGCTCTTAGTGTGTCCGATAACTCTGTAAGTCCCGTTGGGAAGTATGCTTGAATCGCCTATTATAACACTCTGCCTTATATGCAGAATCCTGTTATCGAAATCGACGTTGTCCCACGTTATTCCGACGATCTCCGAACGCCTGAGTCCAAGCACCATTGCAAGTATAACCGGCATTTCTATGTAAGAGCCTTTTGCGGCACGTGCAAGGGTATTAAGCTGTTCTGCGTTATAATAGCTGCTCTCTTTCTTTATCTTTGACGGTCCGTCTATTACTCGCATAGGATTTTTGATAATGAAATCGTTTTTCTCGGCATATCTGAACGCCGGACCTATCAGGCTAAGCAGCTTGTGGACTGTCTTAGGACTTTTGCCCTCATTTAAAATATACTCGCAGAACGCCTCAATATCACGTGCCTTTAATTCCCTCAAAGGTTTACCGCCTTCAAAATATGGCAAAATATGCTTGTTCATTGCACAAAGATAGTCCGTGTACGTTGTTGGCGGCATCTTAGTCTTATTGATATCAAGACAAAATGCCACACACTTGTCCAACGACCATGTTGCAAACTCGCTGTCAACTATGCCGTCATATTTCGCAACTATCTCCTTTGCTTTATCATCAGCCCTACGTTTGTTGATTTTCCTGCCGTTGCCGTCATAAGCTTTAATCCCGGTAGATAGCTGTTTACGCTTGCTTTTACCCTTAATATCTACGGTATAGAAATTCACGTGCCATAGCCCTTTATTGATGTTCAGTTTATAATTTATCATATCAGACACCTCCTTAAATACCGCCCGTTTGACAATAAACAGGTGGTATAGCAAAATTTTTATTGATTCATTGATTTTCTGTTCAGGTACTCGATAACATACACTTTCGGTATTTTGTGTGTACTGCCGATCCTTATCGACGGTATATCCCCTTTTAAAAGATTACAAGCCTTGTTTCTGCCGATATGAAGCATTTCCATAAGTTGCTTGAAAGATACGATATCCGGATAATCAGTAAATGTGTTTTCTGTTGTTAGCATATTTTTCTCCTTTTCTGATCATTTTTCTTGACTCGCTCTGTAAAAATTGTTATAATATTAATGTGGATTGAAGCTCCCCGAGGGGGGAGCTAAGTCCCTTAATCATCATCTCTACCATCTTTGCCAATGTCCTCATCTTCCGAATCCGGTAGATAATCATCGATACGACCACTTAACGTAGACTGTATATTATGCCCCATGAAAAAGCTACCCTTGATAATAACATCTCCACGGTACATTGAGTCAAATCTATCCATATCCGCTTTTTTGAACCGAAGCTCCGCAGCAACGTTTTTCTCAGAATCCTGCGTCGGTCGCAAGAAAATTTGTGTACCTGCCTTTCCCATAACAGAGCCGATTTCAGTGTTACTGCGGTAGAAATCTTGGGTGGATCCGAAAAAAGCCATGTGCAGTTTTCTTCCCTCTTTCATAATCTTTCGTATCGGACTGCCTTCTGAAAAATTTTGATTTTGGATTTCATCGATAAAAATATCCAAAGGAATGGTGAAATTGGTATGCTGATAATTGAATAAGGTAGATAGCATCATGTCAATTATCTGGTTTCCATTTTCTGTAACCATTGAATCTGTATGGATAACAATTATTTTATCTGTACTTTCGAGGATATCGTCCCATGAATTGTCTGACATCCCACACTCCGCGATATCCTCGAACAGAGGCTCCAGTCTGGTAAGCAGACTTTCAAAAGTTTTTTCCTCATTATCTCTGCCGAATTTCTGAAGTTCACTTACAATATTTTCGGTAGAAATCTTATCCATATCAGATGCAGAAAGAAGTTTCGACAGAGTTGAACGCAAAACATTTGACTGTAGAACACTTAACTCCCCGATAGCTGAAGTGAGAATTCCAACGAGTTGTTTTTTCTGCGAAGGTTTACCTAAGCTTCGGTCAACTTTGAATAAATGTATAGGTATACCATCGTTATCAAGATCAATGAACAATACATTTTCATCAACAAATTCCTTTGATAGATTTCGACATAACGCTTCGTAGGTAAATGAGTCGCTTGAGTCAAATACCATAACCCTATGCCCGAGCTCATGTCGTTTTGCCATTAACTGACATTGCGTGTAGGTTTTACCGAAGCCACTTTGACCTGTGGTGTAGCAATGCTCATTGTCTTCTTCGGTATAACATATCTGTTTACCTGCGGTTCGTCCGTGACTGTCGTTGATCAGGGACATGAAATTATTTCCAGGTTGCTCATTTGGGGATAACATGAACGCATCAATATCTGGATTACGGAGTCTATATAATACATCAGCATCGAGTATTTCGGCATAGACATCGTACATATATAACCGAGCGTGTTCACCATTGATATCATGCAACTCTATTGGGTGTGTGAATCCATCAGTAGTGTTGATTACGCCAGTGTGATCTAACGCACCGATAAGTCCCCTTTTGTTATGAGTGGTTCGCATGGATTCAAGCACTTCATCAATCATATCAGTTCCGAGAAATAGCCTGTTTCCAGAAATAACAGCTATTTTTCTGTTGGGATCCAAGGTCATTCCGTTCCTCTTCGGAACAGATTTAAATTTCCCAGAACGGAAATATTCACTGATAACTTTAGCAAAATCACGCTTGATAGCTGTATCTGTATCAATAACGCTGTTTTTCATCTCGTTCATGCATTGAATTATTTTTTTGAATTCTGCATCACTTATCAAGCTTATGTTGTAAAAGCATCTGAGGAATTCCTCAGCAGATCTAAGAATGATTGCAGTGGTGTAGGTTTCAGAGTTTTGAAATTTTGATCTATTAGATTTCGCAGCTTGAACCACACTTGAAATCAATACTCTTACCTCATTAAGCCTATCAATTATTGTACCAATCACCAGCGCTTCCATTTCTTTGGTCGATGTATGTATATATTCGCTATCAAATCCAAGCTGTATTCCCTCCATTGATAATGAGATCACCTTTTCCGGTGCAATACGATTGGCAACATATGCGGCGTTTTCCGAGATGATTGCAATGATATTTCTGCCTACGCTTTGCTCACCATAATCACGTCGCAAAACCTTTATGATCCTTTTCATTGACTCCTCAACTTTTAAGGAGTCATCCGCAAATGAGTGATCCTTGAATACTGCCATTCCGTCATATATTTGAATAAGATAAGTCAACATTTTCTTTTCATTGATTTCAAGCGGCGGTATTGGATATACTTTTGTGTCATTAAAACAGAGCATTGCCTCCAATTTTTCTTCATCTATATCAGATGAGGGGGAGATAACGAGCAATTGTTCCGGAATCACGCTTTCATCGTAGAGAATAAATCCCAATAGACTACCCACAGCAGACAAAGCTATCTGCTTCAGATTATTATTCGAACGAAATATATTACTCCATCTCGTTATAACGCCAATGTGATTTCTGTACGGTGGAAATATTGGTCTCATTTTGACGCTATCAGGCAACAGTTCTGATACAACGTCACTGGTATTCAAATACGCGCCAAACGCCACTGAATCCGTTGAAATTTTGATAAATCCTTGCCGAGGATATATCTCAATTCTATTGTGTGGAAAACTCTTTACCATGTGACTGCAAAGTGCGTTAAACTGGCTTTTTGTACATCCCGGAAGCCTATGCACGCCTTCCATATATGGGTGAAATTTGTCGTTATAATAATCATCAATCGGAATGAACGCTTTGTATTTTCTATCAGTAAAGTATTCTATGATAACATTTTTTATTTCTCTGCTTCCAATTTCACTTACATCGTCTATATCTCCTATTTTGAATCCCGATGTGAGTGGTGTGATTAAAGATTTCCCATTGCCTTTTTTCACTTCGCAGTTCATGGTGTTGGTAACAGGGTCGTAGAAATAATGAGTTTTAACACTAACAATCTTGTTGCTGTTGCCAAAATCGTTTCGCCTGCTATCACAATATGAAACAGAAGGCGAATACTGATCCATTATTCCGGATTGAATAACCGTCTGCCCATAATCAAATGGAGATGTTGGATTTTCTCCAGGATAATTCAAATTATCATACATTTGGTATGACCTCCTCATAAAAATTGTGAGTAAAAAACTACTTCATTTTCTAAAAATCATAGGTGAAATTTTATAGCTCCAGAATTTATTTCTAAAAACCCGGGTATTTTAGAAATTTTTTAAACCCTCCTGTTACAATATAATTAGTCGGGTAAAACCTTATATCCAGCAAGGGTTTACACGCACTTGTTATCTAAGCTATAATGAAAGCAGTAATTGGACTGACGAATCCCTCCATGGGACAAAGCGCCCGTAACCAAGACAGTCATCCATGCTTTCATTATAGCGTTCGGTTTATGCAGTTTGTGCCACAGGAAACTGTGCGTTCGTGTCACCCAACAGATTGAATCGGTAATGATTAAAGCGTGGCCTATCCGATTACAAAAATCATATCAGAAGAGATGAATTATGAACGCAGTTGTTATCGACGTATCCAAAGGAAAGAGCACTATTGCAATACTTCGTCCGCAAGGAATTGTTGTGGCATCCCCCTACGATGTGCCTCACACCGACAAAAAACTGAAAGAGCTTGCAGTAACCATCAAGAATCTGCGAGGTGAAACACGGGTTGTCATGGAGGCAACAGGGAATTATTATGAGCCCATTGCCCGTTTCCTCCATGAGCAAGGTATATTTGTTTCAGTAGTCAATCCAATGCTCATCAAAGATTTCGGCGGAAACACTTTGCGCAAGCCTAAGACAGACAAGAAGGATGCTATAAAACTCGCTTTGTACACGCTGACCTATTGGCTTGATCTAAAAGAGTATAAACCTCTAGAAGATCTGCGTAAATCTTTGAAAATGCTGAATCGACAGTACATTCAAGCAGACAAAGTAAAGACCATGCTAAATAACAATCTGATTTCCCAGCTAGACCTTACCTTTCCCGGCATCAACAAACTGTTTACATCGTCTGCCAGACCGCAGGATGAACATCTGAAATGGGTGGACTTCGTACAGGAATTCCCACATCGTGATGATGTAGCTAATCTCACTCCAAATGTTTTCAAGAAGAAATATCAGCGATGGTGCGAGAAAAACGGTTATTATTACCGCAATTCCAAAGCAGATGAAATACATGCATTTGCGAGAAAAATGGTAAGTGCAGTTTCGGTTTCCGATGCGATCTGTCTGATCATCAAGCAGGCTGCATCCATGCTGAATGCAGCTCTAGAAAACGCTGCTGCTCTGCATCATGAAATGAATCGGTTAGCTTTTTCAGTCCGCCCCATGAAGGAGCAAGTCGTAGATTCACTTTGTCATTATATTAAAAAGCCTGCAGAAGTTTGACCGAGAAATCCCTAGTTTTCTTATAACTTCTACAGGCTTTTTGTTACCTATTTTTATCTCTGCCTTGTCAGATATTCTATCATTTAAAACGCCTTGCCATAGCAGTTCTCATACAGGCTCTCTCCGTCCTCAAACTTGATCGCCTGCAAGGTTTCATGGAGCAGGGCGTGGTCTGCAAGCATATCCTCAATTTCATCGCAGGTGTAGCCGTATTCAAGCAGAAGCTCAACATCAGAACTGTCCACACCATAGCAGCCGCAGTATGCCAGCAGCATTTCTTCGTGTACACTATAATAGGAAGAATCATCGTAATCGTACCAGTTTATGTATTTTGAACGGTGTAACTTTGGCTCAAACTCTGAGCGAGTAATCTCGCCGTTTTTGTCGATGCTCAGAATATCCCCCTCGACAACTTCTATTTTCTCAGAAGCAAATTTGTGAAGTCCTATACGTTTCAGAGCGTTCTTCATGATAGATTCTGTCGAGGCGTATATGTATAATCCAAGCGATTCAAAGTGGAGCAGGCACATTGGATTACTACCTTTTATAATGTATAGGCTGTTGTCTTGGTCAAGAACTGTAAAAGTGAAGTTTCCCTCTACAGTTTCTGCCATATATCTCAGTGAATCGAAATCCAACTTGTCCTGTGATTCGATAAGCTGACAGGCTACATAGCTGTCAGTCTCAATATACGTATCCGGGAGCTTCTTATCATGTCGAAGCTCTCTGTCATTCCAAAGCACTCCGTTATGAGCGAACGCAAATGAAGTATCTCCGGCAGTGCCGGAGAATGGGTGATTGTTGAAATTCTGCGATTTATCGCCCTGTGTCGCCATGCGTGTATGTCCCATGATTGCGGTCGTACCTTCTGGTGGATTAAAGTGTATCTTGTGAGCAGGCTTGGGACGCTTGAAAATCGTCACCTTTCCGTCCTTAATATAGGAAATTCCAGCGGCATTCGTGCCACGTTCCTCAGCAGCATTTGCAAGAGCCTGAGTAAGTCTCTTTAATACCTTATACGGTACAATTTCCTTGTAATCTAACCAACCGAATAATGCACACATTTTATTTGTCCTCCTTGTATATGATATCGATGAGCGGCGGCTGTTTTTCGCTCATGATCTCCTTTAGCCTATCGGTAATTTTGTCAGCAACGACAGTTACGGTAATAAGCGCTGCGATTGCAAGGATCTCACCAGCAGGGCTTTCAGCTAATTTTTTCATTATTGATCCTGATTCTTTCATTTATAACTCCTCCTCAGTTTCGATGTTTTCGTTGACGTAAAGCTTACGCTCTTTCAGATAATCAATTAATTCAGGCTCTCTCAGTTCTGATACGAATTCTGACCATGATAATTTGTGAAGTTCTTCTTCAGTGCTGTTAAGCGCAGTATCGATGATAGCGTTGACAAGTTCAAGCGTTGCAATAAATGTGCTGTACTTGAGCGTACCTCGGAAAAGGCAGAATTCAATTGTCGAATAGTTCATCAGATTCACCGCTGCATATCTTCCGCAATTGCCTTTCTTTGCTTTGTCCAGAATAGCCCTTGCAGAATTTTCGTAACCGTATCTTGCTGCCCAGCGATTCATGCTGTACTCTGAACGACGCGAAAACTTCAACATTTCATTCCAGTGGTGCTCGACAAAGTACAGTATTTTGCTGATAACCTCTTCCTGATCGCCACGATCTTCTCCGAGGCAATCACGATTGACATGAACGTGCAGTCCGCAAGTCGAAGTCTGATGCGAACGGTAGCCGAGAGATATAGCTTTTTTCATAATATCTTTCCAACAGAAATTCTTATGGTAATCAAGCGTCATCGGGTACGAGACAATTTCCATTCCGTCGTCAAGTGAGCCGTCGGACTTGATGTAGATATATTCATCACTCACATTGGCGATTTCAAGCAGATCATCAGCGTTGTCAGAGTCCTTGCCTGCTCCGTCAATTTCAAGCTCCATACCGAAATATCGGTCAGAATCTCCGTAGAATATCGGCTCTGGCTTATAGCCGTAATCACGTATCGAGCGACTGCGGTCAACCTCGTCGTGATAGCAGTCCGAACAATAGTCATAGCCGTTCAAGTGATATGCGTCGTCTTCATGGAGCAGGGCATCACAGCAAGAGCAGCGAGTATAGTGATTTTCATAACAGTGGCGACAGAGATTTGTGTACTCATCGCCATAAGCGTCAGCTTCCCATATAGTCGCTCCGCATCTGTCACAGGTCGTAATGTGATGTTCGATACAGTCCGTACAAACGATTTCACCGTTAACCGTGTCGAAATCATCGTTTTCAATGAGATCTCCGCAATTGGAGCAGTAAATTTTGTTTTCTTCCATTTTTTAACCTCCGTAAATAACGTAAAATAGCCAGTCACCGAAGGGCTGGCTTCTCTGTTGATATTCATTTGTCGCTACTGATAAGTCCAACAGCAATTTTTGCTCCGAGCCTGAGTCCAGATCGGATTCCAGCATTGAACACAGCTAATGTGAGACGTCCTAAATTATCTTCAAGCTCTTTTGCTTGCTCTGCTGTCAGTTCTCTTGATAATTCATGGATCAGTGCTGTTGCCTTAAGATAATCAGCATTGTTACAAAGCTCAGAATCAAGCGTCATAGCGAACTTATCTATCAACTCGTCCAGTATATCCATTGCTCCCACCTCCCCTGAAGAACGGATAAAACAGAAAAGCCGCTCCCGAAGGAGCGGCAAAGTCATTTCAATATTCACTTGCAAGTAGCATTGTCAAGTGTTCTCCATCGTCAATTAGGTACAGCTTTTCCGTAATGGGAGCATCCGACAGTATGAGATACTCCATGTGATATTCAGGTTCTTCTGAACGATGAGTGATACTCTGCATACAACCTACAGGTTTCAGATCAAAGATCTGCAAATGGTTTCTTGGCTCGGGTAGTCTATCGATGCACTCCCAAAGGAAAAGCTGTAATTCCAGTGGGATTGTACTGTCTACTCCACAAGTCAAATATCGGCTATTGTTGAACATTTTTTTGATTCTCCCTTCGCATTATTTGATTACCATAATCATGATATCAAATTAATAATATATCTATGGAAAATCAAAATAATCGAAAACAACTTTATGTTGAGAAAAAATAAAAGCTTTTATTATAATAATAATTATATATATTTACAAAAAAATTCTTGGAAAAACTTTTTTTCTCTCAAAAAATGTACTACAAAATAATGAGCTGGCTGGGGGTAATGTACTGAATGTAAAAATAATAAGGTACATGGACAATGTTATGCCACAATATGCTCATAATATTGTATAAGGAGGCTTCTATATGGGAAGTTCAAGACAAGAAAAAGATAAAAAAGTATTCAATACATCTATTCGTTTTACGGAAGAGCAGATGAATAAGGTTAAAACAAAGGCTGATGAAAACAATATGAA
This sequence comes from Oscillospiraceae bacterium, assembly GCA_021769725.1. GTDB lineage: Bacteria > Bacillota > Clostridia > Oscillospirales > Ruminococcaceae > Ruminococcus. The sequence goes on along the minus strand of JAETSI010000010.1, from coordinate 311 downwards.
GGTAAGCGCTTATATAGGTTACCTTGTAGATAAGGATAACGTATCTGTTACGCCTGAAATTATGGCAATACTTCAGAATATCACAAATACTGCTGTGAATATTGCAAAAGAGCATTCATATGATGATGCAGAAAAAATGCAGAGGAAGGTTGATAAGTTATGGCAGTCGTTAAAGTGATGCGTAACACCTATGGAGGTGCGACACGTTCCTAATTGAAAAGATTAGGCACTAATAAAAGAACGTGAAAAGTTTTCTTTATTAGGAGAACTGATAATCCGAGAGGTGGAATGATGGAGTAACGCCTTGAAAC